>NZ_JBTHJE010000007.1:0-261416 GCF_054353345.1 Pseudoroseicyclus sp. H15
CAACCTGAAGCTGTCGGCCGAGCTGATCTACCCGATCGCCATGGAAGAGGGCCTGCGCTTCGCCATCCGTGAAGGCGGCCGCACCGTCGGCTCCGGCGTGGTCTCGAAGATCCTCGCCTGATCTGAGCATTAGCTAAGTTGGAAGGCCGTCCTTCGGGGCGGCCTTTTTCTTTGGGCGCCGTCAGTCTGGCGCGTGACCGAGAAGGCAGGCCTCCGTCTCGTCATCCACCGGTGCGAGCAGCTCCACCTCCAGCCCCGCGATGGCCGCGTCATGGATCGAGGCGAGCCGACCCACCAGCGACGACATGGTGAGCGTCACCCCGTCCGGCCCCGTCAGCCGGGCCGGCACGAAGGGCGGCGGCGGGTCGGTGCTGGCGAGCCGCGCCGGCACATGGTCGAACAGCCCCTCGGCGCGGGCCTGATCGAGCCGGCGGGCGAGGGCGGGGTTCTCGGCGGCGGCGCCCAGCATGCGGAAGTAGAAGACGAGGCTGACGTCCTGCCAGTTCTGCACCCGCGCCCGGAACGCGGGCGACAGGAAGATCTCGAAGAGCGAGGGCATCTCGCCGGGGGGCGCGCCCAGCGAGGCGGTGAGCGCGAGGCCCGGCCCGTTGGCGCGCAGCACCTGCCACGACCGGTCGAGCACAAAGCCCGGGAAGGGCCAGTGCCGCAGCACGCGCCGCTCGATCCGGTCGAGCAGCGCCTCCATCTCCGCCGCGCCGAAATCGTCATGGCGGAAGGGGTTGGCCAGCCCCGCCGCATCGAAGAGCATTGCCCGTTGCGGCAGCGACAGCGCGAGTCCGGTGCAGAGGCGGATGAGAAACTCGCGCGTCGCCCGGCTGCGCCCGCTTTCGATGAAGGAGACATGCCGCTGCGTGGTGCCGAGCGCGCCGGCCAGCGCCAGCTGCGACAGGCCGAGATCGCTGCGGAGCGTTTTGAGCGCGGAGCCGAAGGCCATGATACCCTCCAAGGGAATTGAGGTGATACCTTCGGAAGCCTAGCTCGGGATCAGTCATCCTTGAAAGGACATTGCGATGCTGACCTGGCTGCTCATCGGCTCTGCCGTCTACCTGCTCACCTGCTACGTGCCCGCCCTCATGCTGATCTCGCATATCTCCATCGGGCGCTTTCTCGCCTCGCGCGACGAGGAGCCCCTGAAGAACGCCGTGCATGGCCGCGCCGAGCGGGCGGCGCGGAACTTTCGCGAGAATTACCCGGTGTTCATGGGGCTCGGCATCCTCGCCCTCGTGGTGCCCGGCACCAACATGCCGCTGGCGATCTTCGGCGCCGCCGTCTTCGTGCTCGTGCGCATCCCCTATCTGCCGATGTACATGGCCGCGATCCCGGTCTGGCGCTCCATGGTGTTCATGGTCGGCTGGACGGGGATGGTGCTGATGGGCGTGGCGCTCGTCTGGCCGGCCTAGGGTTGGCGCGGCTCGCCCAGCATGGCGTCGGCGCGGTCGGTGATCGCGTCGAGATGCGCGGTGAGCGAGGCGGTGGCGACGGCACGCTCCGCCTCGGTCGGCTTGCGGGCGAGGGGGCCGGCCTCCCAGGGGGCCAGCACCATGGCGCCGCGCGTGAAGGGGCGGGGGAAGAGCGTGCGATCCCAGCTGCCAAGGCGCCACGACCGGGCCTGAGAGATCGCCATGCCCCAGACGGGCACCCCGGCGATGCGGGCCCAGTCGACGGGTACGGGCTTGAGCTCTCGCGCCGGGCCGGCGGGGCCGTCGGCGGCGATGCCGATGGAGATGCGATCCTCGCGCAGGCGCTTCAGGACCGTGCGCATCTGCGCCATGGTCGAGGCGCCGGGGGGCATGAGCATGGGCGAGAAGCCCTGCTTGGCAAAGACATCGGCCATCATCGCGCCGATGGCGGTGCCTTCGTTGAGGGTGGAGAGCGGCGCGCCCTTTGGCCAGCATTGTGCTGCGAAGGCGATGCGCGAATGCCAGAGCACCACGATCACCGGCCCCTCCTGCAACTGCGCCCGCAGCGCATCTTCGCCTTCGCGCTGCCAGCGCGTGGTGGCGGCGCAAAAGCGGATCCAGAGGTTCAGCAGCGCGGCGACGAAGCGCCGCAGCCAGAGCGAATCCCGCAGGCGGACGGCGAGGGAAGGGCGGTGTTCGGCCATGGCGGCACCCTGCCGCGCCGGCCGGGGGGAGGCAAGGCGAGGCGCCCCACTTGCCGCGCGTGGTCCCTTACGGCAGAGACAGATCGCGGCGGACGGGGGGCAGGCATGACGGGATCACGGCAAGGGCATCTGGCGATGCTGCTGTTCTCGGCGCTGGTTGCGGGCAGCTTCCCGCTCGGTGCTTTGGCCGCGCCGCATATCGAGCCCGCGGCGCTCAACGCCCTGCGCTTCTGGTGCGCCTCGGCCATCCTCGCGCCCATCGTGCTGGCGCGGCATGGGCGGCCGAAGCGGCTGATCCCGCCCGCGCCCTGGCGGCACACCTTTCTCGGCGGGCTTTTCGCGATCTACTTCGTCACGATGTTCGAGGGGCTGAAGACGGCGCCGCCCGTCGCGGCCTCTGCCGTCTTCACGCTGACGCCGATCATGTCGGCCGGTTTCGGCTGGCTGCTGATGCGCCAGCGCCTGACCGGGCGGATGGCGCTGGCTCTGGCGCTTGGCGGGGCAGGGGCGCTTTGGGTGATTTTCCGGGCGGATTTCGCCGCGCTGCTGGCGTTTCAGGTCGAGCGGGGCGAGGCGATCTTCTTCATCGGCTGCATCAGCCACGCGCTCTACACGCCGATGGTGCGCTTTTTGAACCGCGGCGAGAGCGCGCTGCAATTCACCCTGCCGATGCTGGTGGCGGGTGCGATCATCCTGACCATCTGGGGCTGGGGCGACCTGATGCGCACCGACTTCGCGGCGCTGCCGGGCATCGTGTGGGTGACGCTGGCCTATACCTCGGTCTTCGCCTCGGCGACGACCTTCGTGCTGCTGCAATTCGCCACGCTGCGGCTGCCGGCGGCCAAGGTGATGGCCTACACCTATCTCACGCCGTCCTGGGTGATCCTGTGGACGCTGGCGCTTGGCGATACGCTGCCGCCGGTCGCCATTTTGGCGGGCGTCGCCCTTTCCATCGCGGCGCTCGCGCTGCTGCTGCGCGAGGATGCGGCGCCGCCCCGGGCCTGATGGCCCAGCGACGGCTGTAGGGCTGTCAGCCTTCCGAGCCGATCATGAAGCAGGTGGTGCCCCGCGCCTGCAGGCGGCGGCAGGCCAGGTCTGCCCCCTCGCGGGTGAGGCCCATGAAGTTGGCGTCGTAGCCGGTGTTCATCTGCACCACGCGGCGCAGCGAGCCTTCCAGCGTTACCGTCTCGGCCAGGGCCACGCGGATCAGCACGCGCTCCGCCTCGCCGCGCGAGTTGTAGCGGCCGACGTTGATGCCCCAGGTGTGCCCGCCGGAGGTCGACAGACGGGTGACGATCTCTGGCTCTGCCTCGGGCAGGCTGCCCGGCTCAATGGCCTCGGCGGTCATGATCAGCTCGGCCGGCCTGGCTGGCGGCGCGGCAACGGCGCGGGGCGCAAGCTCGGAGGCATCGGCTGCGACGAGGAGCGTGCCGTCCGGTGCCGCAGTAGCGGCGGGGCCCGTGGAGGTGGAGGCTTCGGCGATGATCGCATCGGCCAGAGCGAGGGCGATGGCATCCTGGCCGCTGCCGGCTGCGGGCGCAGGGGCGCCGGGGCCGCCGGGCCGGGCCATGGGCCGCAGCGAGCTGTTGATAATGCCAGAGACGCGGATGGTGCGGGCCGCCGGATGGTCGATCGAGGCCGATCCCGGCGGGGCCGTCGCCACGACCTGCGCGCCTTCGCGGAGCGTCACCGCAGGCGGCGGTTCGGGCCGGCTGAGCCGGGCGTTGGCCGGGGCGCGCGAGAAGCCGAGGTCGAGCAGCTCGCTGACCTTCTGGTTGCGCTGCGCGGTCGAGGTGCCGCCGAAGACGGTGGCGATGATGCGCACATTGCCGTGCTGGGCGCTGGCGACGAGGTTGTAGCCCGCTGCGTTGGTGAAGCCCGTCTTGATGCCGTCGGCGCCGGGATAGCTGTCGAGGAAGCGGCGGTTGGTGTTGCTCACCGTGGCCATGCCGGCATCCGCCGTGCGGCGCGAGAACAGGTTATAATACTGCGGGAAGTCATAGATCATGTGGCGCCCGAGCACCGACATGTCGCGCGCGGTCGAGAGGTGCCCCTCTGCCGTCAGGCCATTCATGTTGACGAAGGTGGTGCTGTTCATCCCCATCGCGCGAGCGGTGGCGTTCATCCGCCGGGCGAAGGCCTCCTGGCTGCCGGAGATGGCGACGCCGATGGCCGTGGCCGCATCGTTGGCCGAGCGAACGGCAGCGGCGCGGATGAGATAGCGCAGGCGGATCGTCTGCCCCGAGCGCAGCCCCAGTTTCGAGGGCGGCATCGCGGCCGCGTCGGCGGTGATGACGACATCGGTATCGAGAGAGATCTCGCCGCGCTGCACCGCCTGGAAGGCGATGTAGAGCGTCATCATCTTGGTCAGAGACGCCGGATGGAGCCTCGTATCAGCGTTCTGCTCATGCAGAACTTCACCGGTTCGCGCATCCATCACGAGCGCGGCGTAGGGCGCCGACCTCGCTGTTTGCGCCAGTAGGGCGCTCACGAAGACGAACAGAATCAGCAGGCCCAGACGGGCCGTCCTAAACGTGGATAGCGGCATGGTTTCACTGCCCGATTTTCTGCCTCACGGCTCCGCTTCTGTGGCGGATGCCTTTTGATTGAGACGAAGCTAGCACGGCGATCCTGAGCCGAAAACACTTCATTTTCCAAACTGATCGCAGGTGAAGCTCATGTGCGGCACACATGTGGTGTGTGCCTGCAGGCCCTCACCCAGACCTTGTTCGGCGATGAAAATTTTAAGTAAATATTGCCTCTAAATGAGGCGATCCACGAGATCGGGCAGCTCGCCGAGCATCGGGATGCGGTGAAAACGCGGGCCGGCTTCGGGGTCGTCCGCCTCTTCCAGCGCCCAGGTTGTCTCATGCGGCACATGTACCCCATGCGCGCCGCTTTCCAGCGCTGGGATCACGTCGGACTTCATTGAATTGCCGGCCATCAGGGCGAAGTCGGCGCCCGCGAAGATACGCGCATAGGTGCCGGCGGTCTTGTCGGAGACGATCTCGACCGCATCGAAGGCGTCGCCCAGGCCCGATTGCGCCAGCTTGCGCTCCTGGTCGAGCAGGTCGCCCTTGGTGATGAGCACCACCCGCCCGCGGCCCGCCAGCGCCTCGACCGCCGCCTCGGCCCCGGGCAGCAGCTCGATGGGGTGGCGCAGCATCTCCTGCCCGGCAGCGATGATCTCTGAAATCACCTGCCCGGGCACCTGGTTGTCGGTCACCTCCAGCGCGGTCTCGATCATCGACAGGGTGAAGGCCTTGATGCCGAAGCCGTAGTGGCCAAGGTTGCGTCGCTCGGCGGCGAGCAACCTGTCGGCCAGCGTTTCGGGCTCGGCATGGTCGCCAAGCAGCCAGACGAATCGGTCCTGCGTGAGGCGGAAGAACTTCTCGTTGTGCCAGAGCGTGTCGTCTGCATCGAAGCCGAAGACGCGATTTTGCCGCCCCATGCCCAGATTCCTCCGCAAACCGGCCTTTGCAGTGACCGTTCAGCCCCTATATAACCCCGACACAATCATTGCACGGGTGAGACGAAAGCGGACCATGCTGGCCGATTTCTACATGATGGCGACAGGCCCTGACGACGGCGACGGCGATGATGACGTCGGGCTGAAGCTGGAGCCGCGCGCGAAAACGAAGCGCCCCCCGCTCTACAAGGTGCTCATTCTCAACGACGATTACACGCCGATGGAATTCGTCGTGCATGTGCTCGAACGCTTCTTCGGCATGAACCATGCCCAGGCCTTCGAGCTGATGCTGACGGTTCACAAAAAAGGCGTGGCGGTCGTCGCCGTGTATTCCTACGAGATTGCCGAGACGAAAGTGGCGCAGGTGATGGATTTCGCCCAGCGGCACCAACACCCGCTGCAATGCACGATGGAAAAGGAATAGGCGCGCCACTCAGCGCCTGACCCATGGCAAAATCCAGACCGGCCTCCGCCCTCTCTGAAGGGGTTCTTGTCCTGCCGCTCGGGGGCCGCGTTCTCGCGATCCGTCCGCGGCCGGATGCTGACCTCTCGGCCCTTCCGCAGGACCGCATGATCGTTGAGACGGGCTTTCGTCCCGATGCCGATTACTGGGCTGCCTCCGGCTACCAGCTCGCCGAGCCGGGCGAGACGGCGGCGGTGGCGATCGTCTTCCTCCCCCGCTCGAAGGCCCTCGCCAAGGCGCTGATCGCCGATGCGGCGCGCCGTGCGCCGGTGGTGGCGGTCGACGGGCCGAAGACGCACGGGGTTGATTCGCTCTGGCGCGAGGCCCGCAAGAGGCTGGGCGACCTGCCCTCTGACACGCGCGATCACGGTCGACTCTTCGTGATGTCGCCCGGCGACGCCCTGGCCGATTGGGCCAGCGAGGGGCCGGTCGCAGGGCCTGACGGCTGGGTGCGCCAGCCCGGCATCTTCTCCGAGGACGGGATCGACGCAGGCTCTGCCCTGCTGGCCGAAGCGCTGCCCAAGAAGCTGCCCGCCCGCATGGCCGATTTCGGTGCCGGCTGGGGCTATCTCTCTGCCAAGGTGTTGGAAACAAAAGGTGTCGAGAGCCTCGACCTGATCGAGGCCGAGGCGCTGGCGCTGGATTGCGCCCGTCTCAACATCAAGGATCCGCGCGCCAGCTTCCACTGGGAGGATGCCGCCAACTGGAAGGCGGAAGAGCCCTACGGCGGTATCGTCATGAACCCGCCCTTCCATACGGGGCGGGCCGTCGACCATGCGCTCGGGCAATCCTTCATCGCTGCGGCGCGGCGAAATCTGCTGGCGGGCGGTCAGCTATGGCTTGTGGCCAATCGCCATCTTCCCTACGAGGCCGCCCTCGATGCCGCTTTTTCGCGCGTCGAGGAACTTGGAGGCGATGGAGCCTTCAAACTGTTCCGCGCGACTCGCCCGCGGCGCTGAACTAGGCTTAGGGTCCCTGATAGGGGACGGAGGCAGACATGACCTTCTCGATAGACGGTAAGACAGCCATCGTAACCGGTGGCGCCCACGGCGTGGGCCTGGCCATCGGCCTGCACTTTCTGGAGCAGGGCGCCAACGTCATCTTCGTCGACAGAGACGAAGAGGGGCTGAACGCCGAAGTGGGCGACATCACCGGCGAGGGCAGCTCGGCCCGTCTCTTTGCCGGCGATCTGCGCGAAAAGCTGACCATCGCCAACCTGCTCTCTCTCACGCTCGATGCCTTCGACGGCGTCGATATCTTGGTGAACGCGGCGCGGCAGATCATGCCCACCTCGCTCTTCGACCCCGAGGACAATTCGGTGCCGACCATGATCGAGCAGAACATGGTCGCCTCGCTGCAGCTCAGCCGGATCGTCGCCAAGAAGATGATCAAGCTCACGCCCGAGCCCGAGGGCCCGCGCGGCGCCATCGTGAACATCTCGACCATCGCGGCGCGCATGGCCCACCCCGAGCTGCTGGCCTACTCGGTGTCGAATGCGGCGCTCGAGCAGATGACGCGCTCGATGGCCGTGGCGCTGGCGCCTGAGAAGATTCGCGTCAATGCCGTCTCCTTCGGCTCGGTCATGAGCAATTCGCTGCAGGAGCGCATCAAGGACGATGACGAGATGCGCGAGCGCGTCGTCGCCCGCACCCCGCTTGGTCGCATCGCCAGCCCGCGTGAGCTGGCAGAATCGGTGCAGTTCCTCGCCTCGGAGGGCGCGGGCTTCATCACCGGGCAGGTGCTGACGGTGGATGGCGGCCGCAGCCTTCTCGACCCGGCCGCCTGCTCGGCGTTCTAGGCCCCGATTATTCCGGGTAGGCCTGGCGGCAGGCATTGGCCTGCGACTGGGCCTGCGCCGCCTCCCGGTCGCGCTGGCGCTCCAGCGAGCTCAGCTTGGCGCGCTCTGCGTCGAGATCCAGCGCCACTGGTACGCGGCGGTCGACCGTCTCCGTCTCCTGGCATTCGTAGGTGAAGGGCTCGCCGCTGGCCGTCTCGCCGCGGCAGAGCCGGTTGCGCACCCGCACCTCCTGCTCGGTGGTCAGGCCGTAGCCGCGCTCGATATTGCCGCGCGTCTGGGCGATCAGCCCGCCGAGCGTGCGCAGATCCTGAGTGGCGCGGGCGATGCATTGCTCCTGCGGCGTGGCGCAGGCAGCGGCGAGAAGAGGCAGGGCGAGCAGAAGGCGGCGCATCTGTGACAGCTCCAGGGCTTGGGTTCACCGCCGGTTTGCGCCAAAAGGCGGCGGTTATTCAATATCGGAGGCAGCCATGCCGGACAGCGGCGCCATGACGGCGGAAAAGGAGCGGGCGAGCGGCTGGTTCCGCCAGCTCAGGGACGAGATCGTCGCGGCCTTCGAGGCGCTGGAAGACAGCCAGCCGGGCGACACGCCCGCCGGTCGCTTCGAGGTGAAAGAGACGCGCCGCGGCGGCGAGGGCGAAGAAGGCGGCGGTGGCCTGATGAGCGTGATGCGCGGTGGCCGCGTCTTCGAGAAGGTGGGCGTCAATGTCTCCGCCGTGCATGGCGAGCTGGGCGAGGCGGCGCAGCGCAGCATGGCGGCGCGGGGTGTGCCGGGCGTGGCGGAAGACCCGCGCTTCTGGGCCTCTGGCATCAGCCTCGTCGCCCATATGCAGAACCCGCATGTGCCTGCGGTGCATATGAACACCCGCATGTTCTGGACGCCGGCTGCCTGGTGGTTCGGCGGTGGCAGCGATCTGAACCCCTGCCTTGAGTACGACGAGGACACGGCGCACTTCCATGCCGTTCAGAAGGAGCATCTCGACCGGCATGGGCAGGAGCACTACCCGCGCCTGAAGGCCTGGGCCGACGAGTATTTCTACATTCCCCACCGCCGCCGCGCCCGCGGCGTGGGCGGCGTGTTCCTCGACGATCATTGCACCGGCGACTGGGAGGCGGATTTCGCGCTGATCCAGGATATCGGTCGGGCGTTCCTGCCCGCCTATCTGCCGCTGGTGGAAAAGCGGCGGAGCCAGGACTGGGGCGAAGCCGAGCGCGAGGCGCAGCTCATCCACCGCGGGCTCTATGCCGAGTACAACCTGGTCTATGACCGGGGCACCAAGTTCGGCCTGGCGACGGCACATGACCCCGATGCCGTGCTCATGAGCCTGCCGCCGCTGGCGAAGTGGGTGTGACGGCGGGCGGCGCTCGCCTGCCGGCAATCGCCCCGCCCGCCGTCCCTTAAAGCTGGCCCCTACTGCTAGCGCGTGTTGGCGATCGCCAGCGCCGCCGCCATGCAGATGGCGTCTTCGGTGAGGCCGGTGCTCGTCTGGTCCCATTCCTCGATCGCGCGTTTGCGCGCGGTCAGGCCGACGTAGGACGAAGCCATCGCCGCGGCGATGCCGAGCGTTGCACCCTCGACCCCCTTGCGCGGCGGCGCCAGGGCCGCCCCGGCAAAGCCGGCGGTGATGGTGCGGGCCAGCAGGCCAAGGAAGACTGTGCGGTCGGGCGCCGTCTTCATCTTGTCGCCGGCCATCTCAAGCCCGGCCATCGTCATACCGCCCGCGGCAATCAACGGCTCAGACATGAACCGCCCCTCGGGCGTGTCATAGGGCAGAGCATCGCGCCGGGCGGCAACGGCGAGGGCGGCGAGCGGTGTCATCGAGCGCTGGCCGGCGACGAGGCCCATGAGGATCGAGCGTAGCATTGTGCCTCCTGTCGAAATCCTGGTTCAACGGGCAGGCAGGCGAGACTGTTCCTCGCAGGGGGCGCGCCGCTCCACCGACGGCGCTGGTGCATGGGGCGGGCGGCTCTGCGCCGCCCGTTCGCGATCAGGCGGTTCCGCGCACCGTGTCGATCATCAGCTGCACGTTCTCCGGGTCGGCATCCGGGGTAATCCCATGGCCGAGGTTGAAGATATGCGGCCCGCCCGAGAAGGCTTTCACGATGGCCCGCGTCTCCTCCACCAGCGCGTCGCCGCCGGTGACCATGTGATGCGAGGCGAGGTTGCCCTGCACGCAGCCGTCCCGCTGCACATGCGCAGCCGCCCAATCGGGCGTGACGCCATCGTCGAGCGCGATGCAATCGGCGCCGATGGCTTCGTGTGCCCCCTCGAAGCGCGCACCCGCGCCGCGGGGAAAGGCGATGACCGGCAGGCCCGGGTGGCGCTCTTTCAGCGCCGCCGTGATCGCCCGCATCGGGGCCAGCGAATAGCGCTCGAAGGCAGCGCCCTCCAGCGAGCCGGCCCAGCTGTCGAAGAGCTTCACGACCTCGGCCCCGGCCTGAACCTGGGCAGAGAGGTATTCCACCGTCGCCTCGGTGAGCAGGTCGATGATGCCCGCGAAAGTGGCCTCGTCCTCGGCCATCAGCGCATGGGCCGGGCCCTGGTCAGGTGTGCCGCGCCCGGCGATCATGTAGGTTGCCACCGTCCAGGGCGCGCCGGCGAAGCCGATCAGCGCCGTCTCCTCGGGCAGCTCGCGGCTGAGGATCTGCACCGTGTCATAGACGGGCCCGAGCGTGTCATGGATGGCCGAGACCGGGCGCAGCGCCGCCAGCTCTTCCGCGCTCGTCACCGTCTCCAGCCGCGGGCCCTCTCCGGGAACGAACCACAGCTTGGTGCCCAGCGCCTGCGGCAGCAGCAGGATGTCTGCAAACAGGATCGCGGCATCGAAGCCGTAGCGGCGGATCGGCTGCAGCGTCACCTCGGCGGCGAGATCGGGCGAGTAGCACAGCGACAGAAAGTCGCCGGCCTGGGCGCGGGTCTCGCGGTATTCGGGCAGATAGCGGCCAGCCTGGCGCATCATCCAGATCGGGGGAATGGGCAGGGTCTCGCCCGCCAGCGCCCTCAAGAGGGCCTTGTCCTTATGCATCACGGGTCCTTCCATCGGCCCCCCTCGTCCCGCCCGGGGGGCGCCTTGTCAAGGCGGCGCGGCGCCCTCGCCGCGCACACCCTTGTCAAGCCGCGGCAGACGTCCTAGCCAGCCGGCCATGCCCGATCTGCCCTCTCCCTCCGCCCCGCTGCGCATCGGCACCCGCGGCTCGCCGCTGGCGCTGGCCCAGGCGCATGAAACCCGCTCCCGGCTGATGGAGGCCTGGGATCTGCCGATGGAGGCCTTCGAGGTGGTCGTCGTGCAGACGACGGGAGACCGCGTGCAGGACAGGGCGCTGAAGGAGCTTGGCGGCAAGGGCCTCTTCACACGCGAGATCGAAGAGGGGCTGATCCGCGCCGAGCTCGATATCGCCGTCCATTCCATGAAGGACATGCCGGTGCTGCAGCCCGAGGGGCTGGCGCTCGATTGCTACCTCCCGCGCGAGGATGTGCGCGATGCCTTTGTCTCGCTCGGCGAGGGCGAGGCCACGCTGGCCGCGTTGCCGCAGGGCGCCACTGTCGGCACCTCCAGCCTGCGGCGCCGCTCGCAGCTTCTGGTGCGGCGGCCCGATCTTCAGGTGGTGGAGTTCCGCGGCAATGTGCAGACCCGCCTGCGCAAGCTGCGCGAGGGCGTGGCCGAGGCGACCTTCCTCGCCATGGCCGGGCTCAATCGTCTGGGCATGGTGGGCACGGTGCCCGCCGCGCCGCTCTCGCCCGACGAGATGCTGCCCGCCGTCGCCCAGGGCGCCATCGGCATCGAGCGCCGGGCGGACGATCGCAACACCGCCGCCCTGCTCGAGCCGCTGCACGATGGTGAAACCGGCATCCGCCTCGCCGCAGAGCGCGCCTTCCTCGCCGCCCTCGACGGCTCCTGCGAGACACCCATCGCCGGCCTGGCTGAGCTATCGGGCGGTACGATCCGCCTGCGCGGCGAGATCCTCAAGCCCGACGGCAGCATCGCCCATACCGGCGAGAGCTCCGGCCCGACCGAAGCAGCCGCCGCGCTCGGCCGCGATCTCGCCGCCGAACTGCTCGACCGGGCCGGCGAAGGCTTCTTCGGCTGGCGCGCCTGAGCCAACCCGGCCCCCTAAACCTTCGACTGCCAAATATCCCCGGGGGTCCGGGGGCAGACAGCCCCCGGCGCTCTCCACCCGAGCTACCCCTCCGGAATCGTCTTCCCCGGGTTCAGCAATCCGAGCGGATCGAGCGCCGCCTTCACCGCCCGCATCGCCTCCAGCGCCACCGGATCCTTCAGCGCCCGCATGGCCCCGAGCTTCGAGCGCCCGATGCCGTGCTCGGCCGAGAAGCTGCCGCCCATCTCCACCGCCGTGCCATCGATGAGAGCGCGCAGCTCCTCGGCCCGATTCATGGCGGCCTCGCCCGGGTAGAGCGTGTAATGGATGTTCCCGTCGCCGAGATGGGCGACGACCATGTCTTCCGCCCCCGGCACGAGCGCCGCGATCCTCGCCCGCACCTCGTCGAGAAACGGCGCCACCGCGCCCAGCGGCACGGCGATGTCGCAATCGACGCAGGGCTGGCGCGCGAAGGTCAGCTCCGCCGCCGCCTCCCGCCGCGCCCACATCTCGGCCCGCTGCGCCTCGGACGCGGCGATGACCGCATCGGCGATCAGGCCCTCCTCCAGCGCGCCGGCGAGCAGGACCTCCAGCTGCGCCGATAGCCGGGGCTGGCCGTCGTCGCCCGGCGCCGCATCGGCCTCTGCCGGCGAGGCGAGCTCGATCATGACGTTGTGCGCGTGCCGCTCTGCGAAGGGCTCGCGCGCGCCGGCGATGTAGCGCAGATGGCCTTCGATATATTGCGCTGGCATGTATTCGCAGGCGACGACCTTGCCGCCCGTCTCGTCCTGCAGCCGGTTGAGCAGTGCCAGCGCCGCCGGCAGCGAGGCGGCGGCGCAGATCGCCGTGGCGCGGATGCGGGGCGCGGGCACGAGGCGGAGCATGGCGGCGGTGATGATGCCGAGCTGGCCCTCGGCGCCGATCAGCAGATGGCGCAGGTTCAGCCCCGAATTGTCCTTGTGCAGGGCGGACATGAGGTTCAGCACCCGCCCGTCGGCCAGCACCGCCTCGATCCCCAGGCAATTCTCGCGGGTATTGCCATAGGCCAGCACGTTCGAGCCGCCGGCGTTGGTCGCGAGCATACCCCCGATCCGTGCCGAGCCGCGCGCGCCGAAGGTGACCGGGAAAAGCAGGCCCTGCGCGTCTGCCGCCGCATGCAGGCTGTCCAGCACAACGCCGGCCTCGACCTCGGCCACCCGCTCCTCCGCCGAGATGCGGCGGATGGCATTCATCCGCTCGGTCGAGAGCATTACCGCCTCCGGCCCCGCCGACGAGCCGCCGGTAACGCTGGTATGGCCCGAGACCGGCACGATCGCCTGCCGGTGCCGGGTGGCGAGCGCCATGAGCGCTGAGACCTCTGCCGTATTCGCCGGCCTCACCAGCCCTGCCGGGTCGCTGGGGTAATGGCCCGTCCAGTCGTGCCGCCACGGCGCCAGCGCCGCGCGCTGCAGCACATTGCCCGGGCCCACGATGGCCGCCGCCTCGTCAAGAAATGCCATGGCTCACCTCCGCCGCCTTGATGCCGCGAAGCGCTGCCGGTGGGAAGCGCGCGAAAGAGGGTTGCGCGCGCGCAGACCCTGCCGTAAGAGGCGCGCGGTCTGGCGGTGTAGCTCAGTTGGTTAGAGCAACGGAATCATAATCCGTGTGTCCGGGGTTCGAGTCCCTGCACCGCTACCATCCCCCCCTCATCATGCCGCGCCCCGACGCCCCACCAGGCGTCGCGCCCCCTGTCTTTGCTCCTGGAAATCCTCGGGGGGGCTGGCTTCGCCAGCGGGGGGCAGACAGCCCCCCTCCCACACCGGCCATCCCGCGCTGCCCCTTCCTCTTGCCTCTGCACTCCCCATCCCTCACAGATCGGCCCCAGGAAGGACCAGAATGACAGCCCAGACCCGCCCCTCCAGCCCGCCTGCCGACACAGCCCGGATCCGCGCCGAGATGGCGCGCGTGCTGCGTTGCGAGGCCGAGGCGCTGGAGATGCTGGCCGGGGGGCTGGACGACAGTGCCGCCGAAGCGGTGCGCCTGATCCGCGAGGCGCCGGGCCGCGTCGTCGTCACCGGCATGGGCAAATCCGGCCATGTGGCGCGCAAGATCGCCGCCACCTTCGCTTCGACCGGCACGCCGGCGCAATTCGTTCATCCCGCCGAGGCGAGCCATGGCGACCTCGGCATGATCGCCTCCGGTGACGTCGTGCTCGCCATCTCGAATTCGGGCGAGACGGCGGAGCTGGCCGATGTCGTCACCTATTCGCGCCGCTTCTCGATTCCGCTGATCGCCATCACCAAGGTGCCGGGCTCGTCGCTGGGCCGGCAGGCCGATCTGATCCTGCAACTCCCCGATGCGCCCGAGGCCTGCCCAATGGGCCGCGCGCCCACCTCCTCCACCACCGCCAGCCTGGCGCTGGGCGACGCGCTGGCCGTGGTGCTGATGACAGAGCGCGGCTTCAAGGAAGAGAGCTTCCACGCCTATCACCCCGGCGGTCGCCTGGGCGCGCAGCTGTTGACGGTGCGGGCGCTGATGCATTCGGGCGAGGCGCTGCCGATGCTGGCGCCCGACACACCGATGAGCGAGGGCATTCTGGAAATCACCGCCAAGGGCTTCGGCACGGCGGCGGTGATCGAGCAGGGCCGGCTGGCCGGCATCATCACCGACGGTGATTTGCGCCGCAACATCAAGGGCCTGATGGAGCGGTGCGCCGGCGAGGTCGCGACCCGCGATCCGCTGACCATCGCCCCGGATGCGCTCGCCTCCGAGGCGCTGGCGCTGATGAATGCCCGCAAGATCTCGACCCTCTTCGCGGTGGGAGAGGACGGCGCGGTCGAGGGCCTGATCCATATCCATGATTGCCTGCGGGCGGGGGTTGCATGAGCGTCACCATTCTCATCCCGGCGCGCTATGCCTCGACCCGCTATCCCGGCAAGCCGCTGGTCGAATTGCAGGGGCCGGACGGCGCCAAGAGCCTGATCCAGCGCAGCTGGGAGGTCGCCATGGCGGTGCTCGGCGTCGATTCCGTGCATGTGGTGACGGATGACGAGCGCATCCGCGCGGCGGCGGAGGGGTTCGGCGCCTCTGTCCTGATGACCTCCTCTTCCTGCCGCAATGGCACGGAGCGCTGCGCCGAGGCGGTGGTGAGCGCGGGCCTGACCTCCGACATCATCGTAAACCTGCAGGGCGACGCGCCGCTGACGCCGGTGTGGTTTCTCACCGCCCTGATCGAGGCGATGCAGACGTGGCCGGATGTCGACGCCGCCACCCCGGTGCTGCGCTGCGACGAGGCGACGCTGGCGAATTTCCTCGATGACAGGCGCAACGGCCTCGTCGGCGGCACCACCGCCGTCTTCGGCCGGCAGATGCAGGCGCTGTACTTCTCGAAGGAGGTCATACCCTTCACCGGCGCCCGCGCGCCCGGCGCCCCGGTGCCGGTGTTCCACCATGTCGGCGTTTATGCCTATCGCCCGAAGGCGCTCGCCGCCTATCTCGACTGGCCGGTCGGCGAGCTTGAGGCGCTGGAAGGGCTGGAGCAGCTGCGCTTTCTCGAAAACGGCGCGGCGATGCGCTGTGTCGAGGTCGAGGCGCGGGGCCGGGTGTTCTGGGAGCTGAACAATCCGGTCGACGTGCCGCGCATCGAAGCGGCTTTGAGGGAGATGGCATGAAGCACGTTCACATCGGCGATGTGCAGGTTGGCAACGATCTGCCCTTCACGCTCATCTCCGGCCCCTGCCAGCTGGAGAGCCTCGATCACGCCCTGATGCTGGCCGAAACGCTGGCCGAGGCGGCCGAGGCCACCGGCACGGCCTTCATCTTCAAGGCCAGCTACGACAAGGCCAATCGCTCGTCGCTTTCCGGCGAGCGCGGGCTTGGCATCGAGAAGGGCCTTGAGGTGCTGGCCGAGGTGCGCGCCCGCATCGGCTGCCCCGTGCTCACCGATGTGCATGACACCCCGCAGGTGCAGCGCGCGGCCGAGGTGGTGGACGTGCTGCAGATCCCTGCCTTTCTCTCGCGCCAGACAGACCTGCTGCTCGCAGCCGGCGAGACGGGCAAGGCGATCAACGTGAAGAAGGGCCAGTTTCTGGCACCCTGGGACATGGCCAATGTCGCCGCCAAGCTGGAGAGCACCGGCAACGACAAGATCATGCTCTGCGAGCGCGGCGCGAGCTTTGGCTACAATATGCTAGTCAGTGACTTCCGCGCGCTACCGATCATGGCCCAGACGGGCTGGCCGGTGGTGTTCGACGCCACGCATTCGGTGCAGCTGCCGGGCGGGCAGGGCACCTCTTCGGGTGGCCAGGCGGAGTTCGTGCCGCCCCTGGCCCGCGCCGCGCTCGCCGTGGGCTGTGGCGCGGTCTTTATCGAGACGCACGAAGAGCCGGCACGGTCACCTTCGGACGGGCCCAACATGGTGGCCCTCGCCGATATTCCCGATCTTCTGGCGCGGCTGCGCGCCATCGATGACCTTGTAAAGGGCCGCTGAAAGACCGTTTTTTGATCTCTGGGTGGAGCCGGGGTTAAAACAGTGTCGCAAATTTGCCCAAAAAGCAGTCAATTTGCGCGCCCTCACCTGACGGGTTGCCCTGCGAGGCTTTCCATCATGGCCGGAGTTTCTATTCTCCCAGAGCGAGAATCGACGAAAATCGGCCTACATTTTGGGACGGTTTGATGAAGGCCCGCTGCGGCGATAACGAAATGTTGCGGTTGAGGCGAGAGGCCCCATTGGCTAAGAATTTTTTGAAACAGCGGCTTGGGTTTAGTAGGATATGGTTCAGATGAGCGCTGTTGCGCCCAAGGCTGTCGATACGGCACCGGAAGACGACGACGTTATCGACATCGGCGCTCTGCTTCGGACGATCTGGCGCGGCAAATTCATCATCCTTGCCTGTATTCTGCTGGCTGGCATCGTCGGGATCTGGCGTGCCTATGTGGTGGCGGTGCCGCTCTACACGGCGAAGTCAGTCGTGATGATGCAGCCGCAACAGAGCAATGTGATAGACCTTGAAAGCGTCGTCGGCGGCTTCGGCGGGACCGACAGCGAGATGGTCTCGGAGATCGAGGTCATCCGCGCCCGCTCTTTGATGGGCCGTGTCGTGGACGACATGAACCTGGTCGAAGATCCGGAGTTCAACCCCTACATCGAAGTCGAGCCTGAGCCGGGCCTCGCCACCGATATCGAGCAAGGCGTCGAGGCGTCGAAGACCTTCGTGAAGTCGCTCTTCGGCATCACGCCCGCAACGCCGGAGCAGCTCGCCGTGAGCCGCACGCCGGAGCGTGTGCGTGACGTCGTCATCAACAACCTGCTCGATGCAGTGTCGGTGACGAATACGCCGAATGGCTCCTACGTCTTCAACATTACCGTCACCACGACCTCGCCGCAGAAATCGGCTGCGCTCGCCGATGCGATCGTGAATCTCTACATCGACCAGCAGCTTCAGGTGAAATTCGACGCCACCGAACAGGCGACGACCTGGCTGACGGATCGGGTGACCGAGCTCGAAACGGATCTGCAAACGGCCGAGGCGCGCGTTTCGCAATTCAATGCGGAAAACGAGTTGGTCTCGCCCGAGGCAATTGCCGCGCTGGAGCGCCAGCTGCAGGAAATGCGCACCCGGATGTCCGACGCGGCGGCGCAGGTGAGCACGGTGCAATCCCGGATCGACCGACTGCAGGCTGCCGATACGCTTGAAGAGCAGGCCGCTGTCGCCAATGACGCGCAGCTCAATACCCTTCTCGGCCGCGCGGCGACCGACCCCCGCGCCCAAGAAGCTGCCGAGACCCGACTTGAGCAGCTGATCGCGCGGGAAGAGGCCAATCTGCAGCGGCTTCAGGCGCAATATGAGTCCTTCGAGCAGGCCGAGGCGGATATCGAATCCGACTATGTCTCGCAAACGCAATCGCTCACCGAGCTGCAACAGCTCACCCGCGAGGCCGAGGCGAGCCGCCTGCTCTACGAGTACTTCCTGACCCGCCTGAAGGAAACGGCGGCTCAGGAAGGTATCCAGCAGGCTGACAGCCGCATCCTGTCGAACGCTGTCATCCCGTCTAATCCGAGCGCCCCGAACAAGCAGCTCATCGTTGCCGTAGCGGTTCTGCTTGGCGCCATGATCGGCGTAGGCATAGTCCTTGTCCTCGAAATGCGCAGCAACAGCTTCCGCACGGCGAACGATCTTGAGCGGATCACGGGCCGCACGGTTCTCGGCCAACTGCCCATCTTCCCGACGCGCAACCGGCGCTCGATCCTCGACTATCTGCATGAGAAGCCGAACTCGGCAGCGGCGGAGGCGGTGCGTAACCTGCGCACCTCGATCATGTTCTCCAACATCGACAACCCGCCCCAGTTGGTGATGGTCACCTCGTCGCAGCAGGGCGAAGGCAAGACGACCACTTCTATTGCGCTGGCTCAGAACCTGGCCTCGATGGGCAAGAAGGTGCTTCTGATCGAGGGCGATATCCGCCGCCGCACGTTCGGCCAGTATTTTGGCGACGAGAGCACCGAGCGTAAGGGCGGCCTCGTCTCAGTATTGACTGGCGACGTGGCGCTCGAGGATGCGGTGATCAAGAGCAAGCTGCTCGGGGCCGATGTGCTGCCGGGCGAGAAGTCGCGCTCGAACGCGGCGGATGTGTTCTCGTCCGAGCGGTTCAAGGAATTCACCCAGCACATTCGAGGGCTTTACGACTACATCATCCTCGACACGCCGCCCGTGCTGATCGTCCCCGATGCTCGCATTGTCGCCGGCCATGCCGATGCCGTCGTCTTCGTCGTGCGTTGGGACAGGACTAGCCGCCACCAGGTGATGGAAGGCTTGCGGATGTTCGAGACCGTCGGTCAGGGCGTGACGGGCACCGTTCTCACCCAGATCAACCCGCGCGGCATGCGGCGCTACGGCTATGGCGCCAATTACGGCTACGGCTATTCCTACGGGAACAAGTATTACTCGAATTAGGGCCGGTCTGGGATACCCCCGTTGCCGGTCCTTTTAGGACTGGCAATACGGCCGCCTCGCGTCATAGCAATGCACCAACATTCGATCTGATTTTTCCAGCTGCATCCTTGTCGGAGGCGATCAATCCGGCAATGGTCTGCGCGCGGAGGAGTTTGGCCGAATGATGCATTGGATGGACCTGAGATTTTGACTGATATTACACCCGTACTTCTCGCCGGCGGCTCCGGCACACGCCTCTGGCCGCTCTCCCGCAAGTCATATCCCAAGCAATTCGCGAACCTTCTCGGCGATCGGAGCCTCTTTCAGGCCTCCGCCGCCCGGCTCTCTGGCAGCGGCGACGGCCTGACCTTCGCCAAGCCGATGGTGCTCACGAACAGCGATTTTCGCTTCATCGTCACCGAGCAGCTCGCCGAGGCCGGGATCGACCCTGGCCCCGTGCTCATCGAGCCCGAAGGGCGCAATACAGCCCCCGCCGCGCTCGCTGCTGCCCTTCAGCTGGCAAGCGATGACCCCGACCGCATCATGCTGGTCGCACCGTCCGACCATCACATCCCTGATAGCGCCGCCTTCCGCGCCGCCGTCGCCAAAGGCCTCGCTGCCGTCGAGCAGGGCAAGCTCGTCACCTTCGGCATCACGCCCACCTGGGCCGAGACCGGATACGGTTATCTCGAACTCGCTGGTAAGCCGGGCACCGAGGCCGAGCCGCTTCAGCGCTTCGTCGAGAAGCCCGATGCCGCCCGCGCCGAAGAGATGCTCGCCGCCGGCAATTACCTCTGGAACGCCGGCATTTTCCTCTTCCGCGTCCGCGACATCGTTGCCGCCTTCGAGGCGCATGCCCCCGCCCTCATGGAGCCCGTACGCGCCGCCGTGGCCGAGGCGCAGGCCGATCTTGGCTTCCTGCGGCTCGATCCCGAAGCGTGGGCGAAGGCCGAAGACATCTCCATCGACTATGCCGTCATGGAGAAGGCCGAGAATCTCGCCGTCGTGCCATTCTCCGCCCATTGGTCGGATCTTGGCGGCTGGGATGCCGTCTGGCGCGAATCGGAGCCGGATACCCGCGGCGTGTCGCTCTCCGGCGATGCCACCGCCATCGATTGCGATGACACGCTGCTGCGGTCCGAATCCGAGCGGCTGGAGGTCGTCGGCATCGGGCTGAAGAACATCATGGCCGTCGCCATGAACGATGCCGTGCTGATCGCCGACATGTCTCGCGCGCAGGACGTCAAGAAAGCCGTCACCGCGCTGAAGGAAAAGGGCTCGGCCCAGGCCACGCATTTCCCCAAGGATCACCGCCCCTGGGGCTGGTTCGAGAGCCTCGTGGTGGGCGGGCGCTTCCAGGTGAAGCGCATCATGGTGCATCCCGGCGCCTCGCTCAGCCTGCAGAGCCACTTCCACCGCTCCGAGCACTGGATCGTCGTGGAGGGCACGGCCAAGGTCACTGTAGATAATGAAGTCACGCTGCTGACCGAGAACCAGTCGGTCTACATCCCGCTCGGGTCCGTCCACCGGATGGAGAACCCGGGCAAGGTGCCGATGGTGCTCATCGAGGTGCAGACCGGCGCCTATGTCGGCGAAGACGACATCGTGCGCTACGAGGATGTCTACTCGCGCGGGCAGGGCGCCAAGGGCTGACCGCATCGTTAAACATGATGAACGCCGCGCGGTGCCACCGGGCGGCGTTCATCTTTGGCGGACTAGCGTGGCGGGCAATCTGACCCAGCCAGCGGAGCCCACATGGCCGACAACTTTGCCACCCATGCCGAAAGCCTCAATTCGCCCGCCAGCCGGCATCAAGTGATCACGCCCGACGATGGTGCCGATCTAAGCCCCGTCCCCCGCGCGCTGTTCTGCAATGCCTCCGGCACGGCGGTCATTCGCGATGCGGCGGGCACAGACGTCGCCTATGATCTGATGGCCGGGCAGATTCTGCCGCTTCGGGCGCGGCGCGTGCTGGCCACGGGCACGACGGCAGGGTTGATCGGCTGGGAGTGAGCCAGCCGGCGGCCTTCGCCTTGTCTCGCGCGCGCGCGGAGGGTTACATGGCGGCAACCTGCCCGGCTGGAGCCTATTATGCCCTCCGTTACCGGCGCCGCATTTTCGGCGCGTGACTTCCGCAGATTACCTGCGCCTCCCTTCAACCCGTTGATCCGCATCAGCCAGGCCGTCGCCTGGTTCAATGGGCGGCTCTGTGTGGGCGGCGGGCGCGGGCCGCTGCGCCAGCGGGGGCGCGAGGCCGGCGATGTGACGCTGGGGGCCGAGATCGCCTGTTACGATCCGGCCGCCGAAAGCTGGAGCATCGTCTACCGCAGCCCGCTTGATGAGGATGGAGAGGCGCGTGACCGGTCGGTCCGCGCCTTTGCCGTCTTTCAGGGGGCCAGCGACAAGGCTCCGGTGCTCTACGCGGCCGTTGGCTCGATGAAGGAGCAGGTGCTGCTGCTCCGCTCGGAGGATGGCACGACCTTCGCCGAATGCGGCCCGCCCGGGCTGGGGCAGGGGGCGGCGGATATCGCCGCCGTCCGCTGCTTGTTCGAGCATGACGGGCATCTCTACACCACGCCGCTGGGCATGAACTACGGGCGCGGCTGGGCCGATGACAACATGACCGAAATGCCGCTCGTGTTGCGGACGACCGATCCATCCGTCGGCGCCTGGGAGGCGGTCAGCCCGGCGGGCTTCGGCGATCCGGCCAACGAATCCATCAACGAGCTCTGCGCCTTCAACGGCACGATCTATGCCGCCACGCTCAACCGGAAGCGCGGCTTTCAGCTTTGGCGGCAGGCGGGCGAGGATTGGGTGAAGGTGCTGGAGAGGGGCGCCGAGCGCGGCCCGGCCAGCCCCATGCCCACCTCGATGATCGTCTTCGACGGCGCCCTCTACATTGGCACCGGCGTGCAGCGCCAGCCGGGGGAGGGGGCCGATTCCTTCGGTCCCTTCGCAGCAGAGCTGATCCGGGTGCATCCAGATGACAGCTGGGATCTCATCGCCGGGCAGACGCGGGTCACCCCAGCCGGCCTCAAGCAGCCGCTCTCCGGCGCCGGGCCGGGGTTTGATGATCCCTTCGTGCAGGCCTTCTGGCGGATGGAGGTGCATGACGGGCAACTCTATGTCGGCGGGGCCGACTGGCGCTTCTGGCCCACCTATCTTGGGCGTGGCCCGCGCAGGCGCACCGATCTGTCGCCGGTACATCTTGAGTGGCTGAGGGAGATGACGGAAAGCTGGTCTGGCGACTACGGGTTCTGGCGCAGCGGCAAAGGGCAGAGCTTCGAGGCGATCACGCTCAGCGGCCTCGGCGACAACCCTTCGCAATACGGGCTGCGCGAGCTGCTCTCGACCCCCGCGGGCCTGTTCGCCGTGCCAGCCGCGCGGCAGGGCGGCGAGGGCGGCGGTGTCGAGGTCTGGCTGGCGGAGGGCGTGGCATGAGCGCGCCCCTCTTCATCCTCGCCCCGCCGCGCTCCTTCACCTCGGTCATGTGCGGCGTCATCGGCTCTCATCCCGAGATGATGGCCCTGCCGGAGGTGAACCTCTTCGCTGGCGGGACGCTCGAGGAGCTGGGCAAGTGGCATGGCCGGCGCCGGCGACTGAAGCACGGGTTGCTGCGCGCGGTGGCCGAGCTGGGCCTCGGCGGGCAGAGCGAGGCGGATATCGACGCCGCCGACACCTGGCTCAACGAGCGCCTGTCCGAGAGTACCGGCCAGATCTACGCCGATCTCGCCGCCTGGGCCGCGCCGAAGCGTCTGGTCGACAAAAGCCCGATTTACGTGCTGGAGGATGGCGCGCTCGACCGGATCGATGCCGCCTTCCCCGAGGCCAAGTTCATCCACATGACGCGCCACCCACATGGCACGCTGAAATCGATGGTTGAGCTGCGCAATTACATCTCGAAGGCCGGCGGCATCGCCGGGCGCGGCGGCGTCGACCCGGAAACCTTCTGGCTGCAGCCGCATCTGCGCGCCAAGGAATTCCTCGACTCCCTGCCCGCCTCGCGCTGGATGCGCGTGCGGGGGGAAGACCTGCTCTCCGACCCCGATCTCTACCTGCCGCAGATCGCCGAATGGCTGGGCGTGAGCACGGCACCGGAGGCCATCGCGGCGATGAAGCAGCCCGAACTCAGCCCTTTCGCGGGCGAGGGGCCGGCCAATGCGACCTACGGCAACGATCCCGGTTACATGTCTTCGCCAGAGCTCCGGCCTTACACGGCCAAGCCGCTGCGGCTGGATGATCCGGTACCGGACGGCGTGACGGGGCCCTATTCCCCGGTGCTTCGCTTCTACGCGGAGCTTTTCGGCTACGAGTAGAAGGGGCTAGCCGCAGCTCTCGCCGGCGGTGCAGCTCATCACCTGGTCGAGCATCTCGTCCGTCGGATTCATGAAGATCTTGTCGCTGCAGGGCGTGGCATCGAGGCGCATCGAGCCATCGTCGATCTGCACGAAGGCGAGCACCTCCAGCGGGGAGGTGAGCGAGGTGCAGAAGGCGGCGGCACAGTCGATCTCCAGCGTCACGGGCGTTTCCGCGAGCGGGGAGGAGAAGGCACCGTCTGCCGCGAGATGTGAGCCGGTGAACTCGGCGGGCACCGGGTCGGGGTGCAGGCCGCCGTCGGGCACGGTCTGCAGCGTCGGCGGCGGCATCAGGCTGTCATCGAAGGTCAGCGTGCCGCTCAGGACCATGTATCGCTCTTCGGCAGCCGCTACTTCCTGAAAGGTCGTGGCGACATCGGGGCGCAGGCAGGTGAGGGCCTGGGCGGAGGTGGCTGTCAGCGCCAGGCTGGCGGCGGCGAGGGCGACGAGCTTCACAGGTAAGGCTCCAGTTCGGCAAGGGCGCGGGCGTAGACATCGCGTTTGAATGCCACGATGGCCGGCACGATCTCTGCCGGGGCGACCCATTTCCACTCAGAGAATTCCACGTCATGCGCATCGAGGCGCACGCCGGAATCGCTGCCGTGATAGCGCATCAGGAACCAGACTTGTTCCTGCCCCTTCCATTTGCCCTTGGCGATGGCCCCGTCGAGCTCCGGCGGAAAGTCATAGCGCAGTGGCTCCTGGGTGCGCGCGACGATCTTCACCTGGTCGGGCGCAATGCCCGTTTCTTCCTGCAACTCGCGCAGCGCCGCCGCCTCGGGCTCTTCGCCAGGGTCGATGCCGCCCTGGGGCATCTGCCACGCCGGCTCGCTCATATCCGCCCGCTGGCCGAGGAACACGCGGCCCTCGGCATTGGCGAGCATGATGCCCACGCAGGGGCGGTAGCCCTTGCCGCTCATTCCGCGGCGGCCGCCTGCTGCAGCACGCCGGCGGCTGGGCCCAGCGCTTCGAGCCCGCGCAGCAGATCCACCGCATAGGCGAGCTGGTAGTCTTCTTCGCGCAGTTGGGCCGCGGCCTCGGCACGGGCGCGATCCTCTTCCAGATGGGTGCGGTCCTCGTCGGAGAGGCTGTCGTTCGACAGAGCGCCGCGCAGGTTGGCCTCGCCGAAGGGACGGGCCGGCGTGTCGTCAACCTCGTCAGTTGCGGGGCGCGGGGCGGGCTGCTCGACGATGATGTCGGGCGAGATGCCCAGCGCCTGGATCGAGCGGCCCGAGGGCGTGTAATAGCGCGCGGTCGTCAGGCGCATGGCGCCGTCGCCGCGCAGGGGCATGACCGTCTGCACAGAGCCCTTGCCGAAGCTCTGGGTGCCGACGACGATGGCGCGGTGATGATCCTGCAGCGCGCCGGCCACGATTTCCGAGGCCGAAGCCGTGCCACCGTTTACCAGCACCACGATGGGCTTGCCGTCGATCAGGTCGCCGGCCGTGGCGTTGTAGCGCTCGCCGTCGCTGGCCTGGCGGCCGCGGGTGGAGACGATCTCGCCGGAATCGAGGAAGGCATCGGAGACGTAGATCGCCTGGTTGAGCAGGCCGCCGGGGTTGTTGCGCAGGTCGAGCACGATGCCGTTGACGTTGTCGATGCCGCCAGCCGCCTCGATCTGCTCCTCCAGCCCGTCCTGCAGGTTGGGATAGGTCTGGTCGTTGAAGGTGGAGACGCGCAGCACCACCGTCTCGCCCTCCGTCCGGGCGCGCACCGCGGTGAGGCGGATGGTGTCGCGGATGAGGCTGACGTCGAAGGGCTCGGGCTCGCCTTCGCGCACGACGGTGATGACAATCTCGCTGCCCACGGGCCCGCGCATCAGCTCGACCGCGTCGTCGATCGTCAGGCCCAGCAGGCTCTCGCCATCGACCGCAGTGATGAAATCGCCAGACATCATGCCGGCGGCATCGGCAGGCGTGCCATCCATGGGAGAGACGACCTTCACCCAGCCCTCTTCCTGCGTGACCTCGATGCCGAGGCCGCCGAACTCGCCGCGCGTCTGCACGCGCATGTCGGCGGCATCCTCGGGCGAGAGGTAACTCGAATGCGGGTCGAGCGAGGTGAGCATGCCGTTGATGGCGGCCTCGATCAGGTCGGATTCATCGACCTCTTCGACATACTGGGCGCGGATACGCTCGAAGATGTCGCCGAAGAGATCGAGCTGTTCGTAGACAGAGGCATTGCTCTCGGCCTCCTGCGCGAGCAGCGGGCCGGCCACCTGCGTCGTCACCAGCAATCCGAGCGCCGTGCCGCCGATAGCGGCGAGTGCGATTTTTTTCATGCCTGCCTTCCTGTTTTCCCCAGGGCTACCGTGCGGTCTCGAACCAGGTGGCCGGGTCTATCGGGGTCTCACCATCCCGAACTTCCACATACAGCGTCTCGGGGCGCGTCGCTCCCAATCCTTGCGCGGATTCGGTCAAAATCGCGTCAGCCGCCGGGGCATCGCCGCCCATCAGGCCAACGGGCTCGCCCTGCGGCACGATCTGCCCGGCCTGCCCGAAGACCTCACCCAAGCCGGCGAGCACGATGAGCACCCCGGGGGCGGGTTCGAGGATGACGACATTGCCGTAATCGAGCAAGGGGCCGCGAAAGCGGATCGTGGCGGCGGCGGGCGCGGTGACAAGGGCGCGGGGCCGGGTGGCGAGGATCATGCCGGGCCGGGCGATGCCAGAGGCGTCGGCCTCGCCGAAGCCGCGAATCACCTCGCCCTGAACGGGCAGGGGCAGCTGACCCTTCAGCTCGGTCGCATCGGGTGCGGCGCCAGCCAGCTCTTCATCGATTACCTGCCCAAGCCCGGCGGCAAAGCCGTCGAGCGTGTCAGTGGAGGCGATGAGCAGTGCGGTGGAGATCGGGTCTTCGATGAACCGGCGCGGCAGATCGCTGCGGTCGGCGATGGCGGCGGAGAGGGCGGCGCGGGCCTCCTGCGCACCGCGCAGGCCATCCTCCAGCGTGCCGGCGGCGGAGCTCTGCAGCAGGCGCAGCTCCTCCACCTCGGTCAGCCGGGCGCGCAGCTCGTCGACCCGGGTCTGCAGGGCGGGCGTGAGTTCCGAGACCATCATGCCGGCCTGCGCCGTGCCGAGAGGGCCGGAGGGGTGCAGAAGCAGCAGCGGCGCCGGCGCGCGGCCCATCGTCTGCAGCATCGCGAGCAGCTCGGCCACCTCGCCGGAGGAAGCATCGAGCTCGGCCTCCAGCGCCCGCTGCCGAATGGCGGCGCGGCGCAGCCCCTCGCGCAGGGCGGCGAGCCCGTCCTCATAGGCGCGCACCGTCTCGGTGAGAGCGGCGACCCGGTCGCTCGCCGACTGGGCGGCGTCGAGCTGGCTTTCCGCCTGGCGCAAGGCGCCGGCGGCGGCCTCTGCCGCGGCGGCGGTGCCTTGCTGGGCGGCGGCCGGGGCGGCGAGGGCCGCGAAGAAAGCGGCGGCGGCGCATGTGGCGAGGGTGGAGGGGGGCGCGGCCCCCCGCCTGCGGCCCCCCCGGGATATTTTGAGAAAAGCGAGAGGGAGGGCGCGCGTTATGCGGGCCGCGAGCTGCGTCATGTAGAGGGCGATTCAGGCAGGTGCCCGCCGGAGGTGGCGGCGGAGAGTTCGTCGCAATGCGGCTTGGTTGCTGCCGGGGCGCGCAGAAGGCTGCGGCCCGTCATTTCGGGCGGCTGCTCCAGACCCATCAGCTCCAGCACCGTGGGCGCCAGATCGCAGAGCCGGCCGTTCACCAGCCGGGCGCCGGGCGCGGCGCCGAAGACGGCGACGTTGACGGGGTTCACCGTATGAGCGGTATGGGCGCCGCCGGTCACCGGGTCGACCATCACTTCGCAATTGCCGTGGTCGGCGGTGACGACCATGGCGCCCCCCGCCTTTTCCAGCGCTGCCACAACGCGGCCGAGGCCCTTGTCGACCGCCTCGCAGGCCCGCATGGCGGCCTTCAGATCGCCCGTATGGCCCACCATGTCGGGGTTGGCGAAATTGGTGACGATCAGGTCGTAGCCCTTCTCGATGGCGGCGACGAAAGCCTCCGTCACCTCGCCGGCGCTCATCTCGGGCGCCAGATCGTAGGTGGCGACGTTGGGGCTTTTGGGCATGTAGCGGTCTTCGCCCTCTTCGGCCTCTTCCTTGCCGCCGTTGAGGAAGAAGGTGACATGCGGATATTTCTCCGTCTCGGCGAGCCGGAACTGGCTGAGCCCGTGGCTCGCCACCCAGGCCCCGAGCGTGTTCTCGATGGGCCGCTTGGGGAAGACGGCGGGATACCAGGCATCATGCTTGGTGGAATATTCGACCATTCCGAGCCGCGCCGACAGCTCGGGCACGTCGCCCCGGCTGAACTCGGAGAAATCGGGGTCGGAAATGGCGGAAAGGATCTCGCGGGCCCGGTCGGCGCGGAAGTTGAGGCAGAAGAGCCCGTCTTCGGCGCGGAAACCGTGGTAGTCGCCAATCACGGTGGCGGGGATGAACTCGTCGGTCTTGTCACCCTCATAGGCCGCGTCGATGGCCGCCTCGGGGCTGTCTGCCTGGGCGGTGCCCTTGCCGGCGGCGATGGCGTTATAGGCCGTCTCGACGCGGTCCCACCGGTTGTCGCGGTCCATCGCGAAGTAGCGGCCCGTGACCGTGGCGATGGTCACGCCCTCCGGCAGGCGGGCCTTGATGTCTTTCAGGTAGCCCTTGGCCGAGGAGGGGGCGACGTCGCGCCCGTCGGTGATGGCATGCAGCACCACCGGCACGCCGGCGGCATCGATGGCCTCGGCGGCGGCGACGATATGGTCGACATGGCCATGCACGCCGCCGTCGGAGAGCACGCCGAAGAGATGCGCCTTGCCGCCGCTCTGCTTAAGCTTGCCGATAAACTCCTGCAGCGCCTCTTCCTTGCCGAAGGTGCCGTCTTCGATGGCCATCTCGATCTTGCCGAGGCTCATCGCCACCACGCGGCCGGCGCCGATGTTGGTGTGGCCGACCTCGGAATTGCCCATCTGCCCCTTGGGCAGGCCGGCGGCGGGGCCGTGGGTGATGAGTTCGGCATGCGGGCAGCTGGCCATCAGCGCATCGAAATGGGGTGTCTCGGCCATCACCGGGGCGTTGGCATGGCTGTCGGCGCGTTTGCCCCAGCCATCGAGAATGCACAGGACAACGGGACTCTTGCCGGACATGGGCGCTCTCCTTGAGGCGGGTTCGCCTTCACATATCGCGGCCCGCTTCCGGCGTGAACCCGGGATGCGGGCGGCAGCGGCCCGTCGCCCGCCTATTCGCGGTGGTAGGGCGAGCCGGCGAGGATGGTGGCGGCGCGGTAGATCTGTTCGGCCAGCATGACCCGGGCCAGCGCATGCGGCCAGACCATCGGCCCGAACGAGAGCAGCAGGTCGGCAGATCCGCGCATCTCGTCCGTCACGCCGTCGGCGCCGCCGATAACGAAGGCCACGTCGCGGGCCTCGTCGCGCCAGCTGCCGAGCTTTTGTGCCAGATCGGGGGAGGTGAGGGTGCGGCCACGCTCATCGAGCACCACCCGCACGGCGCCTGCGGGTACGGCGCGGCTGAGCAGCTGATGCTCGGCCTCCTGCCCGGCGCCCTTGGCATCGACCTCCGCCAGATCGGCGGCGCCGAAGCCCATCGCCCGGCCCGTCTTGCCGAAGCGGGCCAGGTAATCTTCCACCAGCGCGCGTTCAGGGCCCGCCCGAAGGCGGCCGACGGCGCAGATGATCAGCCGCATCAGCGGAAGGCGGCGGCAGCGCTTCCGGCAGCGTCGGCCGGGCGGGGCATCCACATCTTCTCGAGCTGATAGAACTCGCGCACTTCGGGGCGGAACAGATGCACGACGACATCGCCGGCATCGATCAGCACCCAGTCGCCGCTGTCCTTGCCCTCGACCTTGCAGAGCACGTTCTCGTTCTGCTTCAGCCGGTCGGTGAGGTTTTCGGCGATGGCGGCAACCTGGCGCGACGAGCGGCCCGTGGCGATCACCATGTAATCGGACATGTCGGAGCGGCCGCGCAGGTCGATCTGCACGACGTCTTCGGCCTTGTCATCATCAAGAGAGGCGAGCACGGCGCTGAGAATGCGGTCGCTGCTCGGGGTGTCGACAGCCGGGGCATGGCCCGGGCGGTCTTGGGTGGCGGACAGATCCGCCTGTTGGGTCGGTGACAGTAGATGGTCCTCCAGATCATGCGCCGTGACGGCCCCGGCACTGGGCATGGCTCCAAAGTAGCAATGCCCATGCGTCATTTCAATGAAACTCAGGCAGGAGAGGCGGCAGCCCGCCGGCACGATTGCAAAACGGGCGGCCCGGCGCTAATCAGGGGCTCAGGCGCAACACTGGCAGAGGAGCCCCGGGCGTGACGTATCGCCTCGTGCGAAATCGCACATTCGGCCCTGGTGCGGCCCTGCGGATCACTCCTCCGCAGGGCTGAGAGACGCCTGTTGCTCTTTCGGTCCTGTCTTCGGGGCCCGGCGCTTGCCGGTGCCCGCCGACATATGCTTCCGAAAGTGCCGACATGCCTCTTCTGACCCTCAAAGACCTTAGCTACACCCGCGGCCTGCCGCTGTTCTCCGGCCTCGACCTCTCGCTCGAGAAGGGCGACCGGCTGGGCCTCGTCGCCGCCAATGGCCATGGCAAATCCACGCTTCTGCGCCTGATCGCGGGCGAGGAGGAGCCGACGACCGGCGACATCACCCGCGCCCGCGGCCTGAAGATCGCCCATCTGCAGCAGGAGATCCCCGCCGCGGCGCTTCCTATGCCCGTGCGCGAGGTGGTGACCCAGGGGCTCGACCCCGAGGTTGCCGATTACGAAGGCTGGCGCGCCGATGTGCTGCTCGCCGATCTCGGCTTCTCGGTGGAGGCGGCCGAAGCGCCGCTCGCCGCCCTCTCCGGCGGCTGGCAGCGGCTGGCGATGCTGGCCCGCGCCGTGGTGGGCGAGCCGGACCTGCTTCTGATGGACGAACCGACCAACCACCTCGATCTTGCGCGCATCGGTGCGCTGGAGCGCTGGGTGAAGAGCGCCGGTCTGACGCTGATCATCGCCAGCCACGACCGCGCCTTCCTCGATGCCGTGACAACGCAGACTCTGTTCCTGCGGCCCGAGCGCAGCCGCAGCTTCGCGCTGCCCTACACGAAGGCGCTGGCGGCGCTGGACGAGGCCGATGCGGCCGATGGCCGGCGCTTCGAGAACGAGATGCGCAAGGCCAAGGAGCTGCGCAAACAGGCGGCGAAGCTGAAGAACATCGGCATCAACTCCGGCTCTGACCTGCTGCTCACCAAGACCAAGCAGCTCACCGAGCGCGCGGCGGCGATGGAAGAGCGGGCGCGCCCGGCGCATCGCGAGCAGGGCGCGGGGGTGATCCGCCTGACGAATGCCGGCACCCATGCCAAGGCGCTGATCTCTTTCGACGAGACGCGGGTGGAGACGCCCGATGGCCGGCCGCTCTACCGCTTCGGGCCGGCCTGGATCGAGCGGGGCGACCGGGTGGTGTTGATGGGGCCGAACGGCGCCGGCAAGACGCAGCTGGTGAACCGGGTGCTGAGGGCGATTGAAGGGGATGACGAGAGCGTCCGCGCCGCGGCGACGCTGGTGCTGGGCCACTCGGCTCAGGATCTGGGCCAGATCGGCGAGGAGGGCACCGCCTTCGGGGTGATCTCCACCCGCTTCGATGTGGGCGACGACCGCGCCCGCAGCCTGCTGGCCAGCTCGGGGCTGACGCCCGACCAGCAGCGCGCGCCGCTGGCGCAGCTTTCGGGCGGGCAGAGGGCGCGGCTGGCCATGCTGGTGCTGCGCCTGATGCATCCGAACTTCTACCTGCTCGACGAGCCGACCAACCATCTCGACATCGATGGTCAGGAGACGCTGCAGGACGAGCTGCTGGACAAGGAGGCGACCTGCCTGATCGTCAGCCACGACCGCAGCTTCATCCGCAATGTCGCAAGCCGCCTCTGGGTCATCGAGGGGCGCCGGCTGGTGGAGGTGGACGATCCGGAGCCGGTGTTCGAGGCGCTGCTGGCCGAAGGGGCCTGACGGGGCCGCGTGTGGAGAGGCCGCTGCCCGGGCCGGCCTCCCGCCCACCCACCCCGGCCGGCCCGGGCAGCGGGCGCGCTGCGGGCAGGTAGGCGCGGGTGGACAGGGTGGAGGGGGCTGTCTGCCCCCGCTGGCTGCGCCAGCCCCCCGAGGATTTTTCAGGAGCAAAGACAGGGCGGGAGCTTGCAGGCCGCGCTCGGCTGGGGATCGAGGGCGGCGCCTGTGTGGAGGGGAGCGACGGGGAGAGGGTGGCCGGTGCCGGTTCTTGAGGGGGTGGAATTTGGCGGCGGGTGCCGTACCTCTTTGGAGAAACCGAGGAGGTCCCCATGAAGATTATCCGCGCCGGCAGCGAGCCGGCCACGAACGGCCCGGACGACATGTTCACCGGCACCGTCTGGATGGAATGGCTGGCAGAGGCCGAGGGGCCGGGGCGGGCGACGTTTCTGAACGTCACCTTCGGGCCGGGGGCGCGCACCTACTGGCACGACCATCCGCTCGGACAGACCATCCTCATCACCGCCGGCATCGGCCGCGTCCAGCGCGAGGGCGGCCCGATCGAAGAGGTGCGGCCGGGCGATACCGTCTGGTTCCCCGCTGGCGAGAAGCACTGGCACGGCGCCGCGCCCGACCAGCCGATGACCCATATCGCCGTGCAGGAGGCCAAGGACGGCGAGACAGTGCGCTGGCTCGGCGAGGTGACCGACGCGGAGTATCGCGGATGAGCGGCACCTATGAGGGCCCCATCGAGGCGGTCGTCTTCGATATCGGGAACGTGCTGATCGAATGGCAGCCCGAGAGCTTCTACGATTCGCAGATCGGCGAGGAAGCGCGCCGCGCCCTCTTCGACGCCGTCGACCTGCACGCCATGAATGAGCGCGTCGACCGGGGCGAGCCCTTCCGCAACGTGGTGGCCGGCGTGGCGGAGGAGAACCCCGAGCATGCGGAGGCGATCCTGATGTGGCATGACCGCTGGGCCGAGATCGCCTCGCCGGTGATCGACCGCTCGGTGCGGCTGTTCCGGGCGCTGAAGCGCAAGGGCATGCCCTGCCATATCCTCAGCAATATCGGCGAGGAGACCTTCGCCATCGCCGCCGAGAACTACCCGTTCTTCGAAGAATTCGATGAGGTCTTCCTCTCGGGCCCGCTGCGCATGGCCAAGCCAGACGGTGCCATCTACGCCCATGTGGAGCATGCGCTGGGCCTGAAGGGCGGGGCGCTGTTCTTCACCGATGACCGGCCCGACAATATCGAGATGGCGGCGTCGCATGGCTGGCACACGCAGCTGTTCACCTCACCCTCTGCCCTGGCCGCGCGGCTGGTGGAGGAGGGGCTGCTGAGCGCGGAGGAGGCGGCATGAGCATCCCGTTTATCTCGTTCGACGAGGGCGAGCGCCATCTGGAGTGGCTGGCCCTCACCGATGCCATCGCGGCGGGGCATCAGTTGCCGAAGGCCGAGGTGAAGGACAGCATCCTGCGCCGCGGCGGCGACACGATGCTGAGCCGCGCCGCCTGGATCGACGGGCTCGGCATCGGCGTGAAGACGGCGACGGTGTTTCCGGGCAATGGCGCGCGCGGCCTGCCCAGCGTCGGCGGTGCGATGTCGCTGTTCTCCGATGAGACGGGCGAGCTGGCGGGGCTGGTGGATTTCCACCTCGTCACCAAGTGGAAGACGGCGGGGGATTCGCTGCTGGCTGCCCGCCGGCTGGCCAGGCCCGAGGCGCGGGAGATCCTCATCCTGGGCGCCGGCACTGTCGCTGCCTCGCTGATCGAGGCTTACGGCGCCGCCTTCCCCGGCGCACGCTTCGCGCTGTGGAACCGCACCCCCGCCCGCGCGGAAGCGCTGGCCGAGGCGACAGGCGCCGAGGTGGCAGGCGATCTTGAGGCGGCGGTGCGCGGGGCCGAGATCGTCGCCTCGGCCACCATGTCCACCGAGCCGCTCATCAAGGGCGACTGGCTGCAGCCCGGCCAGCATATCGACCTCATCGGCGCCTACCGGCCCGACATGCGCGAGGCGGATGATGCGGCCATGGCGCGGGCGCGGGTCTTCGTCGACAGCCGCGCCACGACCATCGGCGAGATCGGCGAGCTGATCGCGCCGATGGAGGAGGGGGCGATCACCGAGGCGGACGTGCTGGCGGATTACTATCAGCCCGAGGCCTTCGCCCGGCAGAGCGCCGACGAGATCACGCTGTTCAAGAACGGGGGCGGCGCCCATCTCGACCTGATGGTCGCGACGCATATCCGCGAGATCTGCGGGGCGGAGGGTTAGGCTCCGTCCCCACGCGGCAAGAAGGACTGCGCCGCCAGACCATTGTCGCAACCGTTCCGTACCCGACAAGATTCCGTTTGCCGAATCGCGAAGCATTGATATCAACTTAAGTGCGAAGGTTGCGGGAGTGAGAAGATGCCATCCGATCTGACTGTCCTTGTCGGCACCACCAAGGGCGCCTTCCTCCTCTCCGGCGGGACAGACCGCTCTGGCTGGTCGCTGACCGGGCCGCATTGCGGCGGCTGGCCGATCAACCATTTCGCCAGCGACCCCGAGAGCGGCGCCATCTGGGCCGGCGGCGGCAGCGAGTGGTCTGGCGCGGGCGTCTGGCGCAGCGAGGATGGCGAGACCTGGGAGAATGCCCGCCTCACCACGGGCCAGATGGACGAGTGGGCGAAGGAAGAGCCGGGCATGGCCGAGATGTTCGGCATCACCGGTGAGCCCCTGCCCTTTGGCGATGACTTCAAGCAGATCTGGTCGCTGCACCGCATCGGCAGCACGCTCTACGCCGGCACCAAGCCGGCCAAGCTGCTGAAAAGCGAGGATGGCGGCAAGACGTGGGAGCTGGTGCCGGGCCTGACCGACCACCCCTCCGCCGAAGACTGGCATGGCGGCGCTGCGGGGCTGGTGCTGCATTCCATCATCTCCGACCCGGCCAATCCGGCCAAGATGTGGGTCGGCATCTCGGCCGCCGGCGTCTTCGCCACCGAGGATGGCGGCGAGACATGGGAGCGGCGCAACCGCCTCTCCAACGCGCAGGCCTGCGAGGGGCACAGCCACCCGGCGGGGCCGGCGAACGGCGATACCGGCCATTGCGTGCATAACATCATGCGCGCGCCCGGGGGCGAGGATCTGCTGTACCAGCAGAACCACCACGGCGTCTGGCGCTCTTCCGATGGCGGGCGCAGCTGGGACGATATCACCGCCAACCTGCCCTCGACCTTCGGCTTCCCCGTGCAGATCCACCCGCGCGACGGCCAGACACTCTGGACGCTGCCGCTCTTCGAGGACGGCCGCTACCCGCTGGACGGCGCAGCGGCGGTCTGGCGCACCACGAACGGTGGTGAGAGCTGGGAGGCACAGCGCGAGGGGCTGCCGCAATCGGGCTGCTTCTTCACCGTGCTGCGCCAGGCCATGACGGGCGACCATATGGACCCGGCGGGGCTCTATTTCGGCACGAACTCCGGCTCGGTCTTCGCCAGCTTCGACGAGGGCGAGAGCTGGGAGGAGATTGCCCGGCACCTGCCGACGGTGCTGACGGTGGAGGTGATGCAGCGGGGGTAGGAGGATAGGATCTGGGGCTTGTCGCGCCTTTCTTCGGCCCAAGCCGCATTGGTGGATTCTGGAGACACTTTGTGGGCAAAGTCCGGTTCGAGCCGTTTCCCGGACTCTGCATCTCAGCGAATGTCAGCTTAAGCGAGCATCCTGCGAAATCACTGCATCAAATACAGAAAATACCTGCTGAGCCAGAGGTGTGCCGATGAGTTCTTCACGGCTCATCGCTGATCCGACAAGTTCGCTAGAGGCGACGGGTCGGGTGTTTGCATCGATCACTGCAACACCGGGAACGCCTTCACTTTCAAAGTGGATGAGGGAGATCGCGCGCCGGTCATTTTTCGTCGTTCCCTCACCCCAGGCTCCATAGATTAAATCGAAATTTGCAGGGTGATCTTCAATCGATCTACCAACGGTCCATTGAACGAAGTAACTTGCGACGGTGCCTACTCCCTCTTTGTGAACATAGCCCCAAACAGTTCGAGTTTGATTGCCACAGCAATCACAAACGCCGCCACTTTCTTCTGTTGGTTCGACCTCAAACATAAGCTCAGCCTTCTCAGCTTTCCCTTGAACTGAACAAAAAGCAGACGATTGGTCTAGCATTGGCAACTGCCGCTTAGTCCGCTTGGGAGACATAACTATCCGTTGGTCCCTCTGTGCTCTTAACTCACGACCCCACCACATCAGCCTAAGTCCCCGCACCCCACCCCCCATCTTACCAAAACTGGCGCTCTGCCCCCGCCCGCGCTACGTAACCTGCCATGACATGGACCTTGCCCAATCTGCTCACGCTTCTGCGCCTGTTCGCGGCGCCGGCTGTGGCGATCCTCTTTCTGTTCTTCGCCCGGCCGCTGGCCGACTGGGTGGCGCTCGCGCTCTTCGTGCTCGCGGCGGTGACGGATTTCTTCGATGGCTACCTGGCGCGCGCCTGGGGGCAGGAGAGCCGCTTCGGCGCCATGGTCGACCCGATCGCCGACAAGGCCATGGTGACCATCGCGCTGCTCATCATCACCGGCCTCTCCACCGGCGGGTTGGGGCTCGATCCGTGGATTCTGCTGCCCGCCACGTTCATCCTCTTCCGCGAGACCTTCGTCGCCGGGCTGCGCGAGTATCTCGGCAGCAAGGCCGGCCTTTTGAAGGTCACCAAGCTCGCCAAGTGGAAGACGACGGCGCAGATGGTCGCCATCGCGGTGCTCTTCTCCAAGGGCGCGTTCGAGCATTACTACACCGTTGAAACCGCGGGGCTCGATCAGCCGGCCATCGACGCCATCATCGCCGGTACGGCGCATGATCCGATGGGCCTGACGTGGAAGTTCTACGGCATGTGGATCAGCTGGTGGGCTGGGGTCGTGCTCTTGTGGATCGCCGCGGCGCTGACCGTGGTGACCGGCTGGGATTATTTCCGCAAATCCCTGCCGTTCCTGAGGGATGCCTGATGCAGATACGCTATTTCGCCTGGCTGAGAGAGCGGGTGGGCGCCGCGAGTGAAGAGGTGGAGACCTCCGCCACCGATGTGGCGGCGCTGGTGGAAGAGCTGAAGGCGCGCGGCGACGGCCATGCCAGCGCCTTTGCCGACACGCGCGCCCTCCGCGTGGCGCTCGATCAGGAGCTGGCGGGCTTCGATGCCCCGCTGACCGGCGTGCGCGAGGTGGCCTTCTTCCCGCCGATGACGGGCGGCTGATGGCCACTCGCATTCAGGCCGAGCCCTTCGATGCGGGGGTGGAGCTGAACGCCTTCACCGCCGCGATGAACGGGGCGGGGGCCGTCGTCAGCTTTACCGGTGTGGTGCGCGATGTCGCCGGCGGCCTGCGCTACATGGAGCTGGAGCATTACCCCGGCATGACCGAGAAGGCGGCAGAGGCGATGCGCCAGCAGGCGCTTGAGCGGTTCTCACTGGCCGGGGCGCTGGTGATCCACCGCCATGGCCGCCTCGCCCCCGGCGAGCCGATCATGATGGTCGCTACCGCCGCGCCGCACCGCGGTGATGCCTTCGCGGCGGCCGAATTCCTGATGGACTGGCTGAAGAGCCGAGCGCCCTTCTGGAAAAAGGAAGTCACCGAGGCTGGAGAGGCCTGGGTGGAGGCGACGGAGACCGACGAAGCCGCGCTGGGCCGCTGGAGCTAGGCGCCGAATTCCATATGGAATTCGGGCACGGAAACCATCTGGTCTCCGTGGCGCGGGTCAGGCGAGGCGCTTGACAGCCTCGTGCCGATGGCAGGTGACGACGTGGTCGTTCACCATGCCGACCGCCTCCATGAAAGCATAAACGATCGTTGGCCCGACGAAGGTGAAGCCTTCCTTCTTCAGATCCTTCGAGATCCGCTGCGACAGCTCGGTCTGCGTCGGGATCTCTTCCGGCCTGAAGGCATTCTGCAGCGGCGCGCCATCGACATAGCGCCACAGGTAGCTTGAGAACCCCTCGCGCTCCTCGATTCGCTCCCATGCCTGAGCGCCGCGCACAGATGCCTCAATCTTGCCGCGATGGCGCACGATACCGGGGTCGGCCAGCGCGCGCTGCACCTCTGCCTCGCCCCAGCGCGCCACCCTGTGCGGGTCGAATCCCTCGAAGGCCGCGCGGAAAGCGTCTCGCTTGCGCAGGATGGTGATCCAGGAGAGCCCGGCCTGAAACCCGTCGAGCACCAGCTTTTCCCACAAGGCGCGGCCATCGTACTCGGGCACGCCCCATTCTTCGTCGTGATAGGCGACGTAAAGCGGGTCATCCCCGCACCAGCTGCAGCGTTCCATAATGCGACCTCAGTTTCGCCCCGCCCTCGTCAAGCTGGCGTTAGCTAATTCCCCCGACAGTTCGCATCGCGCAAGGAGTTGCACCAGTGCCCGGGTTCGAAGCCAGACAGGAGGCCCCGTCATCGCCGCTTGAAGCCGCGATGCAGGCGCGCGACCGCGACATGCCGCAAATGGTGCGCGAGGCGCTGGCCACCGGCCGCGCCCAGCTCGCCTTCCAGCCCATCGTCGCCGCCGGTAGCACCGGCAAGGTGGCCTTCTACGAGGCCTTCATCCGCCTGCTCGACGAGGGCGGGCGCATCTTGCCCGCTGCCAAGTTCGTGCCCCATGTCGAGGAAACGGCGTTGGGCCGCGATATCGATGTGCTGGCGCTGAAGCTTGGCATGATGAAGCTGGCGCAGCACCCCAATTTGCGGCTGGCCGTCAACATGTCGGCCCGTTCCATCGCCGATGGCGCCTGGCGCGAAGAGCTTTCGCGCGGGCTGGCCCGGCTCGACGGGCTCGGCAACCGCCTGATTCTGGAGATCAGCGAAGATTCCGCCATGCTGCTGCCAGAGGTGGTCACCCGCTTCATGGCCGAGATGCAGCCCAAGGGCGTGCATTTCGCGCTCGACGATTTCGGCGCTGGCCACATCTCCTTCGCGCATCTGAAGGATTTTCTCTTCGACCTCGCCAAGATCGACCAATCCTATGTCTCCGGCATCCAGGATTCGCCCGACAGCCAGGTGATTGCCGAGGCGCTCATCACCGTGGCGCATCAGTTCGAGATGTATGTCGTGGCCGAAGGGGTCGAGACGGCGGCGGAGGCCGAGCACATGATCCGCCTCGGGGTCGATTGCCTGCAGGGCTGGCACTACGGGGTGCCGAAACCGACGCTCTAGGGGTCCCGCGAGGCCACCCCGCTGGCGGTCAATCCTCGCCTCAGCTGCTGCGGCGCTGCCAAATCCGTTGTGCCGGCGCGGCGCCAACCTTAAGTTCCCCTCCGAAGCCGGGCAGGCTTGGCCCGGGACCAGAGGAGAGGAGCCTCCATGACAAACGTCGTCATCGCATCGGCCGCGCGCACGGCCGTGGGATCGTTCAACGGGTCGTTCGCAAACACCCCCGCCCATCAGCTGGGCGCTGCCGTCATCGAGGCGCTCGTCGCCCGCGCCGGGGTGGAGAAGGGCGAGGTGTCGGAGACCATCCTCGGTCAGGTCCTCACCGCTGCCCAGGGGCAGAACCCGGCCCGCCAGGCCCATATCCTCGCCGGCCTGCCAATCGAAAGCGCCGCCTGGGGCATCAACCAGGTTTGCGGCTCCGGGCTGCGCGCAGTGGCGCTGGCCGCCCAGCACATCATGCTCGGCGATGCCGGCATCGTGGTGGCCGGCGGGCAGGAGAACATGACCCTTTCGCCGCATGCGCAGAACCTGCGCGCCGGCACCAAGATGGGCGATGTCAGCTTCATCGACACGATGATCAGGGATGGCCTGTGGGACGCATTCAACGGCTACCACATGGGCCAGACGGCCGAGAACGTCGCCGAGCAGTGGCAGATCACCCGCGACCAGCAGGACGAATTCGCCCTCGCCAGCCAGAACAAGGCTGAGGCGGCGCAGAACGCCGGCAAGTTCCAGGACGAGATCACGCCCTTCACCGTGAAGACCCGCAAGGCCGAGGTGACGGTCGACAAGGATGAATACATCCGCCACGGCGCCACCATCGAAAGCATGCAGAAACTGCGCCCGGCCTTCACCAAGGACGGCACTGTCACCGCCGCCAACGCCTCGGGCATCAACGACGGCGCCGCCGGCGTGCTGCTGATGAGCGCCGGCGAGGCGGAATCGCGCGGCATCGAGCCGCTGGCCCGCATCGCCAGCTACGCCACCGCGGGCGTGGACCCGTCGATCATGGGCGTCGGGCCGATCCAGGCCTCGCGCCGGGCGCTCGACAAGGCCGGCTGGCGGGTGGAAGACCTCGACCTCGTCGAGGCCAACGAGGCCTTCGCCGCCCAGGCCTGCGCCGTGAACAAGGACATGGGCTGGGACCCGTCCATCGTGAACGTCAACGGCGGCGCCATCGCCATCGGCCACCCGATCGGCGCCTCGGGCGCCCGCGTGCTCAACACCCTGCTTTTCGAGATGAAGCGCCGCGGCGCCAAGAAAGGCCTCGCGACGCTCTGCATCGGCGGCGGCATGGGCGTTGCCATGTGCGTCGAGCGCTGACACCATCCCTTTTGTGACGACCTAGATTTTAAGAGAGGGGCGGTATGCCGCCCCTCTGGTGACCCGGGGGATAACATCCGGGCGTATTGACCAGGGAGGAGTTTGAGGATGGCCGATAGTATCGCGCCGGCGCGCGTGGCGTTGGTGACGGGTGGCACGCGGGGCATTGGCGCCGCCGTTGCGACCGCCCTGCAGGACGAGGGCTACAAGGTCGCCGTGACCTATGCCGGCAATGCCGAAAAGGCGCAGGCCTTCACCGACGAGACCGGTATCCCCGCCTTCAAATGGGACGTGTCGGACTACGACGCCTGCCAGGCTGGCGTGGCCGAGGTGGAGGCAGCGCTGGGGCCGGTGGAGGTGCTGGTCAACAATGCCGGCATCACCCGCGATGCGCCCTTCCACCGCATGACGCCGGCGCAATGGCACGAGGTGATCTCGACCAACCTCACGGGCCTGTTCAACATGACCCATAGCGTCTGGCCCGGCATGCGCACCCGCAAGTTCGGCCGCGTCATCAACATCTCGTCGATCAACGGCCAGAAGGGCCAGTTCGCCCAGGCCAATTACGCCGCCGCCAAGGCGGGGGATATCGGCTTCACCAAGGCGCTGGCGCAGGAGGGCGCGCGGGCGGGCATCACGGTCAACGCCGTCTGCCCCGGCTACATCAATACCGAGATGATGAGCACGATCCCGCAGAAGACGATGAACGAGGTGATCCTGCCGCAGATCCCCCTCGGCCGGCTGGGTGAGGCGGAAGAAATCGCGCGCTGCGTGACCTTCCTCGCCTCGGACAAGGCGGGCTTCGTGACAGGCTCGACGCTGTCGGCCAACGGCGGGCAGTACCTGCACTGAACCCGCTGCCCTGGCCCGCCTCCCGCCCGCCCACCCCGGCGCGCCAGGGCAGCTTTGCGCGAGCAGGGCTGGGCTGTGCCTGTTGAGGCGGGATTTCCGGTTTGCTGAGAGGCCGTTTGCTGGCAGGTCTGCCCGCAAACAGGCCTCGCCGAGGGTGAATGCGACTCGCCCCGCGTCAAGGAGCTTCGCCCGCCGTTGGCGGCGCCTGCGGCGTCCTTGACCCGGGCCGACTCACGGGTGCCTATGGGCGGCGGAGGCGACGATGGACGAGCGGGCCAGAGCGACGGCGTGGGGATTTGGGGCGGTGCTGCTTTGGGCGCTGCTGGCGGTTTTGACCGTGGCAAGCGCTCCGGTGCCGCCCTTCCAGCTCAACGCGATCTGCTTTGCGCTCGGCGGCGGCATCGGGCTTGTCTGGGTCGCGGTCTCCGGCGGGCTGGGGGCGCTGCGGCGGGTGCCGCTGAGCGCCTATGCTTTCGGCACGGCGGGGCTGTTCCTCTACCACGCCTTCTATTTCACCGCCCTGCGCCTGGCCCCGCCAGCGGAGGCGGGGCTGATCGCCTATCTCTGGCCTCTGCTCATTGTGCTCTTCTCAGGCCTGCTGCCGGGCGAGCGGCTGCATGGCGCGCATATCCTGGGCGCGTGCCTCGGCTTTGTCGGCGCTGCGCTGATCCTCGGCGCGGCATTTGGCGGCGACCGGGCCGGCGGCGCCTGGGGCGGCTATGCCTTTGCGCTGGCCTGCGCGCTGACATGGAGCCTTTATTCCGTCGGCTCGCGGCACTTCGGGAAGGTGCCGACGGCGGCGGTGGCCGTGACCTGCATGGCGGCCTCGCTGCTGTCGCTCGCGGCGCATCTGGCGGTGGAAACCACGGCCTGGCCGGCCACCCCCGGCGGCTGGCTGGCCGTGCTGGGGCTGGGGCTTGGCCCGGTGGGGCTGGCCTTCTTCCTGTGGGACATCGGCACCAAGCGCGGCAACATCCAGCTGCTTGGCACCGCCTCTTACGCGGCGCCCTTGCTCTCCACCCTCGTGCTGGTGGCCGCCGGCCTGGCGCAGCCGAGCTGGCGGCTGGCCGGGGCGGCGGGGTTGATCACGGCCGGCGCGGCGCTCGCCGCGCTCGGCCCCGGTGCCGCAGCCCGGCGCAGGCGGGCTATTGCGGCGAGAGGCGGGTGATCTGCTCCTTCAGGGCGAGCTTCATCTTCTTCATCTTGGCGAGAGCCAGATCGTCAGAGGCCGGGCGGCGCTGGGCCTCTTCCACCTGAGCGGAGAGGTGCTCGTGCTTCTTCCTGAGTTCGGTGAGATGTGAAGTGACGCTCATTCGGATCTCCCTGGAGATGATGGTTCACGCAAGAGCAGTTCAGCACGGCCAGCCCGCCCTGTCACGAAAAGCCGGTCGGCGGACGCTCCATGAGCATCCTGTCGCCGACTCCTTGACGCAAGGTTAAGCCTGAAAAGGAAGGGGTGCCGCGTCACGCAGCACCCGGGAGACAAGGTCTGTAAAACTGTCGGAATCCCGCTCGTGGGCCGCACCCTGATGCAGAATCAGCGGGGGCAGCAGCGTCAGTCCGGCGCGGCCACCCTTCTTGAGCCGCAGGATCACCCGTTCCGCCGCCCGCCCTTCGCGCGAGGTGAGGGGCAGAACCACGGGCGTTCCGAGATGCCCATGCGCGGCAGCCAGCGCCTCTGCCAGCCGCTCAGTGCGCAGGATCAGCGTGAACTGGCCGCCGGGCGCCAGACGGCGCGAACCGGCGGTGACCCAGGCCTCCAGCGGGGCCGCCTCGCGCCGGCCCGCGGCGCGGCCGCTGTCGGCGGCCACCTTGCCGGCGCCGGGGGCGAAGAAGGGCGGGTTGGCGATGACATGGGCGAAGCGCCCGGCCTTCAGCGCGGCGGGCAGGGCGGTGACATCGCCTTCGTGGATCTCGGCCACCATCCCGTTCTCGGCCGCATTGCGCCGGGCGAGCGCGGCATACTCCGCCTGCAGCTCCAGCCCCACCAGCCGCAGCCCGGGCACCCGCGCGCCGAGGCAGTAGAGCGCCGTGCCCACGCCGCAGCCCAGCTCAAGCACGCTGTCTCCGGCGCTGGCGGGCACGGCGGCGGCGAGCAGCACCGGGTCTGTGCCTGCGCGGTAGCCCCGCGCCGGCTGGTGCAGGTTCAGCCGACCGCCGAGAAAGGCGTCGAGCGTGGTGGCGGGATCGGAGGGCGAGGTCATCTGCCGTCCTTAGAGGACGATGCCATTGTCCGTCATCACCCGGGCAGCCCGGGTGTGGTCTTCGCTGCGCACCATCAGGCGCCGCGGCAAAATGCCGATCGACCCTTCGAGGACGCTCATATTGTCGTCCATTGGGAAGCAGTCTATACCCTCGCCGCCGAGCAGCGCCGTAGCAAAGGCGATGATTGTGGGGTCGTTTGTGCGCAGGAGTTCCTTCATGTCTTCCGAGGTAAGAACCGGCGCAGACTTTGTCGAGGCGGCGCACACGCGCCGGGCAATGTGGTCATGAGCCTGGATACATCGCCCGCCGGCCCGCATGAGCGGCTGGCTGCAGAGCTGGCCGGCGACATGGCCGGCGTCACCGCGCTCATCCGCGACCGGATGGCCAGCCGCCACGCGCCGCGCATCCCCGAAGTGACGGCTCATCTCGTCGAGGCCGGGGGCAAGCGCCTGCGGCCGATGCTCACGCTCGGCGCCGCGCGGATGCTGGGCTACGAGGGCAGCCATCACCTCAATCTCGCCGCCGCGGTGGAGTTCATCCACACCGCCACGCTGCTGCATGACGACGTCGTGGATGAGAGCGAGCAGCGCCGGGGCCGGCCCACGGCGAACCTGCTGTGGGACAACACCTCGTCAGTGCTTGTGGGCGATTACCTGTTTGCTCGCAGCTTCCAGCTGATGGTCGAGACCGGCTCGATGCGGGTGCTCGATATCCTCGCCAATGCCGCCGCCACCATCGCCGAGGGCGAGGTGCTGCAGCTCTCTGCCAGCCGGAACCTGCAGGTGACGGCTGAAACCTACGAAACCATCGCCCGCGGCAAGACGGCCGCGCTCTTCTCGGCCGCCACGCGGGCCGGCGGGGTCATCGCCGGGGCCAGTGAGGCGGAGGAACAGGCGCTGTTCACCTATGGCGACGCGCTGGGCCTCGCCTTCCAGATCGCCGACGACCTGCTCGATTACGAAGGGGACGACGGCATCGGCAAGAACCGGGGCGATGATTTCCGCGAGGGGAAGATGACCCTGCCGGTGATCCGCGCCGTGGCCGCTGCCGACGAGGGCGAGCGGGATTTCTGGCGCCGCACCATCGGCAAGGGCCGCGTGGAAGACGGCGATCTCGACGAGGCGCTGCGCCTGTTCGAGAAGCACGGCACGCTGGCCGCCGCCCGCGCCGATGCGCTGGGCTGGTCGGCCACCGCGAAAGAGGCTCTGGCAGTGCTGCCGGACAGCCCCATCCGCCAGATGCTCGCCGACCTCGCCGATTATGTCGTCGCCCGCCTGAACTGACCGCCCTGCATCTGGCCCCGTGCGCGGCGCTGCTCTAGAGTTCGCGCAGCGGTGAGGGAGACAGACATGACGTTCGGCCAGGCGATCACGCACAACTTCCGCAACTACGTCACCTTCTCGGGCCGGGCGCCGCGCTCGGAGTTCTGGTGGTGGGTGCTGTTCAGCATCCTTGCCGGCATCGTGCTGGGCTGGCTCGATGTCGCGCTGTTCGGCGAAAGCGCGAGCTATGTCGGCGACGGGGGGCGCGGCTATGCGGTGTGGTCGCGTATCACGCCGTTCACCTCGCTCTTCGGGCTGATCACCTTGCTGCCCTCGATCTCGGTGACGGTCCGGCGGCTGCACGATACCGATCGCTCGGGCTGGTGGTGGTGGCTCTGGCTGATCCCGCTGATCGGCGCGATCATCCTCCTCGTCTGGCTGGCCGGGCGGGGCACGCGCGGGCCGAACGCCTATGGCGACGACCCGCTGGGGCGGGAGCCCTACGGCGGCAGCTCGGTGCCGAACACGCGACGCTAGGACATCTTAGCCATTGCTGAGCGGCGGCGGATCTCGCCGCCCGTTCGGGGCTCTGGCGAGCTGAGCGCCGGCCATACTTTCGAGCAGCTCGGCAGTCCGCCGGGTGTTCTGGTAAATGCCGAGACCGAGATACATCGCCCCTGCGACGACCACGATGTAGATGCCGCCAAGGACGAAAACGAGCAAAGCCGTCACGAATGGGGGCAGTCCGAGTTGAGAGACCGCATCGGTCCCATTCGTGAGCGGAAGGCTGCCCGCGAACAGGCTCGCTACAGTCGCCAAGAGCCAAATGACGACCATTGCAACGACGAGAAAATTGACGAGGATTTCCAACCCTCGAATGAAGAAATCGCGCATTGGCCGTCCTTTCCCTAGCGTTATCGGCAAGGACCATGGCCCGCGCCGAAACGTATGAAAAGGAAAAGCGTCCCTAGTAGCTGAACTCGCCGTAGATGCGGCTGAGGTCGCCGTTCCACTCGCCGTGGTAGCGCTCCAGCAGCTCGTCGGCGGGGGCCATGCCCGTCTCGACGCTCTCTTTCAGCGCGGCAAGGAAATGCGTCTCGTCGGGGATCAACCCGCCGGCACCGGGGCGGGCGCGGGCCTTGAGGCCGGCCTCGGCGATGGCCACCGCCTCGCGCGCCACGTCGTGCAGCGAGACGCCGTTGGCAGAGCCCTGCAGGCCGTCGACCGAGGCGGCGACGCGCAGGGCGTCGCGCGTTTCGGCGCCCCAGTCTTTGCAGAGATCCCAGGCGGCATCGAGCGCCGTTTGGTCGTAGAGCAGGCCCACCCAGAAGGCGGGCAGGGCGCAGAGCCGGCGCCAGGGGCCGCCATCGGCGCCGCGCATCTCCATGAATTTCTTGATCCGCGCCTCGGGGAACACCGTCGTCAGGTGGTCGGCCCAGTCGCTCAGCGTCGGCTTTTCGCCGGGCAGGGCCGGCAGCTCACCCTTGAGGAAATCGCGGAAGCTCTGGCCGAGGGCGTTGATGTACTTGCCGTCGCGGTAGACGAAATACATCGGCACATCGAGCACCCAGTCGACGTAAGCCTCGAAGCCCATGCCCTCGTCGAAGACGAAGGGCAGCATCCCCGTGCGGTCGTCATCGAGATGCCGCCAGACGCGGGCGCGCCAGCTTTTGTGGCCGTTCACCTTGCCCTCGAAGAAGGGTGAGTTGGCGAAGAGCGCGGTGGCGACGGGTTGCAGCGCCAGGGCCACGCGGAATTTCTGCACCATGTCGGCTTCGGAGCCGAAATCGAGGTTCACCTGCACGGTGCAGGTGCGGCGCATCATGGTGGTGCCGGCAGTGCCCACCTTCTGCATGTAGCCGTCCATCAGCTTGTAGCGGCCCTTGGGCATCAGCGGCATGTCGTCATGCTGCCAGATCGGCGCCGCGCCGAGCCCGATGAAGCCGACGCCGATCTCGTCGGCGACGCTCTTCACCTCGGCCAGATGCGCGTTCACCTCGTCGCAGGTCTGGTGGATCGTCTCAAGCGGCGCGCCGGAGAGTTCGAGCTGCCCGCCGGGTTCGAGCGAGATATTGGCCCCCGCCTTCTCCAGCCCGATCAGATGCCCGCCCTCGCTGACGGGGGACCAGCCGAAGCGGTCCTTCAGGCCCGAAAGCATGGCGTGGATCGAGCGGTCGCCCTCGTAGGGCAGCGGCATCTGGCTGTCGCGGCAATAGCCGAACTTCTCGTGCTCGGTGCCGATGCGCCAGTCGGCCTTCGGCTTGCAGCCGGCCTCGAGATAGCCCGCGAGGTCGTCGAAGCTCTCGATCGGGCCGCCGCCGGATTGGGGGATGGACATGGGGGCCGCTCCGTCTGCTGCGCTGGCGTCTGTGGTCCGGTCTAGGTGGCGGGCGGGCAGGGCCTTGTCAATGGAGCGGGCCAGGCGCCCGGGCCGGGCCGCCTAGTGCAGCGTGCGCGGCAGGGCGGCCCGTTCGGGCCAGAGACGGGCGGGAACGCCGGCGCGGCGCGCGGCGATCAGTCGCGACGTAGAGAGGCCGGGCACGCTGGCGCAGGCGTCGAACAGCACCTCGATGCCCGCGGCATCCGCCGGAATGGCGAGGTCGTTGCCCAACTTGTCGGTCAGCCGCCAGCGCTCTGGGCTCAGCCCCTCCGCCGGGTGATAATCGAGCGAGGCCAGCTCGCTGATCGAGACGGTGCCGCCGCCCTGCGGCCCCAGCCACGACAGGGCGCCCTCGTCGCTTTGCACCACGCCCAGGCCGCCGCCGGGGCCCCGGAACCAGCCGCGCTGCAGGCCCGCCGCCGCGTAGGCGAGCCCGGCGAGCGCGAAGGCTGCGGCGACCCAGCGCAGCAGGCCGAAGCTTTGCAACGCCCAGGCACCGGCCAGCAGCGCGAGCGCGGCGCCGGTCAGCGCCTCGTGCCAGCGCATCAGCGCCGCGCGCACCTTGGGGCGGATCAGCTCAGCCATGCAGCACCTGCGCGCCGGAAAAGCGGCAGAGCGCCCAGCGGCCGATCCGCTCGAAGCCCAGCGCCTCGTAGGCGGCGATGGCCGGCGGGCCGGCGGCGAAGAGCGTGGCCTGCTGCACGCCCTGGCTTCGGGCCTGGGCGAGATGCAGGGCAACGGCGCGGCGGGCATGGTGGCGGCCGCGCAGATTGGGCGGCGTATAGACCCCGCCGACCTGCACGATGCCCGGCAGCCGCGCGTTGAAACCAGTCATGGCCAGCGGCACCTTGCCCTCCATCAGCACGACATGGCTGCCGGCCTCGGCAGCGGCGCGCACGGCACGCGCCGCCTCGATCACCGCCAGATCGAGCGGCGTGCCCAGCGTTTCGGAGAAATAGTCTCGCATCCAGCCGGTGATAGCCCCCTGCGGTGCATCGGCAAAGGGCACGATCTCGCCCCGCCCCTCGCGCACAACGAGATCTTCCAGCGACAGCAGGAAATGCGGCTGCACCTCGTCGAGCTCGCCGGGCGTATCCGACAGGCCGAGCGCGGCGCGCAGCGGGCGCACCTCCTCGACGGGTCCAATCAGCGCGCCGATCTCCTGCCCGCGTAGCGCCGTCGTCACCTCGGCCCATGGGCCGGTGGGGCAGGCGGGCAGCAGGAAGCCGTCCTGCGTGGCGCCAAGGACATCCGTCACTTCGCCATCCGCAGCTCGCTTGATCCAGAAGCGCATGGCATGGCGGTGCGCCGCGGGTGAGAGGGCGGCCATGCCGTGATGGGCGAGGTTGGCACGCGGGAACATGGCACGCGGCAGGCGGGCGTCGAGGAAGGCCTCGATCTCCGGCCGGTCCGCCTCTGTCGCCGCGATCACGGGAAGCCCCGCGCCGCCAGCCAGAGGGTAAGAGCCGAGATCGCCGCGGTCTCGGCGCGCAGGATGCGCCGGCCGAGCGCCACAGGGCGGCAGAAGGGCAGGGCGCGCAGGCGCTCTCGCTCCGCCGGGGAGAAGCCGCCCTCCGGCCCGATCAGGATAGCGCCCGGCCCCTCGGCAGGGGCATCGGGCACGGCGGGCGCCTCGGCCTGCATCTCGTCGCAGAACCAAAGCTCGCGCGCCGGGTCCCAACTGTCGAGCAGGGTGCTCAGCTTCTCCAGCCCCGCCACTTCCGGCACAGAAGTCGCGCCGGATTGCTCAGCGGCCTCGCGGGCGATGGCCACCAGCCGGTCTTCGCGCACTCGCTCGGCATTGGTGAAGTCGGTCGAGATCGGCTGCAGGAGGGCCACGCCCAGCTCTGTCGCCTTCTCGATGATCATGTCCGTCCGCGCCTTCTTCAGGGGCGCGAACAGCAGCCACAGGTCGGGCCTGTCCAGCGCCGGGGCCGCTTCGAACAGCACGTTGAGCCGCCCGCGCTTCTTGCCGGTCTCGGAGATCACCGCCTCCCACTCGCCGCCATCGCGGCCGTTGAAGACGCCGAGCTGCAGGCCTTCGCCCAAGCGCATGACCGAAAACAGGTAATGCGCCTGATCCGGTTCCAGATCGAGCGATTGCCCCGCGCTGAGGGGCTGGTCTACATAAAGCCGGACGCGCTGTGCCATGCGGCGTTGATGCGGCAAAAGGGGGCCATATGCCAGAGGTCGAAGGCAACGCAGGCCGGGTTTCCGATTCCGTCGGCAACTGGGTCGACCGTTGGGCCCCCGGCTGGGCCCAGCCCTATCTGCGCCTGTCGCGGGCCGACCGGCCGGCTGGCACCTGGCTGCTGCTGCTGCCCTGCCTCTGGGGCCTCGCGCTCGCCATCCTGCAGACCGGCGAGGCCCGGCCCGGCGACATCTGGCTCCTCATCGGCAGCGCCATCGGCGCCTTCCTGATGCGCGGCGCCGGCTGCACCTGGAACGACATCACCGACAGGCATATCGACGGGGGCGTCGCGCGCACCCGCTCGCGCCCCATCCCCTCGGGCCAGGTGAGCGTGAAGCAGGCGCTGGCCTGGATGGCGGCGCAGGCGCTTGTGGCGCTGGCGATCCTGCTGACCTTTCCGCCCATCGCGATCCTGCTGGGGGTAATCTCGCTCGCCCCCGTAGCCATCTATCCCTTCGCCAAGCGCTTCACCTGGTGGCCGCAGGTCTTTCTCGGCATCGCCTTCAACTGGGGCGCGCTGCTGCTGTTCGCCGCCCATGCCGGGCATCTGGCGCCCGCCGCCTTCGCGCTCTACGCCGCAGGCATCGCCTGGACGCTGTTCTACGACACGATCTACGCGCATCAGGATGTCGAAGACGATGCGCTGATCGGCGTGAAGTCCACCGCCCGCCTCTTCGGCAACAACAGCCGGCACTGGCTGCGCGGCTTTCTCATCGGCGCGGTGCTGCTCATGGGCCTCGCCGTGCTGCTCGCCGGCGGGGATCGCTCGGTTCTCTCACTCGTGATCGCGCTTGGCGGGCCATGGGCGCTGGGCTGGCATCTTGCCTGGCAGCTTGGGCGATTTGACGCCGATGACGCATCGGAATGTCTGCGCCTTTTCCGCTCGAACCGGGATGCGGGCTTGTTGCCCCTGCCGTTTTTTGCCATCGCATCCCTGCTCTGATTGATCGGGCGGCCTGCGCCGCCTATCACGGGGCGATCGGAGCAACGCTCGGGGATTCATGCGCCTTTCCCGCCAACTCGTACCCATCGGCACCTTCCTTCTGGCCGCCCTACTTTGTGTGGGCGCCGCGCAGCTGACGGCCAAGGCCGTCGAGGAGGGCTCTGTCGAAGCGGTGGACGAGGCGCTGACGACCCAGGGCTACGACTGGGCCTCTGTCGTGGGCGACGGGCTGCAGGTGATCATCGAAGGCCAGGCCCCAAGCGAGGCGGCGCGCTTTCGGGCCAAATCGGTGGCCGGCAGCATCGTCGATGCCAGCCGGGTGATCGACAGCATGCAGGTCGCCGCCGGCGAGGCGATGACGCCCCCCGATTTCGCCATCGAGATCCTGCAAAGCGAAAGCGGCGTTTCCCTCATCGGGCTGATCCCGGCTGGAACGGATCGCGAGGCGTTCCTCGCCCAGATCCGCCGCGCTGCCGGCGATGCAGAGGTGTCCGACCTGCTGGATGTCGCCGATTACCCCGTGCCCGACGGCTGGCGCGGTGCGCTCAGCTACTCCGTGCGCGCGCTCGGCATGCTTGAGCGCTCGAAGATCTCCGTCACCGCCGGGCGCGTCGAGGTCGATGCGATCTCTGACGGGGCCGAGGAGAAGGCCGCGCTCGAATCGGATCTGCGGCGCAACCTGCCCGACGGGCTGCGGGTGGTGGTGGATATCTCTGCCCCCCGCCCTGTGATCACGCCCTTCGCGATGCGTTTCGTCATGGATGACCAGGGCACGCGCTTCGAGACCTGCGCCGCCGATACCGAGCAGGCGCGCGCCCGCATCGGGGCCGCCGGCCGCGCTGCCGGGGCGGAGGGCGCGCTCGATTGCACGCTCGGCCTCGGCACGCCCAGCCGCGAATGGGGCGAGGCTGTGGCCCGCGGCATCGCGGCTCTCGATGAGCTCGGCGGCGGCACCCTCACCTTCTCGGACGCCGATGTCAGCCTCGTGGCGCTGCCGGGCCTGGCGCAGAGCACCTTCGACAATGTCGTCGGCGAGCTGGAGAACGCCCTGCCGGATGTCTTCTCGCTCACCGCCGAACTGCCGGAGGTGGTGCAAGGCAACCAGGGGCCGGTGCAATTCACTGCCACGCTCAGCGACGAGGGCGAGGTGCAGCTGCGCGGCCGCGTCGAGAGCGAGCTGATGAACGACATCGCCGGCGATTTCGCCCGCGCCCGCTTCGTCGGCGGCAGCCTGACGATGGGCACCCGCGTGGCCGAAGGCCTGCCGAGCGGCTGGTCGAACCGCGTCCTCGCTGGCATCGAGGCGCTGGCCGAGCTGGGCAGCGGCGTGGTGGTGGTGGAGCCCGAGAGCATCTCGGTGCGCGGTCGCACCGGCAACCCCGACGGGGAGGCGGCGATCACCCGCCTGCTGATCGACAAGCTGGGCCCGGCGGCCGAGGTCGATGTCGCCGTCGAATACGACGAGGCGCTCGACCCCATCGCAGCGCTGCCAAGCCCCGAGGAATGCGTGAGCAAGATCACGCAGGTCAATGCGTCCAGCAAGATCCTCTTCGAGCCCGGCTCTGCCAACCTGACGGCCGAGACGGGGCCGGTGGTCGACCAGATCGCCGAGATCCTGCGCGCCTGCCCCGACCTGCCACTGCAGATCGCCGGCTATACCGACAGCCAGGGCCGCGAAGAGATGAACCAGCGCCTCAGCCAGCAGCGTGCCGATGCCGTGCTGACGGCCCTGCGCACCCGCCGCGTGCCCGTGGGGGCCTTCAGCGCCGCGGGCTTCGGCGAGGCCGACCCGATCGCCGATAACGACACCGAAGAGGGCCGCGAGGCCAACCGCCGTATCGAGTTCCGCCTGATGGAGCCCGAAGGCCCGCCGCCCCCGCCCGAAGGGGCGGAGGTCGAGGCGGCCTCCGAGGGGGCCGACGAGACAGCCGGCGAGGGCAGCGATGCCGGGGCCGAGGACGCGGCGGCGGATCAGAGCGATTTCCCCAATGCGATGGAAGAGCCGCCCGAAAAGCGGCCTTCCCTGCGGCCCGAAGACTTGGCAACCGAGGCCGAGGGCGGCTAAGCGCTACAAGGGGAATGTCGATGGGGGCAGCGACGTGAACAGGACAGAATTCATCATCGCGACAGCGGTGATCCTTTTCGTGGCCTTCTGCCTCGGCTGGTTCGCGTCCTGGCTGGTGAACCGCTTCACCCGCGTCACCAAGGCCGACATCTCCGAGCTCGACCGCATGGCCCAGGCCCTGCACGAGGCCGAGGAAACCCGCGACCAGTCGATCACCTACATGCAGCAGCGCGAGGCCGAGATCGGCGGCCAGCTCGCCCAGACAGAGGCCGAGCTGCGCGCCGCCATGGACGGCCTGCGCGACGCCCGCCAGGAGGCCGAAGAGCTGCGCGCCTATATCGACAGGCAAAGCGCGAGCTGAGCGGCGGGGCGGCTGGCCTTCGTCTGGCCCATGGAAACCGGTTGGCGCGACTGGCGAACCCCGGGTTGCACGACTCAAGCCCCGCCTCTATATGCCCCCTTGAGAGGTTGGCGCGGGCGAGCGCCTCGCCAACCCGGTCAGGTCCGGAAGGAAGCAGCCGTAACGAGCCCCGCTTGGGTCGTTGTCCAGCCTCTCACCTTTGAACCCTCGCCGAAGAGGAGGATGTCATGACGGCCATTGTCACCATTCTCCGGGCCTCCGCCCGCCGCTGACGGCTGGCCAGACGCCCGATGATGCGCCATGTCCCTTTTTGAGGGGCATCTTGAGCCACATTCTTTCGGGACGAGTTCATTGACCCAACCCACACTTGCCGACCTTGGCTGGTCGGACCATTTCGCCGATCAGGCCGGCGAGGCGCCACGCGCCGCCCGTATCACTGCCGTGCACCGCTCGCGGATCGAGACGCTCTCGCCAGAGGGCGTGCTAGCGCTGAAACCCGGGGAGGTGTCCTCCGCCTATGCCGTCGGCGATTTCGTACTGCATGACGGCACGAGCATCACCCGGCGGCTTGCCCCGCAGACCGAGATCGCCCGCCGCGCCGCCGGCATCGCCGCCGAGCGCCAGCTCATCGCGGCCAATGTTGGCACGCTCGGCATCGTCACCTCCTGCAATGCCGATTTCTCCGTCGCCCGGCTGGAGCGCTACCTGGCGCTGGCCGAAGCCTCGGGCTGCCTGCCGCTGGTCATCCTCACGAAGGCCGACCTGGCGGAGCGCCCGGCGGAGTACCTCACGCAGGCGCAGCGCCTGTCGCCCCTCGTCACGGCCCTGGCGCTCGACGCCCGCCAGCCGGATGAGGCGATGCGGCTGGAACCCTGGCTCCGCCCCGGCATGACGCTGGCCCTCACCGGCTCCTCCGGCACCGGCAAGACGACGCTGCTCAACGCGCTGACGGGCGAGGCGGCAGATACCGGTGGCATCCGCGAGGCCGATGCCCATGGCCGCCACACCACGCGCCACCGCTCGCTGCGGCAAACGCGGGCCGGCGGCTGGCTGATCGACACGCCCGGCATGCGCGAGCTCGGGCTGGAGGGCGCCTCGGAGGGTATCGATATCGTCTTCGCCGATGTCACCGACCTCGCCGCCAGCTGTCGCTTCACCGATTGCGGCCACGATACCGAGCCGGGCTGCGCGGTTAAGGCCGCCATCGAAGATGGCACGCTGGAGCCGGAGCGGCTGGAGCGCTGGCAAAAGCTGCGCCGCGAGGACCGCCACAATTCCGAGAGCATCGCCGAGGCGCGGGCCCGCTTCCGCCGGTTCGGCAAGGTCACCTCGCATGGCAAGGCGCGGCGGGCGGCCAAGGAATCGCAATGGGACGACGATTAGCGCGAGGGGCCGGGGCGACGGCGCGGGTGGAGAGACCCGGGGCGCTGCCCCGGACCCCGGAGTATTTCGAAGAAAGCGAGAGGGGGCGGGGGCTCAGGTGGCGCGGGCCCAAGACATCTGGCTGGCCGTTTCCACCGCGCAGGGGCGGATGGCGCGCAGGCGGGGGAGGGCGGCGTCTGCCGGCTCGCCCGCCTCTATCATCAGGCGCAGCGCCGCCATGCCGGAGCGGCCGCAGCCGCCGAAGCAATGGACGAGGACCTTGCCGCCTTTGTGGAGGATGGCGAGGGCCTCGGTTGAGAGAGCCTGCCAGCCCGCATCCTCAGCCGGGGCGGTGAAGTCGCGGATGGGGAAGGGACGCCAGGCAATACCTGCAACCGCCAGATCCTCGCCGAGGGTGCCCGCGCCCTTGCGCTCCAGCTCATGCGCCTCGCAGAGGGTGACGACCAGATCGGGGCGCCAGCCGAGCAGGCGCGGCAGGTCGGCGGCGTAGTGACGGGTGCGTCCGGGGAGCGGCGAGAGGGCGAGCTGGCCGGCCAGAAGCGGCAGCGCATGGATATTGAACTCGGGCATGGGCATGGACCTCGCAGCACTGGCGCCCTAGCCTAGCCCGGCCTTGGAGAATCCGCCAAACATGAGTGACGAGACCAAACCCGCCTACCAGGTGCTGGCCCGGAAGTACCGGCCCGAGACCTTCGCCGACCTCGTCGGCCAGGACGCCATGGTGCGCACGCTGAAGAACGCCTTCGCGGCCGACCGGATCGCGCAGGCCTTCATCATGACGGGCATCCGCGGCACCGGGAAGACGACGACCGCGCGCATCATCGCCAAAGGCCTCAACTGCATCGGCCCCGACGGGAACGGCGGCCCGACGACGGAGCCCTGCGGGGTCTGCGAGCATTGCGTCGCGATCATGGAAGGCCGCCATGTCGACGTGATGGAGATGGACGCCGCCTCCCGCACCGGCGTGGGCGACATCCGCGAGATCATCGACAGCGTGCACTACCGGGCCGCCTCGGCGCGCTACAAGGTCTACATCATCGACGAGGTGCACATGCTCAGCACCTCGGCCTTCAACGCGCTCCTGAAAACGCTGGAGGAGCCGCCGGCGCATGTGAAGTTCATCTTCGCCACCACCGAGATCCGCAAGGTACCGGTGACGGTGCTCTCCCGGTGCCAGCGCTTCGATCTGCGCCGCATCGAGCCGGAGGTGATGATCGCGCTGCTGCGCCGCATCGCCGATGCCGAGGGCGCCGAGATCACCGACGAGGCGCTGGCCCTGATCACCCGCGCCGCCGAAGGCTCTGCCCGCGACGCCGAGTCGCTGCTCGACCAGGCGATCGCCCATGGGGCCGGCGAGACGGGGGCCGACGAGGTGCGCGCCATGCTGGGCCTGGCCGACCGCGGCCGGGTCATGGACCTCTTCGAGCTCATCATGAAGGGCGAGGCGGCGGCGGCGCTGACCGAGATCGGCGGGCAATATGCCGACGGGGCCGACCCGGTGGCGGTGCTGCGAGACCTCGCCGAGATCACGCATTGGCTCAGCGTCATCAAGGTCACGCCCGAGGCGGCGGAAGACCCGACGGTGCCGCCCGGCGAGCGTGACCGCGGTCGGAGCCTCGCCGAGGCGCTGCCGATGCGGGCGCTGGCGCGGATGTGGCAGATGCTTCTGAAGGCGCTGGAAGAGGTGGCGGCGGCGCCCAACGCCATGATGGCCGCCGAGATGGCGGTGATCCGCCTGACCCATATCGCCGACCTGCCGAGCCCTGACGACCTGGTGCGCAAGCTGCAATCGACGCCCGCCCCCACGGGTGGGGGCGGCGGTCAGGCACCGCGCGCCCCGGCGCCGGCCGGGCCGCAGGCGCACGCCTCGGCCCCGGCGGTGAGCGGCGGTGGCGGCGGCACGCAGGCGCGCGGCGGCGCCGAGGTGGCCGTGGCGCTCGACGAGGGCGCGCTGGCCCGTTTCGCCCGCTTCGAGGATGTGGTGGAGCTCATCCGCGCCCGCCGCGATGTGCAGCTGCTGATTGATGTCGAGCGCGGCGTGCGCCTCGTCTCCTATACGCCGGGCCGCATCGAGTTTGAGCCCTCGCCCCGCGCTCCCGCCGACCTGGCCCAGAAGCTCGGCCAGCGCCTTCAGAGCTACACGGGCAACCGCTGGGCCGTGGTCATCACCAATGAGCCGGGCGCCGAGACCATCACTGAGCAGCGCGACGCCGCCGAGATCGCGATGCGCGAAGAGGCCGAGGCGCATCCCATGGTGCAGAGCGTCATCGCCGCCTTCCCGGGCGCCAAGATCACAAGCATCCACAGCCAGGCCGAGATCGAGGCGGAGGCTTCGGTAGAGGCTCTCGCCGAGGTCGAGGACGAATGGGACCCGTTCGAGGAGGAATGATGGAGACCCCTCGCAAGCTCGGCGCCGGCGAAGCGGCAGAGGCCGCCGTCGCCCTCTCGCCCCATATCCAGCCCTGGCATGCCGAGCACTTCCCCGAGATGTTCCATCCAGAACCCGACGCGGCGGGGCTGAAGCTGTTCTTCGAGGGCGGCATGGAGGGGCCGACGTTTTTCGCCTTCGGGATCGGCGAGCCGGTGGGCGCACTGCTCTTCGGGCTGATCCAGATGCGGGAGGAGACGGCGCTGCACAAGGCGCGGCGCATCCTGATGATCGAGCAGATCGTCGTGGCGCCGGAGATGCGCCGGCAGGGCGCGGCCCGCGCGCTCTTCGAGGCGGCGCTGGCGCATGGGCGCGAAGAGGGCTGCAACGAGGCGGCGCTCACCACCTATGAGGGCAACGCGGGTGCCCACGCCTTCTTCCGCAGCATGGGCTTTGCGCCGCGGGTGCAGGCCTGGGCCGCGCCGCTCTGACGCCACGGGCCCCTCGCTTGATATGAGGGGCAGCCGCGCGTATCTCGCAGGGTAACACAGAGTTAAGGGAGCACCCGATGTTCAAGGGATTAGGCGGCCTCGGCGACATGTCGAAGATGATGAAGGCCGCGCAGGAAATGCAGGGCAAGATGGCCCAGCTGCAGGAAGAGATGGCCCATATCGAGGTGACCGGCACCTCGGGCGGCGGGCTCGTCACGGTCACAGCCACGGCCAAGGGCGACCTCAAGGGCCTGCAAATCGACCCCTCGATCTTCTCGGAAGAGGAGAAGGAAGTGGCGGAGGATCTGATCCTCGCCGCGGTGAAAGACGCGCTGGCTCAGGCCACCGCCCGCGCCCAGGAAGAGATGGGCAAGATCACCGAAGGGCTTGGCCTGCCGCCCGATTTCAAGATGCCCTTCTAAGGCTACGATCTTGGCAGACGGGCCAGAGGAGATCGGCAAGCTGATCGCGCTGATGTCGCGGCTGCCCGGCATGGGCCCGCGCTCGGCGCGGCGCGCCGTGCTGCATCTGGTGAAGAAGCGCAGCCAGGTGCTGATCCCTCTGGCCGAGGCCATGCAGGCGGTGGGGGCGAGCGTGCGCCCCTGCGTGACCTGCAACAACCTCGCCACCGCCGATCTCTGCCCGATCTGCCAAAGCGAGAAGCGCGCCACCGGGGTGGTCTGCGTCGTTGCCGACGTGGCCGACCTCTGGGCGATGGAGCGCTCGATGGCCTTTCAGGGCCGCTACCATGTGCTTGGCGGCCTGCTCTCGGCGCTCGACGCCATCGGGCCGGAGGAGCTGGGCATCCCCAAGCTGCAGGCCCGCGTGCCCGAGGAGGGGATCACCGAGCTGATCCTGGCGCTGCCTTCCACCATCGACGGGCAGACCACGGCGCATTACATCGCCGACGCGCTGCCGGGGCTCAACGTCACCTCGCTGGCGCAGGGCGTGCCGGTGGGCGGTGAACTCGATTACCTCGATGACGGCACCATCAGCGCGGCGCTGAAGGCACGCGGGCGGGTCTGATGCCCGGGATTGCTCGCCCGGAGATGTTCGCTTAACGTTCTCCGGGCAGCCATGCCCGTGCCTCCTTCAACATCCCCGGCCACACGGCCCGACAACCTGCCCCTGGCGGTGAGCGTGATCATCGGTACGGTGCTGGCGCTGTCGCTCGGCGATGCGCTGATCAAGGGGGCGAGCGAGCGGTTTGCCCTGTCGCAGATCTTCGTGCTGCGCTCGGCCCTCGCCCTGCCGGTGCTGGCACTCCTGCTGACTGCGCGCGGGCGGCTCGGCTGGCCGAAGGCGCCGGGATGGGTCGCCTTGCGCAGCGCCATGCTGGTGGCGATGTGGCTGCTCTATTACCTCGCGCTCCCGCGCCTGCAGCTTTCTGCCGCGGCGGCGGCCTATTACACGCTGCCGATCTTCATCACGCTCTTCTCCGCCCTCTTCCTCCGGCAGCGCATCGCGTGGCTGGGGTGGCTCGCGGTGGCGTTGGGCTTCGCAGGGGTGCTGCTGATCCTCTCCCCCCGTCCCGGTGACTTCAACGCCTTCGCGCTGCTGCCGCTGGGGGCGGCGGTGCTCTATGCCGGGGCGATGCTGCTGACGCGCACGCGCTGCCGGCAGGAGGAGCCTCTGATGCTGGCCCTCGCGCTCAATGCAGCCTTCGTGGTGGCGGGCGGCGCGCTCGCCGGCATCGCGACGCTGAGCCCCGGGGGAGGGCTTCCTGCTCGGGCCGTGGGGCGCGATGGAGGCGGGGGAGTGGATGGCGCTGGGCGGGCTGGCTGCGGCGATGCTGGTTGGCAGTCTTGGCGCCGCCATTGCCTACCAGGCCGGGCCGCCGGAGATCATCGGCACGTTCGACTTCGCCTATGTCGGCTTCGCGGTGGTCTGGGGGGCGCTGTTCTTCGGTGAGCTGCCTGGGATGGCGGCCTCACTGGGCATTGCACTGATCGTGGGGGCCGGTGTGATGTCGCTCCGCGCGCGGGGCGGGCAGGCGTGAAAGGGGCCCGGCGTGGCATGCCGGGGCCCCTTCCCTCGTGTGATAGCCGGAGTGACTCAGGCGGTGGCAGCAGCCAGTGCCTGGTCGAGATCGGCGATCAGGTCGTCGGCATCCTCGATGCCGATGGAGACGCGCACGACCTCGGGGTCGGCGCCCGCGGCGCGCTGCTTGTTCTCGTCGAGCTGGCGGTGCGTGGTCGAGGCCGGGTGGATGATCAGCGAGCGGGTGTCGCCGAGGTTGGCGACGTGGCTGAACAGCTTCAGCTCACCGATCAGCTTGACGCAGGCCTCGTAGCCGCCCTTCACCGCGAAGGTGAACAGCGCCCCCGCGCCCCGCGGGCAAACCGTCGCGACCCGGTGGAAATACTTCGAGGATTCAAGGCCCGCGTAGGTCACGTAATCGACGCGCGGGTCCTGCTCCAGCCAGGTGGCGATCTTGCGGGCGTTCTGGACGTGCCGCTCCATCCTGAGCGAGAGCGTCTCGATGCCCATCAGCGTGTAATGCGCCGCCTGCGGGTTCAGCGTCATGCCGAGATCGCGCAGGCCAATGGCGATGCCGTGGAAGGTGAATGCCAGCGGGCCGAAGGTCTCACAGAAGGTCAGGCCGTGATAGGCGGGCTCGGGCTCCGCCAGCGACGGGAACTTGCCTGAGGCCGCCCAGTCGAACTTGCCGCTGTCGACCACGACGCCGCCGGTGACGGTGCCGTTGCCGGTGAGATACTTCGTCAGCGAATGCACGACGAGCGTCGCGCCGTGCTCGATGGGGCGGCAGAGGTAGGGCGTGGCGCTGGTGTTGTCGACGATCAGCGGCAGGCCCACCTTGTCGGCCACGTCCGCCACGGCGCGGATGTCGGTGATGTAGCCGCCCGGGTTGGCGATGGACTCGCAGAAGATCGCGCGGGTGTCGTCATCCACGGCGGCTTCGAGGGCGCCCAGATCGTCCATGTCGACGAACTTGGCCGACCAGCCGAAGCGCTTGATGGTCTGCGTCATCTGCGTGACGGTGCCGCCGTAGAGCCGGGTGCTGACGACCACGTTCTTGCCGGGCGCCATCAGCGGGAAGAGCGCCATGATCTGCGCCGCGTGGCCCGACGAGCAGGCGACGGCGCCCGCGCCGCCTTCCAGCGCCGCCACCCGATCCTGCAGCACCGCCACCGTGGGGTTGGTCAGCCGCGAGTAGATGAAGCCGACCTCCTGCAGGTTGAAGAGGGCCGCCGCGTGATCGGCGTCGCGGAAGACATAGGCCGTGGTCTGGTAGATCGGCGTGTTGCGCGCGCCCGTGGCGGGGTCGGGCTTGGCGCCGGCGTGGATCTGAAGCGTGTCGAAGCCGTAGCTCTGGTCGGACATCTGGGGTCTCCTCTCAACAGGTTTGGGCCCGGCTGTAGTCGCTCCCCTCGGTTCTGTCCAAACCCTTTCGTGGGAGGGGCTGCGTGACGGCCGGCGGGAGGGCGCATCGCTCGCAGGAGCGGCGGTGGCCCCGGCCGGCTCAAAACCCAGCTTCCCCATGTGGATTGCGCAAGAACCGGGTGGCCACGATGGCCCGGCGCGTGACCCTATGATCCCGAATTTCATTGGATCATGGCCATGTTTCAGACCGTTCTCGCTCTCATCCTGTTCCTGTTTCCCCTGGCTTATAGCCCGGGCCCCGGGAACGTGTTCTTCGCGGGGAATGGTGCGCGGTTCGGCTTTCGGGCGACGCTGCCGGCCAATGCAGGGTATCACGTTGCGACCTGGATCGTGACCGCAGCCATCGGGTTCGGCTTCCTCGCCGTGGTTGATGGCTTTCCCCAGATCCTTGCGGTCCTGAAGGTCACCGGCTCGCTCTATGTCCTGTGGATCGCGTGGACCATGCTGAAGGCGGGAGCGGCGCACGGGGCGGGGCACGCGCAGCCGGCGACCTTCCTTGACGGGGCGCTTCTGCTCCTTTTGAACCCGAAGGCCTATGTCATCATCGCGCTCATGTTCACCCAGTTCCTGGGGATGTCGGAGGCGGGCCTCCTGGCCTCGGTTCTCCTGATTACCACCGTGTTCACGCTGAACAACCTGATCGCCTTCCTGGTGTGGACCCTGTTCGGCGACAAAATCGCAGGCGTCTTCCGATCACCGGACAGCGCGCGGACACTCAATCTGATCTTCGGTGTGATCCTGGCGGCTGTCGCGATCTGGATGCTGTTGTCTTAGGCCCACCTCGCCCGGCACTTCCGACATTGCCGGGTGTTGGGGCTCCATTCACTCCGGGCCCTCTCCAGTCCCGGCCCAAAACAGAATAGGCCCCGGCACTTGGTGCCGGGGCCCTGATGTCTCCGCCGAGAGCGGCAGATCAGTTCTTGTCGTCGTCTTCGTCGTCGTCCGAGTCGCCGGGCAGGTTGAAGAAGGTGGCGGCGTCGGGGACGCTGCGATCGTCTTCCTCTTCCTCCTCTTCGGGGCCGCGCGGATCGTCGTCATTGCCGAGCGAGAAAGTCTCGAGCCCCGACATGTTCGAGGGCATGCGTGCCTCGGTGCCCATCGACAGCGACTGGGCGGTCGAGACGAGCTTCATGCGCTCGTCGTCGCTCATCACCTCGCCATCGCGGGCGCGCTTGGCATTGGCCTTCTGCACGGCGGCGTCGAGCTCGGATTGCTTGCACAGGCCAAGCGCCACGGGGTCGATGGGCTCGATGTTGGAGATGTTCCAATGCGTGCGCTCGCGGATAGACTGGATCGTCGGCTTGGTGGTGCCGACAAGCTTCGAGATCTGCCCGTCGCTGAGCTCGGGGTGGAACTTCACCAGCCAGAGGATCGAGGCCGGCCGGTCCTGCCGCTTCGACAGGGGCGTGTAGCGCGGGCCGCGGCGCTTTTCTTCGCCGAGCGAGGCGGCGTTGAACTTGATCTTCAGCTTGTGCTGAGGGTCGTTCTCGGCCTTGTCGATCTCGTCCTGGGTGAGCTGGTTGTTGGCGATGGGGTCGAACCCTTTGACGCCGGCGGCGACGTCGCCATCGGCGATGCCCTGCACCTCAAGCTCGTGCAGCCCGCAGAAATCGCCGATCTGCTTGAAGGTGATCGTGGTGTTGTCCACCAGCCAGACGGCGGTGGCCTTCGCCATGAGCGGTTTGTCTGCCATGTCGGGTCGCCTCTCACAAAATATACCGTCCCCGTGCCCCGTCCGGGGCGGGCCGCCTCTGGGCCCTGTTCTCTTTGTGGGGGAACGATGGCTATATAGGAGGGCGCATGTGGTTTGAAAAGATCAAAATGCCCCTGCGTCGGGCGCGAGGGGGCCTTTGCCTCCTGCTCGCCGGGGCGCTTGGCGCGGCGGCTCCGGCAGGGGCCGATGGCGTGGCCGGCGAGTTCGACTATTACGTCATGTCGCTCTCATGGAGCCCGTCGTGGTGCGCGCTGGAGGGCGACGCGCGTGGTGCGGCGCAATGCGAGGCGGGCCGCGCCTTCGTGCTGCACGGGCTTTGGCCGCAATACGAGCGGGGCTGGCCCGAATATTGCGACACCGAGGCGGATTGGCCCAGCCGGGCCGAGACGGCGGCGCGGGCCGGTCTCTATGGCGGCGATTCCAGCGCGGCCTTCTACCAATGGCGCAAGCACGGCGCTTGCTCGGGGCTGGAGGCCGGCGACTTCTACGACCTGTCGGAGGAGGCCTTCGGCCGCGTCACCCTGCCGGAGCTGTTGGAAGAGCTGCCCCGCGCGGTGACGCTGCCGGCGGAGCTGGTGGAGGAGGCGTTCCTCGCGGCCAACCCGGCTCTTGAGGCGGACGGTGTGACCATCACCTGCCAGGAGGGCATGATCCAGGAAGTGCGGATCTGTCTGACCCGCGAGCTGGAGTTCCGCCGCTGCGGCGACGATGTCATCCGCGATTGCAGCCTGGGCAGCGCGCTGATGCTGCCGCCCGGCTGAGCCTTCGGCCTATTGGCCGCAGGCGCGCAGCAGGCCGTCGCCGGGCGTGGGCGCGATGAGGTCGAAATCGATGCCGTAGAGCGTTTGCCCGTTCGCCTGCGCCTCAATTCGCCAGGTGCCGGTCTGCACCTCGCTCTGCTCTTCCAGCCGGTAGTAGAAGGCCGAGAGCGCATCGCCCGAGATCGACATGTTGAAGCGCTGCTGCTGGCTGCCGGCGCTGCCGTCGAAGGCCGGGTGGGTGACGATGACAGTGACATTGCCGATCGCCCCTATGCCCGATTGCGCCTCGACGCCGAAGCCGATGCCAAGCGTCGCGGGCACGATCTGCGTCTCGGCCACGAAGGGCAGCGAGCTGCGCACACGGCCCGACGGGAAGGTCGAGGAGCAGATCACCCCCGCATGCCAGCCCGAGATGCTGTCGGACACGTAATCCTCTGCCGCGGCAGGGGCGGCGAGGGCCAGGCCGGAGACGGCGGCAAGCGCCAGCGCGGCGAGCTTGGAGCGGAGGAGAGCCATGCGGGACCTTTCAGGCGGAACATTCCAGAGCGGCAGGATCATCGCTCCCGCCGGGCGGGTCAAGGCGCCGCGCATCGGGTGAAACGGATGAGGGCGGGCCGGGGGGCGGCCCGCCCTCTGTAAACCCCCCGCCTTTGGCCGGGGCCGGGGGTACCTGGGACGCGGCGCGTCAGCCGATGGCGGCGGCTTTGACGTCGTCGTCGATGTAAGGGACGTACTGGCCGAAGTTCTCGGCGAACATCTCGACCAGCTTCTGGGCCTGGGCGTCATAGGCCGCGGGATCGGCCCAGGTGCGGCGCGGGTCGAGCAGGGCGGCATCGACGCCGGGCACCGAGACGGGCACCTCGAAGCCGAAGTTCGGATCCTTGCGGAACATCCCCTCGTTCAGCGAGCCGTCGAGCGCGGCAGAAAGCAGCGTGCGCGTGGCCTTGATCGGCATGCGCTTGCCGGTGCCATAGGCGCCGCCCGTCCAGCCGGTGTTGACCAGCCAGCAGGTCGCGCCGTGGCGGGCGATCTTCTCCTGCAGCAGCTTGCCGTAAACCTCGGGCCGGCGCGGCATGAAGGGCGCGCCGAAGCAGGTGGAGAAGGTCGGCGAGGGCTCGGAGACGCCCACCTCTGTGCCGGCGACCTTCGAGGTGAAGCCGGAGAGGAAGTGGTACATCGCCTGCGCCGGCGTCAGCCGCGCGATGGGCGGCAGCACCCCGAAGGCATCGCAGGTGAGCATGACGACGTTCTTGGGGTGGCCGCCGAGCGCCGTGTCAGAGGCGTTGGAGATCGCTTCCAGCGGGTAGGCGCAGCGCATGTTGGCGGTGATCGAATCGTCCTCGAAATCGAGCTCGCGGGTTTCAGGGTCGAAGACCATGTTTTCGATCACGGTGCCGAAGCGGGTGGTGGTGCCGTAGATCTCGGGCTCGGCTTCCTTCGACAGGCTGATCGTCTTGGCGTAGCAGCCGCCCTCGAAATTGAACGTGCCCTTTTCCGACCAGCCATGCTCATCGTCGCCGATCAGCACGCGGCTGGGCTCGGCGGAGAGGGTGGTCTTGCCGGTGCCGGAGAGGCCGAAGAACACCGCCGTGTCGACCGGATTGCCCGGGGCGTGGTTGGCCGAGCAGTGCATCGGCATGACACCTTCGTCGGGCAGCAGGTAGTTGAGCAGGGTGAAGACGCTCTTCTTGTTCTCGCCCGAGTACTCTGTGCCGGCGATCAGGATGATCTTCTCGTCGAGGTTGAGCGCGATCACCGTCTCGCTGCGGCAGCCGTGCTTGGCGGGGTCGGCCTTGAAGCTCGGCATGTTGATGATGGTGTATTCCGGCACGAAGCTGCTCAGCTCGTCCCGCTCGGGGCGGCGCAGCAGGTGGCGAATGAACAGGCCATGCCAGGCCAGCTCGGTCACCACGCGCACATCGAGGCGATGCTCGGGGTCGGCGCCGGCGTAGAGATCCTGCACATAGGCGCGGCGGCCTTCGGCATGGGCGAGCATGTCGGCCTTGAGAGCGGCGAAGCTCTCGGGGCTCATCGGCGCGTTATTCTCCCACCAGATCGTGTCTTCGGTGGTGGGGGTGCGCACGACGAACTTGTCTTTCGGGGAGCGGCCGGTGTGCTTGCCGGTGGTGACGAGAAGGGTGCCGCCCTGGCCGAGGGTGCCTTCGCCATTGGCAAGGGCCGCTTCCATCAGCTGTGCCTCGCCGAGGTTGTAGTGGATCTCGGCCAGACCGCCGAGGCCCTGCTGGCCCAGCGTCATCTCCGGGTTCACCCTGCCTTGCTCCATCTTCAGCTCCTCCTGGCTCAGCGGCCGATCTGCAATCTCTAGGGCGCCATAGCACCCGCTTTGTTTCATCAGCCACCCTGATTTTTTCCTGTTAGCGCAACCACATAGATGTTAGCGCCAAACCGGATTTTCCGTTAGCGCCATCAGGATGAGGCCTTAGGCAGCACTGCGGCGAGTGTGAGGCATTTTAGCCATTGCTCAGGGATTTTCGCCACACATCAGGCATGCTGCCGGCATCGATTCGTAGATTTGGATTGATTCGGCGCCGCAAAGCGGGGGATATGTTATGAAAATCGAGGCAAAAATCTTTCACGAGCAGCAAGGATAAGCGCGATGTCCAAGATCGCATTGGTAGATGACGACCGAAATATCCTGACATCCGTGTCCATGACGTTGGAGGCGGAGGGTTTCGAGGTCGACACCTATAATGACGGGCAATCTGCGCTGGATGCGTTCAGCAAGCGCCTGCCCGACATGGCCGTTCTCGATATCAAGATGCCCCGAATGGACGGGATGGATCTGCTGCAGCGGCTGCGCCAGAAAAGCGCCATGCCGGTGATCTTTCTCACCTCGAAAGACGACGAAATCGACGAAGTGCTCGGCCTGCGCATGGGCGCCGACGATTACGTGAAAAAGCCCTTCAGCCAGCGCCTTCTGGTCGAGCGCATTCGCGCCCTGCTGCGCCGGCAGGAAGCCGTGGCCGGCGATATCGGCCCGACGACCGAAGAGACCAAGGTCATGGTGCGCGGCCATCTGTCGATGGACCCGCTGCGCCACGCGGTGAAGTGGAAGGGCAACGACGTCTCGCTGACGGTGACCGAGTTCCTGCTGCTGCAGGCTCTGGCGCAGCGCCCCGGCTTCGTCAAAAGCCGCGACCAGCTGATGGATGTGGCCTACGACGATCAGGTCTATGTCGACGACCGCACCATCGACAGCCACATCAAGCGCCTGCGCAAGAAGATGCGCCAGGCCGATGACGAGTTCTCGGCGATCGAGACGCTCTATGGCATCGGATACCGCTACAACGAAGAGTAAGGGGCAGGGCATGACCAGCGCACCGAAGGTCGACGTGCGCGATCTTGGGTCGGTTCGCCGTGCCGCGGATATGACGGCGCGCAAGCGGGCCGAACGAAACGTCATTCTGCTGGGCGACGATTGGGTCGACCCCGAGTCGACCGGCGAGCGCGAGATGCAGGAGCTGCGGCGCCGGCGCCGCGGTGTCTTCACGCTCAATCGCTCGCCGCTGGCCCGCAAGATCGTCACCTTCAACCTCGTCGCCCTGATCCTGCTGGTGACGGGCATGCTCTATTTCGCTCCCAGCCGCGACAACCTCGCCTTCCAGCGCGCCTCCAGCCTCGTGGCCGAGGCCGAGCTGATCGCCGATGTCTTCGAGCTGCGCGCCCTGGGCGCCGCCGGCGAGGCGGCGACAGGTACGGGCGCGCCTGAGGATGTGCTCGCTCGGCTCGATCTGCGCCGGGGCGTGACCGTTTGGGTGTTCGATGCCGAGGGCGCAATCGTGGCCAGCGCCGCGGCGGGCGCGAGCGCGCCGGTGGCCGGCCTCGACTACGAAGGCGGCGGCACGCTCATCACCAACGCCCTCTCGGGCGCCTGGGAGGCGATGGCAGGCCTGCTCACAAGCGGCAGAGACGATGCGCAGTCCCCGCAACAGGTGCCGCCCTCGCTGATCCAGACGGCGCTGGCCGGGGGTGACGCGGTGAGCGACCTGCGCGACGCGCGGGGCAACACCATCTTCGCGGTCGCCACGCCCATCACGGTGGATGGCGGCACCATCGGCGCCATCGGCGTCACCTCCGCCCCCGGCGAGATCGATGCGCTGCTCCGCGTCGAGCGCGAGCGGGTGCTGCAGATGTTCGTCATCGGCCTGATCGTATCGGTCACGCTCAGCCTCGTGCTCGCCTCGACCATCGCCAACCCGCTGGCCGAGCTCGCCGCCGCCGCCGAGATCGGCCGCGACAAGAACGCCCGCAAGATGGCGCCCAGCCGGGTGCGCATCCCCGACCTTTCGGCCCGACCGGATGAGATCGGCCGCCTCTCCAGCGCGCTGCGTGGCATGGTCGCCGCGCTCTACGACCGGATCGAGGGCAACGAGCAATTCGCGGCCGACGTCGCGCATGAGATCAAGAACCCGCTCGCCTCGCTGCGCTCTGCCATGGGCACCATGCGGGTCGCCAAGCGCGAGGATCAGCGCGAGAAGCTGCTGCAGGTGATGGAACATGACGTGCGCCGGCTCGACCGGCTTGTCAGCGACATCTCCAACGCCTCTCGGCTGGATGCAGAGCTGGTGAAGGATGAGGAAGAGACCTTCGATCTCATCAAGATGGTCCGCAACATCAACGACTTCCTCGGCGCGGATGCCAAGCGGCAGGGCATCGACTTCATCACCGATCTGCCGCCCGGGCAGGTGATGATCTCCGGCCTCGAGGCGCGGCTGGCGCAGGTGTTCGTCAACATCATCACCAATGCCGTCTCGTTCTGCGAAGAGGGCGACGCGATCCGCGTCTGGGCCCGCAAGCGCGAGAACCGGGTGCTGGTGGTGATCGAGGATACGGGGCCGGGCATCCCCGAGGAGGCGCTGTCGAAGATCTTCCAGCGCTTCTATTCCGAGCGGCCCGAGCAGCAGTTCGGCAACAACTCCGGCCTCGGCCTTGCCATCTCGAAGCAGATCGTCGAGGCGCATGGCGGCGTCATCTGGGCCGAGAACATTCGCCCCACCGATGCCGACCCGACGTCGGAGCCGCTGGGCGCCCGCTTCGTCGTCGGCCTGCCTGTCTGAGCCATGAGCGAGACCGTGCTGCATGCCTCCACCGTCGCGGTGGCGGGGCGGGGGCTGCTGATCCTCGGCCCCTCGGGCAGCGGCAAATCAGCGCTGGCGCTGGAGCTGATGGCCTTCGGCGCCGAGCTGGTGGCGGATGACCGCACGATCGTGACGAAGGAGGATGGCGGGCTGGTCGCGCGCGCCCCCACCGAAATCTCCGGCATGATCGAGGCGCGCTACATCGGGCTGCTCAATGCCCCGGTGCGGCCATTCGCCCGCCTTCACGCCGCCATCGACCTGGGGCAGGTGGAAAAGGCACGTTTGCCGCTGCGCAGAAAAATGACACTGCTCGACTCCCATCTGCCCTTGCTTCACAAGCCCGTCACGGGCCATTTTGCACCTGCAACATGGCTATATATGATGTCGGGACGGAGATCCTGAAACGATGAAAGACGCCGCACCCCGAACGGAGGACGGCAGACAACGCGTAGTGCTGGTCACCGGTCCGTCCGGAGCCGGGCGGTCGACCGCCGTGCACGCGCTAGAAGACCTCGGATTCGAGGCCATCGACAACCTGCCGCTGTCTCTTCTGCCCCGCCTGATTGACGGGCCCGCCCTGTCGCGCCCGATCGCGCTGGGCCTGGACGTGCGCAACCGTGACTTCACCATTGAGGCGCTGATCGAGGTGATCGACCGCCTCGCCGCCCGCTCCGACATTGCCGAAGAGCTGCTCTACGTCGATGCCGACGAAGACACGCTCGTGCGCAGATATTCCGAAACGCGCCGCCGCCACCCGCTGGCCGATGACGGCCCGCTCTATGGTATTCGCCGCGAGCGCGAGATGCTGGTGCCGATCCGCGCCCGCGCCGATGTGCTGATCGAGACGGGGGGCCTTTCCCCCCACGACCTGCGCGCCGAGGTGGAAGGCTTCTTCGCCCCGCCCGAAGGCAAGCTGCTGACGGTCGAGCTGCAGAGCTTCTCCTACAAGCGTGGTCTGCCTCGCGGCCTCGATTTCGTGTTCGACTGCCGATTCCTGCGCAACCCGCATTGGGAGCCGAAGCTGCGCGAAAGCGACGGCCGTGACGCGGCAGTGGCGGCCTATATCGCCGAGGACGCGCTCTTTGAGCCTTTCTTCACCAAGCTGTGCGATCTTCTGAACCTCGTCCTCCCCGCCGCGCGGGCAGAGGGAAAGACGCATCTGGCTGTGGGCTTTGGCTGTACCGGCGGGCAACACCGTTCGGTCGCTCTAGCTGAACGGTTGGCAAATGCGCTTGCGGTGGGCGGATGGCAGGTGTCTAAACGACACAGGGAGCTGGAACGCAGGGCAGAGGCCGATCTCTCGGGGCGGGATGGCAGGCAGGTGAAACCGTGATCGGTATCGTCATTGTTGCCCATGGCGGCTTGGCCCGGGAATATCTCGGGGCGGTCGAGCATGTGGTTGGTCATCAGGACGGGGTGAAGGCGATCTCCATCGGCCCCGACGATGACCGTTCCGCGAAGGAAGCCGAAATTTGCGAGGCGGCCAATGCCGTCGACAGCGGCGAGGGCGTTGTGCTGGTGACCGATATGTTCGGTGGCTCGCCCTCCAACCTGTCTCTGCGCGCCTGCGGCCTGGCCGGTCGTCGCATCCTTTACGGCGCCAACCTTCCCATGCTCATCAAGCTGGCCCGCTCGCGGCATCTCACCGTCTCCGAGGCGACGGACAGGGCGCTCGCCGCCGCGCGCAAATACATGGATTGCCACGTGGCCGTGCAGGATCAGCCGGCGGCGCGCTGGGGTGTCTCTTGAGCGCCTGTTCCCTGCAAAAGGCAGCCCGATGACCGGCGAGACCGTCACCCAGCGGCTCAAGGTCATGAACGTGAAGGGGCTGCACGCGCGGGCCTCTGCCAAGCTTGCCGACCTTGTTGAGCGATTCGATGCCGAAGCCGAGGTCTCCCGCGACGGTATGTCCGCCAGCGGGGACTCCATCATGGGGCTTTTGATGTTGGCAGCTTCCAAGGGAACGACTATTGAAGTCGAGACGAGGGGCAAAGAGGCCAAGGCCTTGGCCGACGCCATCGCAGCACTGGTGGCGGACAAGTTCGGCGAGGGTGATTGACCTCGCCAAGGAGGGGGCCGTCGTGACCGACCTAAGCAATCGCAAATTGCGAGCGATAGGACCAGTCGCGCCCCGGCAGGAGCCGGCGCCGCGCTTCTATGACCGGTCGTCGCTCACCTATTCCGAAACCTTCGACAACCCGGTCAAGCGCAACACGATCAAGACGATCGAGTGGATGACCGGCAAGCTCGAGATCCTGCGCCGCGTGCGCCGGTTCGAGCGGATGGGCGTGCAGCCCGGCCCGGCCTTCTGGCCCGGCACGATGAAGGCGATGGGCATCGAGATCCAGACGCCGCAATACCAGATCGACCGCATTCCCAAGACGGGGCCGGTGGTGTTTGTCGCCAACCACCCGCACGGCATGGTCGATGGCATGGTGCTGGCCGATCTCTTCAGCCGGGTGCGCGACGATTACCGCATCCTCTCGCGTTCCATCCTGACGGGGCTGGATGAGAGCGCGACGAAATACATGATCCCCGTGCCGTTCCCGCACGAGCCCGACAGCCAGAAGAAGATGGTGGCCATGCGGGCCGAGGCGATGGGCCATCTGGCGGACGGCGGCCTGATTGCCCTGTTTCCCTCGGGCGTCGTCGCTACGGCGCAAACGCCCTTCGGCCCGCCCATCGAGGCGGAGTGGAACCCCTTCACCGCCAAGATGATCCGCCGCTCGGGCGCGACGGTGGTGCCCTGCTTCTTCCCCGGCAGCAATTCGCGCTGGTACCAGCTGGCCAACATGGTGTCGCCGACGCTGCGGCAGGGGCTGCTGATCCACGAGGTCGTGCACAGCTTCGACAAGCCGCAAAAGCCGGTGATCGGCGAGCCGATCAGCGCCGAGGAATGCCAGGAGCGCAGTGTCGACCCGCGCGGCTTCATGGCCTGGCTGCGCCAGCGGACGATCTCTCTGAAAGACGAGTGAGGCACCGTGTGGCGGGCCGAGGCCCGCCCTACGGCCCTCCGACGCAGGTAGGGCGGGCTTCAGCCCGCCGCCCCCTCACCGCGTCGGCACAGGTTCCTCGCCCCGGTAATCGTAGAAGCCCCGCTTGGTCTTCCGCCCCAGCCAGCCGGCCTCGACATATTTCACCAGAAGCGGGCAGGGCCGGTACTTGGTGTCGGCAAGGCCATCGTGCAGCACGTTCATGATGGCGAGGCAGGTGTCCAAGCCGATGAAATCGGCCAGCTCCAGCGGGCCCATCGGGTGGTTGGCGCCGAGCTTCATCGACGTGTCGATGCTCTTCACGCTGCCGACGCCCTCGTAGAGCGCATAGACCGCCTCGTTGATCATGGGGATCAGGATGCGGTTCACGATGAAGGCGGGGTAATCCTCGGCCGTCGCAGAGGTCTTGCCGAGCGATTCCACCACGCCGAGGCAGGTGTCGAAAGTTGCCTTGTCGGTGGCAATGCCGCGGATCAGCTCGACCAACTGCATCACAGGCACCGGGTTCATGAAATGGAAGCCCATGAACTTCTCCGGTCGGTCGGTGCGACTCGCCAGTCGCGTGATCGAGATCGATGAGGTGTTCGAGGTGAGGATTGTTTCCGGCCCGAGATGCGGCACCAGATCCTCGAAGATGGCCGTCTTAACCGCTTCCTTCTCGGTCGCGGCCTCGATGATGAGGTCGAGGGGGCCGAGATCGTGCAGGTTCATTGTGCTGGAAATGCGGCCAAGCGCATCGGCTTTGTCACCCTCGGTGATGGTGCCGCGGCCGACCTGACGGTCGAGATTATGCGAGATGGTCTGGCGCCCTTTTGCCAGTGTTTCCTCGCTGATATCGGTAATCAGCACCTCGTAGCCGGCCAGCGCGAAGACATGCGCGATGCCGTTCCCCATCTGCCCGGCGCCGACGATCCCAACGGTCTTAATACTGCCCATTTTAACCCTCATGCTGCCTTGCAGAACGATAGGCCCCGGTGGGCCGACGCATCAAGGACTGCGGGGATTTTGGTTAGAATTCTTTGGTTAGTCTTTTGAAAAGCTTTCGACGCGATTTCTATTGCGGGTGAGTGGAATGACTGGTGGGTGCCATGCGGCATGACGCGCTAGAGGGGCGAAGTCTGAACTACACGCCGTGCCGTTATGGCACGTCGAAGATCTTCTTTCGTGGCCCGCAGCGTTCGCTCGACGGGCGCTACATCACGTTCGTCGGCGGCACCGAGACCTACGGAAAGTTCATCAAAGAGCCGTTCCCCAGCCTCGTCGAGCGCGAGCTTGGCACCCCTTGCGTCAATTTCGGCTGCGCCAATGCCTCCATCGGGGCCTTCCTGGCCGAGCCGACGGTGGTGGATGCCTGCCGCGGCGCCGATACCAACATCGTGCAGATCATGGGCGCGCAGAACCTCTCCAACCGGTTCTATACCGTGCACCCGCGCCGGAATGACCGCTTCCTCAAGCCCTCCACGGTGCTCGAGGCGATCTATCCCGAGGTCGACTTCGCTGATTTCTGCTTCACCCGCCACATGCTCTCGGCCCTCTACGAGCTGTCGCCCGAGCGGTTCGAGATCGTGCGCGGCGAGCTGCAGCAGGCCTGGAGCAGCCGCATGGTGAGCTTCCTCCGCGAGATCGGCCCGCAGACCTCGCTGCTGTGGTTCGCCGACCATCTGCCTTCCGACCATCACTGGACGGATCGGGCCGAGGGGCTGCAGGCCGAGCCGCTGTTCGTGACCCGCCGCATGGTCGACCAGCTGCGCCCGATGGTGCGCTCGGTGATCCTCGTGCAGCCCTCCGCCAATGCGCGCGCCGAGGGGACGGGAGAGATGTTCTTTGCGCCGCAGGATGAAGGCGCCGCCGCGGGCCTGCCTGGGCCGAAGGCCCATCGCGAGGCTGCTGCGGCAATCGTCGACAACCTGCAGGCCGGCGCCATGCGCGGCGTGATGAGCGCCTGACGGCACTTCTCAACTGACCCCTTCACTTCAAATGAAAACGGCCGGCGCCTTCGGGGCACCGGCCGTTTCGCTTTTGTACCGCGAGGCGTCAGAGCTTCTCGATCAGCTCCGGCACGGCGGTGAAGAGGTCGGCAACCAGGCCGTAATCGGCGACCTGGAAGATCGGCGCCTCTTCGTCCTTGTTGATGGCGACGATGATCTTGCTGTCCTTCATCCCCGCGAGGTGCTGGATCGCACCGGAGATGCCGACGGCGAGGTAGAGGTCGGGCGCGACCACCTTGCCCGTCTGCCCCACCTGCCAGTCGTTGGGCGCGAAGCCCGAATCGACCGCAGCACGGCTGGCACCGACGGCGGCGCCGAGCTTGTCGGCCAGCTTCTCGATGAGCTGGAAGTCTTCCTCCGAGCCAACGCCCCGGCCGCCGGAGACGACGATGCCGGCGGAGGTCAGCTCCGGGCGGTCGCTGGCGGCGACTTTGTCTTCCACCCACTCGGAGAGGGCGGAGGCGGCGGGCACGGAGACATCCTCGACGGGGGCCTCGGCGCCGGCCTCGGCCGCGTCGAAGTTGGAGGTGCGGATGGTGAAGACCTTCTTGCCGTCCGACGACTTCACCGTCTGCAGGGCGTTGCCCGCGTAGATCGGCCGCTCGAACGTGTCGGCATCGACGACCTTCGAGACGTCGGAGATCACCATCACGTCCAGCAGCGCGGCGGCGCGGGGCATGATGTTCTTGGCATCCGTCGTCGCCGGGGCGGCGATGTGGTCGTAGTCACCGGCGAGCGACACGATGAGATCCGCCGTGGTCTCGGCGAGGCGATGGCCGAGGCCCTCGTCCTCGGCGACCAGCACCTTGGCGACGCCGAGCGTGGCGGCCTGACCGGCGGCCTCGCGGGCGGAGGCGCCGGCGCAGAGCAGGTGGATGTCACCCAGCGAGGCGACGGCGGAGACGGCCTTGGCCGTCGCGTCCATGTTCAGGGCGCCGTCGGTGATTTCTGCCAGAAGAAGAACGGCCATCAGATCGCCCCCCGCTCTTTGAGTTTCGACACCAGCTCGTCCACCGAGCCGACCATCTCGCCCGCCTGCCGCGTCGGCGGCTCGGAGGTGGAGACGATGGAGAGCCGCGGCGTGACGTCGACGCCGTAATCCTCCGGCGTCTTCTCTTCCATCGGCTTCTTCTTCGCCTTCATGATGTTCGGCAGCGAGGCGTAGCGCGGCTCGTTGAGCCGCAGGTCGGTGGTGACGATCGCGGGCAGCTTGACCTTGATGGTCTGCAGGCCGCCGTCGACCTCGCGCGTGACGGTGGCGCTGTCGCCCTCGACGTCGAGCTTGTTGGCGAAGGTCGCCTGAGCCCAGCCGGTGAGCGCGGCGAGCATCTGGCCCGTGGCGTTCATGTCGTTGTCGATGGCCTGCTTGCCGGCGATGACGAGGCCGGGCTCTTCGGCATCGACGATCCCTTTCAGGATCTTGGCGACGGCCAGCGGCTCGATATCGGTGTGGACGTCATCTGCGGCGACGACGAGGATCGCGCGGTCGGCGCCCATGGCGAGCGCGGTGCGCAGCGTTTCCTGCGCCTGCTTGACGCCGATGGAGACGGCGATGACCTCGTCGGCCTTGCCGGCTTCCTTGAGGCGGATGGCCTCTTCGACGGCGATCTCGTCGAAGGGGTTCATCGACATCTTGACGTTGGCGAGATCGACCCCGCTGCCGTCCGCCTTCACGCGGACCTTCACGTTGTAGTCGATGACCCGTTTGACGGGCACGAGAACCTTCATAAGCGGCCTCCCGGCGGTCTTTTTTCCAAATCGCGCCATGGGTAGCGCGGGGCGCGGGCCGATTGAAGCGCAAAACCGACGCTAGGGGAGCTGCCGACGCCACGTTTGCAGGCGGGGGAGGGGCGGCGGTCAGCCCGCCGCCCCCAGGTTGCTGTCGCTATGCGATCTGGCCGGCGGTGGCGCCGCCGTCGACCGCGAATTCCGAACCGGTCGAATAGGTTGCTTCCGTCAGCAGGAAGCGCACCATCCGCGCCACCTCGTCGGGCTCGCCGAACCGCTTGATCGGCTGCCCGGCGACGGCGCTGTCGTCGTAGCTCTCGGTCATCGGCGTGTGGATGGGGCCGGGGTGGAGGGAGACAACGCGCACGTTATCGGGGCCGAGCTCCAGTGCGGCCGATTTCGTCAGCCCGCGCACGCCCCATTTGCTGGCGGTATAGGCGGCCAGCCCCGCATAGCCCTGCAGGCCCGCGGTGGAGGAGGTGTTGACAATGGCACCGCCGCCGGCGCGCTTGATGGCGGGCGCCGCGAAATGCAGGCCGCGGTAGACGCCGCGCAGGTTGATGTCGATCGTCTTGTCGAACGACTCGGGCGTGCCCGCGGCAACGGTGCCCGGGCCGACGATGCCAGCGTTGTTGAAGAGCGCGTTGACCTCGCCAAAGGCGCTCTCGGCCGCGGCCACGGCGGCCTCCCAGTCGTCAGAGCTGGTGACGTCGAGGTGGCGGTAGATCACCTTGTCGCCGAGTTCGGCCGCAAGCTTCTCGCCCTCTGCGTCCTGCACATCGGCGAGCATCACCTGAGCGCCGCCCTCGGCCAGCATCCGACCGGTCGCGGCGCCAATGCCGCTGGCGCCGCCGGTGATGATGATCTTCAGATCGGAAACTTGCATGGTCATGCCATATCCCTTTCATGTCTGTCCGGCCCCGTGGGGCCCTCTCTGACACTTGAGATAAGGGCGGCTCTGCGCCTTCGCTAAGGGATGCGACAACATGCCTGAGCGTCTGATGACGCCGGGCCGTTCGCGGGGACAGGCGGCGGATCAGCCTTCCGCGATCTGCAGGACGATCTTGCCGATATGGTCGCCTTCTTCCATCCGCGCATGGGCGGCGGAGGCGTCATCGAGCGGGAAGGTCTCGTCCATCACCGGGCCGATGCGACCGGCGGCGAGGAGGGGCCAGACATGGGCGCGCAGCTCCTCGGCGATGGCAGCCTTTGCGGCGACGCTTTGCGGGCGGAGGGTGGAGCCCGTGATCGTCTGCCGCTTCACCATGAGGCCGGCGAAGTTGATCTCGGCCTTCGGGCCCTGGAGGAAGGCGATCTGCACGAGACGCCCCTCCATCGCGAGGGCCTGCAGGTTGCGGGGGATGTAATCGCCGCCGACCATGTCGAGGATCAGGTTGGCGCCGCCCTCCGCCTTGAGGATTTCAACGAAATCCTCCTCGCGGTAGTTGATGGCCCGCTCGGCGCCGAGCCGCGTGCAAGCCTCGCATTTCTCCGCCGAGCCGGCGGTGGCAAAGACGCGGGCACCGAAGGCATGGGCGAGCTGGATCGCCGTCGTGCCGATGCCCGACGAGCCGCCATGCACGAGAAAGCGCTCGCTGCCCTGCAGGCCGCCGCGCATGAAGACATTCGACCAGACGGTGAAATAGGTCTCCGGCATGCAGGCCGCCTGTTTGAGCGACATCCCCTGCGGCACCGGCAGGCAATGGCCGGCAGCGGTGATCGCCGCTTCGGCATAGGCGCCGCCGGGGAAGAGGGCGCAGACCTCATCGCCGACCGTGGGCCAGGTTACACCTCCGCCGACGGCCTCGACCGTGCCGGCCCCTTCAAGGCCCGGCAGGTCGGAGGCATCGGGCGGCGGCGCGTAATTGCCGGCGCGCTGCAGGCAATCGGGGCGGTTCACGCCGGCGTAGGCCAGGCGGATGCGAACCTCCCCGGCCCCCGGCTCTGGCACAGGGCGGGTGGCGGGCTGCAGCACCTCTGGCCCGCCGGGGCGGGTGATCTCGACGACCTTCATCTGACTCACGACGGCATGTCCCACCGGCCGGGAAGATCTGCCGACTTGGGCGCGCGGATGCGCTCGAACAGCTTGAAGCCGGGGGCGAAGAGCGGGTTCTTCTGCAGCCGCGCCTTGGTCTCTTCGAAGCGCATCACGTCGGCGATGCGGCGGTCGATGAATGCGCGCGACTTCTCATGCCCCTCGCTCTGGTCGCCCAGCCAGTAGAGCAGCGACGAGGAATAGACAGCGGTGAGGATGGCGCGCTTGGAATACCAATTGCCATCGGTCGAGGTATCGCCGAGCGCCCGCCAGATGGTATCCGCCGTCTCCCACATCAGGCGCGAGCCCAGCGGGGCGTTCTGCGGCAGCGAGAACAGCGAGGTAGAGCGGCGCAGCACCTCGATATCTCCGGCGAGGCGCAACCGCTCCTCGATGGCGCGGGCGACCTTCTCGCTGTAGCGCAGCCCGTCGAGCTTACCGGCGAGGGCCGTGTGCAGGGCGGCATCGCCGCGCCGGTGCAGGGCCGCAGCAAGCGTGACGGCGCCGCGGGGCGCAAGGGCCCGGGCCTCGGCGAGAGGGAGGCCGGCATCGTGGGCAGCGGCGCGGAAGCTGGCATCCGACCAGCCATCGAAGGGCACATGGGCCGTGATGGCGTCGATCAGCGCATCGAGGCCCGGCGAGGGCGCTTCGGGGGCAGGATCGTCGGGGTGCGGCATGTCTTGCATGGGGGCCTCCATCGCTCCGTCTGTGGAGCATATTTAGCCCGGCGGCGGGATTTCTCAATGCGGGGCCCGTGCAGGGCGGCCCCAGCCCTCGTGCAGGTTTGCGGGGCCCAAAGCGGGTGGACAGGCGGGCGGAAGGCCCCTATATGGGCCACTCCTGCAAGTTTCCGACACTCTAGCAAGAAAGGTGGTGACACCCACATGCAGGTTTCCGTCCGCGACAACAACGTCGATCAGGCGCTCCGTGCCCTGAAGAAGAAGCTCCAGCGCGAAGGCGTCTTCCGTGAGATGAAGCTCCGGCAGCATTTCGAGAAGCCCTCCGAGAAGAAGGCCCGCGAACGCGCCGAAGCGATTCGCCGCCAGCGCAAGCTCGCCCGCAAGAAGCTGCAGCGCGAAGGTCTGCTCTAAGACTTTCCCTTCCGGTTTTTCGGTAGAATTGACGACCCCCGTGGCCTGGCCTCGGGGGTTTGTCGTTTCCGGGGGGCGTTGTGCTGGTGGAGAGTGCGGGACCGGGGGCCAGCCCCCGGAGCCCCCGGGATTTTTTTAGAGCAATGACAGGGGCGGGGGTGGCCAGCCGCGCTCGGCGGAGGATCGAGGGGGCGCGGGCTGTGAGCGCGGTGGCGGCTCAGGTGCCGGAGCGATACCCCCGGGGATTCGCGCTCTGCCAGGCCCAGATGTCTCTCGCCATCTCATGCAGTCCGAACTCGGCCTGCCAGCCCAGCCGCTCCTTGGCGCGGCTCGGGTCGGCGACGGAGGTCGCCACGTCGCCGGCGCGGCGGGGGGCGATGCGGTAGGGCAGGTCGCGGCCCACGGCGGCGGAGAACGCGGCCAGCATCTCTTTCACCGAATAGCCCCGGCCGGTGCCGACGTTGATGGGCTCGGCGCCCTCCAGCGCCTCTGCACGGCCAAGGGCGGCGACATGGGCGCGGGCGAGGTCGACGACATGGATGTAGTCACGCACCCCGGTGCCGTCGGGCGTGTCGTAATCGTCGCCGAAGATGGAGAGGTGTTCGCGCTCGCCCGTCGCCACCTGCGCCAGGTACGGCATGAGGTTGTTGGGGATGCCCGCCGGGTCCTCCCCGATGCGGCCGGAGGCGTGGGCGCCGGCGGGGTTGAAGTAGCGCAGGAGCACCGCGGCACGGCCCGGGGCGGCGACGGCCCAGTCGGTGAGCACGCGCTCGGCCATCGCCTTGGTCTGGCCGTAGACATTGGTCGGCTGGATCGGATGCGCCTCGTCGAAGGGCAGGTATTGCGGCTCGCCGTAAACTGTGGCGGAGGAGGAGAAGATCACCCGCCCGCAGTCTGACGCCTCCATCGCGCGGATTAGGCTGAGCGTGCCGCCGACGTTGACCTCGTAGTAATCGACCGGGCGCTCGGCGCTCTCGCCCACCGCCTTCAGCCCCGCAAAATGGATGACGGCCTCGGGGCGGAAGTCCTGCGCGATGCCGGTGAGCGCGGCGGTGTCGCGGATATCGGCCTCGTGCACATCCATCGGGCCGTTGGTGAGCTGGCGCACGCGGGCGAGCGCCTCCGCCGAGCCGTTGTCGAAATTGTCGATGACGCAGCAATGGTGGCCCTGGCCCAAGAGCTCCACCAGGGTGTGGCTGCCGATAAATCCGGCCCCTCCGGTGACGAGAACGCGCATGAAATCTCTCCGCCTGAAAATCAGGCCTAGTTAACCCGCTCAGGCCAAAGCTGAAATGACAAACGGGGGGCCAGATGGGCCCCCCGTTCAACTCAGTGCAGCTGTGCTTACTCGCTGAGCGCCTGGTCGGTGATCTCCAGCGTGTAGGCGCCCTCTGGCTCCTCCGTGATCGCCGGGTTCTCTTCGGAGACGGCGGAGAGCAGCGTCGCCACCGTCTGCTCGTAATCGGCGGGGTCGAGCGCGCCGTTGGAGCCGGCGGTGAGCTTGGCGACCTCGCCCATCATGTAGACCTGGTGCTCCAGCGTCTGGGCGCCGGTCTGGTCATTGTCGACGACGATCTCGGCGGCTTCCTCGGGGTTCTCCTCGGCCCACTTCCAGCCTTCCATCGAGGCGCGCACGAAGCGGACCATCTTGTCGACGAACTCGGGGTCCTCGAGGTCTTCCTCCATCACGTAGAGGCCGTCCTCAAGCATGCCGATGCCCATGTCGAGGTAGTTGAAGTTGACGAGGTCGTCCTCGGCGAAGCCGTTATCCAGCACCTGGCCATATTCGTTGTAGGTCATGGTGGAGATGCAATCGGCCTGCCCCTGCACCAGCGGATCGACGTTGAAGGCCTGGCGGAGCACCTCGACACCCTCTTCAGACCCATCTGTCGGCAGGCCGAGCGAGGCCATGTAGGCGTAGAACGGGTATTCGTTGCCGAAGAACCAGACGCCGAGCGTGCGGCCCGGGAAGTCTTCCTCGCTCTCGACGCCGGTGGACTTCAGGCAGGTGAGCTGCAGGCCGCCGGTCTTGAAGGGCTGGGCGATGTTCACCAGCGGCAGGCCGCGTTCGCGCGCGGCGAGGGCGGCGGCCATCCAGGTGGTGATGACATCGGCGCCGCCGCCGGCGATCACCTGCTCGGGGGCGATGTCAGGGCCGCCGGGAAGGATGGTGACGTCGAGGCCCTCCTCCTCGTAGAAGCCCTGATCGAGGGCGACGTAGTAGCCGGCGAACTGGGCCTGCGTGACCCATTTCAGCTGCAGCGTCACCTCGTTGTCCTGCGCCATGGCGGGGGCGGCGAGGGCGGCCAGCGCAAGCGCGGCGGCGGTCGTGAACTTGGTCTTCATGGATTTCATCCTTTTCCCTGTCTTCTCTGCTCTGCCGGCCTCATGCCCGTCTTCCGTCGCGGGCCTCATTTTCTGTGGGAGGGGTGCCAGAAGCACAGCCTCCGTTCGATCCAGGCGACGACCCCGTAAAGAGCGGTGCCGGCAAGGGCCGCCACCATGATCTCCGCCCAGACGAGGTCGATCGACAAGCTTCCGACGCCGGTAGAGATGCGAAAGCCCATCCCTTGCGTCGGAGAGCCGAAATATTCGGCAACCACGGCCCCGATCAGCGCCAGCGTGGCGGAGATCTTCAGGCCGTTGAAGATGAAGGGCATGGCGGCGGGCAGCCGCAGCCGCCACATCGTCTGCCCATAGCTCGCGGCATAGGTACGCATCAGGTCGCGCTGCATCGCATCGGTCTCGCGCAGGCCCTGCACACAGTTTACCAGCATCGGGAAGAACACCATCACCACGACGACGGCGGCCTTCGACTGCCAGTCGAAGCCGAACCAGCTGACCAGGATCGGCGCGATGCCGACGATGGGCAGCGCGGCGACGAAGTTGCCGATGGGCAGAAGCCCCCGGGTGAGAAAGTTCGACCGGTCGATCAGGATCGCGGCGAGGAAGGCGGCGAGGCTGCCGATGGCGAAGCCAGAGAGGGCGCCCTTGAGGACGGTCTGCTGAAAATCGCCCCAGAGCGTGGCGCGCGAGGCGAGGAAGGTCTGCCAGACGTCGCTGGGGGCGGGCAGGATGACCGGCATGATCTGGAAGTGGCGCACGAGGCCTTCCCAGAGGAGCAGCAGGGTGGCGCCGAAGATGAGCGGCACCAGCAGAGAGACGGTGCGCGTGTTGCCGAAGGCGGAGCGCACCATGGCGACGTTCAGCGCCCAGGCGAGGGGCCAGACGATCAGGATGATGGCGAGCCAGCTCATGCCGCCATCCCCCGGCGCCGCAGCACGACCCGCTGCACGGCATCGAGCGCTGTGACCAGCACGCCGGCGAGGATCGCCGCGGCGAGGAGGGCGGCCCAGATGGCGAGCGGCGTGCCGAACTGGTCGCCGATGAGGATGCGCGCGCCGAGGCCCGATATGGCGCCCGTCGGCAGCTCGCCCACGATGGTGCCGACGAGCGCGGCGGCGATGCCGACCTTCAGCGAGGCAAAGAGATAGGGCATCGAGGCCGGCAGCCGCAGCTTCCAGAAGCCCTGGAAGCCGGAGGCGGAGTAGGTCTTGAGCAGGTCGAGCTGCTGGTCGGAGGGCGAGTTCAGGCCTTTCACCATGCCGACGAGGATGGGGAAGTAGCAGAGGTAGGCGGAGATGATCGCCTTCGGCAGGCCCCGCCCCTCCACCCCGATCTGGGAGGAGAGCACGACGATCATCGGCGCCAACGCCACGATGGGGATGGTCTGGGAGATGATCGCCCAGGGCATCAGCGACCGCTCGACGACCCGCGCATAGGTGATCGCCACCGCCCCCGCGAGGCCGAGTGCGAGGCCTAGCGCGAAGCCCGAGAGCGTGGAGCGCAGGGTGATCCAGCCGTGGTAGATGAGCGAGCGTTTCGAGAAGCCGCGCCCCTCCAGCACCATGGCGCCCGAGGTCGCCCAGAGTTCCGAGAGCACCTGCCCGGGCGTGGGCAGACGGGGGCGCTCCAGCCGGAAGGTCTCGCCGATCCGGCCGGGGTTGCCGAGGAGCAGCATGGGGACGGAGAGCTCGCGGCGGACGTTCACGCCCTCGGGCTCCACCGTCTCTCCCATGCGCTCGGCGAGGTCGAGCGAGACGCGGATGTTCATGAAGGGCACGGCCGCGTACCAGAGCGCCCCGATCAGGGCGAGCACGGCGAGGACGGGGAGCGCCGCCTTCATGGGGCCGTCCTCGGCATCACGATCAGCGCCACGGCGGCGACGCCGAGCGCGATGCCCGCCATCTGCATCGGCGCCGGCCGCTCGCCGAACCAGACGAAGGCGACGGCATTGGCGAGCAGCAGCTGCAGCACGGCGGAGATGGAGATGGCGACGGCCATGCCGCTCTCACGCATCAGCCGCAGCATCATCAGGTTGCCGAGCGTGTAGAGCGCCAGCGCGCAGGCGATCAGCAGCCAGCCCGGCTTGTCGAGGGAGGCGCGCAGGAGCCACGAGGCGGCGAGGAACACCACCATCGCCCCGCCGAGCCAGGCATAGAAGCCGGCGCTCATGCGTCCTCCGTATGCCCGGCGCGCAGTCCGTCGCGCACGCGGTGGGCGATGGCGATGAACTCCGGCGTGTCGCGGATATCCAGCGGGCGCTCGCGGGGCAGGGGGCTGTCGATGACGTCGGTGATCCGGCCCGGGCGCGGGGACATGACGACGATCTTGGTGGAGAGGTAGACCGCCTCGGGGATCGAGTGGGTGACGAAGCCGATGGTCTTCTCGGTGCGCGCCCAGAGCTGCAGGAGCTCTTCGTTGAGGCGGTCGCGCACGATCTCGTCGAGGGCGCCGAAGGGCTCGTCCATCAGCAGGATATCGGCATCGAAGCTGAGGGCCCGCGCGATCGAGGCCCGCTGCTGCATGCCGCCCGAGAGCTGCCAGGGAAACTTCTTCTCGAAGCCGGAGAGCTCGACCAGCTCCAGCACCCGGGCGACCCGTTCCTCCTGCTCGGCCTTGGAGAAGCCCATGATCTCCAGCGGCAGGCGGATGTTGCCCCCGATGGTCCGCCACGGGTAGAGCCCGGCCGCCTGGAAGACGTAGCCATAGGCGCGCGCCTGGCGGGCGGCGTCGGGGGAGAGGCCGTTGACGGTGAGGGTGCCGCCCGTCGGCTGCTCCAGCCCGGCGATGCAGCGCAGGAAGGTGGTCTTGCCGCAGCCCGACGGCCCGATGAAGGAGACGAACTCGCCCTTGGCGACGTCGAGCGAGACGTCCTTCAGCGCGTGCACGTCGCCGTCGCCGGTATGGAAGACGAGGCTCAGATCCTTGGCGGAGATGACGGGGGCGCCGGTCATGCGGCCTCGCGGGGCAAGGGGCGGCGGCGCGGATGGGGTGCGAACTTCATGCGCCCACCAAAGCCGAGAGAGGGGCGTTTGCCAAGATGGCGGGCGGTGCGATCTGCGTATGAGCTGGGCGGTTGGTCATTTGGTGGGCGGTGGAGGAGGCTGTCATGGCCGCTCCATACCCCGCGCGGAATCAAGCCGCAGGCGCCGCGCGAGCGCCGGCCCGTCCCGGCGGGCTGGCTTCCGTAAGCGCTTAGCTCGCTGTGGGAGGGGCTTGGCGGTCATAAAGTGCGATAGCGGAAAGGTCGGAGCGCCACCCCACGGGGCGGCGTACGAGGTGGTTTCTTGGATGGGCTCGGGAATGGTGGGCTTGAAACCCACCCTACGGGGCCTGAAGAAACGATATCTCACTTAGCACGCCGTCCATGATTGACTTTCGTCACCGCCCCCAAAGCGCCATTTCCGCGAATTCCACGGAATTGCCTGCCGGGTCGCGTACGTAGATCGAGCGCGGCCCGTGCGGCCAGTGGAAATCTGCCTCGATCTCCACCCCTGCGGCCGGCAGCGCCTCCGCCAGCCGGTCCAGCTCCGCGGCCTCGGCCGAGAAGCACACATGCCCCGACCCCCGTGCGCCATGCGGCGGCACGGGGAGCCGCGCATCCGGCGCCGGCGGCTGCTCCGTCGCCTCGGCGATGAAGCAGAGGAGCACCGACGACCCGCAGCGGAAGAAGACATGCCGCTCCTCGGCGCGGGTGATCTCCTCCAGCCCCAGCGTGCCGCCGTAGAAGGCCGCCGCCGCTTCGAGGTCGTCCACGTAGAGCGCCGCCTCGAGGATGCCCGAGAGCGCCACGCCCGTCACCGGGGCCACGGAAATCGCGCGATTTCCGTGCACGATTTCCGCGCGGAAATCGTCCCCCCGCTCAAACCCCGCTCGCCGGGATGCCCGACCGCTCTACGGGCCGCGGATTGGTCAGCGACTTCCAGCTGGAGAGTGCCCGGTTCACCGACCCGTTGCCCGGCCGTTTCACGAACTCGCCATGCCCCTCGCGCGTCGTCAGCTCGCCATCCGTCACCGCGACGTGGCCGCGGGTGAGCACGAAGCGCGGCAGGCCATTCACCTTCTGCCCTTCGAAGACGTTGTAATCGATGGCAGAGGCCTGCTTCGACGCGGTGATGGTCTTCTCCTTCGCCGGGTCGAGCACGAGGATATCGGCGTCGCTGCCGACGAGGATCGCGCCCTTCTTCGGGTAGCAGTTCAGGATCTTGGCGATGTTCGTCGAGGTCACCGCGACGAACTCCTCCGGCGTCAGACGCCCCGTCTCCACCCCGTGCGTCCAGAGCATGGGGATGCGATCCTCCAGCCCCCCGGTGCCGTTGGGGATCTTGGTGAAATCGCCGACGCCGAAGCGCTTCTGCTCCGTCGTGAAGGCGCAGTGATCCGTCGCCACCACCGAGAGCGAGCCCGATTGCAGCCCGGCCCAGAGCGAATCCTGGTGCTTCTTGTTGCGGAACGGGGGGGACATGACGCGGCGCGCCGCATGGTCCCAGTCGGTGTTGAAATATTCGCTCTCGTCGAGAGTGAGGTGCTGGATGAGCGGCTCGCCCCAGACGCGCTTGCCGGCCATGCGGGCGCGGCGGATGGCCTCGTGGCTCTCCTCGCAGCTCGTATGCACCACGTAGAGCGGCACGCCCGCCATGTCGGCGATCATGATGGCGCGGTTGGTCGCCTCGCCCTCCACCTGGCTCGGGCGCGAATAGGCGTGCGCCTCGGGCCCCGTGTTGCCCTCGCGCAGGAGCCGGGCGGAAAGCTCGGCCACCACGTCGCCGTTCTCGGCATGCACCATGGCGATGCCGCCCAGCTCGGCGAGACGCTGGAACGAGGCGTACATCTCGTCGTCGTTCACCATCAGCGCGCCCTTGTAGGCCATGAAATGCTTGAAGGTGTTGATGCCGTGATCCTCGATCACCGTCTTCATCTCGTCGAAGACCTGCTCGCCCCACCATGTCACCGCCATGTGGAACGAATAATCGCAATGCGCCTGCCCCGACTTGTTGTGCCAGCGCTTGAGCGCGTCGGTCAGGCTCTGCCCCGGGTCGGGCAGGGCGAAATCGACGACCATCGTGGTGCCGCCCGCCAGCGCCGCGCGGGTGCCGGAATTGAAATCATCGGTGGAGAAGGTACCCATGAAGGGCATCTCCAGATGCGTATGCGGGTCGATGCCGCCCGGCATCACATAGCAACCCGTCGCGTCCAGCTCTTCGTCGCCGGAGAGGTTCGGCCCGATCTCGGCGATCTTGCCGTCTTCGACGAGGATATCGGCCTTGTAGGTGAGGTCGGCGGTGACGATGGTGCCGTTCTTGATCACGGTGCTCATGGGCACTCCCCTTCTGATTGGCTTATGGACAGGCGGCCACGGCGGGGCCGGCAAGGTCTCGGTCATGCAGGATCATCGAGAGGCCATGCGGGGCGGCGTAGGCGCAGGCCTCGGTGAAATCGACCGGGGTGTCGGTGTATTCGGCGTCGAGGACGGGTTTGCCGGCGGCGATGTAGGTAAGGGTGGCGTCGCACCAGCCATCGATGAAGCAGCCCTCGGCGATCATGAAATCCATGGCGGGCAGCAGCTGCGGCACGAGGTCCGGCACGTTTTTCTGCCCGATCTCAAGGCCCATCCCGTGCGCCATCTCGGCGAGCGCGGTGGCATATGCGACCACATGGGCGGCGCCGACAGGGAAGCCGCTGTCGTTGATATGAACGTCGAGATTGTCCGGCTCGATCGCATCGAACCCCATCTGCGCGGCGCGGGCGAAGCGCGCCCGCATGAGGGGCAGGAGCGTGGCCTGATCGCGGATGTCGAGGAAGCGCTCGTCGGGCCAGTCGCCGTAGACCTCGCCCAGCACCGCTTCGGGGAAGTCGCCGGCATCCGCGCGCCACTCTTCCCAGGTGCCGACAGAGATATAGGCGATGGTCTTTAAGCCGCGCGCCCGCAGCGCCTGAACCTCTGCCGCGTCCACCTCGTCCGGATCGAGGTCGATGATCGCAACATCGCCGCTCAGCTCAAAGGGCGGCTGCAGCTGCCAGTCCCACCGCGGCGCCTCCTGCGCCAGCCCGCCCCCGCCCCAGGCCGCCAGCGCGGCGGCGGCGAGGCTGCCGCCGGCGGGGCGCAAAGACGGTCGCGGCAGGGAGACTGAGCGCATCGGGCTCCTTTCGGGCGGTCTGGCCGGGGTCAGCCTTCGCGCGGCGTGCAGATCGGGTTGCCGGCCTCGTCGCGCACGTAAAAGCCCGAGGGCGGGTCCTTGCGCTCGATCGAGAACAGCCAGCAGCCGTCGGTGTTCTGGAAGGTCACCGAGTTGGGCGTGCCGGCGGGCAGGGCGGCGGTCACCTCGGCCGGCGGCGGGGGCGGCGGCTCGGGCGTGGCCGGCTCGATGCCGGGCAGGGCGGAAAGGTCGATGCTGGCGCAGGCGGCGAGCGCCAGCGGCAACAGCAGCGCGGCGCGGTGGAGGCGGAACGTCATTCGTAGCTTGTCCTTGATGGTCGTGGCCATTCGGCTTGCAGCGATCCTTCTCGCCGCGCCGGGTAGGGTCAACCCCCGCCGGCCCAGCCGGTTCCGACGGGCGAGGCCGCCCGCCAGGGCGGACGAGCGGCTGCTCACTCTACGATCTCCGCCGTCTCGACCACGGCGTGGAACAGCACGTCGGCCCCCTTGCGGGCCCACTCCTCGCTGATCTCCTCGGCCTCGTTGTGGCTGAGGCCATCCACGCAGGGGCACATGACCATCGAGGTCGGGTAGAGCCGGTTGATCCAGCAGGCGTCGTGCCCGGCGCCCGAGACGATATCCATATGGCTGTATCCCAGCCGCTCCGCCGCGCTGCGCACCGCGGTCACGCAGCCCTCGTCGAAGGTCACCGGGTCGAAATGCCCGACCGGCTCGATCTCGATGCCAAGGCCCAAATCATCCGCGATCTCGGCCGCCTCCTTCTCCAGCTGCTCGCGCATGGAGGTGAGCTTCTCCAGCTCCGGCGAGCGGAAATCGATGGTGAAGACGGCCTTACCGGGGATCACGTTGCGCGAGTTCGGATAGACATTGGCCTGCCCGATGGCGCCCACGGCATTGGGCTGATGCTCCATTGCGATCCGGTGCACCGCCTCGGTAATCCGCGCCATGCCGAGGCCCGCGTTCACCCGCATATGCATCGGGGTGGAACCGGTATGCGCATCCTTGCCGGTCAGCGTCACTTGCAGCCACCACAGGCCCTGCCCGTGGGTGACGACACCGATGTCCTTGCCCTCGGCCTCCAGGATCGGCCCCTGCTCGATGTGCAGCTCGAAGAAGGCGTGCATCTGCCGCCCGCCGACCTCCTCCTCGCCGACCCAGCCGATGCGCTCCAGCTCGTCGCCGAAGCTCTTGCCCTCTGCATCCTTGCGCCCGTAGGCCCAGTCCAGCTCGTGCTCGCCGGCGAAGACGCCGGAGGCGAGCATGGCGGGGGCGAAGCGGGTGCCCTCTTCGTTGGTCCAGTTCGTCACCACGATGGGGTGCTTCGTCTTTATTCCGAGATCGTTGAGCGTGCGGATGATCTCCAGCCCGCCGAGCACGCCGAGCACGCCGTCGTATTTGCCGCCCGTGGGCTGGGTATCGAGATGGCTGCCCACGTAGACGGGCAGGGCCGTCGGGTCCTCCCCCTCTCTCCGGGCAAACATGGTGCCCATCTTGTCGACGCCGGTCGTCAGCCCGGCCTCGTCGCACCAGCGCTTGAAGAGGGCGCGGCCCTCGGCATCGGCATCCGTCAGCGTCTGCCGGTTGTTGCCGCCCGCCACGCCGGGGCCGATCCTGGCCATCTCCATGAGGCTGTCCCACAGGCGGGCGCCGTCGATCTTCAGGTTTTCACCGGGTGCAGGCATGTCAGGCTCCTTCATCCTGGGGCGGCACGCTGGCGCGCGCGGCTTGGGCCTCGGCCTCCAGAGTGGCGAGTGAGCGGCGGGTGACCCAGCCGGTCTCGCCCCGGGGATCGCCGAGGAATTCCGTCATAAGGTCGTACCAGACCGTGCCGAAGCGCAAGCCCGACAGCGCACGCGGCGCCGCCTTCGACAGTTTTCGCGCCAGACCGGGCTCATCCGCGATGCGCCGCAGGGTGCGGGCGAGCGAGCCCGGGTCGCCCATGGGGGCGATCAGCGCGTCTTCCTCATGCTCGAACCGCAGCGAGAAAACGGGATGGTTCGAGATGACCAGCGGGGTCGAGACGGAGAGCGCCTCCATGATAACCGTGGGCAGCGCCTCGGTATCGGCGGGGCGCGAGGGCACCACCACGGCATCGGCCTCGGCGAAGGCGGCGCGCACCTCGACATTGGGGCGCAGGCCGGCAAAGCGCGCGGCGCTGCCGAGTTTCAACGCCCGCGCCTCGGCCTCCAGCGTGGCATGGTCCGTCCCCTCGCCGAACAGCACCAGCCGCGTGGGCACGCCGGCATCGCGCAGGGCAGCGGTGGCGCGCAGCAGGTCGCCCACGCCCTTCGCCTCGGTGATGGGGCCGGCATAGGCGAGGCTCAGCCCGCTTTCGCAGAAGGGCTGTGCCCGGGGCGCGACGGCCAGCTCTGTCCATTCCCAAGGCGTGATGCGCTCTTTCGGCAGGCCGAGCACATGGTGCAGCGAGAGCGAGGCGTCGAGCGAGTGGTTGCCGACGGCGGTGACGTTCTGGGTGTCCAGCACGCTGCGCAGGCGCAGGTTGTCGCGCATCCGGCGCAGGCCTTCGCTGCGCGTCAGCTCCCAGGGGCGCACGCGGCGGAAGATATCGCCGAAATTCGCGAAGACGGGCAGGCCCGCCGCGCGGGCGGCATGCAGCATCCGCGCATGAGGCGCTGCCACGACAACGGCATCGGCGCCGCTTGTCTGCAGAAGCTGGCTGCCGAGCTGTGCGTCGTAGAAACGCCGGGGCGGGATGCCGATGCAGCGCAGCCCGGGCGAGACCTCTTCGTCGAAGGCATCCTCGTCCACCGGGTAGGCAACGGTGATGTTCAGCCCCTTCGAGGCGCGGTCCTGCAGGTAGGCAACAGCGCGGTACTGGTCGTAATAGGTCTCCAGCCCGCCGTCGGCGAAGGTGCGCATGGCCGCCCGGACGTCACCATATTGAAAGACGAGCAGGCGTTTCATGCGGCTCCTTCCGCCGGTTTCGGCAGGCGGTGGGCCGCCGGGCTGCGGCTTGCCGTGCCGGTCATTTGACCGGGGCGCCGTGTAGAAGCTAGCATTCGCGCGGGGCCCCTGTTGCCTTGGATGGTGGAGTGATGCCCCGATGGACAGGGCCGATCAAGGGAACGAAGAGCCGGAAGTTGCCGCGCTCGATGACACCCCGGCCGGTCCGGCCGCTCGCCGCCGCCCCAGCCGCATCCGCGAACGCAACCGCGAGGCGATCCTCGACGCGGCGCTGGAGGTCTTCTCCGGAAAGGGCTTTCGCGGCGCGACCCTCGACGAGATTGCCGGCATGGCAGGGCTGTCGAAACCCAACCTGCTCTATTACTTCCGCTCGAAGCGGGCAGTTCATAATGCGCTGCTGGAGGGCATCCTCAAGACTTGGCTCGACCCGCTTTATGCGATTGATCCGACCGGAGATCCGCGCGCCGAAATATTAGGCTATGTGCGCGGCAAGCTGCGGATGTCGCGACAATATCCGCGGGAGAGCCGGCTGTTCGCGAACGAGATCCTGCATGGCGCGCCGCATGTCGCGCCGCGGCTTTCCGGCGAATTGCAGCAGGTGGTGGCAGAAAAGGCCGCCGTGATTGCCGACTGGGGCAAGGCTGGGCGCATCCCGGTGATCGACGGGCGGCACTTGATCATCTCGGTCTGGGCACTCACCCAGCATTATGCCGATTTCGAGGTGCAGGTCAGCGCGGTGCTCGGCCCTGACGATCCCTATCCTGGCGCCGAGACCTATCTCGACATGCTGTTCTCAAGCCTGCTCGGCCCGCAAGGTCAGTGATCGCGCAAAGCGTCGATCAGCTCGTCCTTGGTCATGTCAGAGCGGCCGTCGATGCCGATCTCCTGCGCGCGGTCGTAGAGCTCGTCCTTGCTCCACTCCTCATAGGGCGATGATTTGCCGCCCTTCTTCGACGGGTGGTCTCCGGCTGCACGGGCATTGGCGATGCGCGCCGCCTTCTCCTTCGACTCGCCCTGCTTGCGCAGTTCCTCGTAGGTCTCGCCGTCCTTGATCTGAGAGCCGTGGTTCTTGGCCATGGGGCACCTCCTTTCCGCCGAAACGCGGAAAGAAGGGCCCGGGTTCCGCGCTGCTATTCCGCCGCACGGGCCGGCTCTGCCAGCTCTGCCAGAGCCTCTGCCGCGATCTCAGCAGAGCGCAGGCGGGCGGCCTGGCTGTGCATCATGCCGGTGATCATCACCTCGTCGGGGCGGTGCCTGTCGACCAGCTCGGCGATTTTCCGCTTCACCGTCTGAGGCCCGCCGACGGCGGAGCAGCCCATAGCCTGTTCGACGCCCGCCATCACCTCGGCGGGCACTTCCGACAGGTCATGCGTGGGCGCCGGAAGCTTGCCGGGCCGGCCGGTGCGCAGCCGCGCAAACGACAGGATCTGGCTGGAGCGCAGGTACTCCGCCTCTTCGTCGCTATCGGCGGCGCAGACGCCCATCGCCATCATGAAATAGGGCTCCGCCAGATGCGCCGACGGCTCGAAGCGCGTGCGGTAGATATGGCTCGCCTCTTCCAGCATGGCCGGGGCGAAATGGCTGGCGAAGGCATAGGGCAGGCCCAGATGCGCGGCGAGTTGCGCGCCATAAAGGCTGGAGCCGAGGATCCAGACAGGCACCTCTGTGCCGGCGCCGGGCACGGCCTGCACGCGGGCATTCTCGGCCCCTTCGGCGAAATAACCCTGAATTTCAACGACATCCTGAGGGAAGGTATCGGCGCCCTTCATGTTGCGGCGCAGGGCCATCGCGGTTTGCATATCCGTGCCCGGCGCACGGCCGAGCCCCAGATCGATGCGCCCCGGATAGAGCGTGGCGAGCGTGCCGAATTGCTCGGCCACCACCAGCGGCGCGTGGTTCGGCAGCATGATGCCGCCCGCGCCGATGCGCATCGTCTTCGTGGCCTCGGCCACATGGCCGATGACGATTGAGGTCGCGGCAGAGGCGATGCCGGGCATATTGTGATGCTCGGCCAGCCAGTAGCGGTGAAAGCCGAGGCTCTCTGCCTTGCGGGCCAGTTCGCGGGTGTTCGACAGGGCATCGCCGGCCGTGCTGCCTTCCGGCACCGCGGCGAGGTCGAGCATGGAATATCGTTTCATATGCATCTCCGTTCACCCTGAGTTGGGTTTGCCGGGGCCGGGATGCAAGGCGCTGCTTTACACTCCTGCCTGCCCCACGTAATTTTTCGGTAACCAGCGCTGGCCCCGCAGTGTTGGCGAAGCTCGATGCTTGCAGCGCACGACACCCAGGAAAGGCTCCCATGCTGGCGAAGACGCATCCGCAACAGCGCGAGCGCATCAATCTGCTTTACGGCTACGGCATTCTCGACACCGGCCCTGAGGAGGAATTCGACGCGATCACCCGCATCGCGGCGACCGTGTGCGACATGCCGACGGCGCTGGTTTCGCTGGTGACGGAGGACCGGCAGTGGTTCAAGGCGCGCCTCGGCTGCGCGCTGGAAGAAACGGGGCTCGACGCCTCGATCTGCAGCCACGCCCTGCTGGGCGATGGGCTGTTCGAGGTGCCTGATACGCAGCTCGACCCGCGCACCGCTGACAACCCGCTCTGCCAGGGCGAGGGGGCGTTCCGCTTCTATGCCGGCGCGCCGATGATCGACCCGACCTCGGGCCTGCCGCTCGGCACTGTCTGCGTGCTCGATACCAAGCCGCGCGAGCTGACCGATGTGCAGCGCCAGGTGCTGACCGACCTCGCCGCGCAGGCGATGCGGCTGATCTCGCTGCGCAAATCGCTGATCGACCGCGAGATCGCGGCACGCGAGACCGATCACCGCATCAAGAACTCGCTGCAATCGGTCGCCTCGCACATCCGCCTTCAGGTGCGCATGTTATCTAAGGCCGAGGTAGTCGCGCGCGAGGCCCTTCAGGCGACGGAGCAGCGGCTGAATGCCATTGCCACCCTGCACGAGGCGCTGTGCTATTCCGGCACGGGCGACGAGGTGGATATCGCCGATTACCTCGGCCGCATCCTCAAGCTCTCGCTCTCGGAGGCGCCGCTGACGATCCGCTCGCAGGCCGACATCGCGCATTGCATGGTCGATGCCCATGCCGCCGCGGCGCTGGGCACGCTCGTCAACGAGATGGCCGTCAATGCGGTGCGCCACGCCTTCCCGCAGGGGCAGGAGGGCACGGTGCGGCTGGCTGGGCGGTACCTGCCCGATGGCACCTACGAGCTCACCTGCGCCGATGACGGCATCGGCCTGCCCGATGAGCCACTGCCCCGCGAAGGCCGCCGCGGCGGGCTCGGCCATGCGATCATCGAAGCGATGCTGCAGCAGCTGGGCGCGCTGGACGTGGCGCCCTCAAACGCGCCGGGTGGCGGCACCCAGCTGGCCGTCACCTTCCGCCCGCAGACGGAAGCCGAGACGGGGCGGGGCAAGGTGGCGCCGGTTGCGAACGATCGCCGGCCCGATGCCGAGGTCGGGAGCACTGCCGAGGACGCAGCAGAGACTGCGGGCCGTATCGTCGCCGAAGCCGCTGCCGCTCGCTTGCCGATCGACGGTAAGCAGGTGTCCGTCATCCTGCCGTCGGGTGACGAGGGAGACGGCGAGCCGCCGGCGCCGCCCCGCGCGGCCTGAGGCGGCGTTCGCCGCTCTACCCCTAGCGCGGAATCAGGGCCTTCAAGCCGCCGGGGCCGGCCGGCCCGCGAAGAAGGTTGCCCGCTACTCCGCCGCCTGGCCCATCGGATTATTCGGATGCGTCGTCCAGTTGGCATAGGCCTCTTCGACGACCTTGCCCGTCCGCTCGTCCAACGTGCCGGGCTCCAGCTCGACCATCGAGATACAATCCTCCACCGGGCAGACATCGACGCAGAGGTTGCAGGCGACGCATTCGTCGTCCTTCACCTCAAAGACCCGGCCCGGGTTCATCGCGATGGCCTGGTGCGAGGTATCCTCGCAGGCGGCATAGCAGCGGCCGCATTTGATGCAGAGATCCTGATCGATCCGCGCCTTGGTGACATAGTTCAGGTTCAGATACTGCCAGTCAGTCACGTTCGGCACCGCGCGGCCAACGAACTCCTCGACCGAGGCATAGCCTTTCTCGTCCATCCAAGACGACAGCCCACGCTTCATCTCTTCGACGATCTTGAAGCCATAGGTCATCGCAGCCGTGCAGACCTGCACATTGCCGCAGCCGAGTGCCAGGAACTCCGCCGCGTCGCGCCAGTTGGTGATGCCGCCAATGCCGGAGATCGGCAGGCCGGCGGTTTCGGGGTCGCGCGCGATCTCGGCCACCATGTTCATGGCGATGGGCTTCACCGCCGGGCCGCAATAGCCGCCGTGGGTGCCCTTGCCGTCGATGCTGGGCTGCGGGCTGAAGCTGTCGAGATCGACCGAGGTGATGGAATTGATCGTGTTGATCAGGCTCACGGCATCGGCGCCACCGGCGAACGCCGCCCGCGCCGGGGCGCGGACATCGGTGATGTTGGGCGTGAGCTTCACGATCACCGGCATGCGCGTGTATTGCTTGCACCAGCGGGTGATCATCTCGATCAGGTCGGGCGCCTGGCCTACAGCGGCGCCCATGCCGCGCTCACTCATCCCGTGCGGGCAGCCGCAATTCAGCTCGATGCCGTCGGCCCCGGTCTCCTCCACCAAGGGGAGGATCTTCTTCCACGCCTCTTCCTCGCAGGGCACCATGATCGAGGCGATGAGCGCCCGGTCGGGGTAGTCGCGCTTGACGGCCTTCATCTCGCGCAGGTTCACCTCCAGCGGGCGGTCGGTGATGAGCTCGATGTTGTTGAGGCCCAGAAGCCGCCGGTCGGCCCCGTAGATGGCGCCGTAGCGGGGGCCGTTGACGTTGACGACGGGCGGGCCTTCCTCGCCCAGCGTCTTCCAGACGACCCCGCCCCAGCCGGCATCGAAGGCGCGGCGGACGTTGTACTCCTTGTCGGTCGGCGGGGCCGAGGCGAGCCAGAACGGGTTGGGGGAGCGGATGCCGATGAAGTCTGTGGTCAGGTCAGCCATGGGATGGTCTCCTCTTCGGGCGGCGGGTCACGCCCCCTCCTGATGGGTCTCGCAGAAATAGGCGGAGCGGCCGCCGATGTTCTTCTTCCGGATGGTGCCGCCGCAGCGCGGGCAGGCGGCGCCGGGCTTGCGGTGATGCACGAGCCAATCGTCCGGCAGGCTCTTCGGCGCGCCGGGGGTGTCGACGGCGGTCTGCATCACCTCCTGGGCGGCGGCATGCAGGTCGCCGAGGCGGTTGTCGCCGAGTTTGTTCGCGGGGACGCTGGGGAGCAGACCTACGCGGTAGAGCGCCTCGTCGGACCACAGGTTGCCGATGCCGGCGACGCGGGACTGGTCGATCATCGCCGTCTTGATGGCGCTTTTCGAGGCGCCGACCCGCTCGGCGAACTCCTCCTTGCTCACCTCCAACGCGTCGGGGCCGAGTTTGTGCTCTTCCACGAACGCCTCGACGCTCTCGGCGAGATAGACATCGCCGAACTTCCGAGGGCAGATATAGGCGAGCCGCCGGTCTCCTTCGAAGGTGACGGTCAGCTTGGCGTAGTCGGGCGCGCCATCCGCTTCGTCATAGGTCTCGATGATGCCGGTCATGCCGAGGCTTATGACCAGCCAGGGCCCGGAGGCGGAACCGAGGAAGACGTATTTGCCGTAGCGCCGCGCTTGCGTGAACTGCGTGCCGACGAGGCGCTTTTGCTCCGCCGTCGTGGGCATCGTCATCGGGCCGGGATCGTCCACCGTGAGCCCCGCGATCGTGCGGTTGAGCGCGCCGGCCTCGACGCGCCGGCGGTTGGCCTCGGCTGCGGGAAGCTCGGGCATGCCTCAGCGCCCCCCGCGCGCGGTCAGTCCACCATCAGCCGCCAGAGCAGCGAGATGGCGCTGCCCCCCAGCTGCCCCGATTTGGGGATGGCCCAGGCCCAGACGAGGCAGCCGACGGCATCCCAGAGCAGGAAGTGCGGATAGGACATGCGCGACATGCCGGCGAGCGTGAAGATCACCGGGCGCAAAGGCCCGAGGAAATGCGCGATGGGCAGAACGGCGACGCCCCAGCGGCGCGTGGCGCGCGTCGCCCGCTCCATCAGGTCGGGCTGGCGCGAGAGCGGCCAGCGGGTGAGAGCCCAGTCGCCGTACTGGTGCCCGAGCGCATAGCTGACGCTGGAGCCGAGAGCGCTGCCGATGGCCCCGCCGATCCAAACGGGTGTCAGGTGCAGGCCGCCCGCCGCTGAGAGGGCTCCGAAGCCGAAGAGGATGGTCGTGGAGGGCACGAAGACCGAGAGCAGCAGCGTCGTCTCGCAGAAGGCGAGCACCAGCGCGATGATCGCCGCCCATTCCGCATGCGCCTCGACAAAGGCGAGGATTGTGTCGATGAAGCCCTGCACGGCCCGCTCCGGTTGATCCAGCCGCAAGCGCTATGCCGCGGCGCGCGCCGCTGCAAGAGGCGCTATGCGCCGGGCCGGCGCTCATCCGCTCGCCATCAGATTGGCGTGGATATCCTCCGCCGCATCGCGCCCCTCGGCCACGGCGGTGACGGTGAGGTCGTCGCCGCCGGTTGCGCAATCGCCGCCGGCCCAGACCTTGGACAGCGAGGTGCGGCCCGCGCCGGTAACGGCGATCTTGGCGCCCTCCAGCGCGAGGCCCTGATCACCGGCGAGGCGCTGACCGATGGCGAGCAGCACCTGGTCGGCCTGCAGCATCACGGGGATGTCGCTGTCGGGATGGGTGAAGGCGATCTCGCTGACTGCGCCATTGCCGCGCATCTCGGCGGGGGTGACGTTGAAGAGCAGCCGCACCCCCTTCGAAGCGGCCAGATCCTGCTCCCACCGGCTGGCGGGCATGGCCTCGCGCCCCTTGCGGTAGGCGAGGGTGACGGAGGCGGCGCCAAGCAGCTTCGATTGCACCGCGGCATCGACGGCTGTCATGCCGCCGCCGATGACCACGACATTGCGGCCGACGGGCAGGGCGGATTTGTCCTCCGCCTGGCGCAGGCGCTCGATGAAATGGACGGCGGGCTCGACGCCCTCGATCTCGGTGCCGGGGGCAGTGAGGGCATTCACGCCGCCAAGGCCCATGCCGAGGAAGACGGCGTCGTGCTCCGCCACCAGCTCCTGCAGCGAGAGGTCCTCGCCCAGCGCGCGGCCCGTCTCGATCGTGATACCGCCGATGCCGAGCAGCCAGTCGACCTCGCGGGCGGCGAAATCGTCGACCGTCTTGTAGGCGGCGATGCCGTATTCGTTGAGCCCGCCGGGCTTGGGCCGCGCCTCGTAAACGATGACGTCGTGGCCCTTCATCGCCAGCCGGTGCGCGGCGGCGAGGCCGGCTGGGCCGGCGCCAACAACGGCCACGCGTTTGCCGGTGCTGGCCTCGCGCACGAAGGGGTGGCCCTGGCGGGACATGAGGCTGTCGGTGGCGACCCGCTGGAGTGCGCCGATCTGCACCGGCTCGCCCTCGGCCATCTCGCGTACGCAGGCGCCTTCGCAGAGGTTCTCGGTGGGGCAGACCCGGGCGCACATGCCGCCAAGGATGTTCTGCTCAAAAATCGTGCGGCCCGCGTCTTCGGGCCGGTCATTGGCGATCTGGCGGATGAAGAGCGGGATATCGATATCGGTCGGGCAGGCCGTGATGCAGGGCGCATCATGGCAGAAATAGCAGCGGTCGGCGGCGACCTGCGCCTCGTGCCCAGAGAGCGGCGGGTGCAGATCGGCGAAATTATCGCTGATTTCCTTGGGTTCGAGCCGGTTCGGCGCGATTCCGGGCGTCATGGAATTGGCCAAGGTGCACTCCCTGATGCTGCGTCACCCTGAAAGGCTGGCACGGAAATGGAATTTGACCAAGCGGTAAAATTTTGGGTGGGCGGTGGGACAGTGTGATTTGGGCGGCGTGCCTCTTTTGCGGCGCTTCGCCCCTTCCCCGGCGCAGAATTAAGACCGTCAGGCCCCCCGCGAGCGCCGGCCCGTCCCCGCGGGGTGGCGCTTTGGCTGGTCTTGGTGCTGGCCCCGCCGCTGAGAGGGGTGTGGCTGGCATAAAGCGAGGTAGCGGAGAGGGAGAGGCACCACCCCACGGGCCGGCGTGCGACCGTACAGCCTGGGGCGAGCGGGCAGGCGGGGTCCACTCCGCCCTATCCCCTCAAGCCGTGATCTGCTCCCGCAGGATCGAAGCGGTCAGCGAGACCATCAGGTAGAGCCCCGCGAACACAAGAAACGCCAGCAGCGTGTTCTCGAAGGCCTTCGGATACGACGGCTCATCGGGCGCCACCGGTTCCACCCCGAGCGAGAGATAGCGCACCTGGCGGTTCGCCTCCTGCTGCGACAGCTCCATGGCCGAGAGGGCCTGCTGCACCATCAGCGTCTGGAAGGTGTAGTTCTCCTCCGCCGTCCGCAGCTCGGTGTTCTTGGCGGCGAGCGAGCCGCCCTGCGTGGTCTCGTTCGTCATGTCAGAGCGCAGGCCGCTGATGATCTCGTCGATCCCCGCGATCTGGGTCTGCAGCGCCTCGACCTGGGCCTGGTTCGGGCGGGCCACGCTCAGGCGCGTCTGCAGCTCGATCTGCAATTGCTGGCGCTGCGTCTCCAGCGTCGAGATCTGCTGTGTGCGCGCCGCCGTCTCGCCCACCGGGTCGATCTGCTGCACCTCTTCCTGAATGGCGAGCCAGTCGGCCAGGGCATCGGCCCGGCGCGCCTCGGCCGCCTCATAGGCCTCGCGGGCGCTGGCCATGGAATCTTCGCGCAGGCGGAAGGTGAGCTGGTCGACCTGTTCTTCGGCATAGTCGATGAGCGCCTCCGAGAAGGCCTGGCTCGTCTCGGGGTCGGGCGCCACCACCTCCATCTTGATGATGCCTTCGGTGGGGTCGTAGCTGATCTTCACCCTGTCCTGATAAACCCGGTAGGCCTCTTCGTTGCTGGCGTCATGCGGCAGGCGCTGGATCGGGTCGATGTCGTCGGCGGCGAAGACATCGCGGAAGTTGTGTTCCTCATCCAGCCGGCGCAGAGCCGCGCGGCTGGCAAGGTAGCTCTGCACGGTGATCGAATCCTGCTGCGTGGCCATCGAGGTGCCCTGCAACAGCCCGCCAAGCCCGGCGCCCGCGCTCGGCGGTTCGGCCTGCTGGATGACGAACTCGGAATGGGTGGCGTACATCGGCGTGGCGATGCGGGTGAAATAGACGCCGGCGATGATGGTGGGCAGGGCGACAAGCACGGCGAGCCGCACGACCAGCAGCGCCATACGGCGGCGGCGGCGGCGGGCGAGATCGCGCTGGATCTTCTGCACCTCGGCAAAGCCGGAGCTGGCGCGCGGCGAAGGGCCCGGCTCGGCCCGCTCGGTCGAGGGCAGGTTGTCTTTCTTGGCCGGCACCGTCTGCGGCAGCTGAACGGCGCCCTGGCCCTTGTTCTGCATCTGGCGCTTGCGCGGCCTCGTGGGCAGATCGCCCATCGGGGCCGGCGCCGGGGTGGTCTCTTCCGGGCTGTCCTCGCTCTGGGTCTCGCCTTCCGGCACAATCAGCTCCAGCACGTTTGAGCGCTGGAACGGGTCGATCCCCTGCTCGCGCAGCTGGCGGACGGCATCGAAATCGGAGGTGACGGCCAGCCCTTGCTTTTGCGCGACGCGGCGCGCCATGCGCAGCTGCCGGCCAGTCAGCCCCTCGGCGCGGATCGCATCGATCGCGGCGGCGGCATGGGTGAGCGCGACATCTGTGCCGCCGCCCTCTGACAGGGCGGTGTTGCCGATGGTCAGCGGCGCGGCCCGGCGCACCCGGAATTTGCGGACCTTAGGCTTGGTAGTCATAGAGCTGCCTCGCCTCTTCGAGCGTGTCGAATATGTAGAGCTGCCCGTCCTTCAGCACGGCGGCCGAGCGGGCGAAGCGCTCCAGCACATCGGGCAGGTGAGAGACGATGACGACGGTCGTCGTCTCCAGCCGCTCGCGCAGGATGTCCCCCGCCTTCTGGTTGAACGCGACATCGGTTGTCTGCGGCATGCCCTCGTCGATGAGATACATGTCGAAATCCAGCGCCAGCAGCAGCGAGAAGGTGAAGCGGCTGCGCATCCCGGCGGAATAGGTGCCGACCGGCATGTCGAAGTATTCCTCGATCCCCGTCAGCCAGCGGCAGAACGCCTCGACGTAATCGGGGTCGAGCCCGTAGAGCCGCGCGATGTAGCGGGCATTCTCGCGGGCCGAATGCTTGGTGTTCACCCCGCCCATGAAGCCGAGCGGGAAGGAGATGCGGCAGGTGCGGACGATCTTGCCCTCGTCGGGCTTCTCCAGCCCCGCCATCATGTTGATCAGCGTCGTCTTGCCCGTGCCGTTGGGCGCCAGGATGCCAAGCGACTGGCCGAGCTCTACCTTGAAGGAGGCACGGTCGAGGATCACCTTGCGGCGCTTGCCTGTCCAGAAGCTCTTGCTGACGTTGATGAATTCCAGCATTCCCGCATACGCCCGGCCAGACGGGGCGCCCTGATCTGCCCCGGTGCGGACAATTTTCATTTCATTTGCCGGGCCGGAGTATCGGCAGATTATGGCAAAAGATCGCCCCCCTCACCCGGATTCTGCGGCGGAGCGATGGAATTTGGGTGAACAGCTGCGTGAGCGGGGGGGGCTGGACGGCTGCATCTCTGTCCCCCGCCCGATCCGCGCCGAAGGCGCCGGGCGAGCGCCTGCCCGTCCCGGCGGGCTGGCGCTCTGGCTGGGCTTGGTGCCGAGCCCTGGGCGGGGAAGGTTGTGGCGAGCATAAAGCGCGGTAGCGGTGCTGGAGCGGCGCCACCCCACGGGCAGGCGCTCGCCCGGCACGGAGATGGTGCGACTGGTGGCGGGGCGGTGGCGGGGTGAACCCCGCCCTACGTACCGCCTGACCGGCGCGCCTTTCTGTCGGGCGGGCTTCAGCCCGCCCCCCCTCACATCACCGCGTTCGCCACTAGCCCCGCCCCAAGCGCCCCAACAGCGCCGAAACCCAGATAGGTGGCAAACAGCGGCGGCCGGACGAGCGCCCAGACAGCCATGACGGCGGGGATGCAGGTGACGCCGCCGGCGATCATGAAGGCCAGGCCGGCGCCGGGGCTCATGCCCTGGTCCATCAGCCCGCCGACCAGCGCCGGGGCGGCATAGCCGTTCAGATAGGCCGGCACGCCGAGCACGGTGGCGCCGAGGATGGGCAGAAGCCCGTCGCCGCCCACATAGGCCGCGATCATCTCCGCCGGGATGTAGCGGGTCATCAGCACCTCGACGAGATAGGCCAGCGTCATCCACTTGACGAGGAACAGCGCGTTGTCCTCCGCCGCGTCTCGGAAGGCCGCGGTACCGCCGGGCTTCTGCCAGAAGCGGAAGGCGGGCACCGACTTGGCGCTGCCGCCGCCGCATCCGCTCCCGCAGCCGCGCTTGGCGGGGCGCTCACGCAGAGGATTGGCCAGTGCGCCGCCCGACATCAGCGCCTTGGTGGCGAAGCCGGCGGTGAGTGCGATGACAATGGCGGCCAGCAGCTTGGCCACGGCCATCTCGGGCGAGATGGCGCCGGCGGTGATGGCGAAGGCCGCCGGGTCCATCAGGGGCGAGGCGAGCCAGAAGGCCATGATGGCGCTGACCGGTGCTCCGGCTGCCAGCAGGGCGGCGACGAGTGGGATCACCTCGCAGGAGCAGAAGGGCGACAGGCTGCCGGCGAAGGCGGCGAGCACGATGGCGAGGCTCTCGCGGCCGACGAAGGCCTTGGCCACCAGCTCCTCGGCCTCGGAGGCCTTCAGCCAGGCAATGGCGAGCACCGCGAAGCCGATGAAGGGCAGCGTGTGCAGCAACGCGGCGCCGGTATCGCGCAGGATCGGCCCGGCATCGGCGGGCACGAAGATCACCAGCAGCGCTGCGGCGATCAGCAGGGCGGCCCAGACGCGGTCGACCTCGCGCAGGCGCGCGAGCAGGCCGCTATCGCCGGGGGTGCTTTCCGGCGCGGGGCCCGAGGGGCTGAGGCGGGTTGGTTCAGTCGTGTCGGTCATGGGATTGTCCCTCTGGCGCGTCGGCGCAGCATTGATCGAAGAGAAACCCGGACAGGCGCTCGATCACCCCGAACTCCGCCCCCATGCAGATGATCTGGCGGCCCTGCCGCACCTGCCGCACGAGCCCGGCCTGCGAGAGGATCTTCAGATGATGCGTCAGCGTCGAGCCGGTGACGCCAGCCCGCTGCCCGAGCTCACCGATGGAGATGCCGTCCGGCCCGGCCCGCACCAGCGTGCGCAGCACCGACAGACGCTGCTCGGAGCCGAGCGCGGCGAAGCGGGCGGCCATCAGGGTGAGGTCAAGATCGGCATCGGGGGGGAGATTCATTTTCATGATTCTAGAAATATCGAACTGAGGAGTTTCGGTCAATCGGGATATGAGTCCGGGCGAATCGCCCGAGCGCGGCCTGACGCTTGGGCAGAGCGTCCCCGCAGAGGCCCGCACCAATCAGCCCAAAACCCCCGGAAATCCTGTGCATTTCTTCAATTGGTTTAAAAAGTGTTACATGCAGCTTGATTCACTGCGGGTGATGCGCGAGCAAGATTGGCGTGATGGGCGATCGCATTCATATCACCGGCGCCTCGGGGGCAGGCGTGACCACGCTGGGGCGTGCCCTGGCGCAATCGCGCTCGTGCCCCTCCTTCGACACCGACGATTTCTACTGGCTGCCGACCGACCCGCCCTATGCCGAGAAGCGGCCCGTCACACGCCGTCTGCAGCTGATGCGCGAGCTGTTCGTCTCGCGCCCGCAATGGGTGCTCTCCGGCTCGCTCAATGGCTGGGGCGATCCGCTGATCCAGCATTTCGATGCGGTGATCTTCGTCACCCTCGACCCCGCCGAGCGCATGCGCCGGCTCGCCGCCCGCGAGGCGCGCCGCTATGGCGCCGCCGCGCTGGCCCCGGGCGGGCGCGAGCATGAGGGGCATCGCGCCTTCATGGCCTGGGCCGAGCGCTACGATGATGCCTGCTTCACCGGCCGCAACCGACAGCGGCACGAAGCCTGGCTCGCGGCGATGCCCTGCCCTGTGGTGCAGGTCGACAGCGCCCTGACGGTGCCCGAGATGATCGAGCAGATCGACGAGGCGCTGACCCCGCGCGAGCGCATCTGGGCTTGAGCGACCTTGCAGACGAGATCAGCGGCTGCCGCCTTTGCGCGGCGCGCTTCGCTGCCACCGCCACCCGTCATGCGCCGCGTCCCGTCGTCTGGTTCCGCCCCGGCGCCAAGGTGCTGATCGCGGGGCAGGCGCCCGGCAAGCGGGTGCATGCCTCGGGCCGGCCCTTCACCGACCCCTCGGGCGACCGGCTGCGCGACTGGCTGGGGATGAGCGAAGAGGTGTTCTACGACCTCTCCCGCGTCGCCGTGGTGCCGATGGCCTTCTGCTTTCCGGGCTACAACGCCAAGGGCGCCGACCTGCCGCCGCCGAAGATCTGCTCGGCCACCTGGCATGACAGGGTGATGGCGGAGTTGCCCGAGGTGCGGCTGAAGGTGCTGGTTGGCGCGGCGTCGATCAACTGGCACCTTGGCCCCGGCGGCCGGATGACCGAAAGAGTAGCGGCCTGGCGCGACAGCGCGCCCGAGGTGTTTCCGCTGCCGCACCCGTCGTGGCGGAACAATGCATGGCTGCGGAAGAACCCGTGGTTTGCCGAAGAGGTTCTGCCGGCGTTGAAGGCGCGGGTGAAGGAGGTGCTGGGATGACAGCGTTGGATGAGGCATTCGCGAAGATGGAGGCCGGCGGCGATGACGAGCGCCTGGCCTGGTACGGCGTGCTGGCCAACCAGCTGCTGCTCCTGCAGCTCGATGGCGAGCCCGATGGCGATGACATCACCCCGCGCATCGCCCGCGTCGAGGGCGCGCCCTATGTTCTGGCCTTCGACAGCGAAGAGAAGCTGGCCGATTTCGCCGATGGCGTCGCCTCGAGCGCCACGCTGCCGGGCCGGGTTCTGGTGGGCATGCTGGCCGGGCAGGGGCTGGGGCTGGCGGTGAACCTCGGCGCGGTCTCGGCGCAACTTCTGCCGCAGGAGGCGGTGAACTGGCTCTCGGCTACGCTCTCGGAAGAGGCGGTAGAGGGCGGCGTGCGCCCCGGCGTGCTGACCCCGCCGCAAACGCCGCCACCCGAAGGGCTGGTCGCGGCACTGGAGGCGAAGCTGGAGGGGCTCGCGGGTCTGGCGCAATCGGCCTGGCTTGCCGAGGCCGAGGCGGGACGGCTGGTGCTGGCCTTCCTGGCGACCACCCCGGGCGCCGAGCGGGCCCTGGCCGGCGCGATGCGCGAGGCGCTGGCCTTCTCCGGCGCCGAGGTCACGCTCGACGTGGCGTTCCTGTCGGGCCGCGACGGCCTGTCGGCAGCGGCGGAGGCGAATGGCATCCCCCTGCGCATGACGGAGCCGCCCGAGCCGGAGACCCCCGAGCCGGTGCTGCCGCCGGGCATGGACCCGAACAAGCCGCCGAAGCTGCGGTAGGGCGGGCGGCGCGTCGAAGGGTTCACTTTCGGCGCCTGCGGCCCCGCTTCTCACCTCGCGCGGAATCAAGGCCGCAGGCCGCCGCGCGAGCGCCTGCCCGTCCCCACGGGCTGGCGCTCTGGTGAAGGCAGCGCCTAGCTCGGGGCTAGGAAGGGTGTGGCGGGCATAAAGCGCGGTAGCGGTGAGGTTGAGGCGCCACCCCACGGGCCGGCGTGAGAGCTAGCCGCAATTGGCTGCTGTCTCTTGAAGGGAGACGTCGGGTGTAGGGAGTGCCGAGCAGTGAGACTGGGCCGGCGATCCCTGTCTTACGCCACCACCGTGAATGGCGCGTCGAGCCGTACCTCTTCGAGGTTCGCCCCTTCGCCGATCCGGTCCACCACAGCGAAGAGCCCTGGCGCCGACAGCGGCGTCAGCACGCCGTGCCAGGTGCCGCGCAGCAGATTGATGCCTTGCCCCGGCGCGGTGAGGAAGGCGCGCGGGGCTCCCGGCCCATCCCCCGCGTCCAGCGCCACGATCACCAGGAAGGGCGCCTCGTAGAGCGGCAGGAAGGCCTGGCTGCCCTCAGGGTGTCGCTCCAGCAGCCCGCATTCATAGGGCAGCGACCTCGGCTCGGCCCGGAAGATCGAAATCCCCGCCCGGCCGTCGCCGAAATCCATCCGTGCCCTGTCGTGCCAGCGCCCGCAGAGCCCCTCGTTGATGAGCTTGTCATGGGGCCCCGCCGCCTCCAGCACATCGCCGAAGGGGGCAAAGGCCTCTGCCGTCAGCGGCTCTGCCCGGACCTCGGTCACCGAAGCCTCAGGCCCGGATGGCGGTTGACGTCCTTGTAGAGGAGGTAGCGGAAGGGCTCCGTCCCCGCCGCGTAGCAGGCCTGCGGGCAGAAGGCGCGCAGCCACATGAAGTCGCCCTCTTCGACCTCCACCCAATCGCCGTTGAGCAGGTAGACGCCGCGCCCCTGCAGCACGTAGAGCCCGTGCTCCATCACGTGGGTCTCGGCGAAAGGGATCGTGGCGCCGGGGTGGAACGAGACCACGTTGACATGCATGTCGTGGCGCAGATCGGCCGGGTCGACGAAGCGCGTCGTCGACCAGCGGGCGCGGGTGTCGGGCATCTCCACCGCCGGCACGTCGTCGTCATGCGTCACGAAGGCCTCGGGCGTGCTCAGCCCCGGCGCCGGCTCATAGGCCTTGCGCACCCAGACGAAGCTGACCGGCGCGTCGGACACATTCGCCACCTGCCAGTCGGTGCCCGGCGGCAGATAGGCGTAGCCGCCAGAGATCATGTCGTGCACCTCGCCAGCGATCGTCAGCCGCAGATCGCCGGCCAGAACGAAGATCACCGCCTCGCCTTGCGGATCCGGTTCGGGGCTCTCAGAGCCACCCCCCGGCGCCACTTCCATGATGAGCTGCGCGAAGGTCTCGGCGAAGCCGGTCAGCGGGCGGGCGAGCACCCAGGCATGTGCCTTCTCCCATCCAGGCAGCAGGCTGACGGTGATATCCGTCAGCACGCCGCGGGGGATCACCGCGTAGGCCTCGGTGAAGATCGCGCGGTCCTTCGCGCGGCTCTTCTGGCCGGGTAGGCCGCCCGGCGGGGCGTAATACGAGCTCATGGCAACAGCGCCTTCAGCCGGTGCAGGGCGATCCGCTCGACCTGGGCACAGGCCTCGGCGATCTCGTCCGGCGTGTCGTTGCCGAGCCGCCGCTCGAAGGCGGCGAGGATGCCGGCCTTGTCGTGATCGCGCACCGCGATGATGAAGGGGATGCCGTGGCGGGCCACATAGGCCTCGTTCAGCTCGGTGAAGCGGGCCCGCTCCTCCTCCGTCAGCGCATCGAGCCCGGCGGAGGCCTGCTCGGCGGTGCTCTCTGCCGTCAGCGTCTTGGCCGCGGCGAGCTTGCCGGCGAGGTCGGGGTGGGCTTTCAGCACGTCCAGCCGCTCTTCGTCGCTGGCGGCGCGGAAGGCGCGGGCCAGCGCATTGGCCAGCCCGACGGCGCTGTCATGGGCGGGGCCAAGCTCCAGCTTGTGGGCGCGCTCGGCGACCCAGGGGGAATGCTCGTAGATGCTGCCGTAAAGCTCGACGAAGCGCTTCTTCTTCATCTGGCTCGGCCGTTCGCGGCGCTCGTGGGGATGGTTTTTTTCCCAGTAGTCCGCGATCTCGCCGCGGGTGAAGAACCAGCCGCCGCCCCGCGCCGCGACGTGATCGAGAAAGGCGATCAGCCCCGCGATCTTGCCCGGCCGTCCGATCAGCCGGTTGTGCAGGCCCACGCTCATCATCTTCGGGCTGCCGGCGGCGCCCTCGGCGCGCAGCGTCTCGAAGGTGTCGATCAGATATTCGCCGAACTGGCGGCCGGTGATGTAGCCCGGCGCCGTGGCGAAGCGCATGTCATTCGCTTCGAGCGTATAGGGGATGACGAGCTGGTCGCGCGGGCCTTCCTCGCGCCAATAGGGCAGGTCGTCGTCGTAAGTGTCGGAGATCCAGTTGAACTGGCCGGTCTCGCTGACGAGCCGCACGGTATTGGCCGAGCAGCGACCGGTGTACCAGCCGCGCGGCGGGCGGCCGACGACCTCTTTGTGCAGGCGGATCGCCTCTTCGATGGCGGCGCGCTCTTCGGCCTCGCCCATGTCCTTGTGCTCGACCCATTTCAGGCCGTGGCTGGCGATCTCCCAGCCGGCCTCCTTCATCGCCTCCACCTGCTCGGGCGCGCGGGCCAGGGCGGTGGCGACGCCGTAGATGGTGACCGGCAGGCCGCGCTGGGTGAACAGACGGTGCAGCCGCCAGAAGCCGGCACGGGCGCCGTAATCGTAGATGCTCTCAATGTTCCAGTGCCGCTGGCCCGGCCAGGGCTGGGCGCCCGCGATATCGCTGAGGAAGGCCTCCGAGGCCTTGTCGCCATGCAGAACGTTGTTCTCGCCGCCCTCTTCGAAATTAAGCACCAGGCTGATGGCGACGAGGGCGTCATTGGGCCAGCGAACGGCGGGCGGGGTCGGCCCATGGCCGGAGAGATCGCGCGGATAGCGGGGCGGCATCTGTTCATCCTTGGAGTTCGAAGCTTTCCTAGGGCGAAGGGGGGCGGGGTTTCAAGTGGAGGAGGGGTTTGGGGGACGGAAGGCGCCGGTAGCGGCACCGGTGGAGCAACCTCAACGAAAGGCCCCAGCCGGCCGTCAATCCAGGAACGGGATTGGCACGCCGAAGAACTGGGCCAGCAGCACGAAGTTCAGGCCCAGCACCAGGCAGGTGCCCAGCGTTGCCAGCACACGCAGCACCGGGCCGAGGCGAAACTGGCCCATCACATCGCGGCGGGACGAGAAGTAGAGCAGCGCCAGCATCGGCACCGGCAACCCGAAGGAGAGCACGACCTGCGACATCACCAGCGCGTCGGTCGCGTTCACCCCGGCGGCGATCACCGCGAAGGCCGGCACCATTGTGACAAGGCGGCGAAGCCAGATCGGCACGCGGAAATGCAGGAAGCCCTGCATGATCATCTGCCCGGCCATCGTGCCGACCACCGAGCTTGAGATGCCGGAAGCGATCAGCGAGGTCAGGAAGATCCCCGCCGCCGCGGCGCCCAGCAGCGGTGTGAGCGTGTGATAAGCCGTCTCGATCTCGGCGACATCGGCATGGCCCTGGTGAAAGGCGCTGGCCGCCATCATCACCATCGCCAGGTTGACCATGCCGGCCACGGCCAGCGCCAGCACCACCTCGACATTGGAAAAGCCCAGCAGCTTGCGCCGGTCTGCATCGCTCCGCGCCACGGCGCGGGACTGGGTGAGACCGGAATGCAGGTAGATGGCATGCGGCATGACGGTGGCCCCGATGATGCCGACGGCGATGGTCAGCGCGGCGCTGTCGGGCAGGGCGGGCGTCACCATGCCGAGGCCCGCGGCGGCCCAGTCGACCGGGGCGATCAGCACCTCGGCGAGGTAGCAAAGCCCGATCACGCCGACCATCGCGCCGATGATCAGCTCCATCGGGCGAAAGCCGCGGCGCTCGAACAGCAGGATGCCGTAGGTCACGAGGGCTGTGATCACCATGCCCACGAGCAGCGGCAGGCCGAACAGCAGCGACAGGCCGATGGCGCCGCCAAGGAACTCTGCCAGATCGGTCGCCATGGCGGCGACCTCGGAGATCGCCCACATCACCCAGATCAGAGGGCGGGGCAGGTGGTCGCGCGAGATTTCGGCCAGGTTGCGGCCGGTGACGATGCCAAGTCGCGCCGACAGGGCCTGGAACAGCATGGCAATGAGGTTCGCCAGCACCACGACCCAGAGCAGCCGGTAGCCATAGCCCGCGCCGGCTTGGATGTTCGTCGCGTAATTGCCCGGGTCCATATAGGCGATCGAGGCGATGATCGCGGGTCCGGCAAACAGCAGACGGCTGCGCCAGCCGCGAGCGTCGCCGCTCAGGACAGCGGAGATTCGCGATTGGGTGCGCTCGGTCAGGCTCTGCATGGCGTGGGTCTCGCGGTGATGGTGCGGAGTATAGCCGTGGCTATAATGTACACAGTTGGCAAACGATCATTGCCGCAACTTGTTCCATGGCCGGTTTGCGCGTAGATCTTGGCCATCGCTTTACGTGAGATCCGGCGAGAAGGACCGCGCGCATGCCCGATACGTTTCTCGACAAGGAGACGCCGGCCAACAGCTTTGCCCGCGCCCGCGAGGCTCAGGCGGCGGCGCTGCTGGAGGATTACGTCGAGCTGATCGGCGACCTCAGCGCTGAGCTGGGCGAGGCCCGCGTGGCCGATATCGCGGCGCGCATGGACGTCTCGCAGCCCACGGCGACCAAGTCGATCGCCCGGCTCAAGCGCGAGGGGCTGGCGACCTCACGCCCCTACCGCGGCGTGTTCCTGACAGAGAAGGGCGCGCGGCTCGCCGACCGGGTGCGCGACCGCCACCGCACCGTGGTCGCCTTCCTCCTCAAGATCGGCGTGCCGGAAGACATCGCCGAACTCGATGCGGAAGGGATTGAGCACCACGTCTCGCAGGTGACGCTCTCTGCCATCGAGGCCGTGCTGAACGCAGAGGACGGCGCTTAGCCTCCGGGGCGCGCCTCACCCGCCTGCCGATACCTCAACAGCAACATGCTCCATCCCGGTCGTCTCACGCACGCGGCTCTTCACGGCGCGGCGCACCTCTTCCGCCTGAGCGCCGGGCGCGAGGTCGATCTCCAGCGTGGCCATGGGGCGCTCCTGCGTGATCGACCAGGCGTGAACGTGGTGGGCGCGGGCCACGCCGGGCAGGGTGGCTTCCAGATCGGCCGCGACAGCGCGGGGGTCGAAGCCTGCAGGCGCGCCTTCGAGCAGGATATGCCCGCTCTCGCGCACCACCGACCAGGCCGAGCGCAGGATGAGCAGGCCCACCAGCAACGACAGGATCGGGTCGATGGGCGTCCAGCCCGTCCAGATGATGATGAGCGAGGCCGCAATCGCCGCGACCGAGCCCAGCAGGTCGCCCATAACATGCAGCGCGGCGGCGCGAACATTGAGGTTGTCGCCCTCGGCCCGGCTGAGCACCCAGAAGGCCACGACGTTCACCGCCAGCCCGCCCACGGCGACCCACAGCATCAGCCCGCCGAGTACCTCGTGCGGATCGCGCAGGCGCTGCACGGCCTCGAAGAGGATCCAGACCGTGATGGCGAACAGCGTCAGCCCGTTCACGAAGGCGGCGAGCACCGAGAAGCGGTCGAAGCCGTAGGTGCGCTTCCAGTCTGCCGGGCGCCGGGCCAGCCGGAAGGCCAACCATGCCAGCAGGAGCGAGGCGAAGTCGGTCAGCATGTGGCCCGCGTCGGCCAGCAGCGCCAGCGAGCCAGAGATGAGCCCGCCGATGACCTCGGCCCCCATGAAGCTGCTGGTCAGCGCGGCGGCGATGAGGATGGCGCGTTCCTTGGATCGGCGCGCTTCGGGCGAGTCGCTGGCCGAGAGGGTCGGGCCGTGCGAATGGCCTGCGTGGTCGTGGCCATGCGCGTGGTTGCGGTCGTGTTCCGCACCCATCAGCTTGCCTCCCCTTGAAGAGCCACCTCTGCCAGGGGCAGGGCGTTGCAGGCAGAGCCAAAGCGCCTGAGCCGCGAGTGCTCGGCCCGGCCCAGTCTCGCGACCGGTTTGCGGATCGCGGAAGCGGAGTAGCCCGGCGTTTCGGTGCGGCGGAGGGGGCGGTCGGTCATGGCGGAGCTCTTGATTCGTTTCGTCCGCACCCGACATACGATCTACAGCTACTGTAGCTTCAAGGGGTATTCGCGATGCAGGGCTATACCATCGGCGCGCTGTCGAAGCGCACGGGCGTGAAGGTGACGACGATCCGCTACTACGAGGGCCGCGGTCTCCTCCCCGATCCCGGCCGCACGGGCGGGGGGCAGCGCCGCTACGGCGATGCCGAGCTCGACCGGCTGTCATTCATCGCCCATGCCCGGCAGCTCGGCTTCGACCTCGATGCCATCGCTGAGCTGATCGAGCTGCAGGAGACGCCGCAGACAGCCCATGGCGACGCGCACCGCATCGCGAAGGATCGGATCACCGACATCCGCGATCGGATCGAGCGGCTGCAGCGGTTGGAGATGGAGCTGGTGCGTGTCGTGAACGCCTGCGACGGCCGCTCCGATGGGCAACCCTGCCGGGTACTGCACGCCCTGGCCGACCATCAGGCATGTGAGGGCGAGCACTGAGGGCCCGCGCCCCAGTCAGCGAAGCAACAAAATCCTCCGGCCCGCCTTGCAGAGCCCCCCGCCCCTCCGCGATGGTAGGGCCCAGACACGGAGGGCTCGATGGCCGGATTTCTGACGACGCATGTGCTGGATACGGCGCTCGGCCGCCCGGCCGAGGGTGTGGCGATCACGCTCTGGCGGCTGGATGGCGGGCGCGCCAAGGTGGCCGAGACGGTCACCAATGCCGATGGCCGGACGGATCAGCCCATCCTGCCCGAGGCCGCCTTCGCCCCCGGCGAGTACGAGCTGGTCTTCGCCGCGGGCGCCTATCTGCGCGGCACGGGGCAGGAGCTGCCCGAGCCTTTGTTCCTCGACGAGATCCCCATCCGCTTCGGCATGGCAGAGGCGGATCACTACCACGTCCCGCTTCTGCTCTCGCCCTTCGGCTATTCCACCTACCGCGGCTCCTGACCGGCGCCGATACGGCCCCGCCGCGCCGAGACGTCGCTCTGAATGTCGCTGAGGCGGATCTCGGCGAAGCGGGCCAGCAGCGCCTCGCGGGCGCTGGCGAGCGTGGCGTCCATCGTGGCGTTGACGCTGCGCTCGACCAGGCAATCGGGCGCGGGGTTGGAGAGGCCGAAGGCGAAGAGATCGGGCGCACCAAGGCTGCGGTAGATATCCGCCAGCGTGATCTCTTCCGCCGGGCGTACCAGCCGCCAGCCGCCGCCATGGCCGCGCTCGGCGGCGACATACCCCTCATCGCGCAGCCCCGCCATGATGCGGCGCACGACGACGGCATTCGAGCCGAGCATCGCCGCGATGTGCTGCGAAGTGAGGGGTTCGTCGGTCTCCGCCATGTGCAGCAACACGTGGAGAAGGCGGGAGAGGCGGGTGTCGTGTCGCATCGGGGCCTTTCGGGGCAGCTCTGGTGACTTTGTAAGTTACATGGATTGACGCGGCACTCCTATCAAGATACTTCGTATGTTACTTGATTCAGGAGCCCGCCATGACCGATCTGCCCGCCGCCGACCCCCGCGCCCATTGGGAGGAGTTCTACCAGACCCAACGCACCACCACGTCGGGCCGCCCGAGCGGCGCCCTTTTGCGCTTCGCCGCCGATCTGGCGCCGGGCCGCGCGCTCGACCTCGGCGCGTCGCATGGTGACGACGTGCTCTGGCTCGCCGCCCGGGGCTGGCAGGCGCTCGGCGTGGATATCTCGCAGACTGCGGTCTCCCGGGCCCGGTTGCGGGCCGAGGAGGCCGGGCTGTCCCAGAAAGCCACCTTCGAAGTGCGCGATCTGGCGGAGGGTCTGCCGGAGGGGCCGTTCGATCTGGTCACGGCGCTCTACCTGCAAAGCCCGGTGGAGCTGCCGCGGGCCGGCATCCTGCGTGCTGCGGCGGCCGCCGTGGCACCGGGCGGGCATCTGCTGGTTGTCTCCCATGCCGCGCCGCCGCCCTGGGCGCCGCCCGGGCACCGGCACCATGACTTTCCCACGGTTGAAAGCGAGCTCGCCGATCTGGGCGCGCCGCTGCCCGGTTGGGAGACGCGCCTCGCCGAGCTGGTGGAACGGCCGGGCAAGGGCCCGAATGGCGAGACGGCGCCGCTGCTCGACAGCGTCATCTTCCTGCAGCGCGCGTGCTGAGCCCCCAGCGGCCCGGTCGCCCGCCGGGCGGGCAGCCGGGGGCCGCGGGCGGCATAGGAGGCACAGCGGCGCCGATCCTCCCTTGACGCCAGCCGCCCCGGAGGGCCCCCTAGGCCAAAACGGGGGCTTTGCATGTACGATTGGGTTCTGATCCTGGAATGGCTGAAATTCGCTGTGCGATGGGTGCATGTCATCACCGCCATCGCCTGGATCGGCTCGTCCTTCTACTTCATCGCCCTCGACCTTGGCCTGCACCGCGACCGCAAGCTGGAAACCGGCGCCGATGGAGAGGAATGGCAGGTGCATGGCGGGGGGTTCTACCACATCCAGAAGTACCTGGTGGCGCCGGCGCAGATGCCGGGCGACCTCGTCTGGTTCAAATGGGAGAGCTATTCGACCTGGCTCTCCGGCTTCGCGATGCTCTTTCTCGTCTATTACCTCGGCGGGCGGCTCTACCTGATCGACCCCGAGGTGCTGGATATCCCCGTCTGGGTCGGCGCGCTGATCTCGATGGCGTCGCTGGCCTTCGGATGGCTGGTCTACGACCAGATCTGCAAGCGGCTGGTGAATGCCAACCAGACGGCGGTGATGGTGCTGCTCTTCGCGGTGCTGGTGGGCATGGCGCTGTTCTACACCAACGTTTTCTCGGGGCGGGCAGCGCTCCTGCACCTCGGCGCCTTCACGGCGACGATCATGAGCGGCAACGTGTTCTTCACCATCATCCCCAATCAGAAGGTGGTGACGAAGGACCTCATCGAGGGCCGCAAGCCCGACCCGAAATACGGCAAGATCGCCAAGCAGCGCAGCACGCACAACAACTACCTGACACTGCCGGTCATCTTCCTGATGCTGTCGAACCACTACCCGATGGCCTTCGCCAGCGAGTGGAACTGGCTGATCGCGGCGCTGGTCTTCCTGATGGGCGTGACGATCCGGCATTTCTTCAACTCGATGCATGCGCGGAAGGGTCACCCCCATTGGACATGGGGTGTCACGGCGCTGCTGTTCGTGCTGATCATCTGGCTCTCGTCGCCCCGCGCCTACGAATGGAGCGAGGAGGAGGCCGCCATCCCGGCCTGGGCCGAGCGCTACGCCGCCGCCGCGGGCTTCGACGAGGTGCACCAGATCGTCGCCGGGCGCTGCTCGATGTGCCACGCGGCCGAGCCGGCGTTCGGCACCCTGCAATGGCCGCCGAAGGGCGTGATGCTGGAAAGCCGGGCCGATGTCGCGATGCATGCCCGCGAGATCTACCTGCAGGCGGGGATCACCCACGCGATGCCGCCCGCCAACCTGTCGTATATCGAGCCGGAGGAGCGCGCCGCCATCGTGCGCTGGTTCCGCGCGGCGGAGGGGGTTGAGGTGGCGGACGCGGGGTAGGGGCTTGAAGCGTTCTGCGCGTCTGAGGCTGACGAGACCTTTACAGTAAGCGCTCCCCTCGCACGCCAGCCCGTTGGGACAGGCCGGCGCTCGCGCGGCGGCCTGACGGCTCTGATTGCGCGCGTAGTGTGGAGCGGTGAGGTTAAGGGCAAGGAGAGGGTCAGCGCCCCGGGCGGTTTCCTCCAGCCTCTGCCCGAGCGCTCACTGCCTTAGAGCACCACCCGGTGCTCCGCCTGGCCCTTTACGCCGACCTCCAGCGCGAAGGTCCGCCCGTGGTCCGGCCCTGCCGCCAGCTCATCCTGGCTCAGGCCAGCCGAGGCGGACGTCACATAGAGCGTCGACAGATCCGGCCCGCCGAAGGCCGGGCAGGTCGTCTGGCTGGCGGGCAGGGGGTGTTCGGCGATCTCTCGCCCCTCCGTGTCATGCACGGCCACGCGGGCCGAGCCCCACTGCGCCGTCCAGAAGGTGCCGTCAGCGGCCACAACGGCGCCGTCGGCGACATGCGGGCTGTCGCGGTAGTCGATGAAGATCTCCCGCTCGCCCTCCGGCCAGCCGTCCTCATCCAGCGCCACGCGCCAGACCAGCCGGCTGTGCGTGTCGCCGAAATAGGCCGTCCGCCCGTCGGGGGCGAAGCAGGTGGCGTTGGGAATGGTAATGCCGGGATAGATCTGTCGCAGTTCGCCCCGGTAAAAGCGGTAGATCGCCCCCGCCCCCTCTTCGGCGCCGAGCCCCATCGTGCCGATCCAGAAGCCGCCCTGCGGATCGGCCCGCCCGTCGTTGCTGCGGGTGCCGGAATTGTCCGCCTCCAGCGGGCAGACCTCCTCGCTCTCACCCGTCTCCAGCGAGAAGCGGATGAGGGCGCGCGAGGTTGCGATCAGCAGTGTCTCGTCATCCACCCAGCCGGCGGCGGAGACGAAATCGTCGAAATCCCACGAGCGTGTGGCGGAATGCAGCCGTCGGGCGAGGATGTCGAACCAGAAGAGCTCGCCCCGGCCGGGATGCCAGAGCGGCCCCTCGCCAAGCAGGCAATTGGTGGAATTGAAGATCATGCGAACACCTCGTCATAGGCGGCGGCAATCGCCCGCGCGCGGGTGGAGACCTCGCCTGCCGCGAGGCCGGGGGTGTAAAGCGCTGTGCCGATGCCGAAGCCACTGGCCCCCGCCTTGCGCCAGGCAGCGAAGGTCTCCGGACTGGCGCCGCCCACGGCATAGACGGGCAGGTCGGCGGGCAACACGGCCCGCATGGCCTTCAGCCCCGCCGGCCCCGCCAGCTCGGCGGGAAAGAGCTTCAGCCCCGTCGCCCCGGCATTGAGCGCCGCGAAGGCCTCGGTCGGCGTGAAGATGCCGGGCCAGGAGGAGAGGCCAAGCGCCCGGCTGGCGGCGATCACCGCCGGGTCGCAATTCGGCGAGACGATCAGCCTGCCGCCGGCGTCGGCGACCTGGGACACATCCTCCGTCGTCAGCACCGTGCCGGCGCCGATTTCGGCCTCGCGCCCGAAGGCGCGGGCAAGGGTGGCAATGGAGGCCAGCGGATCGGGTGAATTCAGCGGCACCTCGATGCGGGTGATGCCGGCTTCGATGAGCGCTGCGCCGATGGGTTCGGCTTCTGTGGGCGTGAGGCCGCGCAGGATGGCGATGATCTCTCTCATGCTTGGGCCTCAGCGCGGGTGGCGGATGTGGAGGGGGGCCGTCTGCCCCCCGCTGCCTGTGGCAGCCCCCCCGAGGATTTTTCGAGAAAAGCGAGGGAAGTAGAGGCGCGGGTTGTCGAGGGAGCGATCGGGCTCATGTGCGGCCCTCCATTTGGCGCTTGGCGGCGATGAGGCCGGCGAGGACCATGGCCTCGCCATTGGCCTGGGCGGCAGGTACGGCCTGGGCTTCCAGGGCGCGGGCATAGAGGCGGGTAAGGGCGCCCTCGCCGATCACCGCGACCTCGCGGCCCAGCCACCAGGGCTTGGCGGCGGCCAGCTCCGCCCCGATGAGCAGGCCAGACAGGCGGGCGCGCGCGGTGGCGGGGGAGAGGCCGGTGAGCAGGCCCTCGGCGCGAATCGAGAAGAGCCGCGCCGCCATCTGCTCGGGGCGGGACAGGCTGTCGGAGAGGGCCTCGTCGAAGGCGCCCTCGTCGAAGCCGTCTTCGCCAAGGGAGTGGCGCAGCACCGTGTGCCCGGCGAGAGCGGCGAACATCTCGCCCGTCATGAAGGTGCGGAAGCTGACGATCTCGCCGGCGCTGGCCTCGGCCCATTTGGCATGGCTGCCGGGCAGGCACATGACGCCGCCCCAGCCGGGATTGGCGGCGAGCCAGCCGGCCATCGCCGTCTCCTCGCCGCGCATCACGTCGGCGGGCTTGGCCTGGCTGAGGCCCGGCACGATGCGCACCGTCAGCCCCTCTGCCGGCGCGGCAATGAGGCCCGGGCCGAGCGGGGCGCAGGGCAGGGGGCGATAGGGCGCCTCAACCCAGCCCTGCCGGGCGCCGACCATGCCGCAGGCTACCACGGTTGTGGCCTCCCAGCCCTCGGCCAGGCGGCGGAGTGCCGGCTCGAAGCCGTCGGGCACGAGGCGGCCCATCCCGTCATCCGAGGCGCGCGCCTCCAGCACCTCGTCGGCGGCGGAGAGGTGCCACAGGCGCAGGCGCGACGTGCCCCAATCGGCGGCGATCCAGCTCATGCGTGGATCACGAAGCCGCCGTCGACCACCAGCACCTGGGCGGAGATCATGGCGCTCGCCTCCGAGGCGAGGAACAGCGTCGGGCCGACGAGGTCTGCGGGCTGGATGGCGCGCTTCAGGGCCTGGCGGTCGACGTGCCGCTCGATGCCCTCTTGCGTCAGCCAGAGCTCCTTCTGCCGGTCGGTCACCACCAGGCCCGGGGCGATGGCGTTGACGCGAATGCCCTCGGCCCCCCAGGCGCGGGCGAGCGAGCGGGTCATCCCCGCCACCCCGGCCTTGGCGGCGGTGTAGGGGGCGATGTCGGGCGCGCCCATGGCATGGGCGATCGATGAATAGTTCACGATGCGCCCGCCGCCATTCTCGCGCATCTGCCGGGCGGCCTCCTGCGCCGCGAAGAACTGCGCCTTGAGGTTGATGGCGAGCGACCAGTCCCAGAAGGCCTCGTCGATCTCGTCCGGCTTGGCGCGCTGGTCGTTGGCAGCGTTGTTCACCAACACATCGAGGGGGCCATGCGCCTCCTTCGCGCGCGACAGGGCGGCGGTCAGCGCCTCCCGGTCGGTCACGTCGGCCTCGAGGAACAGCGGATGCGAGCCGGTCTCCTCGCCCATGCGGTCGGCGAAGGCGGCGCTCTCCTGGATGTCGCAGAAGGCGACGCGGGCGCCCTGCCGGAGGAAGCCCTCGACCAGGTGCGCGCCGATGCCGCTGCCGCCGCCGGTGATGAAGACGGACGCGCCCGAGAGGTCGGTATATTTGGCCTGCATGAACTCCTCCGCTTTGCCGGAAGACTATGGCGCGCCCGCCGGCAGAGGCAAGCAGGCGGCGGGATCTCAGAGCAGGGCGCGCAGCAGGCCCAAGCCGGCGAGCCCCATCAACAGCCAGATCGCGAAGCGGCGGAAGGAGGCGGGGGAGGTGCCATGAAAGCGGCGCGACCCCACCCAGAGGCCGAGAGCCATGAAGGGCAGGAACAGGGCGGTGGCGGCCAGATGCTCCAGCGTCAGCCGCCCGGCGCGCATGTAGAAGGGCAGTGACCAGAGGTCGAGCAGGGTGAAATAGGCGATGAGCGTGGCGCGGAACTGCGCCGCCGCGATGGGCTGCGCCGCGAAGAAGGCCGCCACCGGTAGCCCGCCGAGCGCCGCTCCGTTGGCCATGCCAGAGGCGAAGCCCGCACCGGCATGGGCCGCGTCGCCGGCGGGCCGGCGCAGCTGCACCCCGGCGAGGAGCAGGCCGCACATCGCCAGGATGATCAGCGAGATCGCCGCCCGCCCCGCATCGACGCCAAGGCCCGACAGGGCCCAGACGCCAAGCGGCACGCCCGGCAGCGCGCCCGCCAGCATCGCCGCGATGCGCCGCCAGGCGATGCTGTGCCAGATGCCAGCGATCTGGCCGAGCGTCATCGCCATGTCGGAGAGGACGGCGACGGTGGCGAAGAGAAACGGGTCGCTCACCAGCCCGGCGCCCGAGACGAGCAGCGCCGCGAAGCCGAAGCCCGAATAGCCGCGCACGAAGGCCGCCCCGAAGGCGACGAAGGCGATCCAGATCACCGAGAGAAGGGAGAGCTCGAAGGGCATGGCCCTTGGTGGCCGAGCCCGCTGCCGGCGTCCAGCGTTGCCGGATCAGTCGTTGCCGGTTTCGTCCTTCGCGCCCGGGGGCGGGCTGAAAAAGGCATCGAGCGAGGCGCTGCCCCGGCTCACCGGCCCGGTCTTGACCGGCTCGGCCGCCCGCCAGCCCGGCGGCGGCGTGTAGAGGGCGTCGTAATTGATGAACCGTTTGGCGGGCTTGTCGTCACTCATGCCCCGCAATCTATCACGCGTGCCCCCGCCGGCCACCGGACAAATCCGCCGCCCTGTCTTTGCTCAGACAAAATCCTCGGGGGGGGGCCGAAGGCGGGGGGCAGACAGCCCCCCTCCGAATTCTCAGCCCGCGCCGTCCCTCAGGCCAGCGCGCGCGTCAGCCCGGCATCCACCGCCGCGACGATCCGGTCGATATCGTCGCGCGTCGCGATCAGCGCCGGGGCGAACAGCAGCACGTTATTGTAGCCGGGGACGGAGCGGTTGGCGGCACCGATCATCACGTCTTCCGCCAGCGCCTCGGCCAGCGCCTTCATCACCAGCTTCTCGGCCAAGGGCTTGCGGGTCTCGCGGCTTTCCACCAGCTCGATGCCGGCGAAGAGGCCGAGGCCGCGCACCTCGCCGATGGCCTCGTGCTTGGCCTCCAGCCCGCGGAAGCCCTCCAGCAGATATTCCCCCATCGCGGCGGAATTCTCGCAAAGGCCCTCTTCCTCGATGATCTTGATGTTCTCCAGAGCCGCGACGGGGCCAGAGGCGCAGCCGCCGAAGGTGGAGATGTCGCGGAAGTGGCCGAGCGGGTCTTCGGCATCCTTGAAGGCGTCGAACACCGCTTCCGTCGTCACGCAGCAGGAGATAGCGGCGTAGCCCGAGGCGACGCCTTTCGCCATGGTCACCATGTCGGGCTCGATGCCGAACTGCTGGTAGCCGAACCACGTGCCGGTGCGGCCGAGCCCGCACACCACCTCATCGATATGAAGGAGGATGTCGTACTTGCGGCAGATCTCCTGCACCTTCTCCCAGTAGCCGGTGGGCGGCACGATGCAGCCGCCGCCGGCCGTCACCGGCTCGAGGCAGAGCGCGCCGATCTCGTCCGGCCCTTCGCGGAGGATCACCTGCTCGATCGCTTCGGCTGCCTTCACCCCGTAGTCCGGCCCCGCCAGCTCCGGCTGGGCCTGGTATTCCAGGCAATGCGGTACCTCGATGAAGCCGGGCGCGAAGGGCCCGAAGCGGGCGTTGCGCTCCTGCTGGCCGCCGGCGGAGAGGGCGCCGATGGTGGTGCCGTGGTAATCGCGGTCGCGGTAGAGGATCTTGCCCTTCTTGCCGCGATGGTGCTTGGCGCTGATCGCCCGCACCATCTTGAAGGCCTTCTCGTTCGCCTCGCTGCCGGAGTTCGCGTAATAGACGCGGGAGAGCCCCGGCATTTTGCTGATCAGCCGCTCGGCGAATTGGGCGCCGGGAATGCTGCCGGAGGCACCGGCGAAATAGCACATCTTCACCAGCTGCTCGCGCACGGCATCGGCGATGCGCTCGCGCCCGTAGCCGACGTTCACCGTCCACACCCCGCCGGAGACGGCGTCGAGATACTCGCGGCCGTTGATATCCCAGACCCGAAGGCCCTTGCCTTCGACGATGATGCGCGGATCGACCGTCTCGAAGGCCTTGTGCTGGATGAGGTGATGCCACACATGGGCCTTGTCGGCCTCGATCACGCCTTGCGGGTCGTTGGCTCGCAGATCGTCCATGGCTCGCTCCTTCTGGCAGGCTCCTGCCCAGAAATGGCAGATCGCCCGGGCCTCTGCATCCGTTTTGTTGCGGGCGCCCTGCGCCCGGCGCGCAGCTCCTGCGGGAGCGCCCGCAAAGGAGGCTATGAATGGCTCACGAGATCACCCTGCCGGATGACGCGACGCGCCCGAAGGCGCCGAAGCTGGAGAACGTCACCCCGGCGCAGAAGCAGCCGGGCCAGCACCTGAAGATGATCCACGATCATCAGCGGCGGAACATGGAAGTGCTGCGCCAGGTGGTGCAAGCGGCCCGCGATGGAAAGCTGCCGAAGGGCGGGGCCGAGGCCGCGCTCAACAAGGTCGGCTGGGTCAACAACCTGCGCCGCTTCGGCTCGCTCTGCGGCCAGCACTGCCAGATCGTGCACATGCACCATTCCATCGAGGATGCGCATATGTTCCCGGCCCTGTCGCAGAAGGCGAAGGGCTTCCGCGAGGTCGTGCGCCGGCTGGAGGAGGAGCATCAGGCAGTGCATCACCTGCTCGTGCAGCTGATCGACGAGCTCAACGCGCTGAACGCGAATCCTTCGGAAGAGAAGTTCGAGCAGGCGGTGAAGACCAACGCGCGGCTGGAGAAATTCCTGCGCTCGCACCTGCGCTACGAAGAAGATTCCATCGGCGACGCGCTGGGCGTCTTCAGCATCCAGGTGTGACCGGCCGGCGCCTCGCGCGCCGATCCATCGCTCCGCCCCTTCGGGCTTTGCCCCCGCCCGGCCCGCGGGCTGGCGCTCTGGCTGGGCTGGGTGCTGAGCCGCGAGCGGGGAGGGACGTGGCGGGCATAAACCGCTACAGCGGAGCGGTGGGGCGCCCCCCCGGCCCGGCGCTCTCCTTGTGCCTTCGGTCCGGCGGCCCGATAGCCCGTGGCCTTCCCCTCCCGCCCCCCGCCCACTACGCTCCGGCCATCGCCCTGCTGGAGGCCCCATGCTCGCCCGTCTGCTCCTCTGCTTTGCCCTCCTCCTGCCCGCCCTTGGCGCCGCGCAGGAGCTTGCCCCCACCGGCCCCATCGCGGCCGAGAGTGATGGCACCAGCGATGCCGCCATCGCCACGCGCATCCGCCAGATCCTGGCCGACCTTGGCGGCTACGAGGATGTCACCGTCTCCGTCTCCAGCGGCATCGTCACCTTCGCCGGCACCACGGATTCGCTGACCGAGGCCGAGGCGCTCAGTGCCCTTGCCGCGCGGGTGGAGGGCGTGGTGGCCGTGCGCAACGATGCCGCCGAGACCGCCGATCTCGGCCGCAAGCTCAGCCCGGCGCTGGAGCGCTTTCAGGCCCGCATGTGGCAGGTCTATACGGCGCTGCCGCTCCTGCTGATCGCCATCCTCGTCTTTGCAGTGATCCTCGGCATCGGCGCCGGCCTTTCACGCCTGAAGCAGCCCTGGGAGCGGCTGGCCCCCAATGCCTTCATCGCCGATCTCTACCGCCAGGCGGTGATGGTGCTCTTCATCGTCATCGCCACGGTGCTGGCGCTCGACGTGGCCGATGCCTCCGCCCTGCTGGGCACCATCCTCGGCGCCGCCGGCATCGTCGGCCTCGCCGTCGGTTTCGCCGTGCGCGACACGGTCGAGAATTACATCGCCTCGGTCATGCTGAGCATCCGCCAGCCCTTCCGCCCGAACGACGTGATCGAAATCAACGGCGACGAGGGCAAGGTCATCCGCCTGACGAGCCGCGCGACCATCCTGCTCAGCTTCGACGGCAACCACATCCGCATTCCCAACGCGACGGTCTTCAAAAGCCGTATCGTCAACTACACGCAGAACACCGAGCGGCGCTTCGTCTTCACGCTGAACGTCGATCCCGGGGCCGATCTGGCCGCGGTGAGCGACCTTGCCGCCCGCACGGTGCAGCAGCTGCCCTTCGTGCTGGAGACACCGGCGACGCAGAGCTGGCTGGGCGAGGTGATGCCCTCGGGCATCGAGGTGACCACGGCGGGCTGGATCAACCAGCAGCAGACCTCGATCGTAAAGGCGCGGGGCGAGGCGATGCGGCAGGTCATGCTCGCCTTCACCGCCGCCGGCATCGAGATGCCCAACGACACCTACACGCTCGATCTGGGTGGTGCGCTGGATGGCGCCACCTTCGACGCCCGCCCGCCGCAGAGGCCGGCGGAGCCGAAACCGGCCCCCAGCACCGGGGCCGGCAGAATCGCCGGGGTCGCCGCCGACCAGGAAGACGAGCTCGACCGCATCGTCGAGGAAGAGCGCGGGCGTGAGGAATCGGAAGATCTGCTCAGCCACGACGCCCAGCACGAATGACGGGCCAAGGGGCAATTTCGGGCCTTGCACCCCAAAGTCGGTTTGCGTACATAGCGCCTCGCTGCTGGGGAGTGGCGCAATGGTAGCGCGCCGGTTTTTGGTACCGTAGGTTGCAGGTTCGAGTCCTGCCTCCCCAGCCAGCCTTCCAGCGCTCGCTGAACGATATGCACCGCGGGCCCGCCAAGGCCGCTGCGGCGCGCTTCCCTGTCCGCTTGATCTGACCCGCCCCTTGTGGCTCAGTCCCGCCCGGAGGGATGGATGAGCCGCATTCTGATCATCACCTATGGCTCGCGCGGCGATGTCGAGCCCTATGTGGCGCTCGGTCTGGGGCTCAGCCAAGCCGGGCATGACGTGGCATTGGCGACCGCCGGGCGCTTCGCCGACTGGGTCAAGTGCTTCGGCCTGACCTTCCATCCCATCGACGACGCCTCGCTCGATCAGATCGACTCCCCCGCCGGCATGGCGATGTTCGAGGGCACGGGTGGGCTTCTCGTCCGGCTGCGCGCTGCGGCCGCGCTCTCGCGCGGGGCCGGGGCGATGAACGCCGCCATGATGCAGGATGCGCTGACGGCGGCCGAGGCGGTGCAGCCTGAGGCCATCATCTACCACCCCAAGGGCATGGCGGGTGCTCATATCGCCGAGGCGCGGGGCATTCCGGCCTTTCTCGTCACCCTGCAGCCGCTGATCGTGCCCACCGGCGATTTCGGCGCCAGCCTCAACGTGGCGCCCTGGCCGGTGCTGAACCGGATGAGCTACGCGCTGGTCGGCCTCTCCTATGCCACCTTCGGGCGGGCGGTGAACCGCTTCCGCGCTCAGCTCGGCCTGCCCCGGCAGCGCGGCGGCGCCTCGGTGCTGCGGCCGCCGGGGGCGGGGCCGATCGACGTGATCCACCCCATCAGCCCGGCGGTGTTGCCGCGCCCGGCGGATTGGCCGGAGACGGCGCGGCAGACAGGCTATTGGCGGCTGAAGGACGAGCCGGGCTACGCGCCGCCGGCTGAGGTGGCCGAGTTCCTGGAGGCGGGCCCGCCGCCTGTCTTTGTCGGTTTCGGCTCGATGCCCAGCCGCGCCCCGGCGGCGCTGGGCCGACTCATCGTGGCGGCGCTGCGCAAGGCCGGCAAGCGCGGCGTCATCGCGCCCGGCTGGGCGGCGCTGCAGGTGGAGGAGGCGGAGGATATGCTCGCCTTGCCGCCCATGCCCTATGGGTGGCTCTTCCCACGTGTCGCCGCTGCCGTGCATCACGGCGGAGCGGGCACCACGGCCACGGCCTTTCATGCCGGGGTGCCGCAGGCCATCGTGCCCTTCTTCGGCGATCAGCCCTTCTGGGCCGCGCGCACACAGGCGCTGGGTGTCGGCGCCAGGCCCGTGCCTCGCCGGCGCCTGACGGTGGAGAGCCTGGCCGCTGCGATCGCCGAGGCGGACGACCCCGCCAAACGCGAGCGCGCCGCCAAATTGGCGGCGCGGCTGCAATCCGAGGATGGTGTGGCGGAAGCCGTGGCTCTCATCGAGGCTCGGCTCCCGCGAGGCTGACCCGCAAGGGGCAGACGAGCTTGCCCTCAGGCGTGGATCGCGCCGTCGCCGCAGGCCAGCGCCGCTTCGCGCACGGCTTCCGAGAAGGTCGGGTGCGCGTGGCAGGTGCGGGCCACGTCTTCCGCCGCCGCGCCGAATTCCATCGCAACGCAGATCTCGTGGATCAGATCGCCTGCGCCCGGCCCGATCAGATGGCAGCCGAGGATGCGATCCGTCTCCTTGTCGGCTAGCAGCTTCACGAAGCCCTCGGCGGCGAACACCGCCTTGGCGCGCGCGTTGCCCATGAAGGGGAACTTGCCCACCTTGTAGGCGCGGCCCTCGTCCTTAAGCTGCTCTTCGGTCTTGCCCACGGCGGCAACCTCCGGATGCGTGTAGACCACGCTCGGGATCACGCCGTAATTCACATGCCCGGCCTGCCCGGCGAGGATTTCGGCCAGCGCCATGCCCTCATCCTCGGCCTTGTGGGCCAGCATCGGGCCCTCGCGCACGTCGCCGATGGCGTAGATGCCGTCGACGCTGGTCTTGAAATGCTCGTCCGTCGCGACCTGGCCGCGCTCGGTGAGCTTCACGCCCAGATCGTCGAGTCCCAGCCCGTCGTAATAGGGCCGGCGCCCGGTCGAGAGCAGCACGACATCGGCCTCGATGGTCGCCTCGCTGTCGTCCTTGCGGCTCTTGTAGGTCAGCGTCACGCCGTCCTTGCCGGTTTCGGCGCTCTGCACGGCGGCGCCGAGGTGGAAGGTCAGCCCCTGCTTGGTGAGCAGCTTCTGGAAGTTGCGGGCGATCTCGGAATCGAGGCCGGGGGTGATGTGGTCGAGGAATTCGATCACCGTCACCTCGCTGCCAAGACGGGCGTAGACGCTGCCCAGCTCCAGCCCGATCACGCCGGCGCCGATGACAGCGAGCCGCTTGGGGATCTCTTTCAGCTCCAGCGCGCCGGTCGAGGTGACGATGGTCTCTTCATCGACCTCGACGCCTTTCAGCGGCGCCGGCTCGCTGCCGGTGGCGATGACGATGTGCTTGGCCTCGTGAACCTCGTCGCCCACCTTGACCTTGCCGGCCTCGGGGATCGAGCCATAGCCTTTCAGCCAGTCGATCTTGTTCTTCTTGAAGAGGAATTCCACGCCGCCGGTGTTCTGGCTGATGGTCTTGTCCTTGTAGGCCATCATCTTGGTGAAATCGACTTTGGTCTCGTTCTCCAGCCCCATCTCGGCGAAGTTCGCCTCGGCCTCATGCAGCATGTGGCTGGCGTGCAGAAGCGCCTTCGAGGGGATGCAGCCGACGTTCAGGCAGGTGCCGCCCAGCGTCTCGCGGCCTTCGACCACGGCAGTCTTGAGGCCGAGCTGCGCGCAGCGGATGGCCATGACATAGCCGCCCGGGCCGGCCCCGATGATGATGACGTCATAGGCGGACATATGAGTTCCTCCGGTTGGGTGAGGGGGCGCTCACAGGAGCGCCACTAGAACGAGGGCGAGCGTCGCGAAGAGGCCGATGGCCCAGACGACGCTCCGCCACGGGTTGAGATCGAGGGCGTAGATAGGGATGTAGGCGAGCCGCGCGGCGAGGAAAATCCAGCCGAGGATCGCCGTCAGCCCCATGCCGCTGTCGGAGAGCACGACAAGCACGGTGGCCGCCGTGAAGAGCGTGAGCGCCTGAAAGCTGTTGGTCAGCGCCCGATTGAGCCTGTTGGTCATGGCCCCGGGCTTCGGCGCCTTTTCATCGTCGCGGCTGCCGGTGGCGCCGACCCGCCCCACATCGCGCCAGCCGACCCAGACAAGGGCCAGCCAGTTCAGCGCCACGATAAAGCAGGCGAGGGCGAGGTTGACGAGGTCGGGGGTCATGGGCTTGGCATTCCGGCGCGAAGGAGAGGTGCGTGCAAGCACGCACCCTACGCAGGATGCGTGCTTGCACGCAGCGTGCTCACAGATCCATCAGCAGGCGGCGCGGGTCTTCCAGCGCTTCTTTGACGCGCACGAGGAAGGTCACGGCGCCCTTGCCGTCGACGATGCGGTGATCGTAGCTGAGCGCGAGATACATCATCGGGCGGGCGACGATCTGGCCGTTCACGACCATCGGCCGCTCCTGGATCTTGTGCATGCCGAGGATGCCCGATTGCGGCGGGTTGAGGATCGGCGAGGACATCAGCGAGCCGTAGACGCCGCCGTTCGAGATGGTGAACGAGCCGCCCTGCATGTCGGCCATCGAGAGCTTGCCGTCGCGCGCCTTCACGCCCAGCTCGCCGATCTCTTTCTCGATCTCGGCGAAGCCCTTCTGGTCGGCATCACGCACGATCGGCACGACGAGGCCGTTCGGTGTGCCGACGGCGACGCCCATGTGCACGTAGTTCTTGTAGACGACGTCGGTGCCGTCGATCTCGGCATTGACGTCGGGCACCTCTTTCAGCGCGTGGCAGCAAGCCTTCACGAAGAAGGACATGAAGCCAAGCTTCACGCCGTGCTTCTTCTGGAAGAGGTCCTTGTACTCGCTGCGCAGGTCCATGATCGCGCCCATGTCCACCTCGTTATAGGTGGTCAGCATCGCGGCGGTGTTCTGCGCCTCTTTCAGGCGGCGGGCGATGGTCTGGCGCAGGCGCGTCATCTTCACCCGCTCTTCGCGGCTCGCATCGTCGGCCGAAACCGGGGCGCGCGGCGCCGGCTTGGGCGCGTCGGCGGCGGCGGGCTTGTTGAGGGCGTTCAGCACGTCTTCCTTCATGATGCGCCCGTCCTTGCCGGAGCCGGAGACGTCGTCTTTCGAAAGACCCTTCTCCTCCATCAGCTTCTTGGCCGAGGGGGCATCTTCAGTGTCGGTGCGGTCGGCCTTCGGCGCGTCGCTCTCGCCGCTGCGCTCTTCCTCTTTCGGCTGCTTCTCGGCGGCCTCGGAAGCCTTGGGCTCGTCGTCTTTCTTGGCGGCGGGCTTGGCGTCGCCTTCCTCGATCTTGGCGAGGAGCGCATCAACGCCCACGGTCTCGCCTTCGGCAGCGACGATCTCGCCCAGCGTGCCGGCGGCGGGGGAGGGGACCTCGACCGTCACCTTGTCGGTTTCCAGTTCGCAGAGCATCTCGTCGGCGGCGACGGTATCGCCCGGCTTCTTGAACCAGGTGGCGACGGTGGCTTCGGAAACGCTCTCGCCCAGGGTGGGTACGCGGACTTCAGTGCTCATGGTCTTAACCTTCCAATCCGAGCGCGTCGTTCACGAGCGCCTGTTGTTGTGCTTTGTGCTGGCTGGCGAGGCCGGTCGCCGGCGAGGCGGCGGCGGCACGTCCCACGTAACGCGGCCGGCTCTGTTCGGCGCCGATGCGGGTCAGCACCCATTCGATATTGGGCTCGATGAAGTTCCAGGCGCCCTGGTTCTTGGGCTCTTCCTGGCACCAGATCATCTCGGCGCCCTTGAAACGCTCCAGCTCTTTCACCGCCGAGATGGCGGGGAAGGGATAGAACTGCTCGAAGCGCAGCAGATAGACATCGTCGAGCCCGGCTTCGTCGCGCGCTTCGAGCAGGTCGTAATAGACCTTGCCGGAGCACATCACGACGCGGCGGATCTTCTCGTCGGGCTGCAGCTTTGTGTCCGAATGGCCCTTCTCGGCATCGTCCCAGAGGACGCGGTGGAAGGACGAGCCAGTGGTGAAGTCGGGCGCATCGCTGATCGCCATCTTGTGGCGCAGCAGCGACTTCGGCGTCATCAGGATCAAGGGCTTGCGGAAAGTGCGGTGCAGCTGCCGGCGCAGGATGTGGAAGTAGTTCGCCGGCGTGGTGCAGTTCGCCACGATCCAGTTGTCGCCGCCGCACATGGTGAGGAAGCGTTCAAGACGGGCAGAGGAGTGCTCCGGCCCTTGCCCCTCGTAGCCATGCGGCAGCAGGCAGACGAGGCCCGACATGCGCAGCCACTTGGATTCGCCCGACGAGATGAACTGGTCGAACATGATCTGCGCGCCATTGGCGAAATCGCCGAACTGCGCCTCCCAGAGCGTCAGCGCGTTGGGCTCGGCCAGCGAGTAGCCGTATTCGAAGCCCAGCACTGCGTATTCCGAGAGCATCGAGTCGATGGCCTCGTAGCGGGCCTGGCCCTCGCGGATGTTGTTGAGCGGGAAGTAGCGATCTTCGCCCTTCTGGTCGATGAAGGCCGAGTGCCGCTGGCTGAACGTGCCGCGGATGGAATCCTGCCCCGACAGGCGCACCGGGTAGCCCTCGAGCACCAGCGAGCCGAAGGCCAAAGCCTCTGCAGTCGCCCAGTCGAAGCCCTCGCCGGTTTCGAACATCTTGCTCTTGGCCTCGAGCAGGCGGCTGACCGTACGGTGCAGGTGCCAGTCGTCGGGCGCGCGGGTCAGCGAGCGGCCGATATCGGCCATCGTCTCTTCGGCGATGGCGGTGGTGCCGCGCTGGTATTGCTCTTCGTTCTCGCGGTCGAGATGGCTCCACCGCCCGTCCAGCCAGTCGGCCTTGTTGGGCTTGTAGGTCTTGCCGGCCTCGAACTCGTCGGACAGCTTCGACTGGAAGCTCGCCTTCATGTCCTCGATCTCGCCCTCGGGGATGAGGCCATCCTTCACGAGGCGGTCGGTGTAGAGCGTGAGCGTCGTCTTGTGGGTCTTGATGCGCTGATACATCACCGGGTTGGTGAACATCGGCTCATCGCCCTCGTTATGGCCGAAGCGCCGGTAGCAGAAGATGTCGATCACGACATCCTTGTGGAACTTCTGCCGGAACTCGGTCGCCACCTTGGCGGCGTGGACCACGGCCTCGGGGTCGTCGCCGTTGACGTGGAAGATCGGCGCCTCGACCATCAGCGCGATGTCGGTCGGGTAGGGGGACGACCGGCTGAAATGCGGCGCCGTGGTGAAGCCGATCTGGTTGTTCACGACGATATGGATCGTGCCGCCCGTGCGGTGCCCCTTCAGGCCCGAGAGGCCGAAGCATTCCGCCACAACGCCCTGGCCGGCGAAGGCCGCGTCGCCATGCAGCAGCACGGAGAGGACCTGGCTGCGATCCTCGTCCTTCAGCTGGTCCTGCTTGGCGCGGACCTTGCCGAGCACGACGGGATTCACCGCCTCTAGGTGGCTCGGGTTGGCGGTGAGCGACAGGTGCACCTTGTTGCCGTCGAACTCACGGTCGGAGCTGGCGCCGAGGTGGTATTTCACGTCGCCCGAGCCGTCGACGTCTTCGGGCTTGAAGCTGCCGCCCTGGAACTCGTTGAAGATGGCGCGGTAGGGCTTTTGCATGACGTTGGCGAGCACGCTCAGGCGGCCGCGGTGCGGCATGCCGAACACGACCTCTTTCACGCCAAGGCTGCCGCCCCGCTTGATGATCTGCTCCATCGCGGGGATCAGGCTCTCGCCGCCATCAAGGCCGAAGCGCTTGGTGCCGGTGTATTTCACATGCAGAAACTTCTCGAAGCCCTCGGCCTCGACCAGCTTGTTGAGGATCGCCTTGCGGCCCTGCTGGGTAAAGGTGATCTCCTTGCCCAGGCCCTCGATCCGCTCCTTCAGCCAGCCGGCCTCCTCGGGGTTCGAGATGTGCATGTATTGCAGGGCGAAGGTGCCGCAATAGGTGCGACGGACGAGGGCGAGGATCTCGTTCATCGTCGCCACTTCGAGGCCGAGGACGTTGTCGATGAAGATCGGCCGGTCCATGTCGGCATCGGTGAAGCCGTAGCTCTTGGGGTCGAGCTCGTGATGCGTGGTGTCGCCGCGCATGCCCAGCGGGTCGAGATCGGCAACCAGATGGCCGCGGATCCGGTAGGCGCGGATGAGCATCAGGGCGCGGAGGCTGTCGAGCACCGCGGCGCGCACCTGCGCCTCGTCGAGCGTCACGCCCTTCTCGGTGGCCTTGTCCTTGATCTTCTTGCCCGCCGCCTCGGCCTCGACCGGCCATTGCCCGTCGAGCGCCGCCGTCAGCTCACCGCCGGCACTGGGCGGCCAGTCGGCGCGCAGCCAGCTCGGCCCCGCCGCAGCGGCGCGGGCTTCGGGCCCGGTATCGCCGAGGCTCTTGAAAAAGGCCCGCCAGCTTTCGTCGACCGCGTTGGGGTTCTCGGCGTAGCGGGCGTGAAGCTGTTCGACGTAATCGGCATTAGCGCCGTCCAGGAAGGACGAGGCGTGGAAGACGTCGTTGGGGCTCTGGTCGGTCATCGGTGGGTCTCCAGTCGGAGGAAGGGGCGGGCCGCGGCCCTGCCAAGGCTAGTTTTGAGGGGGCTGTTCGACGCGTTCGAGGCGGTAGCCATCGGTCAACGGCCCGCGCGGCGGGTCGCTCATCAGGCGCGTCCAGGTGGAATACATCAGATAGGTACGATCAGGGTCGAAGGTCATGGCGGTTTCGTCAAATCGCAGTGCGCGAAGCTCCAGCTCGGGAAGCTCCTCGGGCTCGCCATAGCGGCTTGCGATCTGGAAGGTCTCGTCACTCGGTGGCCCGGCGTAGTAGCACGAGACCTGCTCGGTGCCCTGCGGCGTTGCGGCGACGGAGAAGGCGAGCAGTGCTTCGCCGTTCTGCCACAGCGTGATCTGGCCGGCGCCGATCATGTTGGCGAAGTTCTGCGCCAGCACGTCCGTCTGGGCGAAGCGCTCCTCCAGATCCGGAATGCCGCTGGTGAGGCCGAGGATATGCACGAGCGCCAGATCGTGCAGACGCTCCGCCTCTGGCGCGGCCTCGGCCCAGCCGAGGGCGGGCAGGCGCGCGAGCTTCTCCGGTCCGTTCGTCAGCGGATCGCTGCACAGGTCGACGACCGGCTCCAGCACCTGGGCTGCGACGGGGGCGGCCATGGCGGTGAGCCCGGCGATGAGAAGCGCGCGCCCCAGCATCAGCCCAGCTCGATCGCTTTGAGCACGGCTTCGCCGAGCTGCGCCGGGCTGTCGGCGACGACGATGCCGGCCGATTTCATCGCTTCGATCTTGCTCTCGGCATCGCCCTTGCCACCCGAGACGATGGCCCCGGCATGGCCCATGCGGCGGCCCGGAGGGGCGGTGCGCCCGGCGATGAAGCCGGCGACCGGCTTCCAGCGGCCCTTCTTCTTCTGCTCGGCGAGGAACTCGGCAGCCTCTTCCTCGGCGCTGCCGCCGATCTCGCCGATCATGATGATGCTGTGCGTCTCGTCATCGTTCAGGAACATGTCGAGCACGTCGATATGCTCGGTGCCCTTGATGGGGTCGCCGCCGATGCCGACGGCAGTCGACTGGCCGAGGCCGGAGTCGGAGGTCTGCTTGACGGCCTCGTAGGTCAGCGTGCCGGAGCGCGAGACCACGCCGACGGAGCCGCGCTTGTGAATATGGCCGGGCATGATGCCGATCTTGCAGGCGTCGGGCGTGATCACGCCCGGGCAGTTCGGCCCGATCAGGCGGGTCGCCGTGCCTTCCAGCGCGCGCTTGACGCTCATCATGTCGAGCACCGGGATGCCCTCGGTGATGCAGACGACCAGTTCGATCTTTGCGTCGATCGCTTCGAGGATCGAGTCGGCCGCGAACGGCGGCGGCACGTAGATGACCGAGGCATTGGCGCCGGTCTTGGCGACGGCCTCGTGCACCGAGTTGAAGACCGGCAGGCCCAGATGCTCCTGCCCGCCTTTGCCGGGCGTCACGCCGCCGACCATCTCGGTTCCATAGGCGATGGCCTGTTCGGAATGGAACGTGCCCTGGCTGCCGGTGAAGCCCTGGCAGATCACCTTGGTGTTTTCGTCAATCAGTACGGCCATGTGCCTCGTCCTTGGTGAATGCGGTTGCCTCTCGCGAGACGGCGGTGGTGGAGGGGGCGTGACAGGTCATGTCAGCCCCAATTTCGTTTTGACGTTCCTCTGCGCCTTGCCGAACACGCGCTGCATCATCGTGCGGCGCGCCTCGGGCGGCGCATTGCGCAGCGAGCGGGCGCCGATCTTGCCGGCGCGCACGGCATCGGCGATCTCGGCGCCGAGCCGGGCCATCTCGATGGCGTCGGGCGTGTTGTAGGCATCGGCCGTCACGGCCAGAGGCGGCTGCTCGAACAGCGTCGCCCGCTCGGGAAAGCGCGAGGCGCGCAGCCGCTCGTTGCTGGCGGCGTTCGTCTTGCGGATCAGCTCGACCTGGTCGGGCGACAGGCGCAGCTTGTGGCCCTTGGCGCTTTCCTTGCCGAGCAGGTTGACGACATTCCAGATGAAGCCGTCGAGCCGGCCCTTCAGCTTGGCCTCGGCGATCTTGACGTTGAACTGACGCAGCAGCTCTGCCGCCTCGACCGAGAAGGCCTCGTTGAGCCGTTCGGGCAGGGTGAACTTCGACGGGTCGGTGCCGATGATCTCGGCGAAATCCTCGTAGAGGTCGCCGTTCTTCATCACGTCGCGCTCCATCAGGCGCACGGTCAGGCGCTCTTTGCCGACCGCCTTCTCCCAGATGTTGACGATGTCGTTGTAGTTCTTCGCTTTCCGCTCGGTGATGAACTCGTCCATCGTCTGGCAATTGCCGAAGCGGAGCGTCTGCGAATAGAGGCTGAGGATCCAATCCTCCTGCCGGCGGAAATAGACGACGTAAGAGACCTCGTCGAAATGGCGGCGCAGCCAGCGGTCGAGCCCTTCGGCCTGCTTGGTGTTGTGCGTCGAGGCGCCGATGTGCTCGCTGGAGATGACGACCTTCGTTGCGCCCGTCTTGTCGAGCCAGTGGTCCAGCCCCTGGCTGAAGCGCTTGGCGAAATCGGCCTGCGCGGCCAGGTCGCCGATCTTGTAGACCGAGCGGACATGCCCGTCGGGGAACAGCCGGTCGATCTCGGCCGCCGAGCAGATCGCGTATTCGATCTGGCTGTGATGGTAGGGCAGGCCCTTCAGCGGCACGCGGCCATAGTGCAGGCCCGACTGGGCCAGCGCCTCGGTGTTGTTGGTCAGCCAGTTCTGGATCGAGGTCGTGCCGGTTTTCGGCATGCCGATATGCACGATGGCCTGGCGGCCCTTGCCGGGGCGGGCGGTTTTGGGGGCGATGTCGCTCATTGTCCTATCACCAGCGCCCGCAGATAGCTGCGCCCATTCGTTTCTTCATCGATCAGCTCGGCGTAAACCTCGCCGCCCGCTGCCGTGGCAGCGAGAAGGGCGAGCGCCGAGCGGGGGTTCTCACGGGTGCCCATGACCAGCGAGCAGCCGGGGCGGCCGCGCACATCCACCAGCTTCACGGTGAGGTCGAGGCCCTGATGGTACCAGATGCCGTCCGCCGGGTGATAGGCGAAGGGCCCATCGGCCAGCAGCGCCTCGGCCACCACGAAATCGGGCTGGGTCTCAACGCAGATCGTGTTGAACAGATGCACCGTCTCGATGGCGCCGGCAGGGTCGAGCAGGGCGCGGTCATCCTCGCCCGAGGCAATGGCGGGCGCGGCGGATAGCAGAGCGAGCAAAGCCGCCGCCCGCGCCATGGCGCGGCGCGTGCCTGCTTGCTGTGCTGTCATCCTGGCCCGGCTCACCTTCATGCCCTCCGGCTCAGCCCTTCACGGCCTTCACGATCTTCTCCGCCCCGTCCTTCAGGTCGTCGGCGGCGATGACGTTGAGCCCGGAGGTCGCGATGATCTCCTTGCCCTTCTCGACATTGGTGCCCTCGAGGCGAACGACGAGCGGCACTTCGAGGCCGACTTCCTTCACCGCGGCGATCACGCCCTCGGCGATGACGTCACAGCGCATGATGCCGCCGAAGATGTTGACGAGGATGCCCTTCACATTCGGGTCGGACGTGATGATCTTGAAGGCTTCCGTCACCTTCTCCTTCGTGGCGCCGCCGCCGACATCCAGGAAGTTGGCCGGCTCAGCGCCGTAGAGCTTGATGATGTCCATCGTCGCCATGGCAAGGCCGGCGCCGTTGACCATGCAGCCGATCTCACCGTCGAGGGCGATGTAGTTGAGGTCGAACTTCGAGGCCGCCAGCTCTTTCGGATCTTCTTCCGTCTCGTCGCGCAGGGCGAGGATGTCGGCGTGGCGGTAGAGCGCGTTGCCGTCGAAGCCCATCTTGGCATCGAGACACTTCAGCTCGCCCTTGTCGGTCACGATCAGCGGGTTGATCTCCAGCATCTCCATGTCCTTCTCGCGGAAGAGACGGTAGAGCTGGCCCATGAGCTGAACGCATTGTTTGACCTGCGGCCCTTCGAGGCCGAGCGCATAGGCGATGCGGCGGCCGTGGAAGGGCTGATAGCCCGAGGCCGGATCGACGGAGAAAGAGAGGATCTTCTCGGGCGTCGATTCCGCTACTTCCTCGATATCCATGCCGCCCTCGGTGGAGGCGACGTAAGAGATGCGGCTGGTGGCGCGATCGACGAGCAGGGCGAGGTAGAGCTCTTTCTCAATGCCCGAGCCATCTTCGATGTAGATGCGGTTGACCTGCTTGCCGGCCGGGCCGGTCTGCTTGGTCACCAGCGTGCGGCCCAGCATGCGCTTGGCCTCCTCGGCGGCTTCTTCCACCGACTTGGCAAGTCGAACGCCGCCCTTCTCGCCGGCATCGGCTTCCTTGAAGCTGCCCTTGCCGCGGCCGCCCGCGTGGATCTGCGCCTTCACCACCCAGAGCGGGCCGTCGAGCTCGCTGGCTGCCGTCTTCGCCTCTTCCGCCCGCATCACGGCGCGGCCTTCAGAGACGGGGGCGCCGTAAGAGCGCAGCAAAGCCTTGGCCTGGTATTCATGGATGTTCATCGGGCGGTCCCTCCAGCGAGCATATGGCCGTCGCCCGGCGGGATGTGCCCGCGGGCGTTTGGCGCCCACAAATCACACCATGCGCGCATAAAGAACCGTAAAGTGTGGCTGTTTGCGCAAAACCCGACATATGTGATCACACGTTCCAATCGTGTGATCACAAGATTCCGAATGCTGCCTGGAAACCGGTTTTCGGCGGCCCGGGCGGCCTGCGACTCGGGCGTCGCGGCCGGGCCGGGCGGGCTTAGCTGCGCGCAGCGCGGGCGGCGATGGCGAGCATCAGCTCGGTCGCGCGGGCCATGTCCTGCACCGAGACATATTCGAGCGGGCCATGGATGTTTTGCATGCCGGTGAAGAGGTTAGGGCAGGGCACACCCATCTCGGTCATCCGCGACCCATCGGTGCCGCCGCGAATGGGCGAGAAGCTCGGCTCCAGCCCCAGGTCCTTCGCGGCGTCGCGGGCGAGGTCGACCGGGGTCATGTCCTTCTCCAGCCAATAGCGCATGTTGCGATACTGCGGCGTGATCTCGCAGGCGATCACGGCCCGGGGTTCGGCCTGCTGCAGGGCCTCGCAGAAGCTGGTGAGAATGCGCCCCTTTTCTTCCAGCCCGTCGAGCTCGAAGTCGCGCAGGATGAAGCGCAGCACCATCTGGCTGGAATCACCGGCCATGTCGGTGCAGTGGATGAAGCCCTCACGCTCATCCGTCGTCTCCGGCGTCATCGTGGCCTGCGGCAGGGCGCTCAGCAGGCGGGCGGCCAGCGTGGTGGCGTTCACCATTTTGCCCTTCGACAGGCCGGGATGGATCGACACGCCGCGGATGCGCACCGTGGCGCCGTCGGCCGAGAAGGTCTCGTACTCGATCTCTCCAAGCGCGCCGCCGTCGAACGTATAGGCGAACTCGGCGCCCAGATCGGCGGGCAGCTTCTCATGCGCACCGCGGCCGATCTCTTCATCTGGCGTGAAGGCGAGCCGAAGCGTGGGGCGGGGCAGGTCGGGGTTGGCGAGCAGGTGGCGCGCGGCGGCCATGATGATGGCGACGCCCGCCTTGTCATCGGCGCCGAGGAGCGTGTCGCCAGAAGCAGTGACGATATCGTCGCCCACCTTCTCGGCCAGATAGGGGAAGGCGCTCGGCGAGAGCACCAGATCGGAATTGTCGGGGTAGGTGATGTCGCCGCCATTGTAGCGGCGAATGGTGCGGGGCTTCACGCCCGTCGCGTTATATTGCTGCGTGGTATCGACGTGAGCGAGGAAACCCACCGTCGGCCCTGTGCCCGGGATGGTGGCGAGGACGGTGCCATACTCCGTGAGCTGAACGTCGCTCGCGCCCATCTCCTCCAGCTCGCTGACCAGCAGCCGCTGGATGTCGAGCTGGATTTCGGAGGAGGGCTCGCTGGTGCTTTCGTAATCCGACTGGCTGTCGATGGCGCAATAACGGTGCAGCCGCTCTTCCAGCTCTTTGTCGAAATCGGGCATGGCGTCACTCCTCTTTGGACGGAGGAGAGGCCCGGCGCAGAGGAGTGTCAACCGCCCGCCAAAATGCAAAACGCCCGGGGGCTGGCCCCGGGCGTTTTGTCTCAGGTCTTCGCCTGGCGTCAGGCCAGGGTGGAATCGATGCCCTTGCAGGCGTCCACGAGGCCCTTCACGGCATCGACGGATTTGTCGAACATTACCTGCTCTTCTTTGGAGAGCTTGATGTCGATGACCTTCTCGATGCCGCCGGCGCCGATCACGGTCGGCACGCCCACGTACATGCCCTTGAGGCCGAGCTGGCCGTCAACATAGGCCGCACAGGGCAGCACGCGCTTCTGGTCTTTCAGATAGGCCTCGGCCATCTCGATGGCGGAGGTGGCGGGGGCGTAGAAGGCGCTGCCGGTCTTCAGGAGGCCGACGATCTCGGCGCCGCCGTCACGGGTGCGCTGCACGATCGCGTCGAGCTTGTCCTGCGTCGTCCAGCCCATTTCGACCAGATCGGGCAGGGGGATGCCGCCAACGGTGGAATAGCGCACCGAGGGAACCATCGTGTCGCCGTGGCCGCCGAGCACGAAGGCGGTGACGTCTTTCATCGACACGCCGAACTCGAGGCTGAGGAAGTGGCGGAAGCGGGCCGAATCGAGCACGCCTGCCATGCCGCAGACCTTCTCGTGCGGCAGGCCGGAGAATTCGCGCAAGGCCCAGACCATCGCGTCGAGCGGGTTGGTGATGCAGATGACGAAGGCGTCGGGCGCGTTGGCCTTGATGCCTTCACCCACGGCCTTCATGACCTTCAGGTTGATGCCGAGCAGATCGTCACGGCTCATGCCGGGCTTGCGCGGCACGCCGGCGGTGACGATGCACACATCGGCGCCGGCAATGTCGGCGTAATCGTTGGTGCCCTTGAGCTCTGCATCGAAGCCCTCGGCGGGGCCGCTTTCGGCGATGTCGAGCGCCTTGCCCTGCGGAGTGCCTTCGGCAATGTCGAACAGAATGACGTCGCCGAGCTCTTTCAGCGCGACAAGATGCGCGAGCGTGCCGCCGATCTGTCCGGCGCCGATGAGGGCGATCTTGGGTCTGGCCATGGGGGTGTCCCTTGCTGTTAGGCGTCTGGCGTTGCCTAGCGCCGCCGGACTGGCCACGCAAGGGAGCGGTGGGCTGCTAGCGTTACCGACAGCGCCTCATGCCGGCTCATCGCCCACAGGCAGCGGCTCGGCGAGCACTTCATAGGCGACGCCGGCGGCGATGAGGCAGGTCAGCCCGCCGGGACGTGTCATCGTCAGTGTCCATGTGCCGGTCTCCAGCGAAGCGAAGACCTCGACGACGGCGTTGTTGGCGCCGAGCGCGATGCTCTGGCGGCTCTCGCCGTAGCGCTCGGCGAGGCGGCCGACGACATCTTCATGAGGTGCGCAATTGGCGGCGAGGGCCGGCCCGGCGAGCGGCAGGGTGGCAAGGGTGAGGGCGGCGAATATGGCAGGACGCATGACAATCTCCTCGGGTCCGGGGCACCGCGGCGGGCGCCGGCTGACGGGTGAGAAGGGCCGCTTCGCCCCCCGCGGATCGTGCCGCGGGGCCCTGCCGGTGCGGCCCGGCTTCGCTCAAGGCTGCATCCGACTTTCGCACAACTGAGTTAACCGCAGGTTCGCGGCGGATCCGGGCCGCGCAACATTGCCCGATCCGCCCCCATGCGGCAGGAAGGGCGGGCCAGCCGGAGACCGCACATGACCCGCCCCCGCCGCTCTGCCCTCTACATCCCCGCCAGCAAGCCGCGGGCAATGGAGAAGGCACGCGAGCTGCCCTGCGACGTGGTGATCTTCGACCTGGAAGATGCGGTTTCGCCTGAAGAAAAGCCGGCCGCGCGGGAGAACCTGGCCGAGGCGCTGGAGGCCGCCGGCTACGGGCGGCGCGAACTTATGGTGCGGATCAATGCGCTCTCCTCCGAGTGGGGCGCCGGTGATGCCGAGGCCCTGGCGCGGATGGCGCCCGACGGCGTGGTGCTGCCCAAGGTGGCGACGCCCGAGGAACTGTCCGCCACCGCAGAGCGCCTCCCAGGCCTGCCGCTCTGGGCTATGATCGAATCGCCTGCCGGCGTGCTGAATGCCGCGGCCATAGCCGCCCATCCGGCGCTGATTGGTGTGATCTTCGGCAGCAACGACCTCGCCAAGGAACTTGGCAGCACCACCCGCGCCGGCCTCGCCTATGCCGCGCAGGCCACGCTGCTGGCGGCGCGCGCGGCCGGCAAGGTGGCGCTCGACGGGGTGTACAATGCCTTCCGCGACGAGGACGGCCTGCGCGCCGAATGCGCCCAGGGCCGGGCCTGGGGCTTCGACGGCAAGACGCTGATCCACCCCGCCCAGATCGCCGCCGCCAACGAGATCTTCGGCCCGACAGAGGCCGAGCTGGCCCGCGCCCGCGCCGAAATCGCGGCGCATGAAGCGGCGGTGGCGGCGGGGCAAGGCGTCGCAGTACTGGACGGGCGCATCGTGGAAGCCTTGCATGTCGAGACGGCGCGCGCTCTTCTGGCGAAGGCGCGAGCGATCAGGGGAGAGTGACGGGATGGGCTGGCTGATACTTGGCGTGCTGCTGTGGAGCGGCGCGCATCTGATGCGGCGTCTGGCGCCGGGGCTGCGTTCGCGGCTGGGCGAGCAAAGCGGCAAGGGCGTGATTGCCATCGTCTCGCTGATCGGGCTGGTGCTGATGGTGCTGGGCTACCGCTGGGCGGCCTATGTGCCGGTCTATTACCCGCCCGACTGGCTGCGTCACCTCAACGCGCTTCTGATGTTGCTGGCCGTCATCCTGATCAACCTGCAATTCTCGCGGGGCGTTCTGCGCACCAAGCTGCGCCACCCGATGCTGAACGCGGTGAAGGCATGGGCCATCGCCCACCTGCTGGTGCGTGGCGATCTGGCCTCGATCATCCTCTTCGGCGGGCTCTTCGTGTGGGCGCTGGTCAATATGATCCTGATCAACCGGCAGGTGCCGGATTGGACACCCGCGCCGCGCGGCCGCTGGCTGAACGACGTGATCTACGTGGTGCTGTCGCTGCTGCTCTATATCGTCGTCGTCTACATTCACGGATGGCTCGGCCCGTCCCCGTTCGGAGGTGCCTGAATGATCGCCTATCGCCTGCTCACCGAGGACGACACCTCGGCCTTCTGCCACAAGGTGACAGAGGCTTTGTCGAAGGGCTGGCAGCTCTACGGTGATCCCTCTTACGCCTTCGATGCGGCGAACGGCATCATGCGCTGCGCCCAGGCGGTGACCAAGGAAGTCGACGGCACCTACGAGCCCGGGATGAAGCTCGGCCAGTTCTGAGGTGAGCGTCGCGCGAGGGCGCAGCGGGCGGCGAGCCTCACACTCCGGGGGCCGCGCCGCCGTTCGGCCAGAGAGCAGGGCCGCCTGCGCTGATAGGCCATCGCTCCCATCGACTTCGATATCAACGACAGTAATCCGCCAACGCCTTGGCGCATCGCTCTGCCTTGTGCCGGGCCTGAAAACGCCGGGCCGACCGCTGACCTGCGCGACGCCGTTGCCGCGATGGACCGAGAGCTGACGCCCTTTATTCCGGCGGAGGGCGATCGCCTGCACGACATTCTTAATTGCGACCGCTAACAGTCCTTACCCTGTGATCACGCGCCCGATCCATGTGATCACAAGAGCGGATTTTCCAACCGTTTTTGCTGCACGTGCGTGACAAACGCGCCGAGATCAGTATGAACACCACGGTATGCCGGAGCGATAGGAGGAGCCGTATGGCCGACGTCAACCGGGGCAACCGTCCGCTCAGCCCATTCATGTTTGGCCTGTATTACCGGCCGCAATGGACGTCGATGACCTCCATCGCCAACCGGATCACCGGCCTGTCGCTGATCGTCGCCTCCCTTCTCGTCGTCTGGTATCTCGCTGGCCTGGCTGTCGGCGGTGACGCCTTCGAACTGGCGCATGGCGTGATCACAAGCTGGTTCGGCGATATCGTGATGACGCTCTCGGTCTATGCCCTGTGGTACCATACGCTCGCCGGCGTGCGGCACCTGATATGGGATACGGGCCGGATGCTCGAGGTGGGCAAGGCCGAGCTCGCCGGCAAGGTCATCGTGGGCGCCGCGCTGGTGCTGACCATCCTGACCGTCATCATCTGCTGAAGGAGGCCGCCATGCACTACATCACAGATCGCAAGCGCGCCGCCGGCCTTGGCTCTGCCCATTCGGGCGCGCATCACCACTGGCTGGTCATCGTCTCTTCGGTGGCGCTTCTGGTACTCATCCCGCTCTTCGTCTTCACCTTCGGGCGCATGTACGGTGCGCCCTTTGAAGAGATGCGCCTTTACATGGCCCGGCCCTGGCCTGCCGTCGTGGCAGCACTGACCATCGTGGTCGGCATGTACCATTTCGCCATCGGCGCCCGCTCGGCGATCGAGGATTACCTGGGCGGGCTGACGCGCAAGGCCGTGCTGATCGGGGTGAACCTGCTTTGCCTCGGCATCTCGGCTTACGGGCTCTTCGCGCTGGCACGGCTGGCGCTCTGAGGGGCATCGCTGCCAACCAAATGACATTCGGGGGCCGCCTCGGCCGGCCCCGCCGCAGATCGAGGACACGCCATGTCGGCATATGAATACGAGACCCATGATTATGACGTCGTCGTCGTGGGCGCCGGCGGCGCCGGGCTGCGCGCCACGCTGGGCATGGCCGAGCAGGGGCTGCGCACCGCCTGCGTGACCAAGGTCTTCCCGACCCGCTCGCACACCGTGGCAGCGCAGGGCGGCATCGCCGCCTCGCTCGGCAACATGGGCCCCGACAGCTGGCAATGGCACATGTACGACACGGTGAAGGGCTCCGACTGGCTCGGCGATACCGACGCCATGGAATACCTCGCCCGCGAGGCCCCGAAGGCCGTCTACGAGCTGGAGCATTACGGCGTGCCCTTCTCCCGCACCGAAGAGGGCAAGATCTACCAGCGCCCCTTCGGTGGCCACACCACCGAATACGGCGAGGGCCCGCCGGTGCAGCGCACCTGCGCCGCGGCCGACCGCACGGGCCATGCCATCCTGCACACGCTTTACGGGCAGAGCCTGAAAGAGCAGGCCGAGTTCTACATCGAGTATTTCGCCATCGACCTGCTGATGAGCGACGACGGCCAGTGCCGCGGCGTGCTGGCATGGAAGCTCGATGACGGCACCATGCATGTCTTCAACGCCAAGATGGTCGTGCTGGCCACCGGCGGCTACGGGCGCGCCTATTTCTCCGCCACCTCCGCGCATACCTGCACGGGCGATGGCGGCGGCATGATCGCCCGCGCCGGCCTGCCGCTGCAGGACATGGAGTTCGTGCAGTTCCACCCCACCGGCATCTACGGCGCCGGCTGCCTCATCACCGAGGGCGCGCGCGGCGAGGGCGGCTACCTGACGAACTCCGAAGGCGAGCGCTTCATGGAGCGCTACGCGCCGACCTACAAGGATCTGGCCTCGCGCGACGTCGTCAGCCGCTGCATGACGATGGAGATCCGCGAGGGCCGCGGCGTGGGCGCCGAGGGCGACCATATCCACCTCAACCTCAACCACCTCGACCCGGCGACGCTGGCCGAGCGCCTGCCCGGCATCTCGGAGAGCGCCAAGATCTTCGCCGGCGTCGACGTCACGAAAGAGCCGATCCCGGTGCTGCCGACGGTGCACTACAACATGGGCGGCATCCCGACGAACTACTGGGGCGAGGTGCTGAACCCCACCGCCGAGAACCCCGATGCCGTGGCCCCCGGCCTGATGGCCGTGGGCGAGGCCGGCTGCGCGAGCGTTCACGGCGCCAACCGCCTCGGCTCGAACTCGCTGATCGACCTCGTGGTCTTCGGCCGCGCCGCCGCCATCCGCGCCGCCAAGGTGGTCGACCCCAGCACTGCCGTGCCGGTCGCCCCCGCCGCCGCTATCGAGAAGGCGCTGGAGCGCTTCGACGGGCTCCGCCACGCCAAGGGCGGCACACCCACCGCCGAGCTGCGGCTGGAGATGCAGAAGACCATGCAGGCCGACGCCGCCGTCTTCCGCACCGACAAGACGCTGGCCGAGGGTGTCGAGAAGATGAAGGGCGTCGCCGCCAAGCTGGGCGACCTGCATGTGACCGACCGCTCGATGGTGTGGAACAGCGACCTGATGGAAACGCTGGAGCTGACCAACCTCATGCCCAACGCGCTGGCCACCATCGTGGCTGCCGAGGCCCGCAAGGAAAGCCGCGGTGCCCATGCCCATGAAGACTGGCCCGACCGGAACGACGAAGAGTGGCGCAAGCACTCGCTCGCCCATGTCGCGGGCAACGAGGTCACGCTCGACTATCGCCCCGTGCATCTGGAGCCGCTGACCGACGAGGGCGAAGGCGGCATCGAGATGAAGAAGATCGCCCCGAAGGCGCGGGTCTACTGATCGTGATGCGGCCCGCGACCAACCGGCAGGATATGCTCGCAGCAAAGGGGGCGGCTGGCGCCTCCGTGCTGACCGGGAGCCCTGCCATGTCGCGCGCCGCCATCGCCCTTGCCCTCATCCTGCCCGCTCTGGCAGCCTGCGGCCCGGTGCCGCCGCCCAGCCCCGAAGAGGTTGCGCAGCAATGCGAAGAGCGTGCGCGGGCGGCAGCCGGCCCCACCGGCTCTGTGACACTGGGCACCAATTCCAATTCCGGCCCCTATACCGGGATCTCCATCGGCATCACCGGCGACTACCTCGCCGGCCGCGACCCGCTGGAGGTCTATCACGAATGCGTCTGGCAGAAGACGGGCTCCGCCCCGATCCGCCCGCCGCGCCTGTAGAAAAGAGGCAGCCATGGTTCAACTCACGCTCCCCAAGAACTCCCGCATGGTGGCGGGCAAGACCTGGCCGAAGCCGGAGGGCGCCAAGAACCTTCGCAAGGTGCAGATCTACCGCTGGTCGCCGGATGACGACAAGAATCCCCGGCTGGATACCTATTTCATCGACCAGGACAGCTGCGGCCCGATGGTTCTGGACGCGCTCATCAAGATCAAGACCGAGATCGACCCGACGCTGACCTTCCGCCGCTCGTGCCGCGAGGGCATCTGCGGCTCCTGCGCGATGAACATCGACGGGATCAACACGCTGGCCTGCACCTACGGGCTCGACCGCATCCGCGGCACGATCAAGATCTACCCGCTGCCGCATATGCCGGTGATCAAGGATCTCATCCCCGACCTCACCCATTTCTACGCGCAGCATGCCAGCATCATGCCGTGGCTGGAGACCAAGTCGAACCGCCCGGCGAAGGAGTGGAAGCAGAGCATCGAGGACCGAAAGAAGCTCGATGGGCTTTACGAGTGCATCATGTGCGCCTCCTGCTCCACCGCCTGCCCCAGCTACTGGTGGAACGGCGACCGCTACCTCGGCCCGGCCGCGCTGCTGCACGCCTACCGCTGGATCATCGACAGCCGCGACGAAGCCACCGGCGAGCGGCTCGACCAGCTGGAAGACCCCTTCAAGCTCTATCGCTGCCACACGATCATGAACTGCGCCAAGACCTGCCCCAAGGGCCTGAACCCGGCCAAGGCCATTCAGGAAATCAAGGGCATGATGCTCGACCGCGTGGTCTGAGCCAGCGCCAGTCACGGCTTCTTGGGGCCGGTCCTTCGGGGCCGGCCTTTTGCGTTGCCTGGGCCGGGCCGGGGGATGCCCCCCGGACCCCCAGCGGCGAGGGCTCGCCCGGGAGGGCCGGCCGGGGTGCTTATGGGGATCTGCGGTGAGGGGGGCGCGGGGAGGCAGCGTGGAGGGGGCTGTCTGCCCCCGCCGCCTTTGGCGGCCCCCCCGAGGATATTTGACAGTCGAAGATGGGGAAGAGGGGGCGCTTGGGGCCGGTGCGCGCGGGGTTTAGCGCTGGGGTGGGTTTTGGGTGAGGGTGGCTTCGGCGGCATCGACCGCCTCGGGAATGCGGGCGGCAACGGCTTGGGCTTCGCCCTGCATGCGCTGGGAGAAGCTTTGGGCGATCTCCATGGGATCGGCGCTTTTCGGCATCTGCGCCAGGGTGGCGTTAAGCCGTTCGGCCAGGGCGAGGTTCATCTCGGCGCTGATGAGCATGAATCGGGTGACGAAGCGCATCTGCTCCTCACTCAGGCCGCCCATCATCTCGTGCCCCACCTCCTGGAACCCGCCGTAGACCAGCTCGCTGATCTCGGTCGTGCGCTCGGTGGTCTCGACCAGCACCCGGCGGCGGTCGCCCGGGTCGGGCACGCGGCGGATGTAGCCGGCCTTGGCCAGCCGGTCGACCATGGCGGTGACGGCGCCGGAGGAGAGGCCGGCCTCGGCGCCGAGCTCGCCTGCGCTCATCCGGCCGCGGCGATCGAGGATGTCTAGGCAGCGGCCATCGGTGCGGTTGATGCCGAAAACGGCGCAGGCGGCCTCGTCGAGCCGGTCGGAGGCATTCTGCTGAATGCGTAGCGCGGCGGAAAGGCGGGCAAGGTCGGGCGGTAACTCTCTTGACAATCGAGAAACTCCATCACTAAGAAATACCATAGTCGAGACATTTGGGTGAGGTCAACATGGCGGCGGACGGAAGCGAGGACCGGGATCTTGCGATCCACGCGCGCGGGCTGCGGCAGGTCTACAAGGGCCGCAAGGGCAAAGAGGTCGAGGCCGTGAAAGGCGTTGATATCGATGTGGCCCAGGGCGAGATCGTCGGCTTTCTGGGCCCCAACGGCGCCGGCAAGACGACGACGCTGAAAATGCTTGCCACCCTGCTGCGCCCCACCGGTGGCACCGCCACGGTGGCGGGCTGCGATCTGCGCAAGGACCCGGCAGGCGTGCGGCGCGGCATCGGCTATGTCAGCCAGGCGGGCTCGACCCTGCCCGACGCCAAAGTTATGCTTGAGATCGAAAGCCAGGGCCGGCTCTATGGCCTCTCCACCAAGGAGGCGCGCCGCCGCGGGCGGGAGCTGATGGAGGCGCTCGATCTGGGCGGGCTTGAGGAGCGCAAGAGCGAAGCGCTCTCGGGCGGGCAGCGGCGCCGGCTGGATATCGTGATGGGGCTGATCCACGAGCCGAAGCTCGTCTTCCTCGACGAGCCGACCACCGGTCTCGACCCGCAGGCTCGCGCCAATCTGTGGGAGCATGTGCGGCGGCTGCGCGACGAGTTCGGCACCACCGTTTTCATCACCACGCATTACATGGACGAGGCCGACAGCCTGTCGGACCGGCTGCTCATCATCGACAAGGGCGAGATCGTGGGCGAGGGCACCTCTGCCAAGCTGAAGGCCGAGCTGAAGGGCGACAGCCTGACACTGACCTTCGGCAGCACCGAGGCGGTTGAGACGGGCGAGGCCCGTGTGGCCGCGATGGACGGCGCCGCCAATGTCGTGCGCGAGGGCAATGTGCTGCGCTTCAACCTGCCCGACGGGGCGGGCGCCCTGCCGCATCTGATCAAGCAGCTCTCTGACGCGGGAGCCGAACCCATTGGCGCTGAGCTTTCCCGCCCGACGCTCGACGATGTTTTCCTGGCCCTGACCGGCCGCTCGCTGAGGGAGTGACCCCATGTTCTGGCGCGATACCTGGACGATCTTTCGCCGCGCGATGCTGCTGGCCCTGCGCAACCCGGCCTGGGTGCTGATCGGGCTGCTGCAACCGATCCTCTACCTTTCCCTCTTCGGGCCCCTGCTGGAGAAGGTTGCCTCTGTGCCCGGTTTTCCGCCTGGCGATAGCTGGAAGGTCTTTGTGCCCGGCCTGCTGGTGCAGCTCGGCATCTTCGGCGGCAGCTTCGTGGGCTTCGCCGTGATCGCCGAATGGCGGGCCGGCGTAATCGACCGGATGCTGGTGACGCCGGCATCTCGCGGCTCGCTGATCCTGGGGCGTGTGCTGCGCGACGTGGTCTCGCTCACCGTGCAGGGCGCGGTGCTCATGGGCGTTGCCACGCTCTTTGGGCTGCGCGTGCCGCCCTATGTCATCGTGCTCGCGCTGGTGCTCACCGCCATGCTGGGCGGGGCATTCTCGGCCTTCTCCTATGCCGCCGGCCTGGCGCTGAAGTCAGAGGACAGCTTCGCGCCGCTCATCAACATGTTCGCCCTGCCGGTGCTGCTGCTTTCGGGCATCCTGCTGCCCATGAGCCTCGCGCCGCGCTGGCTGCAGATCGCCTCTGACTTCAATCCGTTCAAGCATGTGGTGGAGGCTCTGCGCGCCGTCTTCCTTGGCGATGTCTTCACGCTCGTCTCTGCCTTCGGCTTCGGGCTGGCGCTGGCGCTGCTGGTGCTGGGCCTTTGGACAGGTGCGAAGGTGTTCGGCAATCAGGTGAAGTAACCGGCCGGATAACCTGACTGTCGTCTTTCGCGGCATCTGTGCAAAGACTGCACGGATGCCGCGCTGCGTTTGCGGGGCCTCTCGGGCAGAGAGAGGCAGCAACGACAGGAGAGAGAGATGCTCAGATCCGCCGGATGGCGTTTTTTCATCGTTGGGCTGCTGGCCCTGTTCATGTTCATTCCGCTGTTTTTCGTTGGCGCTGTCATCAATGACCGCGCCAATTACTCGCGCGATGCGATCCGCGAGGTCGGCGCCGAATGGGGCGGCGAGCAGCGCATCGCCGGCCCGCAGCTGGTCATCCCCGTTGAGGGAGAGGTGACCCGGCTGGTTGAGGTCGAGGTGCCGCGTGAAACGCCCGGGGCCATTCAGGCGCAGCCGGGCCAGCGCGAGATACGTGAGCGGCGGCGGAGCGGCGCCGTTTACATCTTCCCCGCCGATTTCGACATGACGCTCGATACCGTCAACGAGGAGCGGGAGCGTGGCATCTTCAGCGTGCCCGTCTACAGCGCCGCGGCCGTGATGACCGCTCGGTTCGATCTGGAGGGGATAGAGGCGCAGCTGGGCGAAGGTGAGACGCTGCTGTGGGATGAGGCCGAGCTGCGCGTCGGCCTCTCCTCGAACCGGGCGCTGCGGGGCGACACGCAGCTTACGGTGGGCGGCGAGCCGCTGGCGCTGGAGCCCGCGTCCAGCGGTGGTATCGTGGCCAGCACCGGCGACCCGCGGGGCCTGGGCGAGCTGAGGCTGGAGACGGATTTCAACGGGGCAGGCGCGCTCTTCGTCGCGCCTGTCGGGCGGATCAGCCATGTGTCGATGACCTCTGACTGGCCTCATCCGAGCTTTCAGGGCGCGTTCCTGCCCGATACTCGTGAGGTGACGGAGGAGGGTTTCAGCGCAGAGTGGACGATCCCCCATCTGGCTCGCACCCTGCCGCAGGTGTCTCGCGAGGATTATCTCGACGCCGCGCTGAGTGACGGCATGGGCGTGCGGTTCTTCGAGCCGAACGACTTCTACCAGAAGGCCTATCGCGCCGCGCGCTACGGCATCCTCTTCATCGCGCTGACCTTCCTGACCGTGCTGCTGGTCGAGGGGCGCACCGGGCGGCCGACGCATCCGGTGCAGTACATACTGATCGGGCTGGCGCAGTCGATCTTTGTGCTGCTGATGGTCGCCTATGCCGAGCAGATCGGCTACGGGCCGGCCTATCTGCTCTCCTCAGTCGCGACGATCGGGCTGATCACCGTCTTCGGCTACACCGGGCTGAAGCTCGGGCGGCGCACAACGGTGCTGACGGCCATGCTGATCGTGCTCTACGCGCTGCTCTACCTCATCCTGCGCTCGGCCGATTACGCGCTGATCGCCGGCTCGACACTCGCCTTCGCGGCCCTCGCCGGCACGATGCTGGCGACGCGGAACGAGGATTGGTACGGGCCCGAGTCGGGCGGCAAGCGCGGAGGCTTGTTCGGGCGGAAGGCGCCGCCGGCGCCAGAGCCGGCACCTGCGCCAGAGGCGTAGGAGGAGGGGCCCCTCGGGGCCCCTTTTCGTTACTCGGCGCTGAGGCTGCGGAAGGTCTCGACATTGGGGCAGAAGCCCATGCGCTCTTTCGGGGCGCCTTCCTTCAGCGCGGTGCGGCACTGTCGGTTGGCGCCGCAATGGGCGCAAGTGCGGGCCACGTCGGCCTCGGCGGCGGGGCCCAGCTCGGCGCCGAAGAGCTCGGCCATCCGCTCCATCCGCACGATCTGCTCATGCGGCATCCGGGCGAGGCCCGACAGCTCGGCGCGGCTGACGCCCCATGCGTTGAGGTCACCCTCCGGCAGGCTGGCGATCTCTCGCGACTGGACATTGTCAGGGATCAGGCGGGACAGGATGGACATGGCGACTCCTCCGTATGGCTACGGGGCAAGTCTATGCCGGCCGGCAGCCGCGGCCTTGATCTCGATCAAGGCGCGCGGCGCGGTGCTATTCGGGGAAAGCGGCGGCCAGAGCGATCTCGACCATATCGCCGAAGCTCTGCTCGCGATCCTTCGCAGGCAAGGCCTCGTGCGTTTGCAGATGGTCGGAGACGGTGAGAACCGCGAGCGCGCGGGCGCCATGGCGGGCGGCGAGGATATAAAGCTCGGCGGCTTCCATTTCGACAGCGAGCGTGCCGTGGCGCATGAGCTGCTCGGATTGATCGTCGCGCTCGTCGTAGAATGTGTCGGAGGAATAGATCCCGCCGACATGCGGGGTCAGGCCCTTTGCCTTCGCCGCTGTGACCGCGCCGGAAAGAAGAGCGTAATCGGCAGAGGGGGCGAAATTGACGCCACGGAATATGGTTGACGAGGGCGTGCCAACCGAACTCGCGGTTTGGGCGATCACCACGTCGCGAATGTTCACATGGGGCTGCATTGCGCCGCAGGAGCCGATGCGGATCAGCGTTTTCGCGCCGTATTCGCGGATCAGTTCATTGGCGTAGATCGAGAGCGACGGCATTCCCATGCCAGAGCCCTGAATGGTGACGGGGTTGCCGCGCCATGTGCCGGTATAGCCCAGCATGCCGCGCACTTCGTTCACCAGTTTCGGGCCGTCGAGAAATGTCTCGGTCGCCCAGCGGGCCCGGTAAGGGTCACCCGGCATAAGAACGGTTGATGCGATGTCTCCGGGCGCCGCCCCGATATGCGTGCTCATATTGTCCCCTAGAGCCCGCCACGGGCCGGCGCCCTTTTACAACGATCAGATCTCGAAAGTGGAGAGGTCGACGCCGTTTTCCTGCGCTTCGCGGATCCAGGCGGGGCGACGGCCCTTGCCTGTCCAGGTTTGCGAGGCGTCCGCAGGGTTGCGGTATTTGGCCGGCGACTTCGAGCCGGTCTTCTTGGGCTTTCCCGCAGAGCTCGTTGTCAGCTCCGACAGCGAATAGCCGTGTTCCGCCGCAGCTTGCTCCGCCGCTTTCAGCGCAGCTTTGCGCTCGCGCTCGTCTAGAGTCGCAAGCGCCTTGTCGACGTCCTTTGAGAGCTTCTGAAGCTCCGATCGAGAGAGTGTATTAAGATCCATAGCCATGAGTGGTCTCCTAGTAGGGTATTTCTGATCTAGGCGGCAGTTTTTGTATTGGCAATAGGATCAATTCAGGCAAACGCCCAATCCGGTGTGTTTTCCCTCCCTTTCAGGCGCGAGCAGGTCCGGAGGGCAGGGACAAAATGTCGCACATTTTCAATAGTTGTACTTTTCGTTGGCAGTCGTGGCTTTCACGCCGGACCGAAAAAAGCCGTTGCGGCAACAAGCGTTAACGAGAGATTAAGGGCTCGCCCATTTTGCCGTTCTTATCTTCAGCTATTGTTCAAAAACAAGAGAGTGGGAAAGACCTCAATCGCAATTGACATATTGCCGCGCGAGCAAGAGCCGCCCGCACCACCGTCAGCGCTTTACGCGCCCGCCGTTTGGTGAGAGCGTCTTTCAATGTTTCAGACGGTTGCCGTCCCGATCTGGTTGCTCGCGCTGATCGTCGTTTTCGCGGCGGTCACCTTCGCGTCGCACTTTCTGTTTCCGTCGGTCCGCTGGTTCGTGCGGCGCCGGGCAGAGCGGCTCGTCGCGCGGATGAACCAGCGGCTCGCGCGGCCGATCGAGCCATTCAAGCTGGCCCGGCGGCACGACATGATCCAGCGGCTGATCTACGACACCGAGGTGAACCGCGCCATTCATGACCATGCGCGCCGCAATCGTGTGCCCGAAAATGTCGCCTTCGAGACGGCCCGCCGCTATGCGCGCGAGATCGTCCCACGCTTCTCGGCCACCGTCTATTTCTCGTTCGGCATTCGGATTTCGCGCTGGCTGTCGAATTCGCTCTACCGCGTGCGGATCGGCGCGCTCGACCGGGAGCAGTTCGAGAAGATCGATCCCGGCGCCGCCGTCGTGTTCGTCATGAACCATCGCAGCAATATGGATTACGTGCTGGTGACATGGCTCGTCAGCGGCACCTCGACGCTCTCCTATGCGGTGGGGGAATGGGCGAGGGTCTGGCCGATGTCAGCCCTCGTGCGGGCCATGGGGGCCTATTTCATTCGCCGCAAACACCGCTCGGCCCTCTATCGCCGGGTGCTGGCGCGCTATGTGCAGATGTCTGTCGAGGGCGGGGTGAGCCAGGCGATCTTCCCTGAAGGGGGCCTAAGCCTGACGGGCAAGCTGGCGGCGCCCAAGCTGGGGCTGCTCAGCTACATTGCCGAGGGGGCGCTGGAGCGCGATGTCATTTTCGTGCCGGTGGGCCTGAATTACGACCGGGTGCTGGAGGATCGTATCCTCATTGCCGCCGACCCCACGCATCGCGCCTTCCGCCCGCCGCTCGGCCATGTCGCCAAGAGCTTCGGTCGGCATGTCTGGCTGCGGCTGACGCGCCAGTTCAAGAGTTTCGGCACCGCCTCTGTCGGCTTCGGCACGCCGGTCTCGCTGAAAGCCTATCAGGCGGGCGGCGGCGATATCGAGGGGCTGGCGGAGGAGCTGATGACGCGCATCGCCGCTGTCGTGCCGCCGCTGCCGGTGCCGCTGGTGGCGCGGGTGCTGCTGCGGCAGCCGGGGCTGAGCCGCGAGCAGCTGACCGAGGCAGTTGCGGAAGACCTCGACAGCCTGTCCGGCCTTGGCCAAGCGCTGCCGCGCCGCGAGGCGCCGGAGCTTGTGGCGGATGCGCTGGAGATCCTCGCAGAGCGCCGCCTGCTGGTGGAGCGAGAGGGCCTTTGGGCGCCGGCGGAGGGGGCCGCACCGCTGCTGACCTACTACGCCGATTCCATCGCACACCACTTCACCGAGGCGGGGATGCCTGAACTGACCGCCGAGCCGGTGGCAGACCCGGTGGACCCGGAGCCTCTGTCGGAGGAGCGCTAGCTCTCCACCCCCTGCGGCAAAGGCTGACCGACGGACCAGGCCACAACGTTATCGAGCGCCATCTGCCCCATCATCTCACGCACCTCCAGAGCGGCGGTGCCGAGATGCGGGTAGAGCACCACGTTGTCGAGCTGGCGGAGCTCCTCGGGAACGTCGGGCTCGTTGGCGTAAACGTCGAGCCCGGCGCCGCGGATGGTGCCGTTCTGGAGGGCCTCGATCAGCGCCGGCTCGTCCACCACATTGCCGCGGGCGATGTTCACGAAGATGCCTGATGGCTTCATCGCCGCGAGCGCCGCCGCGTCGATGATGTTCTTAGTCTTGGCGGTGACGGGCACGGTGACGACGACGATATCGGCGGCGCCCATCAGCTCGTGCAGGCTGTCCACCTGGCGAGAGGGGATCGAGACGTCCTTCTTCGAGCGGTTAAAATAAAGCACCGGCATCGAGAAGCCGTAATGGCCGCGATGCGCCACGGCCTGCCCGATGCGGCCCATGCCGACGATGCCGAGCGTCTTGCCGGTGACATGGGTGCCGAGCATGTCCATCGGGCCGAAGCCCTTCCATTTGCCGGCCCGCACGATGCGCTCGCCTTCACTGGTACGCCGGCAGGCGGCGAGGATGAGCGACAGGCCGATATCGGCGGTGGCATCCGTCACCACGCCCGGCGTGTTGGAGACAACGAGGCCCTTTTCCCGCGCGGCCACTACGTCGATATGGTTGTAGCCCACGCCGAAATTGCTGAGCACGCCGCAGCGGATTTCGCCCGCCGCATCGAAGGTGGCGGCGGAGAAGTTGTCGCCGAGCGTCGGGATGATGGCGTCGTATTCGGCCAAGGCGGCGACGGCCTCGTCCTGCGTCAGTGCGATGGCGCTCTTGCGGATGGTGGTATCGAAACGGTCGCGGGCGAAGGCGGCATTGGCCTCGGGCACGGGGCGGGTGAACAGCAGTTTCTTCAAGACAGGCGCGCTCCTGCGGGAATGGGCTGATCGGGGCCGACGAGCACCACATGGCCCTCGGCATCATGCAGGCCCAGGACCAGAACCTCTGAGCGGACGGGCCCGATCTGGCGGGGCGGAAAGTTGACGACGGCGATCACCTGCCGGCCGATCAGGCCTTCCGGCGTATAATGCCCGGTGATCTGGGCAGAGCTCTTCTTCTCGCCGATCTCTGGCCCGAAATCGACCCAGAGCTTGATGGCGGGCTTGCGCGCTTCAGGGAAGGGCTCGGCCCGGGTGATGGTGCCGGCGCGGATTTCGACCTTGAGGAAGTCCTCGAAGGTGATCTCGGGGGCGGGGTCAGCCACGGGACAGCTCCTCGCTGCGGGCCTTGGCGGCGGCGATGCTGCGCGACATCAGATCGGGCAGCTCGGCCATCAACACGGCGAGCGCCGCCTGGGTCGTGCCATTCGGCGAGGTGACGTTGATGCGCAGCTGCTCGGGGCTCTCGCCGGAGAGCTCGGCGAGCTGCCCGGCGCCGGAGACGGTGGCCTTGGCGAGCTGCATGGAGAGCTCGGGGGGCAGGCCGGCGGCCTCGCCCGCCGCGGCCATGCTTTCGATTAGGTGAAACACATAGGCCGGCCCGCCGCCGGAGAGGGCGGTGACGGCATCGAGCTGCGCTTCAGTGTCCAGACGCACCACCTGGCCGATGGCAGAGAGCAGCGTCTCGGCCATGTCGAGATGGGCGGGGGTGGCGGCGTCATTGCCGATCATGGCGGTGATGCCCTTGCCGATGGCGGCGGGCGTGTTGGGCATGGCGCGGATGATGGGGCTGCCGGGGCCGAAGACCTGCTCGAAGGCCGAGATCGGCGTGCCGGCGGCGATGGAGAGGATAAGCGTCTCGCCGCCGCCGAGCGCGGCGACCTGGGGGAGCGCCGCGCCCATCATCTGCGGCTTCACCGCGACGAGGGCGACGCCGGGTGCGTTTGGCAGATCCTCGTTGAGATGCAGGCCGTGGGACTGGACCCAGTCGGAGGGTTTGGGGTCGATCACATGCACGGCGGAGGGGGAAAGACCGCCCTTCAGCCAACCAGCCAGCATGGCCGATCCCATCTTGCCGCAGCCGAGCAGAACGAGCCCGCGCTTGCCGATTTCCGCGATGTCCATCTGGCCCCCTTGATTGCCCGGCGGAGCCTAGGCGGCGGGGGCGGGGGGTTCAAGGTGGCGGCGCGCTGCCCGGGCTTGCCTCCCGCCCGCCCACCCCGGCGCGCCCGGGCAGCTTGTGCGGTGCGGCGAGGGCAGGGTGAGTGGCGAGGGCGGAGGGGGGCGCTGCCCCCCGCCTGCGGCCCCCCCGGGATATTTTGAGAAAAGCGAGGGAGGGGCGGGTTTAGAAAGTGATGACGTTGCGCCGGGCTGAGCCGGAGCGGGAGTTCGCGATGGCCTCGTTGATCTCGTCGAGGGACCAGCGGCGGGAGATCAGCGCGTCGAGTTCCAGCCGGCCCTGCAGGTAGAGATCGGCGAGCCAGGGGATGTCGCGCGAGATCACCGTGTCGCCCATCGCCGTGCCGCGGATGGATTGGCCGTCATAGGCCATGGCCGTGGGCTCGTAGCTCGCTACGGCGCCGGTATGCGGCATGCCGACGATCAGCACGCGGCCGAGCGGGGCGAGGTAGCGGGGGGCCTGGCTGAAGACCGGCAGGGCGCCGGTGGCGACGAAGACGGCATCGGCGCCGCGGCCGAGGATGGCGCGGGCGGCCTCCCAGGGCGCGTCCTGATCGGCGGAGACGACGTCGGTCGCGCCGAATTCCTTCGCTGCCTCCAGCTTTTCGGGCATCATATCGACGGCGACGATGCGGCGGGCGCCGGCGAGGCGGGCGCCCTGGATGGCGTTGAGGCCGACGCCGCCGCAGCCGATGACGACGGCATCCTCGCCGGGCCGGAGCTTGGCTGCGTTCACCACCGCGCCGATGCCGGTGATGACGCCGCAGGCGAGCAGGGCCGCAGCCTCGTAGGGGATCGTGGCGGGGAGCTTGGCGACCTGGCTGTGGTGCACTGTCACGGCCTCGGCGAAGGCGCCGGAGTTCATCGCCTGGGTGATCGAGGCGCCGTCCTTCGTGAGCGCTGGCGGGCGGGGCGCGCCGCGGTTCTCGCAATAGACAGGGGCGCCCGAGGCGCAGGTGGGGCAGCCGCCGCAGGCGCGGATCAGCGTGACCGCCACACGGTCGCCTGGCGCGAGGCCGCGGACGGAGGCGCCCACGGCGGTGACCTCGCCGGCCGCTTCATGGCCGTAGACGGCCGGAAGGGCGCCGCCCCATTTGCCGTCAAGGAAGGTGATGTCGGAGGCGCAGATCGCCACGGCGCCCATCTGCACCTGCACCTCGTCCTCCAGCGGCGCGCGCAGCTCAATCTCTTCGATCTTCAGCGGCTGGCCATGGGCATGGGCGACGGCGGCGCGGATCGGGCGGGTTTCGGCGGCGGGCGCCTGCGGGGCGAGATCGTTGGCCATCGGGCTATGCTCCTTCGTTTGCCGCCTTGTCGAAGCGCGGGGCCGCCGATGCTTGGCCGGATGCGACCCGAAGTGTCGCAGACGGTCGGCTCAGGCGATGCTGTCTTCCTCTGCCCAGATCTCCTTGGCGATGCGGATGGCGGAATTGGCGCGCGGCACACCGGCATAGATGGCGACGTGGTGCAGCGCTTCGATGATGTCGCTGCGCGAGGCACCGGTGTTGACGGCGGCGCGCAGATGCAGGCGCAGCTCCTCTTCATTTCCGAGACCGGCGAGCAGGGCGATCGTCAGCATCGAGCGCTCGCGGCGGGAGATCGCGTCGGACGACCAGACATGGCCCCAGGCGGCCTCGGTGATGAGGTCGATGAAGCGGGCGTCGTCCTCCGTCTTCTTCGCATCGGAGCGGGCGACATGCTCGGCGCCCAGCACCTCGCTGCGGGTCTGGCGGCCCTGGGCGAGGCGGTCGGGGCGATCAGTGGGCGTGGGGGTGGTCGTGGACATGGGGAGGCTCCTTGAGGAAATCGGTGAGCATCGCGGCATAGGCCTCGGGCGCCTCGATGCAGGGCAGGTGCCCGGCGCCGCGGATAAGCTCCAACCGCGCGCCGTGGATCAGCTCGACCGTCTCGCGCACGAGATCGGGCGGGGTGGACTTGTCCTCGGTCCCCGCGATGCCGAGCGTGGGCTGGGTCAGCCCCGCTGTCGTCGCCCAGAAATCGGCGCCCGAGATGGCGGCGCAGCAGCCGAGATAGCCCTCGAGCGAGGTCTCTGTGAAGCGGGCGCGCCAATGGGCCAGCTCCGGCCCGGCGAGGAAGGCGGGCGAGAACCAGCGTTGCATTACGCCATCGGCGGCCGCCTCCAGCCCCGAGGCGCGGATCGAGGCGATGCGATCCTCCCAGAGCTGGGCATTGCCGATGCGGGCCGCGGTGTTGGAAAGAACGAGCGCGCCGACGATATCGGGCCGCTTCACCGCCAGCCCCTGCGCGATCAGCCCGCCGATGGAGAGGCCGACGAAGACGGCATCCCGCGCGCCCCAGGCCTCGCAGACCGCCTCGGCATCCGAGACGAGCTGCCCCATGGCGTAGGGCGGGGGCGGGGCGGAGGAGCGGCCGTGGCCGCGCTTGTCCCAGCGGATGATGCGCAGGCCCGGCGGCAGCAGCGGCAGCACCTTGTCCCAGATGGTCAGATCGGTGCCGAGCGAATTGGCGAAGACGAGCGCGCGCCCGTCTTCCGGCCCCTCGGCGATGCTGTAAAGCTCCACGCCCGCGCCGCGATTGATGCGCTTCTCGTCCATGCCGGCCCTCCTCGTTTGCCGGGTCATACCGCCCGGGCGGGGTGACGGAAAGGCCGGGGCGGTCTAGCCTCGCGGCTGTCGAGCAGGAGGGTGGCGCAAGGTGAAAATCACGGGATCGGGCGATTGCGGCAATTCGCCGAAGAATCTCTTCGCGCAGGAGGTGGCCATCGCGCTGGAAGGCGGGCCCCTGAAAGAGGGCATGCTGGACGAGGCCGTGACCTGGGCGCGCCCCGGAGGGGCGCCGCCGCTGGAGGGGCTGGAGGCCATGCGCGCGGCGCTGGCGGAGCAGGAGGTGGTGGCGATCCGTGTCGATCATGCGATGTCGCACGGGCGGGTCGGCATGGCCAATGGCGAGACCGAGCTCCCGGACGGCACCCGCCGCCGCTTCGCCCATGTCCTTACCTTCACCTCTGCCAAGGGCAACAAGGTGGCCCGCATTCAGAGCTACGGCTAAAGGGCGGCGTAAACGAAAACGGGCCCCGCGAAGGGGCCCGTTCTATCTTGATCCGTGTCGCCGGGTTCAGGCGGCGGTCGCTTCCGACTTCGCCTTGGCGATGTCTTTCTTAACCTTCAGCGCGCCGGTGGAGAGCTCGTCATCCTTGGCGCGGGCGAGGAAGGCATCGAGCCCGCCACGGTGGTCGACCGTGCGCAGGGCAGCGGAGGACACGCGGAATTTGAAGGAGCGGCCCAGCGTATCAGAGATCAGCGTGACGTCCTGCAGGTTAGGCAGGAAACGACGGCGCGTCTTGTTGTTGGCGTGGGACACGTTGTTGCCCGTCATCGGGCCTTTGCCGGTCAGTTCGCAGCGGCGCGACATGGTATCATCCTCAGGTCTTTCGGGGCTCGTCGCGCCCCGGCTCAAAAGAACGAGGCCCCGCCTGCGGGGCCCTGTGAAATCGGTTCTGCCAGATAGGCAGAATCGCCCGGGCCGTCAAGCGGCAAGGGCTAGATGCGACCGTTGGCCCGCAGCCACCATACAGCCAGCCCGCCGAAGAGCAGAATGTTGAAGGCAAGGATGCCGCCGATGGTCAGCGCCTTGCCGCGCAGCCAAGCGCCGCGGTTGATATAGCGCAGATAGCGGCGCAGCTCGGTCTCGGCCCGGTCGAAGCGGGCGGGGTCAACCTGGCGGGCGAGCCTTGGGTGCTGGCCCAGCGTTTCTGCCTCGGCCAGATAGGCGGCCTCGCGGCGGACGCGCCGCGGCAGCTGGCGCCGGGCCGAGGTCAGGGCGTCGCCCAGCGTTTCGCCGCGCGCCCTCAGCCGCTCGTTGAGCAGCACGCGCAGGTTTTCGGTTCTCTCGAAGATGTCGGCCGGGTCCATGGCCCGTGTCTTAGCCGGGGCGGCGGGGGGCGACAATGCGGCGGCGCGGCGCCTCTTGGCCTTGCGCTCGCGGGCTGCGAGATTGGGCCCCATGTTGAGCATATCGAGCCATGGCACCGGCGGAGTGCCCCTGATCATCGCGCACGGGCTCTATGGCTCGGGGCGCAACTGGAACGTCATCGGCAAGCGGTTGAGCGACCGGGGGCAGGTGATCCTGCCCGACATGCGAAACCACGGGCAGAGCCCCTGGGCGGACAGCCACGGATATGCCGACATGGCCGCTGACCTCGGCGAGCTCATCGAGGCTCACGGTGGACAGGCCGATGTGCTCGGCCATTCGATGGGCGGCAAGGCGGCGATGGTGCTGGCCCTTAGCCGGCCCGAGCTGGTGCGCCGGCTGGTCGTGGCCGACATCGCGCCGGTCAGTTACGGGCACAGCCAGATCCACGTGATCGAGGCGGCGCGCAAGCTCGACCTTGCCGCTCTGCAAAGCCGCGCCGAGGCTCAGGAGGCGCTGGAGCTGGATGCGGCCAATGCCGCCTTCTTGCTGCAGAGCCTCGACATGAAGGAGAAGCGCTGGCGGCTGAACCTCGACGTGCTGGAGCGCGAAATGCCGCGGATCGTCGGCTTTCCCGAGGTGGAGGGCCAGTTCGAGGGGCCGGCTCTATTCCTCTCCGGCGGCGAAAGCGACTACGTGAAGCCCGAGCATCGCGAACGGATCAAGGCGCTCTTCCCTGCGGCGAAGTTTGCGAAGATCCCGGGAGCCGGGCACTGGCTGCATGCCGAGAAGCCGCGCGAGACAGAGGCGGCGGTGCGCGCCTTTCTGGACGGCTAGATTGCCGCCGGGGCCGCGCGTGCGGCCCCGGGGCGGGTGCCCTATTCCATGGGCACCGTGGCGTTGTTGTCGCCGTATTCCTTCTTCGGATCGCTGCCGAGCAGCATCTTCACGCCCGCGACCAGCGAGTTGGCGTCGAGCCAGATCTCGGCCTCTTCGCCGTCGAGGCGGAGGAGCTTCAGCTTCGGGTCATCCTTGCCGTCGAACCAGGCGGCGATGAAGGGGTTCCAGAGCTTGTCGACCATGCCGCGGTCTGCCTCGGGCGTGAGCGTGCCGTGAGCCGTGGCGAAAATCTCGTGATCCTTCGAGACATAGACCATCTCGGCCCGCGTCGGGCCGGTCAGCTCGCCGAGGTCGGTGTCGGTGGAGGTGAAGAACCACAGGGGGCCGGGCGTATGGTCCTTGTCGTTGACGGCGGTCATGGGGCGACCGGCGGCCTTGCCGGGCAGGCCGAGCATGACGGTGCGGTCAGAGGTGAGGTGCTTCCAGAACTTGTCGTGCAGCTCTTGGGGGGTGTGGTCGGACATGGGTCTCTCCCGTCTTGAGGGGTTTGGGAGAGCAACGCGCCGGGGGGGCGCTTGGTTCGCGCAAGATTTCTTGACTGAGGGTTGGGTAGGGTAAGGCGGCGTTCACGCTGATGCGGCCAGGCTGCGCCATGTCCGTCTACCTCCGCCCGCGCATCGCTGGAGCCGCCGTGTTCTTCACAGTGGTGCTAGCGGAGCGCGGCAGCTGGCTGCTGGTGGACGAGGTGGCTCGGCTGCGCGCGGCGGTCAGGGTGACGAAGGCGGAGCGGCCGTTCGGGATCATCGCGTGGGTGGTGTTGCCGGATCACCTGCATTGCGTCTGGCGGATGCCGGAGGGGGACGCGGATTACTCGGTGCGGTGGCGTCTCATCAAATCCCGGTTCTCGATGGGGATCGATCCCAGCCATCGCCGGGCGAGCCACATCGCCCGCGGCGAGCGCGCCGTGTGGCAACGGCGGTTCTGGGAGCACCATATCCGCGGTGAGGCCGACCTCGCGGCGCATGTGCAATATTGCTGGATGAACCCGGTGAAGCATGGGTTCGTGGCGGCGCCGGAGGATTGGGCATGGTCGTCGTATCGCCGGGATAGGGAGACGTATGGGGCGTAGGGTGCGTGCTCTGCACGCACCGATGCGCGGCGGGAGGGCGAGGAAAGGTGCGTGACGAGCACGCACCCTACGCGGGCTGATTCGATCAATCCTTTAACCGAACGAACGGCATACAACCTAATACCTACCCGTCCTCATTCGTATCTTCCGCGAAAGGCGCCGTACAGCCTTCAAGAAAAGACCCGCAGTGCATTGAAATAAATATCAAAAATTGGAAGGTGAGATGTACAACGCCTTTGGCGGATTGTACGATTTCGCATAGCGAAGTACGCGGTTGTATATGTTCCCATTTTGTGCGCTAATTTACCTAGCGGCAGATGGAGGCGGCGGTGGTAGAGCTTGAGCTTGTTTTTGGTTCAAACAAGATGAGTGCCAAAGGGACGTTGGAGGAGGTGCTGACGCTCACCCAACTGTTCGAGAAGTACTTTGAGGTTGGCGCGGTCGATGAGGCGCAGCAGGTAACGAATGACACTAGAAGGTCACCTCCGAGGAAGCCCAAGCCCAAGGGGGTGGCGAAATCTTCATCGTCCGGAGTATCTCAGTCGTCAGTTGACGCAGAGGCGATCGCAAACACTATCAAGCAGCGTGACGACTTCTCACGTATCCAGTCCCAGATCCTGAACAAGGCGGGGCTTTGGACTGAGAAGGCAAGGCTCGTAGCCTTTATTGTAGACGAGAAGATCACCTCTGGAGATGTCACCAGAGTTCTGGGTGCGCTGCGTGTGAAGTCTTCTCTACCGACCGTTTCCAAGGCCCTATCGGGTATCAGTGGCGAGTTCATTACTGAAGGGACGAGTCCTGTCTTCTACACCATGACAGATCGGGCCAGAACAGAATTCGGATTGAGGCTGTCAAGAGAACAAGCTGATGCCTGACTTCTGGTCGGTCGTGGGAGCCAGCGAAAAGTCCGAAAAAGACATAGTTCTTGCGGCCGCATGGTATCTAGAAAGAACTAGCGACCAGAAGCCTAAATTTTCGGAAGTCGTAAGCGCCGTCGAGAGAAACGGGGTCCGGCTTAACATCAACCGTTCACGGCTGAGAGGCTACCTGCGACGAGCCCCGGGCGTGTCAATAAGCAATTCAGAAGAAGTTCTGCTGAAAAGTGAAATGTCTCAGGTTTTTGCCGACAGGTATGGTGGGGTGTCTGACTTTCCGACCGATCGGGTTGTAGACACAGTCTTGGATTCAGCACAATTTGAAAGTGACCGGCGGTACATTAAGTCGGTAGTGCGCCAAATCAACGGCTCGCGTCAGCAAGAGTTCTTTGATGCCTGCGCGGTTCTCATGCGGAGATTGATGGAGATTTCCATTATTGATGCGTTCGAGCGATTAGATGAGCATGACGCCGTTAGGAATAGCAATGGAGAAATATTTTCGCTCGATAAATTGATATCGCTTGCAAAGGAGTGCAAACTAATTCAGCTCAGCCGCGGATCAAAGCCTGCACTCTCCAAAATAAAGACCCTTGGTGATCGTGCTGCACACAACAGAAGTTATATTACGACAGCTCAGGATGTGGATGAATTGAAGCAGGACTTCCGAACGGTTATCTCCGACCTGCGAGCTTAGCTATCCATCTTCAGCGCCGAAATAAACGCCTCCTGAGGGATCTCGACCTTCCCGAACTGGCGCATCTTCTTCTTGCCGGCCTTCTGCTTGTCCAGAAGCTTGCGCTTCCGCGAGGCGTCGCCGCCGTAGCATTTGGCCGTCACGTCCTTCCGCAAAGCACTCAGCGTCTCCCGCGCAATGACCTTGCCTCCGATGGCCGCCTGGATCGGGATCTTGAACATGTGGCGGGGGATCAGCTCCTTCAGCTTCTCCACCATCGCGCGGCCGCGCATTTCCGCCCGGTCGCGGTGCACCATCATCGACAGCGCATCCACCGGCTCGTCGTTCACCAGCACCGACATCTTCACGAGGTTATCCTCGCGATAGCCGATGATCTGGTAATCGAAGCTGGCATAGCCCTTCGTCACCGATTTCAGCCGGTCGTAGAAGTCGAACACCACCTCATTGAGCGGCAGATCATACACGGCCATCGCCCGCGGCCCCGCGTAGGTGAGGTCGAGCTGGATGCCGCGCCGCTCCTGGCAGAGCTTCAGCACGTCGCCGAGGTACTCATCCGGCACCAGGATCGTCGCCTTGATGCGCGGCTCTTCGATATGCTCCACCAGCGTCAGGTCGGGCATGTCGGCCGGGTTGTGCAGCTGCTCGACCGTACCGTCGCGCATGTGGATGTCGTAGACGACCGAGGGCGCGGTGGTGATGAGGTCGAGATCGTACTCTCGCTCCAGCCGGTCGCGGATGACTTCCAGGTGCAGCAGCCCCAGGAAACCGCAGCGAAAGCCGAAGCCGAGCGCGGCGGAGGTTTCCATCTCGAAGGTGAAGGAGGCGTCGTTCAGCGCCAGCTTCTCCATCGCGTCGCGCAGGTCGTCGAAATCGTTGGCATCGACGGGGAACAGCCCGCAGAACACCACAGGGATCGAGGGCTTGAAGCCGGGCAGGGCCTTCTCGGTCTGCCGCTTCTCATGGGTGATCGTGTCGCCCACCCGCGTATCGCGCACCTGCTTGATCGAGGCGGTGAACACGCCGATCTCGCCGGGGCCGAGCTCGTCGATCTTCACCATCTGCGGCTTGAGCACGGCGAGCGTGTCGAGCTTGTAGGTGGCGGCGGTCTTCATCATGCGGATCGTGTCGCCCTTGCGGATCACCCCATCCATCACGCGGATGAGCACGACGACGCCGAGGTAGCTGTCGTACCAGCTATCCACCAGCATGGCCTTCAGGGCTGCGTCGCGGTCACCCTTGGGGGCGGGCAGGCGGTGCACGATGGCCTCCAGCACATCGGGAATGCCGAGGCCGGTCTTGGCGGAGATTTCGACGGCGTCCGAGGCGTCGATGCCGATGACATCCTCGATCTGCTCCTTCACCCGCTCCGGCTCGGCGGCGGGCAGGTCAATCTTGTTGAGCACCGGGACGATCTCGTGATCGGCGTCGATCGCCTGGTAGACGTTGGCGAGCGTCTGCGCCTCGACGCCCTGCGTGGCGTCGACCACCAGCAGCGAGCCCTCGACGGCCTGCATCGAGCGGCTCACCTCGTAGGCGAAGTCCACGTGGCCGGGGGTGTCGATGAGGTTGAGGATATAGGTGTGGCCGTCCTTGGCCGGGTACTCGATGCGCACCGAGTTGGCCTTGATGGTGATGCCGCGCTCACGCTCGATATCCATCGCGTCCAGCATCTGGGCTTTCATGTCGCGTTCGGCCACCGTACCGGTAAGCTGAATCAGCCTGTCGGCCAGGGTGGATTTCCCGTGGTCGATATGGGCGACGATGGAAAAATTGCGGATGCGCGAAAGCTCTGTCATGCGGGCCGATATGAGGCCGGCGCGGGGTTTCGTCAATCGGGCTTGGGCAGCGGGAGGCAGCGATGGCGGCGGTTGATCACAGGGCGGGCGAGGCGCTGCTCGCGGCCTTCCCTCGCATCTACATCATCAACCTCCCCGCCCGGGCCGACCGCCGCCGCGAGATGGAGGCGGAATTCGCCCGCATCGGCCTGGCCCTGCCGCATCCGAAGATCGCCTTCGTGCCGGCGGCCCGGCCGGATGAGGCGGGCGGCTGGGACTCCATCGGCGCGCGCGGCTGCTTCCTCAGCCATCTCGGCCTGTTGCGCCAGATCGCCGAGGGGCCGGACGAGCGCGCGCTGATCCTGGAGGACGATTGCGATTTCACCCGGGCGCTTGGGCCGGGGCTGGAGGCGCTGCAGAGCGCCCGCTGGGAGATGGTCTACGGCTATGTCCACGGCTGGGGCGATGCTGGTGACCTTCCAAAGGGCGCCATCGCCTGCCCGCCCGAGGCCGCCGTGCGCACCAGCCATTTCATCGGGCTGACGCGCGAGGCGGCGGGCCGGGCGGCGGCCTATCTGGAGGCGATCACCCGCCGCTCGGCCGGAGACCCCGGCGGCGGCCCGATGCATGTCGACGGTGCCTACAACTGGTGGCGGCGGTCTGCGCCGCAGATGCCGGTCGTCTGCCTCAACCCGCCCATCGCCCGGCAGCGCCCCTCGCGCACCGATATCCAGGGCCAGGGCTGGTACGACCGGCTCCCCGGCCTCGCGCCTGCGCTTGTCTGGGCGCGGCGGGCGAAGCGGCGCCTGGCGGGATAACCGCGTGGCACCAAGGCTATTGAAACGAATGCACACCAGAGTGCATATTGCAGTTGTAACCGGAGTGCCGCCATGACCAGCCTTCTCACCAACCAGATCGCCACGATGACCGAGATGCGCGATCCGCAGAAGGTGCTCGACCGGGCGCACGGCAAGCCCGTGGCCGTGCTTCGCAATTCCAAGCTGGTGGGGTATTTCGTGCCAGTCGAGGCGACGACGGAGCCGGAGGGGCACCGCGCGGCGCGCATGGATGAGGTCGTTGAAAGCATGGCCCGCCGCCGTTCCACCAATCAGCCGGTGCTCGACTATCTACGCGACAAATGACCTGGGTCACGCTGACCCCGGAGCTCGTCATTGCCATCCATGATGCGGTTCTGAACCCGGGCGAACTGCCCGGTCTTGCCCGCGACAAGTCCCTGGATGGCGCTTTGGCCAGAGTCGATAACCGCCTCGCCTACGGGCTGATCGGAGATGCCTTCGATCTGGCAGCCGCAACGGCCGTGGCCATCGCTACAGGGCATTGCTTCAACGACGCGAACAAGCGCACCGCCCACCAGGCGATGGATATCTGCCTTGATCTCAACGGCATCCAGATCGACTGGCAAGTGAGTGAGATCGGCCCCCTCATCATCGAGGTCGCCCAAAGCCGCATCGACGCGATCGAACTCGCCGAATGGCTCCGCCGAAAAGCGTTTCATCCTCCTAGCGCCTAGCCCAGGCCCCGTCGTCTTCCCCCATCTTTGCTCCAGAAAATCCTCGGGGGGGAAAGCCGCCAACGGCGGTTTTGGGGGGCAGACAGCCCCCCTTCCTCACCCAAAGGAATGCGCCAAAGGCGCTCCTTGGGATCACGCCCTCTAGTATTTCGACGGCACGTACAACTCGCGTGGCAGCACGGCGCGCTCGTAATCCTTGTTGTACACCCGGTCGGGCAGGGAGACGTCGTCATGCGGCACCTCGCCGTAGGGCATCAGGCCGAGTAGATGGTCGATGCAGTTCAGCCTTGCGCGCTTCTTGTCGTTGCCTTCCACGATGTACCAGGGCGCCTCGGGGATGTTCGTGCGGGCGAACATCTCTTCTTTGGCCTTGGTGTATTGCTCCCACTTCACGCGGGACTGCAGGTCCATCGGTGAGAGCTTCCATTGCTTCAGCGGGTCGTGGATGCGCATCAGAAAGCGCATCTGCTGCTCTTCGTCGGTGATGGAGAACCAGTACTTCACCAGCCGGATGCCCGAACGCACCAGCATCCGCTCGAAATCGGGCACGTCGCGGAAGAATTCCTCCACCTGCCTGTCATCGGCAAAGCCCATGACGCGCTCCACCCCGGCGCGGTTGTACCAGCTGCGGTCGAACAGCACGATTTCGCCGCCGGCCGGCAGATGCGGCGTGTAGCGCTGGAAGTACCATTGCGACTTCTCGCGGTCGTTGGGCGCAGGCAGGGCCACGACGCGCACGACGCGCGGGTTGAGCCGCTGGGTGATGCGCTTGATGACGCCGCCCTTGCCGGCGCTGTCGCGCCCTTCGAAGAGTACGACGACCTTCTCGCCGCTGTGCACGACCCAATCCTGCAGCTTGATCAGCTCGGCCTGCAGGCGGAGCAGGCCGCGCAGGTATTCAGACCGGGGCAGGGCGTCGGGATGGGCGCGGTCGTAGATGGCGGCGATCTCTTCGCTGAGGACGGAATCCTCGAGCTCCAGCTCGATTTCTTCATCCAGGCTGTCGGCCAGTTCCGCCTTCAGCCAGTCGTTGCCGCCATTGCCGCTCAGCCTGTTCATCTGTCACCTTTTCTGCTGCCCTGCGGCGCTATCATGCCAAGGTGACAGGACGATTACGAGCCTGCCGGGGGAGGGCCGGGCGGTCAAATCCCGGTGGGCGCCGATTGCACGAAAGCGCCGCTTCGCGCATGATGCGCGCCGAGGCAGGAGAAAAGAATGATGCGGTCAGTGATGATTTTGGCGGCCCTGGCCGCCTTGGCGGGATGTGGCCCGCGTGTGAGCGGTGCGGTGAGCCAGGCCTGCATGGCGGGTGGCCGGTCGGCTGCCAATCCGGCGGTCTGTTCCTGCGTGCAGCAGGTCGCCAACCAGTCCCTCTCGAACAGCGATCAGCGCCGGGCGGCGACCTTCTTCGAAGACCCCCAGCTCGCGCAAGAAGCCCGCACCTCCGACACGCCGGCGATGGAGGCGTTCTGGCAGCGTTACCGCGCCTTCGCCGACAGCGCCGAGCGCATCTGCGGCTAGTCTGAGGGCTGCCCGAGGGTGAGCGTGGCGGTCACTTCCTCGCCGCCGGCGAAGTGCAGGGTGAGGGGGATCTCGTCTCCCTCCGCCAGCTCCGCGCCCAGCCCGCCCAGCATGACATGCAGCCCGCCAGGTTCCATCGCGAGGGTCTCGCCCGGCGCGATGGTCAGCGGGCCGTCTGGCGGCGCCATCGACATCACGCCATCGGTCTCGACCGTCTCGTGCAGCATGGCCATGCCGGCGGCGGGCGTTTCCACGCTGTCCAGCGTAATCTCGGCGGCATCCGGGTTGGTGATCGTCAGGTACGCCGCGCCAGAGGGGGCGCCGGGGTAGGGCGCGAGCACGTAGCCTGAAACCTCCGGGTCCGCGAACGCGGGCGCCGCGAGGATGGCGAGGCTGAGGGCGAGGGGGGCTGCGCGCATCTAGGGTCTCCTAACTGCCGTAAACGGAATAGGCATAGCCGAGGCCCGCGGCCACGATGAGCCCGGCGATGACGGCGAGGGTGATCTTGATCCAGCTCCATGGCCGCTCGCCCTGCACCTTGCCGGATTGGCCGTTGACGACGAAGCGGTAGCTTTTGCCCTTGTACTTGTAGGCCGCCATCCAGACTGGCAGCAGGATATGCTTGAAGGTGATGTCGTCCACATGCGTGTTGACGCTGGTCACCCGCTGCTCGTCGCCGCCGATATCGAAGCGCACGTCGCGCAGGATCTGGCGGTCCATGATCTGGCGGGCCTCCTGAAAGCCCTCCTCGAGCTGCACCTGGTAGCCCTCGGCCTGGAAGCCAGCGAGGAAGTCGGGGCGGTAGGGCTCCAGCGTCGTCAGATCCCAGGGCTCCAGCCCGTCGGTATATTGCTTGGGCAGGGTGTGCGAGGCGAGCACGAGGATGTCGTCGAACCAGCGCGCCACACGGCCAGACCGGGGCGTCCACCGCGTGCGGCGCTCGCGCACCTGGGTGGGTTTGCCGTCGCGCATGACGGTGCGGGTGACGTAGTAATGAACGCCCCGCATGCCGGTGTAGGAGGATTTGGTGTCGGCGTCATAGGTCCAGTAGGGCACGTAGATGCCGTTCATCTTGCGGCCCTTGCGGGCGTACTCCTGCAACCCGTTGGGCGCGAACCAGAGCTTGCCGAGCCATGTCGTCATCGCCGAGCGCGCCTCGCCCTCGCTCAGCACGAAGGGGAGCAGCCCCTTGGGCTTGATCTGCCGCGTGGTGCCTGTGTCGACGACGACGGGCGTCGCGCAGAAAGGGCATTCGGTGGCGTGCTCGGCTTCGCCGAACTCGATGACGGCGCCGCAATTGGGGCAGTGCGAGGAGCGGACATCCTCCATCTCCGCCGCGGGCAGGGCGGAGCGCAGGGCCTCTTCGTAATCGAGCTCGCGGATCAGCTCGGCGGCCTTTTCCTGCCCGCTTTCCAGCTCGGCGACGTTGCCGCAGTGATCGCAGATCAGCCGGCCGGTGCCGGGCTCGTAGCGCATGTCGGCGCCGCATTGGTCGCAGGGAAAGCGGTATTCCTCGTCCTGCGACTGCTCCGCGCCCGGTGGGGCGGGGGGTGCATGCGGCACCTTGGGGACAGATCCGTAATCACTCATCAAACATGCTCTTCGGGAAGGCTCGCGGTGTGGGTGAGAGGCGGGGCCACGCCGCTCAGGGGTCTTCGACCACGGGGATACCGGCCAGCGCCGCCTGCTCGAAATTGGCCATGTTGACGCCCATATGCGGGGTCACATCGTTGCCATCCCAGTGGGTGACGATGCCGCAGGTCGGGCAGCGGTGAAAATCGGCGACCTTGGCGGCGCGCCGGTAGGTGGCGGTCTTGCCGGTGATCGTGGCGCTGCCGGCCTTGTAGTACCCCCAGTGAGCGCCGGCCCGGCGGCAATAGTCGCAGGGGCAGGCGTTGATCTCTTCAGGGGCGGAGGGGACGGTGATCGTCACCGCCCCGCAATCGCAATGGCCGGTCAGCGCCGCCATCTCACACCGCCGTGGGCGGCGGAGGCGGAGGCGGCGGGGGCTGCACGGTGAAGAGCTGGGCCAGCTCGGTCACGTCGCCGGCCTTCATCCAGCCGTCCTGCCCGGGCGTCCACACCAGTGTGTCGCGCTTCAGCGCCCCGGCGGTGACCTTCTGGCCCATCGAGGCCAGCGAGAAGGGCCCCTGTGTCTGCCCGTTCTCGGCGATGTGCCAGACATGCTCGACCGGCGGGGGCGGGGGTGGCGGCGCGGCGGCAGGCTGGTGTGCCTGCGGTTGCGAGGGCGCGGCGCCCCAGGGGCCCATGCGGCCGCCCATGTTCAACCCCATGCCGGCACCCATGCCCATGCCCATGGCCGAGCCGGCAGCGCTTTCGGGGTTCTGCATGGCTTCGGCGGCAGAGAACTGCATGTAGCGGCCCATGTCGCCGACGATGCCCATCGAGGTGCGCTTGTCGAGCATCGCTTCGACCTCTGACGGCAGAGAGATGTTCTCGATATAGAACTCGGGGATCGACAGCCCGTAGGCGGCGACGGTGGGCTTGATCGCCTCGGTCACCAGCTTGCCGAGATCGGCGGTATTGGCCGCCATGTCGAGCACCGGGATGCCCGAGGCGGCCAGCACGCGGCTGACCTCCTGCACCACGATGTTGCGGATCTGGAAGGAGACCTCGTCGGAGGTGAACTCGCCATCTGTCCCCACGATCTCCTGCAGGAACATGCCAGGGTCAGTGACGCGCATCGAGTAATTGCCGAAGGCGCGCAGGCGGATCGGCCCGTATTCGGGGTCGCGGGCGATGATCGGGTTCTTGGTGCCCCACTTCTGGTCGTTGAAGCGGGTCGTGTTGACGAAATAGATCTCGCTCTTGAACGGCGACTGGAAGCCATGGTCCCAGTGCTGGAGCGTGGTCATGATCGGCATGTTGTTGGTCTCAAGCTGGTAGAGACCGGGCTTGAAGACGTCGGCGAGCTGCCCCTCGTGCACGAAGACGGCGGCCTGCCCCTCGCGCACCGTCAGCTTGGCGCCGTATTTGATCTCATGCCCATAGCGCTCGAAGCGCCAGACCATCGTGTCGCGGGTGTCGTCCGTCCAGTGAATGACGTCGATAAACTGGCCGGAGAGGAAATCGAGGATGCCCATAAGTCGCCCCTGAAACGCATTGATCTGATCTAGACCGGGCCTTGCCGGTTTGGCCAGAGGGTGCCGGCTGAGGCCGGCGCGATCAAGGGAGAGACGGGTGAGGTTTTCCCCCCTTTCGGGAGGGGCCGCTCAGGCGGTCGAGCCGTAGGGCCGGCTCATCTCGGCAAAGAGGCGGATGCGTGCCTCTTCCAGCGGGGCAGCGCGGCCGAAGCGCCAGCCCTGGCCGAAGACGCAGCCGAGGCGGAGGAGCTGGGCGCGCTGGTCGTCCGTCTCCACCCCTTCGGCGATGACGGAAACGCCGAGGCCGCCGGCAATCTGCAGGAAGCCGGCGAGGAGAACCTCGACGGACGGGTCCACCCCGAGCCCCTGCACGAAGCTCATGTCGATTTTCAGCTCGTCGAATTCCAGCTGCCGCAGATGCTGGAAGCTGGCAAAGCCGGTGCCGAAATCGTCGAGGCTGATGCGCACGCCAGCGCGGCGGAACTCCGCCACCGACTTCTGGATCATGCTGCCGGCGCGGGCGATGAACACGTCCTCGGTGATCTCGAAGGTGATGTGGCGCGCCGCCTCTGGCGCGTCGTCGAGCAGGCGCTGCAGCTCCTGCCGGCCGGAGAGGGTAGCGAGCGCCACCTCCGGCACGTTGAGAGACACCCGCCCAGGGTCCAGCCCTTCCTTCAGCAGCGACGCGACATCGGCCAGCACGTGGCTGGCGATACAATGCAGGAAATCTCCCTGCAGGCCGAATTCGTTGATCAGCGGCAGGAAGCGCCCGGGCAGCAGCACGCCGCGTTCGCCATCTTCCCAGCGGGCCAGCGCCTCGAAGCCGATGATCTCGCCCGTGTCGAGCCGCACCTTGGGCTGATACCAGGGCCGCAGGTGGCCCGATTGCAGCGCCTCGATGATGTGCTGACGCTCCTGCAGCGAGGGGCGGGGGCGGAAGTGGGAGGCATCGTAGAGCACGGCGCGCGCCTCGGTATCCGATTTGGCGCGGTACATGGCCTGGTCGGCGGCGGCGCAGATGGCCGACACGGTCGACAGCTGCTCGCCCGCGATGGCGATGCCGATCGATGCGGTGACCCGCAGGAACTTGCCGCGAAACTCGATGGGCGCCTCAAGCCGGCGCGCGAGGCTGACGGCGAAGCGCTCGGCCTCTTCGGCCGTGGTGACGGCGGGCATGGCCAGGGCGAATTCGTCGCCGCCGAAGCGGGCGGTCAGCCCTTCGGGCCCCGCAAGCTCGCGCATCCGGGCGGAGACGGCGATGAGCACGCGGTCGCCGGCCTCGTGGCTGAAGCTGTCGTTGATGGGCTTGAAGCCGTCGAGGTCGATCAGGAAGACCGCGCCCTGCGGCTTTCCGCGCGCGGGGCTCAGACGGCGGGCCAGCGCCTCGTCAAAGGCGCGGCGGGTGAGCAGGCCGGTGAGCCCGTCATGGCGCGTCATGTGCTCCAGCGCCCGCAATCGGGCGTTCGCTTCGGCCCGCGCCGCGGCGAGGGCGCGCTGCGTGTCCTTCTGCATCGTCATGGTTTCGAAGGTGTTGGCTGCATAGACGACCATCAGCGCCGCGGCGACCCACCACTCGGCGAGCGAGGAATCGGCGTAATCGGTGTCGAACGCGATGGCGAGCACCGTGATTCCCGTCGCGAAGGAGGGGATCATCATCGACCAGTTGTAGAGCGGCAGCGCGACGTAGGTGTTCGAGATGTGCACAAACACGCCGAACATCCACATGTAGCCGCCCAGCAGCAGCGCTACCGAAGGCTGGCTGGCCAGCAGCATCGAGGGCCAGAGGAAGGCCACGGTGGTGATGACGTTCGTCCACCACATCGCCATGACGAAGCCGAACGACATGTCCTGTTCGCGCTCGGGCCGCTTGCGATGCAGGATGACCGCGATGACTTCGCCAAGGAAGACGACCAGCGCGATGATGCTGACCTCAAGCCAGCTGACGCCGCCGAAGACGCAGACCGCCAGAATGAGGGTCATCGAGGCGATGCGTTTGAGAACGTCCCGCGCGGCAATGTGAATCACAAAGCGCGTCTCGTGCCGGATGTTCTCGTACAATCTGCGCAGCATGGTCCATTCGCCCGTCGACGGAGGCAGGGCACGACGACGTGCCAGACCCCCGGGATGCTTTAATGTCTTTGCCGCGCCTCCGCCGCCTCGCAAGAACAAAGAACACTGAAGACGATCTGCTCGGTATGGCAAGTTTAACTGTTGCCGCGAAGCCGCTATCGGGCAACAGAAAACCTAAAAGTCGCCCGGCTTTTGCCTTGATTTCAAGGGGCGCGCGCGGCGTGCAGCCCCGTCTTGCCCAAGCGGCGCACTGCCCCTATAGGGCGGGCCTTGACCACACCCCAGCGAGACGGAGCCCTGCCATGGCGGCAAGTGCCAACATGAACGTTATGCAGCGTGCCGCCCGTCAGGCGGGCCGGCAGCTTGTGAAGGACTTCCGCGAAGTCGAACAACTGCAGGTCTCGGCCAAGGGGCCGGGCGATTTCGTCAGCCGCGCCGACCGGGCGGCGGAAGAATCGATCCGCAAGATGCTGCGCGAGGCGCGGCCCACCTATGGTTTCGTCGGCGAAGAGGGCGGCGAGGAAGCGGGCGAAGATCCGACGCGCCGCTGGATCGTCGACCCGCTCGACGGCACGACGAACTACCTGCACGGCCTGCCGCACTGGGCCGTCTCCATCGCGCTGGAGCACAAGGGCCGCATCGTCTCGGGCGTCGTCTATGACCCTGCGAAGGACGAGATGTTCTGGGCCGAGCGAGGCGAGGGCGCCTGGATGAACGAGTCGCGCCTGCGCGTCTCGGGCCGCTCGCGGCTGATCGAGTGCATCTACGCCACCGGCCTGCCCTTTGCCGCCAAGCGCACCCTGCCGGCGACATTGCAGGATCTGGCCCGTCTGCTGCCCGAAACGGCGGGCGTGCGGCGCTTCGGCTCTGCCGCGCTCGACCTCGCCTATGTCGCCGCCGGCCGCTACGACGGCTATTGGGAGCGCGAGCTGAAGGCGTGGGACATCGCCGCCGGTCTGCTGCTGGTGACAGAGGCGGGTGGCTTCGTCGAGCCGCTGCAAGAGGGCACCGAGATCCTCGAGACCGGCGCGCTGATCGCGGCCAATGCCGGCACCTTCGAGCGCTTCGCCAAGATCATTCGCAACGCCTGAGCCGGCTAACGCCGCCGCCCCACCTTCGGCACCGAAGTGCGATCCAGCTTGTAGCGCGCCTCGGGATGCGGCGGCTCGCCATGCGTGCGGCTCCAGAATTTGGGGCCGCCCCGCCACAGGAAAGCGGGCAGCGCGAAGACGGCCCCGATGACGAACCCTCCGGCATGCGCCCAATAGGCAACCCCGCCGGCGCTGGCATCCGCCGCGGCGCCTTGGGCGAGCTGAATGGCGAACCACAGCCCCAGCATCAGCCAGGCTGGCAGCGGCAGGATGGTCACGAAGACCAGCACATCGACCCGCGCCTTCGGGAAGAGCAGCAGATAGCCGCCCATCACCCCGGCGATGGCGCCCGAAGCCCCGATCGTGGGGACAGGGCTGTAGGGCTCGGCGGCGAGCTGGGCGAGGTTGGCGAGGGCGCCGGCGGCCAGATAGAAGCCCAGGAAGCCGCCATGGCCGAGCTGGTCTTCCATATTGTCGCCGAATATCCACAGGAACAGCATATTGCCGGCGAGGTGCCAGAAGCCGTCGTGCAGGAAGGTCGCGGTCAGCAGCGTATGCCAGGCCTCGCCGTTGGTGATGCGGGCCGGGATCATCGCGTAATTGTAGTAGAGTTCGTAGAGCGCCTGGTCCGTCTGCACGAAGCCCTGCTCCCATAGAAACAGCGCCACATTGGCCGCGATCAGGGCCCAGGTCACATAGGGCGTCCGTTCGGAAGGGTTATGATCGCGGATGGGAAACACCGCCCGACCTTCGGTGAGGGGGCGGATGCGGTCAAGCGACAGGCGGAGCGCCGCTCTCTCGCGGCTTGGTGACTTGACGGAATCGCTGGCGCTGCCGCAGCCTCGGCTCATGAGAGTGCCGCTTCTGTTCATCCTCGCCGGCTTCGCCGGGCCAGCCATGGGGCAGGACTGCCCCGAGGCGCCTGACCATGCCGACGAGATTTCGGCGCTGATGGAGGACCTTGCGTCCTCTGCCAGCGCCTCGGACGCGCAGGAGCTTTCGAACGATCTGTGGGAGCTCTGGACGGACGCCCCCGACGCGCAGTCGCAGACGCTGCTGAACCTCGGCATGCGTGCCCGGGCCCGCTACGATTTTGTCAGCGCGTTCGATCACTTCGACCGGCTGATCGCCTACTGCCCCGATTTTGCCGAGGGCTACAACCAGCGAGCCTTCGCCAGCTACCTGCGCACTGATTTCGAGGCGGCGCTGGCGGATCTCGACAAGGCGCTCGAGCTGAACCCCACGCATATCGGCGCGCTGTCGGGCAAGGCGCTGTCGCTCATGGGCCTCGGTCGCCAGGGCCAGGCGCAGGTGGTGCTGCGGCAGGCGCTGGAACTGAACCCCTGGCTTTCCGAACGCAGCCTGCTGATCGACCCGCCGGGCACCGACATCTGACTTTCCTTGCCTCGGCGGCGCGGCGCGACTACGAGAGGCCCGGCGCCCGCGTGGTGGAATTGGTAGACATCGGGGACTTAAAATCCCTTGGCTTAGGCCGTGCCGGTTCGAGTCCGGCCGCGGGCACCAGCGCCCCAATTTCTCAAATTATTGCTTTGCTGTAGAAAAACCCGGCAGGGCTACGAGAATGACGCTTTATTAACTTTTGATCTCCGCTTGACGCGGGGCTGGATAATAGGGCGCAGGGCTCTCTGCCGCGAAATTTGGCGCGATCAGGGCTGTTGACCTTTAGCAGTATTGGCTGCGGTGCAGCGAAGTCTCTCGCAGCGGCGGAATTGGTGGTCTGTATGGCCCGTTTGAAGGCCCCATATACCGCTGGCTCCGCAAAGTTCAGACGGTGCAGGTTTGGAACGCGCTTGGTCCGCTGCACGGAGCAACAGGGTATCTTTAGGGCCTGAAGAATTTTAATTATTTGTTAAGAAGCTGTTTTCTCGAAGCCGGGCCTCTAGCTCGGCCTGAGCAGGGGATAACGGAAGCGCAGAGACCAAGTCGCAACGCATCCGCCGAGGACTCGGGTCGGCGAACCGTCGCCGAAGCGCGACACCAACCCGTGAAGGCGCAGAAAAGGCCTCGCATTGCTGCGTCGCGGCACGTTAAGAGATGCGAAACTGTTGAGGGCTTCGGCGGTCGGTGGGTTGGTTGCTCAATTGCTAAGCAGGGACCTCTCTGTATGGACGACAGGGTAAAAAATAGTCTAAGCAGTGTCGTGTATTTGACTTACGAGAGTGTTAGCGCTGAATCGCTTGCTGCTGAGCGCTCTGTCCATTTGAAGACCATGCCGTCGCCACATTTCAGGATGGCAGAAAACCTTGGGGGTTTGTCTTGACCGATCATACTGCGGCTGAATCGCTCAGCTCGACCCATTTGAGCCCGGCTCGGACGCCCGCAAAGGCAGGGCGCATTTACGCCCGCTACGCCAAGCGCTTGTCCGATATCGCCCTTGCCCTGCTGATCCTGCCAATCGTCGGGCCGGTCATCCTGGTGCTCTGCCTGCTGACCCGCCGCGACGGCGGCCCCGGCTTCTTCGGCCACACGCGCATCGGCCGGAACGGCCAGCCGTTCCGCTGCTGGAAGGTTCGCACGATGGTGCCGAATGCCCAGCAGGCGCTGAAGGAGCATCTCGAAGCCCATCCCGAGGCCGCCGCCGAATGGGCTGCCGATTTCAAGCTTCGGAACGACCCGCGCATCACCAAGATCGGCGGCTTTCTTCGCAAGACCAGCCTCGATGAGCTGCCGCAGCTTTGGAACGTCATCCGCGGCGAAATGAGCTTCGTCGGCCCGCGTCCGGTGACAGAGGCCGAGCTCGACCTCTACGGCGTCGCCCGCGGCCATTACGAGAGCGTTCGTCCCGGCATCACCGGCCTCTGGCAGGTCTCTGGCCGCAACGACACGACCTATTCCGAGCGTGTGGTGCTCGACCGGGCCTATGTGACGCGGATGAGCTTCCTCGGTGACCTGTCGATCATGCTGAAGACCGCCAAGTCTGTCGTGGGCAGCACGGGCATCTGAGCCAACGCCTATCGCTGAACATGAAAACGCCGCCCCGCTGAGGGCGGCGTTTTCATGTCTGGTCCCCTCCCGGTCAGATCGCCGAGGTTGGGTTCCGGTACGACATGTGGCGGACTGAGCCAGTCTTGCTGCGCATCAGCACCGTCTCGGCCGTCACATAGCCCGGCTCGCGCTTGATGCCGGAGAGGAGCGAGCCGTCGGTCACGCCGGTGGCGGCAAAGATGACATCCTGGGTGACCAGATCGTCGCGGGTGTACACCCGGTCGAAATTGGTGATGCCGGCCTTCTTGGCGCGGCCCTTCTCGTCGTCGTTGCGGAAGAGCAGCTTGGCGAAGAGCTGCCCGCCCATGCATTTCAGTGCTGCTGCGGCCAGCACGCCCTCGGGCGCGCCGCCGGAGCCCATGTACATGTCCACGCCGGTCTTCTGCGCCTCGGCCGTATGCATGATGCCGGCGACGTCGCCATCGGTGATCAGGCGGATCGCGGCGCCGGTGGAGCGAATCTCTTCGATCATCTGCTCGTGGCGGGGCCGGTCGAGCACGCAGACGGTGATGTCCTTCGTCGAGCAGCCCTTGGCGGTGGCCAGCGCGCTGACCCTCTCGGAGTGGCTCATGTCGAGCGTCACCACGCCGCGGCGGAAGCCGGGGCCGATGGCGAGCTTGTCCATGTAGACATCGGGGGCATGCAGCATCGAGCCGCGCGGGCCCATTGCGATGACCGTCAGCGCGTTGGGCATGTCGTTCGCCGTCAGCGTGGTGCCTTCCAGCGGGTCGAGCGCGATGTCGACCTCAGGGCCCTGGCCGGCGCCGACCTCTTCGCCGATGAACAGCATAGGTGCCTCGTCGCGCTCGCCTTCGCCGATGACGACTGTGCCCTTGATGTCCAGCATGTTGAGCTGGTTGCGCATGGCGTTGACGGCGGCCTGGTCGGCGGCCTTCTCGTCGCCGCGGCCGATCAGGTCGGCGCAGGCGATGGCCGCGGCCTCGGACACACGGGCGAGGCCGAGCGAGAGCATGCGGTCGTGGAACTGGGCATTGTCGGGCATGGGCTGTCCTTCGGATTGGTTGCCAAAGGGCCTAGCGGCTTCGTGTAACCGGGGGAAGGCTGGTAGCGTTAACCCTGTCTGCATTGGTCTCCGGCTGCCGGCCGATGCGCCGCTGGCGCCACGAATGGACAGACAGACAGGCCTGTGAGAGGGTCTGCCCGAGAATACGTGGAGGTCAACCTATGATAACCGTCTACGGCGAAGGGCGCGGCACCCGTGTCGTATGGCTGTTTGAGGAAATGGGGCTGCCCTACAGGCTCCATCGCGTGAACCTGCTCTCCGATGTCAGCGAGGATACCGAATTCATGGCGGCGAACCCGGCCGGCTTCATTCCTGCGATGCGCGACGGCGATGTGGTGATGATCGAATCTCTCGCCATCGTCGAATATCTGATGGCACGCTATGGCCCGACGCCGCTGATGCCGTCCCCCGACGATCCTTCCTTTCCCGCCTACAAGCAGTTCCTCTGGCTCGGCGAGGCGGGGATCGGGCAGGCCATGTATTTCTACGGCAACGCGCTACGCCTGCCGGAGGATCAGCGAGACAACCCGACGGCAAAGCACACGCTCTATCAGTGGGACAGCCGCCTCGCCATTGTCGAGCGGCGGCTCACCGAGGCGCCCTATATGGCAGGGGAGGCGTTTACCGCCGCCGACATTTCCGTCGGCTATACGCTGAATCAGGCGCATTACAGCGTGCGATGGCCGCTCAGCGACACGCTGCAGGCCTACCGGCGCCGGCTGACCGAGCGGCCGGCATTCCAGCGGATGCTCGACGCCTGCCCCGATACCGGGCCCTATTACCGCAAGATCGACGCCGAGGAGGCCTGAGGCGCGGCGCCTCAGAGGTTCTCGATGCGGATCGCTACGGGCGCGCCGACCAGCACGCCGGTGGCGGAGAAGGCGGCGATGGCCTCTTCGAGGTTCGAACGGGTCGTCTTGTGGGTGACGATCAGCACGGGCGCCGACTGGTCGACATGGCCATATTGGCGCATCCGGTCGATCGAGATGCCGGCCTCGCCGAGGCAATGGGCGATCTTGGCCAGCGCGCCCGGCTTGTCGGCCAGATCCATGCGCAGGTAATAGGGCGCCGGCACCGCGGCACGGGCAGCGCGCACCTGACGCAGGGAGGAGGCGGGCTGGCCGAAGGTCGGCAGGCGGAAGCCGCGGGCCACGTCGATGATGTCGCCCAGCACGGCAGAGGCCGTCGGCCCCGCTCCGGCACCGGCTCCGCGTAGCACGATCTGGCCCACGGCATCGCCCTCGATCACCACCATATTAGTGCCGCCTTCGAGCTGGCCGAGGGGCGAGCTGTCCGGCACCAGGCAGGGTGACATGCGCTGCTCGAGCCCCCGGCCGGTCATCTGCGCAACGCCGAGCAGCTTGATCTTGTAGCCCATGTCGGCGGCCTGGCGGATATCCTCGATAGTGACCGAACCGATCCCTTCGAGCTCGACACCGCCGAAATTCACCTGGGTGCCATAGGCGATGGCGGCGAGCAGCGACAGCTTGTGCCCGGCGTCGATGCCGCCGACATCGAGCTGCGGATCGGCTTCGAGAAAGCCCAGGCCGTCGGCTTCGTCGAAGGCCTCCTGATAGGTCAGGCCGCCATCTTCCATACGGGTGAGGATGTAATTGCAGGTGCCGTTCATCACGCCGAGGACGCGCTCGATCTGGTTGCCCGCGAGGCCCTCTGTCAGCGTCTTGATCACCGGGATACCGCCCGCCACGGCGGCCTCGAAGCGCAGCGCCACATCCGTCTCTTCTGCGGCGAGGGCGAGGGCTTGCCCGTGATGGGCGAGCAGGGCCTTGTTGGCGGTGACGACATGGTGGCCGGCGGCGATGGCGGCTTCGGTCGCATCCTTTGCCGGGCCTTCGTGGCCGCCCATGACCTCGACGAAAAGGTCGATGTCGTCCCGCCGGGCCAGGGCGACGGGGTCGTCTTCCCAAGCGTAGGCGGAGAGGTCGATGCCGCGGTCCTTGCCCTTGCTCCGGGCAGAGACGGCGACGATCTCGATGGGGCGTCCGGCGCGGGCGGCGATCATCTGCGGATGGGTCTGCAGAATACGGATCAGCCCCGTGCCGACGGTGCCGAGCCCGGCGATGGCGAGACGGAGCGCTGCGGTCATGAGATCCTCCAGGCAGACATGCCGGAGGGACGTACCGCGAGACGCGCGGGGGTTCAACGCAAGGGTTGCAGTCGGGCGTTTTCCGCAGGGCTGAGAACCGGGCCGCGCAGGGCATCGGCCCGGGCGGCGAGGGCGGCGGCACGGGACGACTGGGCCGGGGCCGGATCGGCCGGGGCCGGCGCATCGGCGGCGGCGAGGAGCGGGGCGAGCGGCACGAGCGGCGGGGTTTGCAGCGAGCCCGGGGCCGGCGCCGGGCCGGGCAGCTCCGGCGCATCGGCGCAGGCGGCGAGGAGCAGGAGCAAGGGGAGGGCGCGGTGCATGGCGAAGAGGTAGCCCGGCGGCGGGGGGCTGTCTATCGCGGTGGGGGTGGTGCGGGCTGAGGGCGGGCAGGGGGGCTGTCTGCCCCCCTCTTGGCCGTTGGCCAATTCACCCCCCGAGGATTTCCTGGAGCAAAGAGGGGAAAGAAAGAGGGAGGGAGGGGAGGGGCGCGCCCCTCCCCCCGGGGCCGGTCAGTGGGCGGGGGCGATGAAGGTGCCGTTGCGCAGATCGCGCATGGCCTGCAGGATTTCCTCTTGCGTGTTCATCACGATGGGCCCGTGCCAGGCCACCGGCTCTTCGATCGGGGCGCCCGAGACCAGCAGGAAGCGCACGCCCTCATCGCCGGCCTGCACCTCGATCTCGTCGCCGGTGCCGAAGCGCACGAGCGTGCGGTTGCCGGAGAGATCGCGCACATTCACCTCCTGGCCCATCACTTCTTTCTCCAGCAGCACGCCGGCGGGGGCGGCGGCATCGGTGAAGCGACCGGAGCCGGCAAAGACATAGGCGAAGGCGCGGCGATAGGTGTCTATCTTGAAGCGCTTGCGCAGGCCGGCGGGCACCGAGACGTCGAGATATTGCGGGTTCGAGGCGATGCCATCGACCGGGCCGCGCTTGCCCCAGAACTCGCCGGTGACGACGCGCACGGCGGTGCCGTCGTCATCGACCACCACGGGGATATCGGCGGATTTCACGTCCTGGTAACGGGGCGCCGTCATCTTGAGGTTGCCGGGCAGGTTCGACCAGAGCTGGAAGCCGTGCATCTGGCCGGCAGCATTGCCCTGCGGCATCTCCTGATGGAGGATGCCGGAGCCCGCCGTCATCCATTGCACATCGCCGGCGCCGAGGGTGCCGCTATTGCCCAGGCTGTCGCCATGCGCCACCGTGCCATCCAGCACATAGGTGATGGTCTCGATGCCGCGATGCGGGTGCCAGGGGAAGCCTTTCAGGAAATCCTCGGGCCGCTCGTTGCGGAAATCGTCGAACAGCAGGAAGGGGTCTGCGAAGCTGGGGTCCTCGAAGCCGAAGGCACGATGCAGCTTCACGCCGGCCCCTTCGAGGGTAGGCACGGCCTGATGGGCGGAGAGGACGGGGCGTATGGACATGAGCGAATTCCTTTCGGCGCCAGACATAAGCGCGTTGCGGCCCGGCGGAAGAGCCCGGGCGGCGAGCCATGCGGCAGCTGCATGGCTTGATGCATGACGGAGAGCTCTGTCTACGCGCCAGAGCTGCGGGCCGCGCCGCCGCGGCGCCTGCTGGCGCTGGGCGTGCTCTATGCCCTGGGCGGCATCGCCTTGCTGCTGGCGGCCGGCGGCTCCGCCGGGGCGGGCGCCGCGCTGGCGCTGCTGGCCATCGGGGCACTGGTGCTGACGCTGGCTGAAAGCCTGCGACGGGCGACGCAGTTGGCGCTTCTGCTGGGAGAGGCCGGGCTGGAGGATAGCGAGGGCCGTGTGCTGGCCCGGTGGGAGGAGATCGCCCGCGTCGAGCGCGGCACCTTCGCCTTCAAGCCCTCCAGCGGCTTCGCTTTGCGCCTGCACCAGCGTGCGGGCTTCGCCTGGGCGCCCGGGCTCTGGTGGCGAATGGGCCGCCGGCTGGGCGTGGGCGGCGTGACCGACGGCCGGGCGGCGCGGGCGATGGCGGAGGCAATCGCGGCGCGGCTGGAGCAACGCTGAGCCTAGCACACCGCCGTGGCGTTGGTGCCGTTCTCCACCGGGTTCCAGCAGAGCTGGCCGGAGAAGCGCGGGCGGGCGACGACGAATTCGGTGAAGACGTCATCGGCCAGGCCCACCTTGAAGGGCACCTCGTAATCCGCCTCGGTCTCGACGAGGATCGCGGTGTCGCCGCCGGCCATGGCGGGGATGCGCGCCTCCAGCCGGCGCAGGGCAGGCTCGGAGAGCGGAGACATACCGCCGCGCGCCTCGCTCCAGTCGAGCTCCAGCACATCGTCGGTAGCGTTGTAGTGGAAGACGGTGACGCGAAGGCGCGCGTTGTCGCTGCCGATCATCAGGAAGCGCTGCAGCGCCAGCAGGCCATCCATATAGGCGGGCGTGATGTAATTGGTCTCGCGCGTCAGCGTGTCGGAGATGGTAAAGGCCGCGCGGATGTTGTTCGCGCGGGCGTGGAAGGCGTCGAAGAAGCTGTAGCAGGCGACGAAGGCCCAGGCGATGACGGGCAGCATGATGACGCCCTCGATGACGACGGAGCCCTGCTCGCCGCGGGCGAAGTGGCGAAGGAACCGGCGGAGAGGGCGCAGCATCAGCTTGGCTCCAGCACGAACGAGGCGACGGAGATGAGGGCGTAGGCCCCGTTCGCCAGCCGGGGGATGGGCGAGCCGATGCCGCCCGTCGGGAAGAAGGGATCGAAGAGCGAGCAGGCCCGCAGGATCATCAGGTCGTGCTCGCCGCCGCCTTGAAACTCGCGGGCGGCCTTGCCCGGCTCGGCCCGGTCGACGCAATCGGCATCGGGGCGCAGGAGCTGCATGTCGGAGGGCGCGACGCGGCGCATCTCGAGCATGATCTCGGCGGCGCAATTGGGGATGACCCGGGCGTTGTCGCAGATGCGATCCTTCAGGTTGTCATAGTAATCCTCGTCATCCTCGCCGGCGATCAGGCCAAGCCGCACGTCGCGCACGGCGATGTCGAGGGCACGGTCGAGCATGACATTGCGCGTCATCAGCGCGCCGACCTCGAAGGCCGAGACGAAGAACGCGATGAAGAACGGCGCCATGATGACGAACTCGATGGTCGCCGAGCCGCCCTCGCCCCGGGCGAATTTGCGCAGCCAGCCTCTCATTGCGTGAGCCTCAGCGTGTTGATCGAGCCGGCGATGTTCTGGAATACGGTCATGATGTCGTCGCCCTCCGAGGCGCCCTCGCCCGTGGCCGGGTAGAAATGCGAGGGGGAGGAGGCGCATTTCCAGATCTCGCCTGCGCCATGTTCGGTCGCCATGAAGGAGATGCCGTAGATCGCCACGCCCTGGTCCTTGGCGTCGGTGCACAGGCCCTGCAGCTGCGTGTCCATCTCGCCCGTCTGGGTCTGCGTGCGCAGGCTGTCCATCTGGCTGGTGAAGACGGCGGAGCGCTCCGAGTTGCTGTCGCCATAGGCGCGGCCGTATAACTGCCAGGCGACATATTGCACCCGCAGATCCTGCCAGACGGCCTGCCAGGTCTGGCGCCGGGCGTTGCCGACGCTGGCGGGCAGGGCGGCGCCCGAGCGCAGCATGGCGTCCGCCTGATAGGGCTGGCCTGAGGGAGAGTAGGTTCTGTCGCTGCGCCGCGGCTCTCTGCCCTGCCAGGGTTCACGCATCCAATAGCCCATGTGCGGCACCCAATAGTTGAAGCCGCCGTCGATGCCCGGGTGGTGGATCGAGTAATAACCGTCATCGGCGAGGTAGATTGGCGAGGGGCCGGCGCGGTAGCCGTCGTTCAGCCGCTCTTCGGGGAAGTGCTCGCCGTCTGTCATCAAGACGATGATCTTGCCGGCGTTGTCCAGCTCATAGGGCAAGGGACGGCTCTGGCCGTTGAGCGGGCCGCCGTTGAGCTCTGTCACCATGGCGGCAGAGCCCGGGTCCATCAGCTCCATGCCCCAGCGCATGCCGGCGTTGATGGAGGTGGCGCCAATGGCGTGCAGCCCTTCGATGGCGTCGAGCAGCTCCTGCCGGTCGTCGGAGGGGATGAGGACCATGTTCTGCGCCATCGGCGGGCACCAGGAATTGACGTAATAGCCGTAGTCGCTGCGCGGCCGGTTGTTCCAGGTGCTCTCGTAGGAGCTGCTTTTACTGGTGGAGGAATAGCTGTCGTAAAAGCCCGTGGCCGGCATCGGCAGATCGGTGGCCAGATCGAGGCTGTCATAGGCGGCATCGGGCAGGTCGATGCAGTAGTTGTTCTCCACCCCGCCGTAATCATGGGTGTTGTACTGCGCGAAGAGAGCGGGGCCGAGGTTCACCTGGCCGTTGAAGGGCACCATGCCCATCGAGACCTTGCCCTGGGTGTCGCCGTCGAAAACCGTGTTGACGAATTCCTGCGCCGCGTCCTTCAGATCCTCCAGCTTGTTGTCGGAAGCCATCGAGCCCGAGACATCCAGCACAAGCAGGATCTCCAGATCGGTCACGCGCTCGGTGGCGGTGGCGACGGCGGGCACGGTGAATTCGTCGACACCGACGAGCTGGGTCAGCGTCGTCGGCACTTGGGTGCGGGCGACGATGGAAACCTCGCGCTGGTTGAAGGCGGAACTGACGGTGACGCTCTCCAGATCGCCGACAAGCCCCTCGCGGGTGAAGTAGTCGCGCACCACGGATTCTGGGTCGAGCGACTGGTTCAGGTCGGTGGCCGCAAGGACGGCCCGGTCGGTGAGAGTTTGCAGGCGCTGGCGATGCGTCTCGGCCCGCATGACATCCACCGCGATGCCGCCGACGATGAGCATCAGCAGAAAGATGAAGAGCGAGAAGATGATCATAGAGCCGTCTTCGGCTCGGGCAAACCGACCGGCAAAAGCGCTCAGGCGCGCTGTGAGGCGCGGCGGCTTGGTACTTCCTTGATCGTCGGCGCGGGCGGCCCTGATGCCGTTCGACTGCATTTCCTCACCAGGCCCCCACCCGGCGCCCCAGCGGGGCAGGAGCGGCCTTTGGAGCCGCGCCCTGGCTGGGTGCGAACGAGCTTAGGCAAAATTGTGGCAAACCTTATTAAATACCGATCGATCCGTGCTCGCGCCGATTGCGGCGAGACAATGGCGGGGCTCTGTCGATGACTGGACCGAAGGCGGAAACGCAGACGTGGCGCGTCTTCGGGGCGCCACCGACGAGCCTGTCGCGCGATTCGTGCAAATTTTTGCGTCCCGTCGCAAAGGAGCATTAAGACTGTGGGCAGAAAGCTAGGCCCGCCGGCGGCTTCGCCCGCGTTGCCCAATAATGGAAGGAGTATCGCCATGCCCAACGAGGCCGCCCGGCATATCGAGCCGAGTTTCCGCGAATCCGTCGACATCATGTTCAACCGCGCCGTGGCCCTGATGGACCTCAGCCCCGGGCTCGAACAGAAGATCCGCGTCTGCAACGCCACCTACACCGTGCGCTTCGGCGTGCGCCTGCGCGGCTCGATCCACACGTTCACCGGCTACCGCGCTGTGCATTCCGAGCATATGGAGCCTGTGAAGGGCGGTATCCGCTATTCCCTCAGCGTCCATCAGGACGAGGTCGAGGCGCTCGCGGCGCTGATGACCTACAAATGCGCCCTGGTCGAAACCCCGTTTGGCGGCTCGAAGGGCGGCCTCTGCATCGATCCGCGCGCCTGGGAAGAGCATGAGCTGGAGCTGATCACCCGCCGCTTCGCCTATGAGCTGGCCAAGCGCGACCTGATCAACCCCGCGCAAAACGTGCCCGCGCCCGACATGGGCACCGGCGAGCGCGAAATGGCGTGGATCGCCGATCAATACCGCCGGATGAACACGACGGATATCAACGCCACCGCCTGCGTCACCGGCAAGCCGCTGAATGCCGGCGGCATCCATGGGCGGGTCGAGGCGACAGGACGGGGCGTGGAATATGCCCTGCGCGAGTTCTTCCGCCATCCCGAGGATGTGGCGGCTGCCGGCCTCTCCGGCGGGCTGGAGGGCAAGCGTGTCATCGTGCAGGGTCTCGGCAATGTGGGGTATCACGCCGCGAAGTTCCTGCAGGAGGAGGATGGCGCCAAGATCACCGGCATCATCGAACGCGACGGCGCCCTCCACAGCGAGGACGGGCTCGACGTGGAGAGCGTAAAGGCGTGGATCGAAAAGCACGGCGGCATTGCCGAATTCCCCGACGCCACCGTCATCCCGGATGGGTCTGTCCTGCTGGAGCATGAGTGCGACATTCTCATTCCCGCGGCGCTCGAAGGCGTGATCCACATGGAGAATGCCGAGCGCATCCAGGCGCCCCTGATCGTCGAGGCCGCCAATGGGCCGATCACGGCGGGGGCCGACGAGATCCTCCGCCGCAAGGGGGCGATCATCATCCCCGACATGTATGCCAACGCTGGCGGTGTGACCGTCTCGTATTTCGAATGGGTCAAGAACCTCAGCCACATCCGCTTCGGCCGCATGCAACGGCGGGCGGAGGAGGCGCGCCATCTGCTGATCGTCAATGAGCTGGAACGGCTTTCGGCTGACAGAGACCTGGGCTGGACGCTCTCCCCGGGCTTCAAGAGCCAGTATCTGAAGGGGGCGGGCGAGCTTGAGCTGGTGCGCTCGGGCCTCGATGACACGATGCGCTCGGCCTATCAGTCGATGCGCGAGGTCTGGCATGCCCGCGAGGATGTGCACGACCTTCGCACCGCGGCCTATATCGTCTCAATCGGGCGGGTGGCGGCGAGCTACCGGGCCAAGGGGCTTTAGACAAAAGGAAACGGGGCCGCGTCATGCGGCCCCGTCCCTGCAATGCTCTGGTCAGTGACCAGATTGAGCGTTGCGATTAGTCGCTGGTGCCCGACGGGTTCAGCACGGCTTCTTCCTGGTCGGTCACGTTGTAGAACTCGGTGATGTACGCACGGTCGTCCATCATCGTGTAGGAGAACTCCACCTCGTCACCGATATCGAGACCTTCGGGGAAGGCATCGTCGAGACGGAAGTAGTAGTTCGTGGCATCACCTTCGAGCATGATGATCTGCGAGCCCGGATCCCAGCTGTCGAGGCTGCCGGTCATTTCCATATCCTGCGCATTGGCAGCGCCGGAGATGAAAAGGGCGGCAAAGGCGGCGGGGGCAGCTTTGAAAAGCGTATTCATGGTTAACTCCACTACATTTACAATGCCGGTCGAAGCCGGCGGCTAACGTGCGGCGTTGAGAAGAACCTCTCGTCGCCGCTTGCCAATCAAACTGTACCGGAGTCGTGCAGAGGAAAGGGCGGCTCACGTTTATGTTAAATGCGCGTCAGTGCGTGAGTGCGCTTGCCCTTAAATAGCGACAGCCGGCCTTCGGGAGGAAAGGCCGGCTGCGCAGGCACCATACGCCAGGGAGGAACGGATGGGGCCGAGGGTTTCAGCGATTAGCTGAGGTCTTCGAAATCGGTCACGTAGCGAACGCCGTCACGCACGTAGTAGGTGAGCTGGATTTCGTCGCCATTCGAAAGATCGGGGAAATCTTCGTTAAGGCGGAAGTGATAGACGCCCTCGCCAGAGATCCAGACCGTTTCGGAAGTCGGCGAATAGTGGCCAACCGTTCCGGTCGTCTGCATTTCGGCAGCGGAAGCGGCGGTGCCGAGCATGAGGGCGGCCGCAATGGGGGCGAGCGTGAAGAGTTTGGACATGGGTAGTCTCCTGTTTAGCCGGTATCTTTGCCGGAATTGGTTTTCGCGGCACCTGAGAACGTGGAGGCGGAGCTACCCGGGATGCTGTCGCCATCGTCTCGTGTCGTGAAAGACAGGTGGGGAGGCCCAAACCCGCTCGTAATACCCGCTCACGCCGCCGTGAAAACGGGTCGCCAAGACGTGAGATTTTCGGGTCTTGAACCGGGGAGCGGCGACGGAAAATCGGCGGTTCTGCGTTGCAGCGGGTTTGCCTGCGCTAGGCCGGCCCGATGATGCCCAAAATTGAGGCATGATAGGGGGATAGCGCGCCCTGGCCCGCGGCTTTGCCGCCCCGGATTGACGCAGCTGGAAGCGCTTTAGCTCGACCTTCCCTTGGGTCAAATCGACCCCGGCCGCTTTTGGGCTGAATCTGCTGAGAGAAGAGCGCCACCAGCGACACGCTGGCACTGGCCATTTGGCGCGCCCCATGCTTCCATCACAGGCGAGCAGGGGTGTTCGAGTGCGTTATTCCGCCTTTCAGATCGCAAAGCAGGCTCTGGGCCTCGGCAAGGGCTGGGCGCCCGTCTGGCGCGAGCCAGATCCGAAGCCGGCCTATGACGTGCTCATCATCGGGGGCGGCGGGCACGGGCTGGCGACGGCCTATTACCTCGCCAAGAACCACGGCCTCACCAATATCGCGGTGCTCGAGAAGGGCTATCTCGGCTCAGGCAACATCGGCCGCAACACCACGATGGTGCGGGCCAACTACTACCTGCCGGGCAACAGCGAGTTCTACAGCCATTCCCTGAAGCTCTGGGAGGGGCTGGAGCAAGAGCTCAATTACAACGTGATGCACAGCCAGCGCGGGCTGATCAATCTGTTCCATTCCGATGGCCAGCGCGATGCCATGGCCCGCCGCGGCAATGCCATGCGCAACCAGGGCGACGACGCCGAGCTGCTCAGCCCCGCCGAGCTGCGCCGCATGGTGCCCTATCTCGACTATGAGCAGACGCGCTTTCCCATCCACGGCGGACTGCTGCACCGGCGCGGAGGCACGGCGCGGCACGATGCCGTTGCCTGGGGCTATGCGCGCGGGGCGGACAGCCGGGGTGTCGACCTCATCCAGAATTGCGAAGTGACCGGCATCGATACCGAGGCTGGTCAGGTGATGGGCGTGCAAACCACGCGCGGCCCGATCCGGGCCCGCAAGGTGGCGATGATCGCTGCCGGCCGCTCCGGCCAGGTGGCGGCGCTGGCGGGCATGCGCCTGCCGATCGAAAGCCATGTGCTACAGGCCTACGTGACCGAGGGGCTGAAGCCCGCCGTCAACCACGTGATCTCCTACGGCATGGGCCATTTCTACATCTGCCAGTCCGACAAGGGCGGGCTGGTCTTTGGCGGCGACCTCGATTTCTACCCGTCCTACGCGCAGCGGGGGAACCTGCCGGGCGTCGAGCAGGTAATGGATGCGGCGATGACGCTGATGCCCATGATCGGCCGTGCCAAGGTGCTGCGCCACTGGGGCGGTGTAATGGACATGAGCCCTGACGGCTCGCCCATCATCGACCGCACGGATATCGGCGGGCTCTTCCTCAATTGCGGCTGGAATTACGGGGGCTTCAAGGCCGTGCCCGCCTCTGGCTGGGCCACAGCGCATCTGATCGCCACGGGCACGCCGCATGAGACGGCCAAGCGCTTCCGGCTGAACCGCTTCCGCGATGGCGTGGGCGTGATGGATGAGGAGGGCACCGGTGCGCAGCACAATTTGCACTAGCCTCCCCCGGCCGGACAGAATGACGAAAGACAGCAACAGGCGAAGGACAGGCCGGATGCAGACAGCTCAGAGCCGCAGATCGAAACGGGGCCGCAGGGCCTTGCTCCGCCCCGTTCCCGCGGCTTTGACGGCCCTCGCCCTGCTTGGCGCCTGCGAGACGGTGCCCCCGGCAGAGACGGCAGAGAGCGCAGCACCCGAGGCCTGCCCCAATGCGGCGGCCTGCGACATTGCCTCGCTGATCGCCGACGAGCTCTGGGCCGACAGGGCGAGTGGCGAATACCACGACATGCGCGTCGAGCGGGTCGAGGCGCAGGGGCCGGTCGTGCTGGTCGAGATGCGCTTTCCCTTCTCGAGCGGCGATCTTGCCCGCTCCAATCTCAATAAGGCACAGCTCCAGCGGGTCATCACCGAAGAGTTCACCGCCGATTTCTGCGACGGCTCGGCAGAGGCCGAAGCCTTCATGGCGCTCGGCGCCAAGTTCCGCCTGCGGTATCTCACCAGCAACCGCGTGCTCTTCTACGACCACACGATCGAGAGCTGCTGATGCGCATCACCTGCCCCTGCTGCGGAGAGAGGGACCGGCGCGAGTTCACCTGGATGGGTGCCGCGCTGGAGCGCCCGAGCAATCCCGCCTGGGGCGAGGAATGGCACGCCTATATCTTCCTGCGCGAAAACCCCGCCGGCCCGCTGGCCGAGCTGTGGCATCACGGCCCCTGCGGCACGATGGTGCGGGCGGTGCGGGATACGCGAACCCATGAGATGCTGAACGCCGGGGAGGCACCATGAGGCTTGCCACCGGCGGCATGATCGACCGCGAGACGGAGCTGACCTTCCGCTTCGACGGGCGCATCCTGAAAGCCCATCCGGGCGACACGGTGGCCTCGGCGCTGCTGGCGGCGGATATCAAGCTGGTCGGCCGGTCGTTCAAGTATCACCGCCCGCGCGGCCTGCTGACGGCGGGGTCGGAAGAGCCGAACGCGCTGGTCACCGTGGGCAGAGGCGCGGGGCGGGAGCCGAACGTGCGCGCCACGGTGCAGGAGGTGTGGGACGGGCTGCAGGTGCACAGCCAGAACCGCTGGCCCGCTCTCAGCCTCGACGTGCTCTCGGTGAACGATCTGGCGGCGCCCTTCTTCGGGGCGGGCTTCTACTACAAGACGTTCATGTGGCCCCGGAAGGCCTGGGAGGCGGTCTACGAACCCTTCATCCGCCGCGCCGCTGGGCTTGGCGCCCTGCATCGCCAACCCGCCGAGATCGACGACGAGAAGGCCTTCGCCTTCTGCGACCTGCTGGTCATCGGCGGTGGCCCCGCCGGGCTGATGGCGGCGTTGGCCGCCGGGCGGGCCGGGGCAAAGGTGATCCTGGCGGAGGAAGAGGCGGCGCTGGGCGGCCGCCTTCTGGCCGAGCGCGAGCATGTCGGCGGGCAGCCGGGGGCGGACTGGGCGGCGGAGATCGCTGCCGAACTGGAGACGATGCCGAACGTGCGCATCATGACGCGCACCGCCGTGACCGGCGCCTATGACGGCGGCACCTATGGCGCGCTGGAGCGGGTGGGCGCCCATCTGGCGCCGGCGGAGCATCGGCCCCGCTACGCCTTCTGGCGCATCGCGACCAAGCGCGCCGTGCTGGCCGCCGGGGCTCTGGAGCGGGCGATGACCTTCCCCGGCAACGACAGGCCCGGCGTGATGATGGCGGGCGCCATGCGCGCCTATCTCAACCGCTGGGCGGTGACGCCGGGCAAGGAGGTCGCCATCTTCGGCACCGGCGCCGGAGCGCGCGCCACAGCCGAGCAGCTGCTCGACGCCGGGGTCACGGTGACCGGGCTGATCGACCCGGACCCCGAGGCGCGCGACGCGCCCGATTACCCCGTCTTCTCCGGCGGACGCATCCTCGCCACCTACGGGCAGCTTGGGCTGAACATGGTGAAGGTCTCTCACGGCCTCGTCGAGCAGAACATTCGCGCCGATGCGCTGGCGATGTCCGGCGGCTGGAACCCGCAGGTCAACCTCGCCTGCCATCAGGGCGCCAAGCCCCGCTGGGAGGCCGGCCTCGCCGCCTATTTGCCGCCGGAGGGCGCGATCCCCGGCATGAGCTATGCCGGCGCGGTGCAGGGCAGCTTCAACACCGCCGCCTGCCTGGCAGAGGGCTGGCGCGCCGGGGCCGAGGCGGCGGGCGATCTCGGCTTCAGCGCCCCTGCGCCGGACCTGCCCGAGGCCGAAGAAGAGGCCTGGCCCGGGCCTTCGTCCTGGGTGTTCGAGGGGCCGGGCCGCGCCTGGCTCGATTTCCAGAACGACGTCACGGTGAAGGACGTCAAGCAATCGGCGCAGGAGGGCTTCTCGGCGCCCGAGCACATGAAGCGCTACTCGACGCAAGGTATGGCGACCGATCAGGGCAAGATGTCCAACGTCAACGCCCTCTCCGTCCTCGCCGCCGCCATCGGCCATCCCGACGGCCCGGCGGGCACGACGACCTACCGCCCGCCCTTCGTGCCAGTGCCGATCTCGGCCATGGGTGCTGGGGCGCGGGGCGAGGGCTTCGCGCCGGTGCGCCGCACGTCCTCCGATGCCGCGGTGCGGGCGCGGGGGGCACCGATGGTCGAGGCGGGGCTCTGGTACCGGGCCAGCTATTTCCCGCATGGCGGCGAGACCGGCTGGCAGCAGGCCTGCGAGCGCGAGGTGCGCATGGTGCGCTACAAGGTGGGCGTCAGCGACGTCTCCACCCTCGGCAAGATCGATGTGCAGGGCCCGGATGCCGCCGCCTTCCTCGATTTCGTCTATACCGGCGCGATGTCGACGCTGAAGCCGGGCCGCGTGCGCTACGGGCTGATGCTGCGCGAAGACGGCATGGTCATGGACGACGGCACCTGCGCGCGGCTGGGCGAGAGCCATTACCTCATCACGACCACCACCGCCGCCGCCGGCCAGGTGATGCGGCATTTCGATTTCGTCTCGCAGGTGCTGCGTCCCGATCTCGACGCGAGCTACACCTCCGTCACCGAGGCCTGGGCGCAATTCGCCGTGGCCGGCCCGCAGGCGCGCGCACTGCTGCGCACGCTGGTGGAGGAGCGCGAGCTGCTGGAGATCCCCTTCATGGGCGTGGCGCCCGTGACGGTGATGGGCGTCGAGGGGCGGCTCTTCCGCATCTCCTTCTCGGGCGAGCTCGGCTTCGAGATCGCCGTACCAGTGGCCCGCGGCGCTGCACTTTGGCGGCTGATGGTGGCGCAGGCAGAGAGCCTCGGCGGCGGGGCCTACGGGATGGAGGCGCTGAACGTTCTGCGGATCGAGAAGGGCTTCCTGACCCATGCCGAGATCGACGGACGGGCGACGGCCTATGACGTCGGCCTGCAGGGCATGATGAGCATCAAGAAGGATTTCATCGGCCGCGCCGCCGCGTCTCGCCCAGGTCTGTTGGATCCGAACCGCGAGCGGATGATCGGGCTGAAGCCGGTGGACGGTGCCGCGCTGCATGCCGGCGGTTTCCTTTTCGCGCGGGGGGCGGCGGCCGAGCGGGTGAATGCCGAGGGATATGTCACCTCGGCCTGCCACTCGCCGACGCTCGGCCGCGATATCGCGCTGGCCTTCCTCAGGAACGGGCCGGAGCGGCTGGGCGAGGTGGTGCGCTTCGTCGACCATCTGCGCGGCACCGAGGCGCTCTGCCTGGTGTGCGACCCTGTCTTCTTCGACCAGAGCGGAGGGCGGATGCGTGCCTAGGCTCTTTCAAGCGCCTGCCTTCGCCGAGCTGCCCGGCCTGCCAGGGCTGACTCTGGCAGAGGGCAAATGGGGTGACGTGACCGAGATTGCGCCCTTCAAGGGCAAGGCCGAGGCCGTGTCCGCCGCCCTGAGCGAGGCGCTTGGCCTGGCCTTTCCGGCACCGGGCGAGGCGCTGTCGGCCAAGGGCGTGCGGCTGCTCTGGGTGGGCCCGGGCCGGGCGCTGCTGATCGGCGCGGCGGTGCCGGAAGGGCTGGCAGAAGACGCGGCCCTGACGTCGCAGACGGGAGCGCAAGCGGTGCTGGTGCTTCAGGGAGCTACAGTGGAGGCGGTTCTGGCGCGGCTGGTGCCGGTGGACCTCTCGCAGGAAGCCCTGCCTGTTGGCCGGACTGCGCGCACGCTGGTGGGGCACATGACGGCCTCGGTGACGCGGCTGAGGGCGGATGTTCTGGAGCTCGCGGTGATGCGCTCGATGGCCGGCTCGCTAGTGCACGACGTGGAAGAGGCGGCACGGAAGGTGGCGGCGCGGCCTTGAGGGCGGTGGGCGGCTGGGGCGGAGCTTGCTCTATCTCGGATTGCGAGGCTCTCGGAAGACGGTAGGGGTGAGAGGCCATCTCTCACGCCGGCGCGTGTGAACGGGCCGGCGCTCGCGCGGCGGCCTGACGGCCTTGATTCCGCGCTTGGGAAATAGCGGCGAAGTCAGGAGTGCCCGAACCGCCCTTAGCCCTCAGAGGCTCTGATACCGCGCCTTCGCGCCCCGTTCGATGGCCGCCGCATGCAGCCGGTCGATGCTCAGCTCGTGGCGGGTCTCTTCCAGCATCCGGGCCTCCGCCTGGCCGATCTTGCCGTCGGCGGCGGCCACGTCGCAGGCCAGGGCATAGGCCGTCTCGTAGAGCCGTTCGGGCAGGGCGTCGCGGATCAGGCCGAAGAGCGCGTCGAGACCGTCCTCCTGCTCGAGCAGATCGAACACCATCTCGCTGACGCGCGGCACGGCGCTGCCATCGTAATCGGCGAAGACGGGCAGGTGATCGAGGATCGTCTGGATCTGCAGCAGTTCCGAGGTGCGGATGTTCTCGTCAGACGCCGAGACGGCGATCATCATCGCCACCAGCGCATCGGCGGGCGTGAGCGGGCTGTCGTCGGTCATGAGCGTCTCCTTGGTTAGGGGCACATTTATTGACGCCCCTGCCGCCCCGCAATAGGGATGCGCCGCGCCGGCGACCTGCCTGGGCGCAGCGATGGAGTGTGAGATGGCGGATCTGCGAGACGTGGCGATGGACAGCAAGGCCTGGCCCTTCCAGGAGGCCCGCGCCCTGCTCAAACGCTATGAGAAGGCTCCGCCCGAGAAGGGCCATGTGCTGTTCGAGACGGGTTACGGACCCTCGGGCCTGCCGCATATCGGCACCTTCGGCGAAGTCCTGCGCACCACGATGATCCGCCGCGCCTTCGAGGTGATCTCCGACATCCCCACCCGGCTCGTCGTCTTCTCCGACGACCTCGACGGGATGCGCAAGGTACCGGATAACGTACCGCAGCAGGACCTCCTGAAGGAGAACCTTCAGCGCCCGCTCACCTCCGTCCCCGACCCGTTCGGCGAGTTCGACAGCTTCGGCGCGCATAACAACGCCATGCTGCGGCGCTTTCTCGATACCTTCGGGTTCCAGTACGAGTTCATCTCGTCGACGGAGTTCTACCGCTCCGGCCAGTTCGACGAGACGCTGCGCCGCACGGCCGAGCGCTATGACGACGTGATGAAGATCATGCTCGCCAGCCTGCGCGAGGAGCGCCAGCAGACCTATTCCTGCTTCCTGCCGCTCCACCCCGAGACCGGCCGCGTCCTCTACGTGCCGATGAAGGAGGTGAACGCCGCCGACGGCACCATCACCTTCGACGACGAGGACGGGAAAGAATGGACGCTCCCCGTCACCGGCGGCAACGTGAAGCTGCAGTGGAAGCCCGATTTCGGCGCCCGCTGGGCGGCGCTGGGTGTCGACTTCGAGATGTATGGCAAGGACCACAGCACCAACACGCCGATCTATGACGGCATCTGCGAAGTGCTGGGGGGGCGCGCGCCCAATCACTACACCTACGAGCTCTTCCTCGATGAGAACGGCCAGAAGATCAGCAAGTCGAAGGGCAACGGTCTGACCATCGACGAATGGCTGACCTATGCCAGCTCGGAGAGCCTGAGCTATTACATGTTCCTCAAGCCGCGCACCGCGAAGCGGCTGCACTTCGATGTCATCCCCAAGGCGGTGGACGAGTACCACCAGCAGCTGCGCGGCTATGCCGGGCAGGACGAGACCCAGCGGCTGGCCAACCCGGCCTTCCATATCCACGGGCACAACGTGCCGGCCTCGACCATGGTCGTGCCCTTCGCGATGCTGCTCAACCTCGCCTCGGTCGCGGGGGCGGAGAACAAGGAAACGCTTTGGGGCTTCATCCGCCGCTATGCGCCCGAGGCCAGCCCAGAGGGGAACCCCGATCTCGACGCCGCCGCCGGCTTCGCCGTGCGCTACTACCAGGATTTCGTGAAGCCCGCGAAGAGCTACCGCATGCCGGACGACAAGGAGCGGCTCGCGATGGAAGACCTGCTCCGCCAGCTCGAAGAGTGGCAGGGCGAGGCCGACCCCGAAGCGCTGCAAAGCATGGTTTTCGCCGTGGGCAAAGAGCATGGCTTCGAGCCGCTGCGGGCCTGGTTCAAGGCGCTCTACGAAGTGCTGCTCGGCGCCAGCGAGGGGCCGCGCTTCGGCGGGTTCATCGCGCTCTATGGCGTTGAAGAGACCAAGGCGCTCATCGTGAAAGCCCTGAAGGGCGACCTCGTTCAGGCGGACTGAGCCAGCCTCCACCACTTGCCCCAGCGTTTCGCGAGGGCCTTCGGCGCCTCGGCATAAAGCCGGGCGCCGAGGGCGAACGCCTCGACCTCCAGCCGCTTGGCCTCCTGGCTGAGAACCTCGCGGAGGTGGGCGGACTGTTCGCCTGTAAGGCCGGCGAGCTCGATCTGCGGGGCCAGAACATCCAGATCGTTCCGCTCGCCGAGCAGGTCCGACAGATGCGAGGCAGCAGCGACATGCGGCGCCATCATCTGCGGCCAGACCGGTGAGAGCAGGCGGGCATGGTACCAATGGTGCTTCGCCAGCTTGCGCCACTCGTGCAAGTCCTCCGGCGTCCGGTCCTCTCGCGCCGCGGCCATGGAGTTCCGGCCGCCGTCGAAGCTCGCCCGCAGGCCCGGTGCGAGCGCACCCCAGCCCTTCCTGGAAAGCGACCAGTCCGGCACGCGGGTGCGCGCGGCCTCGAGCCTGAGGCGGCATTCATCGAGGCGACCGGCGGCTTCGGGATCGGTCCGGGCGGCGTCTCGCGCCTCCTCTAGATGCCGGCGCAGGCCGAGCGTGCGGCGCCCGTCGAGCGAATCCACCGCGACGATGCGCTCGTAGCTTTCCAGCACTGCGGCGCTGTCGCGAAGGGGAGAGAGAAGGCGAGCGGCATCGCGGAAGGCTGCGTTCTCGGCCTTGTAGCCGTCGAAACTGCCGCGGACGAGGCGGAGCAGCCCCCGCAGCTTCTTCATGCGCTTGCGCACGTCATGCACCGCCGCTTCGTGGGACATCTCATCGCTGGTCAGCGAGGCGAGGGCGCCGGTGATCTGGTCGTCTGCCACGCGGCGAAGGAAGGCGGTGGCGGTCTTGTCAGCAGGATTCCAGCGGTAACTCATGACAGGCGAATGCGGGGCCGGCGAGGCGGGTTCCCCCCGGGGCGCCACCGGAACCGGCCAGCGGCGCGCGCCGTTGGCAGACATGAGTTCAGGACGGCCAGCAAAGGGAGGCCAGGCATGTCACAGACATCCATCGCGCAGGCCCTGATCGACAGCCAGGGCGAGCTTTATTCCGAGGCGATAGGCGCCAACATCGCCCGCGACACGCCGCAGGAGCTGTTTCACTGGCTCATCGGCAGCGTCATGCTGTCGGCGCGCATCGCGTCGGGCAACGCCGTGCAGGGCGCGGCGGCGCTGCGCGAAGCCGGGCTGCACAAGATCGACGCCATCCTGAAGGCCGACGGGGCGCAGATCGTGCGCGTGCTCAACAAGAACGGCTACGCGCGCTACGACGAATCCACCGCCGACTACATTCGCGACAATGCCCGCTTCGTGGAAGAGACCTACGGCGGCGATATCAGGGGGATGCGCGAGGGCGACGTGCTGAAGAACCTGCAGCAAATCAAGGGCATCGGACCGGCGGGCGCAGAGATCTTCGCCCGCGAGGTGCAGCTCGTCTGGGATGAGTGCTACCCCACACTCGGCAAACCGGGCGCCAAGGCGGCCAAGAAGCTGGGCCTGCCGGAGGCGTCAGAGGCGCTGGCCGATCTGGCAGGCGGGCGCGAGGCCTTCGTGCGGCTGGTCGCGGCGCTGACGCGGGCCTCGCTCGAAGGCCCGTCGGAGGCGGTGTAGGCGGAGGCCTGAGGGGGGCGGGCCGCGCGATGACGCGCCCGTGAAACTCTCGTGTGCCTTCTCCCGTGTCTTCCCTAACGTTAGCCCAAGGGAGATGCCCCATGATCCGCAAGACGGCCCTGCGCCTCGGCCTGCAAGGCGCGCTCGCTGCCCTCGCCCTCATCGCCACGATCTGGGTTGCGGCCATGCCGCTGCCCGCCGCCGCCGAGGCGGAGGAGGAGATCGGCGACGTGATCACCGACCAGCTCGCCGCCTTCAACGACCGCGATGTCGAGGCTGCCTGGGCCTTTGCGAGCCCCGGCATTCAGGCGATCTTCGGCTCGCCGCAGAATTTCGGCCGCATGGTCGAGAGCGGCTATCCGATGGTCTGGACGAACCGGGGCGCCCGCATGGTCGACCAGAACGAGATCGGCGGGGCGCTGTGGCAGAAGGTCTTCGTCACCGATGCCGAGGGGGTGACCCACGCGCTGGCCTACAAGATGGTCGAGCTGGGCGGTGAATGGCTCATAGACGCCGTGATGATGCTGCCGCCGCCGGACCTCGGCGTCTGACGGCCGCTGCCCCGGCCCGCTCCCGCCCACCCACCCCGCGCGCCGGGGCAGCGGCCTGCGGCTCGCTCGGGTCAGGGTGTCTGGGGCAGAGGCCAGAGCGCCTGCGGTGGCAGGTGGAGGCTCACAAGATCGCCTTTGGCGAGCCCTGCCGCCTCGGCGGGTGGCCAGAGCGCCGTGAGACGCTGGCCCTCTGCCTCCAGCCGCAGACGAGTGGCGGTGCCGAGGAAATCCGCCGACATCAGCCGGGCGGTGACCGGGTTGTCCCCGGGGCCGGGGCGGATGCCTTCGGGGCGGATGGTCAGCGTGGCGGGCCCGTGGACGGGTTGGTCGAGGACGAGCTGTCCGAGGGGGCAGGCGAAGCGCTGCCCGTTCCCCTCTCCGGGCAGAAAGGTCTCGCCGCCGAAGAAGCGGGCGACGGCTTCGCTGGCGGGCCGGGCGTAGAGCTGGGGCGCCGGGCCCTCCTGGGCGATGCGGCCATCCAGCATGAGCGCAAGATGGTCGGCGAGCGAGGCTGCCTCCTCCTGATCGTGGGTGACCAGCAGCATCGTCGTGCCCGTCTCGCGCTGCAGCTCGCGGATTAGTTCGCGCATACCGCTGCGCAACGAGGCGTCGAGGCTGGAGAGCGGCTCGTCGAGCAGCAGCACCTGCGGCTGCAGCACCAGCGCCCTTGCCAAGGCGGCGCGCTGGGCCTGCCCGCCCGACAGCTCAGCCGGGCGGCGCGCACCAAGGCCGGTGAGGCCGGTGCGGGCCATCATGTCTTCGACGCGCCGCCTGATCTCGGCGACGGGGCGGCGGCCCATGCGCAGGCCGAAGCCGATGTTCTCCGCCACGCTCATCTTCGGGAAGAGATGCGGCGACTGGAACACCATGACGGTGCCGCGCCGCTCTGGCGGCAGGCGCGTGATGTCGCGCTCGCCGATGCGCACGGTGCCGGCCTCGGGCGCCAGCAGCCCGGCGGCGATGCGCAGCGCGGTGCTCTTGCCGCTGCCCGAGGGGCCGAGAAGGGCGGTCAGTCGCCCCGGCTCGGCGCTGAGCGACAGGCCGTGGAGCACTGGCGTGCCGGCGTAGCTGTGGCGCAGCCCGTCGAGCTGCAGGCGCGCGGGTTCCGTCATTGCGGCACCTCCGGCGCCAGGCGGCGGGAGACCAGCGCCAGCGCGGCGAGGCCGGGCACGAGGTAGATCAGCCCGATGGCGCCGGCGATGTCGCTGCGCCCCGAGGAGAGGAAGGCGAAGAGCTGCAAGGGCAGCGTCTGCACCTGGCCCGCGCCGATGACGAGCGTGGGGGCGTATTGGCTCCATGAGACGAGAAAGCCGAGCGCCCAGGCCGCGGCCAGCCCCGGCGCCAGCGCCGGCAGCGTTACGCGGGTGAAGGCGGCCGCGGGCGTGGCGCCGAGCGAGCGGGCCTGTGCCTCGTCATCGGGGTCGAGCCCAGCGAAGAGCGCGGTGAGCAGCAGCACGGCATAGGGCAGCACCGGGATGAGATGCACGAGTGTCACGCCGGTGATCGTGCCGGTCAGATGCGCCCGGGTGAAGAGCCCCTGCAGCCCCATGGTGATGGCCAGCCCGGGTACGAGCACCGGAGCCAGGATCAGCAGCAGCACCGCGCCGCGCCCCGCGAAGCGCCGCTGGCCGAGGGCGCGGGCGGCGGGCAGGGCGAGCACCACCGCGGCAGTGGCGGAGAGCGCGGCGATGAGGGTGGTGACCGCGAGGCTGCTGAGCACGCCGCCGGCGGGGGAAAGGGCGTAATTCCAGGCGGAGAGGCTCAAGCCCGAGGGGAGGAGATCGGGGAAGAACCAGCCGCGGGCGAAGGACCAGGGCAGGAGCGGCAAGAGCGGCAGGAGCAGCAGGAACGCCGCGAGCCAGATGAGGGCGGGTCTCATCGCGGGGGTCCCGGGCTTTGCGAGGGGTGGCGGACGGCCGGGGGCCAGCCCCCGGACCCCCGAGGTATTTTTGGCCAGATGAAGGAGGGGGCGGGGGGAAGGGTGGCCGGTGTGGGGGCGGGGAAGAGCGGGCAGGACATCATTGCCGGGCCTTGGCGGCGAGGCCGACGAGCGCCGCTGCTACGAGAGCGGTCAGCAGGGCGAGGGCCATCGCCTCTGGCCGCTCGGCCAGGGAGGTGGCGGTCATCTTCTGCCAGGCCAGCACGGGCAGGGCGAGCGGATGCGAGGCGCCCAGCAGGGCCGGCAGCTCGTAGGCGCCGAAGGCGAAGGCGAAGCTGATGGCGCTGGCGCCAGCGATGGACGGGGCGAGCATGGGCAGGGTGACATGGCGCAGCGCCTGCCACCGGGTGGCGCCATGGCTGCGCGCCGCCTCGACCGGGCCGGCGCCGAGGCTGGTGAGGGCGGAGAGGGTAACGAGGGCGATGAATGGCACCTCCTTCACCCCATAGGCGGTGATGACACCGATGGCCGCCCTGTCCCAGACCAGAGGTGGGAAATCGGCGGGCAGGTCGATCCAGCCGAGGGCGGCGGCGGCGCGGGCGATCAGGCCCGATTGCGACAGCAGCAGCAGCACCCCGGCGCCGGCCAGCAGATGCGGCAGGGTCAGGTTCACCTGCACCAGCAGCCGCGCCAGACCGGCGCCGCGAAATGGCCGGGCAAGGCCCAGGGCCAGCGCGGTGCCGAGGAGAGCCGAGAGCGCCGTCGAGACCCCGGCGATCCAGAGCGACAGGGCGAGCGCGCGCCAGGTTTCTGGCGCCCCGAGGGCCGAGCGCCAGGCGGCGAGCGACCAGCCCTCCATGCCGATCTCGGGCATGTGGCCGAGGCTGCGGCTGGCGCCGAAGACCAGCGCCCCGCCGAAGAGGGGCACCAGCACGAGCAGCACCGGCGCGAGCAGAAGGTATGTCGGCGCCTTCCGCATCGCGCCGCGCTACTGGTTGCCGACGTTGGCGATCCAGCCCGCCTCGATGGCGGCGATCCAGTCGGCGCTCAGCTCGGGCAGCGCATGCTCGGCCAGCTCGGCGGTGGAGACGACCGAAGGGTGCGAGGGCAGCGCGGTGAAGGCCGCCTGCAAGTCCTCGGGCAGTCTGTCTTCCAACAGCACCGGGGCGGCCCCCCAGACCTCGGGGCGCGCCTTCTCGAGCTGGGCCTCGGGCGAGAGGATGATGTTCTGCAGCACCAGCGCCGCCGCCTTGTTGGCCGCGTTATAGGGGATCAGCGTGTAGTTTGTGTTGGCGAGCGTGCCGCCCTCCAGCCCGTAGCTGCGCACCGTCTCGGGGAACTGGCCGGCCTCGACCCCGGCGCCGAACTGGCTGGGGTTGTACTCGAAGCTGAGGGCCACCTCGCCATTGGCGAAGAGCTGCTGCAGCTGGGTGATCGAGGTGGGATAGGTCTGCCCCTCGCGCCAGAGGCTGGGCTCGAGCTCGTTGAGCAGCGCCCACGTCTCGCCGGCCACCTCGTCGAAGACCTGCTGGTCGAAATCGCCCAGCAGCCGCTCCGGCCCGCCGGCGACCTCGTAGAAGACATGGCGCACGAAGGCGGCGCCGTTGAAATCGGGCGGGGCGGGATAGGTGAACTGGCCGGGGTTCTCACGCGCGAAATCGAGGATCGCCTCGATCGAGCGGGGCGGCTCATCCAGCCGGGCGCTGTCATAGGCGAAGGCGAATTGCGCGCCCGACCACGGCACCTCGCAGCCCTCCGTGGCCAGCCCGAAGTCGTAGGCGATGGCGGGGCTCTCCCAATCGACATACTCTGCGTTGGGCAGCAGATCGGTGTAGCCGCAATAGGCGAGATCGGCCTCCATCATGGTGCGGAAGTTCTCGCCGTTGATCCAGATGAGGTCGACCGCGCCCTCGTCGTCATTCCCCGCCGCCTTCTCGCCGAGAACGAGGTTTACCGCCTCGGTCGTGTCGGCCACGCCGACGCGGTTGAGGGTGATGTCGTACTCGGCCAACTGGCCGCCCAGATACTCGCTGACATAGCGGTTGATGTTGTCGGCCCCGCCCCAGAGGAAGAAGTTCACCTCTCCGCCCCTCGCCTGCTCGACGATCTCGTCCCACGACAGATCGGTGAGGTCCTGTGCGGTGGCCGCAGCGGGCAGGAGGGCGGCGGCGAGGGCGAGAGAGCGGAGCATGGCGGGCCTTTCGATTGTGCTGGCGCCACAGACACATGCGCCGTGCCGCGGTGCAAGAGCATGATGCCCTCCACGCGCTTTCGTGAGGCGCGGCTGGCCGGCAGGCCGGACAAACGGGCTACCGCTTGCGGCAGTAGAGCTCCAGCTTGTGGCTGACGATCTCATAGCCATGCCGCCGCGCGACCTCGCGCTGCAGCCGCTCGATCTCGGCCGAGACGAATTCGATGACATCGCCGGTGTCGAGATCGACGATATGGTCGTGATGCGGCGAATCCGATGTCTCGAAGCGGCTCGGCTCGCCGTCGAAGCTCAGCCGCTGCACCACGCCCCGCTCCGACAGGGCGGCAAGTGTGCGGTAGACGGTGGCGAGCGAGACCGAGGGCTCTTTGGCCTGCACGCGGCGGTGCAGCTCGGGCACGTCTGGGTGATCGTCGGAGCTGGCGAGCACCAGCATGATCGCGCGGCGCTGGCGCGTCACGCGCAGGCCGGCGGCGCGGAGCGCCTCGTCATGATCTGCGATGGGGGCTTGCTCTGCCATGCCGCGATCTTAGGCGCCGCGGGCAGCACGATCCACCGGCATTCTGCCTGACTTCGGGAGCGGGATCAGGGAACGGGCTTGTCCTGCAGCACGCGCCGCGAGGCCGAGGCGAATTCGCGCGACCAGAGCACCCACATCGTCAGCAGCGTGGCGATGACCAGCGGCACCGCCCCGATCAGCCAGGCCACCGTTGCAAGGGCGAAATACATCGCGCGAAGGCCGCGGTTGAAGTTCCACGCCGCGCGAATGTTGAGCTCGGCCGCCTGAGCGGCCCGGGCCTCGCCGCCTTCGGCCCCGCCTTCATGGGGGACGGAGCCCATGACGATGGCGCAATAGCCGAAGAGCCGGTGCGACCAGACGAACTTGAGAAAGGCCTGGGCGAGGAACAGCGCCACGGCCAGAAGCTTCAACTGCCAGAGCAGCGCCGGCGCGGTCTCTTGCCCCAGCTCCTGCGCGACATCTTCCAGCGGCGCGGTGTTGCCCACCAGCGCCAGCACGGCACCGATGGCGAGTAGCGAGGTCGAGGCGAAGAACGATGTGCCTTGCCGCAGGGTGCCGAGCAGCTGCGCGTCAAAGATACGGTTCGAGCGCCGTGCATATTGGCGCATCCATTCGCGCCGGTAATCGACCATCAGCACGGTGACAGAGGGCGTGCCCCCCGGATGCTCGATCCGCCAGCCGATCAGCAGATAGCCGGCGAAGAGCAGCGCCAGCGCCGCGAGATCGTAGGGAATGATGAGGGAGACGACGTGATCGAACTGCATGGCGCGAGCTTCGCCCGACCGCCGGCCCGGCGCAATGGCGCTGAGACCCGCGGCAGCGGAGAAGCCCGCGCGACTTGCGGCGGTGCGGGGCGCGGCCTAGCCTTTGGGCAGAGGAGGAACACCCCCATGCAGATGCCCGTGCCCGACGCTGCCATCCTCTCGCGGAAGGCGCAGATCACCGCCCGGCTCGAAGCGGCCCTGCCCGGCGCTGTGATCTCCGACCCCTCAGAGCTGCGGGCCTATGAATGCGACGCGCTCACCGCCTATCGCTGCCCCCCGCTTGCCGCCTTGCTGCCCCGCACGACGGAGGAGGTCGCCGCCGCCCTGCGCATCTGCTTCGAAGAGGGCGTACCGGTGGTGCCCCGCGGCGCCGGCACCTCGCTGGCGGGCGGGTCGCTGCCCACGGCGGATAGCGTGATCCTCGGCCTCGCCCGCATGACCCGCGTGCTTGAGGTCGATTATTCCGACCGGCTGATCCGCGTGGAGACGGGGCGCACCAACCTCTCCGTCACCGGCGCGGTGGAGGAGGCGGGCTTCTTCTACGCGCCCGATCCCTCCAGCCAGCTCGCCTGCGCCATCGCCGGGAATATCGCCATGAACTCCGGCGGCGCGCATTGCCTGAAATACGGGGTGACGACGAACAACCTTCTGGGTGTGACGATGGTCACCATGGAGGGTGAGGTGGTGGAGATCGGCAGCGGGGCCATGGATGCGCCCGGGCTCGATCTTCTGGGCCTGATCTGCGGCTCCGAAGGGCAGCTCGGGGTCGTGACGGAGGCGACCTTGCGCATCCTGCCCAAGCCCGAGGGCGCGCGGCCGGTGCTGATCGGCTTCGACAGCTGCGAGACGGCGGGCGCCTGCGTCTCCGCCATCATCCGCGCCGGGCTTCTGCCCGTGGCCATCGAGTTCATGGACCGGCCCTGCATCGAGGCGACGGAGGCCTTCTCCGGCGCCGGCTACCCGATGTGCGAGGCGCTGCTGATCGTCGAGGTCGAGGGCAGCCCGGCGGAGATCGACGCACAGCTGGCCCGCATCGGGGAGATCGCGAAGGGCTTCAACCCCGTCGAGCTGCGCGAGGCGGCGGATGCCGACGAGGCGGCGCGCATCTGGATGGGTCGCAAGAGCGCCTTCGGGGCGATGGGGCAGATGGGCGATTACATCTGCCTCGACGGCACAATCCCGGTCAGCGAGCTGCCCATGGTCCTCCGCCGGATCGGGGAGCTGGCGGCGGCGCGGGGGCTGAAGGTTGCCAACGTCTTCCACGCCGGCGACGGCAACATGCACCCGCTCATCATCTTCGACGCCAACGCGCCGGGGCAGCTCGAAGAGGCCGAGGGCCTCGGCGTTGAGATCCTGACGCTCTGCGTCGAAGCCGGCGGCTGCCTGACCGGCGAGCACGGGGTGGGCGTGGAGAAGCGCGACCTGATGGCGGTGCAATACGGGGAGGCCGACCTGGAGGCGCAGATGGCGGTGAAGGACGTCTTCGACCCGCGCTGGCTTTTGAACCCCGCGAAGGTGTTCCCCCTTGCCGCCTCGGAGCGGCGTCGGCAGGGGGGCCAGCCCCCCGTCGCCCTTGGCGACTCCCCCCGGGATTTTTGAGGAGCAAAGACAAGCGTGTTGCGGCCGGGGAGTGAAGAGGAGCTGGCGGAGCTGCTGGCCGGGCGGACTGCGCCGCTGAGCGTGGGCGGCGGGTTCACGCGCGGGATGGCGGTGGAGGGCGAGCGGCTGACGGTTGCGGGGCTCTCGGGCATCCGCCTGTACGAGCCGGGCGCGCTGACGCTGGTGGCGGGGGCGGGCACGCCGCTCGCCGAGGTCAAGGCGGCGCTGGCGGCGGAGGGCCAGCGGCTCGCTTTCGAGCCGATGGATCACCGGGGGCTGCTCGCCAGCCCCGGCGAGCCGACGATCGGCGGCGTGGTGGCGGGCAATGTCTCTGGCCCCAGGCGCGTGGTGGCCGGGGCGGCGCGGGATTTCTGCCTTGGGCTGCGGTTCGTCGACGGGCGGGGGCGCATCGTGAAGAATGGCGGGCGGGTGATGAAGAACGTCACCGGCTATGACCTCGTCAAGCTGATGGCCGGCAGCCGCGGGCAACTGGGGGTGATCACCGAGGTGTCCTTGAAGGTGCTGCCGGTGCCGGAGACACAGGTGACGCTGGCGGGCGAGGGCGGGGTGCCGGTGCTCGCGGCGGCGCTGGGCTCGCCTTTCGAGGTGACGGGGGCTGCTGTCTCGGGAGGGCGCACGCTGATCCGGCTGGAGGGGCTGGCGGAGAGCGTGACCTACCGGCGGCAGGCTCTGGTGCAGCGGCTCGGCGGTGAGTGGGAGACCGTCGAGGGCGAAGCCAGCGCCGCGCTTTGGCGAGAGGTGCGCGATGTGGCGCCGTTCCAGCGGCGGACGGGCGCCGTCTGGCGGGTCTCGCTGCGGGCGAGCCGGGCCGAGGCGTTGCTGGCAGAGCTGAACGGGCCGGAGGCGGTGATCGACTGGGGCGGCGGGCTGCTTTGGCTGCTGATCGAGGGCGACGGGCGGGCCGAGGCCCTGCGCGCCGCCGTGGCCCGCGCCGGCGGCCATGCCACGCTGGTGCGGCGGGGCGGGGTGCCGGACGACGTGCCCGCGTTGCCGCCCGAGAGCCCCGGCGTGGCGAAGCTGAGCGCGGGGCTGCGGCACGCCTTCGACCCGCGCGGGATCTTCGGGGGAACAGCCTGATGCAGACGAACTTCACGCCCGAGCAGCTGCAAGACCCCGGCACCGCGCGGGCCAACGAGATCCTGCGGGCCTGTGTGCATTGCGGCTTCTGCACGGCGACCTGCCCAACCTATCAGGTGCTCGGCGACGAGCTCGATTCTCCCCGCGGCCGCATCTACCTGATGAAGGACATGCTGGAGAACGAGCGGGTGCCCGATGCGAGCACGGTCAAGCATATCGACCGGTGTCTGTCTTGCCTCGCCTGCATGAAGACCTGCCCCTCGGGCGTGCATTACATGCACCTCGTCGACCATGCCCGCGCCTATATCGAAGCGCGCTACCGCCGCCCGTGGCCCGACAGGGCGCTGCGCTGGGCGCTTGCGCGCATCCTGCCCTATCCGATGCGGTTTCGCGCGGCGCTTGCGGCGGCGAAGCTGGCGCGGCCGGTGAAGGGGCTCCTGCCCGACGCGCGGCTGCGGGCGATGGTCGATATGGCGCCGAAGCGCCTCCCCCCCGTCAGCCGCAACGACGATGCGCAGGTCTTTCCGGCCATCGGCGCGCGCAAGAGGCGCGTCGCGCTGATGACCGGCTGCGCGCAGAAGGCGCTGAACACCGACATCAACGACGCGACCATCCGGCTGCTGCGCCGGCTGGGATGCGAGGTGGTCGTCGCCAAGGGGGCCGGCTGCTGCGGGGCGCTGACGCACCACATGGGGCAAGAGAGCGCGGCTCATGCCAGCGCGCGGCGCAACATCCGCGCGTGGCGAGCAGAGGGCGCGCTCGATGCCATCGTCATCAACACCTCGGGCTGCGGCACGACGGTGAAGGATTACGGCCACATGTTTCGCGAGACGGATCTGGCGGAGGAGGCCGCGGCGGTCTCGGCGCTGGCCTGCGACATCACCGAGCTGCTGGCCGAGCTGATGCCGGTGGCCCCGGTCGCCCCGCTGCAGACGGCGCGGCAGGGCGTGGCGGGCACGGATGGGCAGGCGCCGCGGCCCCTCGGCCATGAGGGGCTGCGCGTGGCTTATCACGCGGCCTGCTCGCTGCAGCATGGGCAGAAGGTCAAGGCGGCACCGAAGGGGCTTTTGCGCGCCGCGGGCTTTCAGGTGGTCGAGCCGGTGGACAGCCACCTCTGCTGCGGCTCGGCCGGCACCTACAATCTGATGCAACCGGAGATCGCTGGCGAGCTGAAGGCGCGCAAGGTGGAGACGCTGAAGGCAACCGCGCCGGATGTCATCGCCGCCGGCAACATCGGCTGCATGATGCAGATCGGCAGCGCCGCCGGGGTGCCGGTGGTTCACACGGTCGAGTTGCTCGACTGGGCGACAGGCGGGCCCAAGCCACGGACGATGGACGCATGACCGAAGAGGAGCTGACGGGCGGCAATACCAGCCGCGTGGTGCGTGTGGGCGAGACGGTGCGGCGCTCGATGGGCTCGCGCCGGGCCTCGGTGCACGGGCTGCTGCAGCATCTGGAGGCGAAGGGGTTTGCCGCGGCGCCCCGCTTTCTGGGGATCGACGCGGAGGGCCGGGAGATCCTCTCGCTACTGCCGGGCGGCGCGGCGCCGGCGGACCTACTGGAGCGCCTGGATGTGCTGGACGCGGCGGGGCGGCTCTTGCGAAAGCTCCACGACGCGACCGCAGACATGGAGTTCGGCAGGGCCGAGGATTGGCCCCGGGCCGACATGGCTCGGGCGGAGGTGATCTGCCACCACGACTTCGCGCCGTACAATCTGCTCTTCGAGGGCGGTCTGCCGAGCGGCACCGTCGATTTCGACCTCGCCGGCCCCGGCGCCCGGCGCACCGATCTGGCCTATCTCGCCTGGTGGCTCTGCCCTTTTGGCACCACCGACCAAGATCTCGCACCGAAGACCCAGGCCGAAGTGGCGGCCGGCGCGCCCAGGCTCCAGCGCCTCTGTGCCGCATACGGCCTACCAGCGGATGTGGCCCTGTTGAACGAAGTGCAGGCCGTGCTCCACCGGATGGGAGACCGCGCCGCCGTGGCCTCCGGGCTTGGCGAGGCCGTGGCCGAGACGCTGGCGGCGGAGGGTCACCTGGCCTTCTGGCAGCGCGAAGCGGCGGGGTTCGAGCAGCTCCGCCCGGCGCTGGAGCGGGCACTCTAGCCCGGGGGCGCGGCGCCGGCGCCACAGGCTCGCGCAAATCCGCCGCCTGCCCTTTGGGCGCCCCATTGCTGCCCCTGCCGGCACGGTAAACCCGGCCCATGTTTCGCGCCCTCGCCACCGCCTTCGCCCTCTTCGCCACGCCCGCCGCCGCGCAATCGGCTTTGACGTCGCTGCAGACGATGGACGACGCGCGCGGCTGGGAGGCCGTCGGCCGCCTTGATATCGCGGGCGAGGGCTTCTGCACCGGGGCGCTGATCTCCGAGACGCTGGTGCTGACCGCCGCCCATTGCCTCTTCAACGCGCGAACCGGCGCCCCCATCGCGCCCGAGCGCATCGCCTTTCGTGCCGGGTTGCGCGGCGGTCGGGCGCTGGCGGAGCGCGGTGTGCAGCGCACGCTGGTGCATCCCGATTTCCGGCAGGACGATAGCGTCGACCGCACGCTGCAATCGGCCAATGACCTGGCGCTGCTTGAGCTCGACCGCCCGATCCGCACACCGCAGATCCAGCCGTTCGACCTGTCGCAGCCGGCCGGGGCCGGGGCCGAGGTGGGCATCGTCTCCTACGCCTTCGACCGGGCGGAAGAGCCATCGCTGCAGGAGGTCTGCGGGCTGATCGGCGAGGTCTCGGGCGTGCTGGTGATGAACTGCGATGTCGATTTCGGCTCGTCTGGCGCGCCGGTCTTCACCTTCTCCGCTGCCGGGCCGCGGATTGTCTCTGTCATCTCGGCCAAGGCAGAGATGGAGGCGGAGCGCATCGCGCTTGGCGCGGCGCTGGCCGAGGCGCTGCCCGAGCTGCTCGACCAGATGGCCCATGGCGCCGGGCTTGTCGCCTCTGGCGGGCCGGGCCGCGTGGTGGTGGGTGAGGGCCGGGGCGACACGGGGGCGAAATTCGTGCGGCCCTGACTGCGCGCGCCCCTCTTGAACCGCCGGATCGCCTGCCTAAATCCCTTTCGCGAGACGCCGCTTGCCGGGTCTCGCCGCAACCCTGGCCTCGTCCACTTGGAGAGGCCGCATCGCATGTGTCGCTTCACTGGAGGATACCCCTATGCGCACGTATGACTTTTCCCCGCTCTACCGCGCCAGCGTCGGCTTCGATCAGATCGCCGAGATGATGGACCGCGTGATGGCCAGCGAGCCGCAGGCCAACAACTACCCGCCCTACAACATCGAGAAGACCGGCGATGACGCCTGGCGCATCTCGATCGCCGTGGCCGGGTTCGCCGCCGACGAGCTGAACGTCGAGGCCCGCGAGAACGCCCTCGTCATCACCGCCCGCAAGGACGGCGACGAGACCGAGCGCCGCTACCTGCATCGCGGTATCGCCACCCGCGCCTTCGAGCGCCGCTTCACGCTGGCCGACCACGTTCGCGTCACCGGCGCCGCGCATGAGAACGGCATGCTGCATATCGACCTGGTGAAGGAGGTGCCCGAGGCGCTGAAACCCCGCCAGATCGAGATTTCCCGCGGCGGTCGCCGTGCGGAGCAGCTGGAGGCCGAAGCGGTCAGCTGATCGCGCTTAGGCTGACTTGAGCGGGGGCGGGCCAGAACGGCCCGCCCTTTTCGTATGTGCCTCAGGCGGTGCGGATGGCGCGGCCCACGGGGGTCTCCGTCGTCCCGGGCAGCACGCCCTCTGCCGGCAGAAGCGGCGGCTGCGCGAGGAAGCGCGGCACGGTGCCGTGGTGCGGCTGGGCGGCGTGGACGAGGAACGGATGGCAGAGATAGACCGTCCCCGCAGGGCCGGTTGCCAGTGCCTCCGGCAGGTCCGCCGTCTCCTCAAAGCCGTTCGCCGCGAGCTCTCGCAGACTGAGGCCCTCGTCCCCATGAGGGGCGAGCTGGCGGGCGATGCTCAGATGCGAGCCGAGGCGCAGGCGGGTGGGGGCATCGGCCTTGCCGACATCGGAAAAGAGGAACAGCATCAGAAGAGCCCGCCCCTTCGAGGCGTGGTTGACCCGCCAGTTGAGGAAGTCCGGGTCCTCCGTTCCGAAGCTCATGTCGACATGCCAGCCGGCATCGCCCGGGTCGGTCTCGCTGGGAAAGCGCAGCGCGAAGGTGCCGAGACCGCCCTGTGGTTGCCAGAGGCCCGGGCCGGCGAGCTGCTCGAAGGCCGCGTGGAGCTGCGGGGTGTTGGCCGCCTCGCGGAACGGCGGCAGGGCGAGATGGGGCAGGCGGATGACCGGCTGCGTCCAGGTCGCGGGATCGTCCGGGTTGGCGCCCGAGGCGCGCCAGAGGATATGGGCGCAGGCGGCGATGAGAGCTGGCGGGATGGCGCCATCGAGGCGCAGGTAGCCCTCACGCTCGAAGCGCAGGAGGTCGTCAGCCCCGAAGGGCGCGGAATGATCTTGCATGGAAATGTCCAGAACTTGCCCGCCGGCGGGGCCGGGGGCGAACAGAGCCGTGGCGCGCGGGGCGCGCCGGTGAGGCGGAGCCTCAGGCTCGGATGATTGTCTGGTGCATCATGTACATGGGGTCATGCTAGGCGGAGCGGGCGTGGCGCGTCAATGCAGTGGTGCGCCACGGAAATCCTCTTGCTCAGCGGCTGGGGAAGAGCGGAAACCATATGGTTTCCGCCTTCGATTTCCATATGGAAATCGGCGCTCGGGTCAGTGCGCCTCCGCCCAGTTCATGCCGATACCGCCATCCACGATCAGCGGCACATCGAGCGCCACGGCCGGGTCGGCGGCGTTCTCCATCACCTCGCGGGCGCGGGCGATGAGCGCCTCCTCGTGGCCCTCTTCCACCTCGAACAGCAGTTCGTCATGCACCTGCAGCAGCATCTTCGCCGGCATCCCCTCGATGGCGGCATCCATCCGCGTCATCGCGCGGCGGATGATGTCTGCCGCCGTGCCCTGAATGCGGGCGTTGATGGCGGCGCGGCGGGCGAAGCCGGCGTGCGGTCCCGAGGCGTTGATCTCGGGCGTGTGGATGCGCCGGCCGAAGAGCGTCTCCACCCGCCCATTCTCCTTCGCGAAGGCGACGCTTTCGTCCATGTAGGCGCGGATGCCGGGGAAGCGCTCGAAGTAACGGTCGATGAACCCCTGCGCTTCGGCCCGCGCGATGCGCAGGTTGCGGGCGAGGCCGAAGCCTGAAATGCCGTAGATCACCCCGAAGTTGATCGCCTTGGCCTGCCGGCGGATCTCGGGCGTCATCTCGTCCATCGGCACGTTGAACATCTCGCTGGCCGTGGCGGCGTGAATGTCCTGCCCCTCGGCAAAGGCCTCGCGCAGGGAGTCGATCCCCGCGATATGGGCGAGGATGCGCAGCTCGATCTGGCTGTAGTCGAGCGACACCAGCACATGGCCCGGCTCGGCGATGAAGGCCTCGCGGATGCGGCGACCTTCCTCGGTGCGCACCGGGATGTTCTGCAGGTTCGGGTCGGTCGAGGCGAGGCGGCCAGTGTTGGCCCCGGCGATGGAATAGGAGGTGTGGATGCGCCCGCCCTCGTCAATATGCTCCTGCAGGCTGTCGGTATAGGTGCTTTTCAGCTTCGAGATCTGCCGCCAGTCGAGGATCAGCCGGGGCAGCTCGTGGATGGTGGCGAGATCCTCCAGCACATCGGCGCCGGTGGAATAGGCGCCGGTCTTGCCCTTCTTGGGAGTCTTGCCGTCGGGCAGCTCCAGCGACATTTCGTCGAAGAGGATCTCGCCGAGCTGCTTTGGCGAGCCGACGTTAAAGGGCCGGCCCGCCAGCTCCTGAATCTCGGCCTCCAGCCCCGCCATCTTCTGTGCGAAGGCGTTGGACATGCGCGAGAGGTGGTCGCGGTTCACCTTGATGCCGGCCCGCTCCATCCGGGCGAGAACCGGCACCAGCGGCCGCTCCATGCGCTCATAGACGCGGGTGACCTTGGCCGCGTGGAGGCGCGGTTTGAAGGTTTGCCAAAGGCGCATCGTCACGTCGGCATCTTCGGCGGCGTATTTCACCGCCTCGTCGATCGGCACCTTGTCGAAGGTCAGGGCCGATTTGCCAGTGCCGAGCAGCGATTTGATGGGGATCGGCGAATGCGCCAGGTAGCGCTCGCTCAGCTCGTCCATGCCGTGATTGTGCAGGCCGGCATGCAGCGCGTAGCTCATCAGCATGGTGTCGTCGATCGGCGCGACCTCGATGCCGTAGCGGGCGAAGATCTTCGCATCGTATTTCATGTTCTGGCCGATCTTGAGGATCGACGGGTCTTCCAGCACCGGCTTGAGGAGGTCGATGGCTTCCGCCATCCCCATCTGCCCCTCGGCCAGCTTGTCGGAGCCGAAGAGTCCCTCGTCGGAGCCGCTCTCCTTGTGGGTCAGCGGGATGTAACCCGCGAGCCCGGGCGAGACGCAAAGCGAGATGCCCACCAGCTCGGCCCGCATTTCGGAGAGCGAGGTCGTCTCGGTGTCGATGGCGACATGGCCGCGCTCGTAGATGGTGGCGATCCAGCGACCGAGGGTTTCGGCGTCGCGGATGCACTCATACTCGGACGGGTCGAAGGGCGGCGGCGGGATTTCCTCGCGGGCGCTCTCCTCGGTGGTCGCGGCGGGTGGCTCTGGCACCTCGTCTGCCGCGACGCCGAACTTGTCGGCCACACGCTTGGTGAGGGTGCGGAACTCCATCTCGGCCAGAAAGCCCAGCAGCACCTCGGTGTCGGGTTCCTTCACCTCCAGCTCGTCGAGCGTGACATCGCAGGCCATGTTGCAATCGAGGGTAACGAGCTGGCGAGAGATGCGGATCTGCTCGGCATTGTCGATCAGCGTCTGCCGGCGCTTGGGCTGCTTGATCTCTTCGGCGCGCGAGAGGAGCGTGTCGAGGTCGCCGTATTCGTTGATGAGCAGGGCGGCGGTTTTCAGGCCGATGCCGGGGGCGCCGGGCACGTTGTCGACGCTATCGCCGGCCAGCGACTGCACGTCGACCACGCGGTCGGGATAGACGCCGAACTTCTCCAGCACGCCCTCGCGGTCGATGCGCTTGTTCTTCATCGGGTCGAACATCTCGACGCCATCGCCGACGAGCTGCATCAGGTCCTTGTCGGACGACACGATGGTGACGCGGCCCCCGGCGTCGCGCGCGCGGCAGGAGAGGCAGCCGATGATGTCATCGGCCTCGAAGCCCTCAATCTCGATGGCGGGGATGTTGAAGGCCCGCGTCGCCGTACGGGTGAGCGGGAATTGCGGCACGAGGTCTTCCGGCGGCGGCGGGCGGTGCGCCTTGTACTTGTCGTAGATCTCGTTGCGGAAGGACTTGCCGGAATAGTCGAAGATGGCTGCCACGTGCGTGGGAGCGTCGGCGCCCTGATTATCCTCGACCATCTTGAAGAGCATGTTGACGAAGCCAGAGACGGCCCCCACCGGCAGTCCATCGGACTTCCTCGTGAGCGGCGGCAGGGCGTGGTAGGCGCGGAAGATGAAGGCCGAGCCGTCGACCAGCATCAGATGGTGGCCCTTGCCGAAATTGCTCATGATGGGGACTCCCTTGGCTCAGCTCAGAGGTGCCACAGGGGGCGCCGAAGGGCCAGAGGGCAGGGGCGGTGCCTCCTCTCCGACCTCTCCGCTCTTTCCCACGCGCGGAATGAAGGGCTTCAGGCCGCCGCGCGAGCGCCGGCCTGTCCCGGCGAGCTGGCGCTCTGGTGAAGGGAGCGCTGAGCCCTCCGCTGGGAGAGGTGTGGCTGGGATAAAGCGCGGTAGCGGGAACGTCGTAGCGCCACCCCACGGGCCGGCGTGCGAGGGGGGCTCCAGCTGGAAGCCGCAGAAGGGGCAGGGATTCGGCATTATGCGAGGCGAGGGCTACCCCGCCTTAAGCGGCGACCGGCACCAGCTCAGTGCGCACCGCCGTCGCCTTCCAGCACCCAGCGGGCGTCGCAATAGGGGCAATCGATGGACTGAGCCCCCAGCGGCACCGTCAGCCAGACGCGAGGGTGGCCGAGCGCGCCGACGCCGCCGTCGCAGGCGAACCGGCGGCTATGTGTCACCTTGGTCTCGGGGGCGGGATAGGCGGAGGCGGGATTGGTCGTCATCTGGCTCACTCCGGTTGGGTCAGCATGGGGCCAAGCGGGCGGCCGCCGAGGATGTGCAGGTGGAAGTGCGGCACTTCCTGATGGCCGTGATCGCGGGCATTGGCGATGGCGCGAAAGCCCTCCTCAACACCCAGCAGGCGGCAAACCTCGGCGACGGCGGCAAAGAAGCCCACCTGCTCTTCGGCACTCGCCTCGGCGGCGAAGTGATCGAGCGAGACATAGGGCCCCTTCGGGATCACCATCACATGCACGGGGGCCTGGGGCGCGATATCCTCGAAGGCCAGCGCATGCTCGCTTTCGAACACCGTCTTGTTGGGGATTTCTCCGCGCAGGATCTTGGCGAAGATGTTCTGAGGATCGTAGCTGAACGTCATGGCGCGGCGGCGTCCCTTTCAATCGTCAAACAGATGCGGCGTGGCGGCGATCTGCCCTGCCACCTCCTGCCCCACTTGAAGGAATTGCGCAATGCTCTGGGTGTTCTCCTCCACGCCCGCGCCCTCGCGCAGGCGATGGTAATTGGGCAGACCCGCGCCGCGCAGAGCCTCTGTCTCATAGGCCAGATCGTAGCGCAGGGTGGGCAGCAGGCTCGCCAGCCCCGCAGCCCCCGTCTCGGCCCCGGCAAGCCCCATGCGCCGGGCGTGGCCGGTCAGGAAGTCGTCGGAATAGCTGCAGTCGATCTCCAGAATTCGCAGCTCGCAGCGGTCGGCGGCGAAATCGCGCAGATGGTCGAGGCCGGAGACGTCGAGGCAGATCAGCAGCCGGTCGGTCTGGTGATGGTCGAACAGCATCCGCATCATGGCGCGGCGGTGCCGGGTGCGCTTGGCGATACTCGACTGGATGCCGCCGAGATCGGGCAGCGGGCTGTCTTCCTCGTTGAAGATGAAATCGAGGCAGGGAATGTCTGTCGCCGCCCGGATCGCACCGACCAGCCGCTTGGCCACATGCCATTTCTTGCAGATAAGGATGTAGAGCACCCGCTCGCGCCCCATGCTCATCCCCGCCTCCCAGAAGCGCGGGGCAAAGCGGCGCCCGACGCGGCCCCGCCCGGTGAGGAAACCGAAAAGCGTGCGCCCCTCGTCCGAGATGCGAAAGTCGGTGCGGCCCGAAGCGTAGAGATCGCCGAGCCGGGCCTTCAGCTCCGTCGCCTCGGGGCTGATCTTGCGGGCGAACAGGTAGTTCTGGCCGAGCAGCAGGTCGTAGTGATCGTTGTAGAAGGTCACCGGCATTCCGTAATCGGTGAACATCAGGAAGGTCAGTGTGCGGCTGCGGATCTCGGTGTCGGGCACCAGATGGCGCACCAGCGTCTGAAAGAACGTCTCATCCGGGATCCAGGTGGTGCGGAAGAAGCGCGTCACGTCGGGCCGCTCTCGCACGAAGGCCAGGACAGCCTCCACTGTGCTGCGCCGCAGGCACCACCATTGCGAGCCGATCATGATGGTCAGATCCGCCGGCGGGCGTCGGGTGAGGCCGAGCCCGCGCTGCAGCTGCATCGACTTGTAGAACAGCCATTTCTGGCTGCGCTCGTTGAACCAGTGGCGAACGTTCAGCCGCTCTTCCTTGATGCCGGTCTTGATCCAGTCGCTGGCGTGAAAATCGAAGCTCTCGATGTAATCTGCGTTATCCGCCTCCAGCATCTCATGCGCGAAGGCGGCAGATTTGATCGCCATGCAATCGCCCGAGAGCAGCAGGAAATGCGTGGCATCGGGGAAGGCCTTCTCCGCGGCCTCGGTCGCGCCGAGCGTGGCCTGCACCAGGCTCCATTCGCCCCAGCCACAGCGCACGCGTGGGGCGAAGGTGATCGAGGGGTCGCCCTGAAGTGCCGCCGTGATCTCGGCCCAGGCGCTGTCGGGGGCGGAGGCATCGAAATGGATGGCCATGACATCGCCGGCGGCCGTGAGCTGGCGGGCCTTCTGGATGATGGCTGCCGGGTCTTTGTGGCAGAGCAATATGAAGGCGATCTTGGCCATCGAACCCCGGGTCGGCTGGGCGCAGCGGCGCCTCGTTCTGCAGCGCTGATAGCGCGATTGAGCGTTGTAAAGACAGCCCCTCTCTGGTCATTTGGCGCGCACGAGCGAAGCGTGCGGGCGTCAAAGGGGATCAGCGATGGGCTTTCCGGGAACATGGATGACGGAGAGCGAGAGCATGGTCTACCGCGTGGTGCCCAAATGCGCCTGCTCGACCATCGGCCAGATCATGTTCTACTCCGACCACGGGCGCTTCTACGACGGCGACATCCATGATGCGCAGCAGGGCCTGCACAAATGGGGGATCGAAGCCAGCCAGCCGGCGATCACCGCCAATGTCGAGGCGCATCGCAGCTTCGCCTTCACCTGCGTGCGCAACCCCTACACGCGCATCCTCTCCAGCTTCTTCGACAAGATCTGCGGCATCCAGAGGAACGGTCGCCGCTACCGGGGCAACCTCGTGCCGCTCCTCGTGCAGAAATACGGGATCGAGGTTGGCAGCCCCGATGACGGCTTCGAATTCGACCAGATCAAGAGCTTCCGCCGCTTCCTCTTGTTCGCGCGCGACACCATCCGCTGGAAGAAGCCGATGCCGCCGGACATTCACTGGTCGTCGATGTCGGGCCATATCTCGACCTTCGTCGCCAATGGCGGTCGCTATGACGCGATCTTCTGGACGGAGAAGTTCAACGAAGGCATGCAGGGCGTGCTCGACCGGGTGACGACGCCGGTGCCGGTGAGCCTGGCCGACATTCCCCGCTTCAACGAGAGCGAGGGCCACGGGCCGACAAGGGCGCATCCCGTGGAGGAGTATTTCGACGACCTGTCGATGCATCTGGTCTACGAGATCTACAAGCGCGACTTCCAGCTCTTCCGCTACGACTTCGAGAACCCCGCCAACAAGTTACCCACAGGCGAGATCGACCTCGACGAGGTGCATGCAAAGCTGGCGAAGTAGGCGCCGGCGCGAAGGCCAGGCGCCACTGCTCAGCGGTCTTTCACAGACTTATCCACAGGGTTGTCCGGGCTGCTCCACAGCTCGGCGCTAGCTTTCGCCGCCGTTCTTCCCCCGCCCGGCGCGGCGAGGCCCCGCTTAAGGCGGGCCCGCCCTCAGAGCAGCCCTTCGGCCTTGAACAGCTTGCGCAGATCCGTCTCCGGTCGCGCGCCAAAATGGCTGATCACTTCGGCCGCCGCCACGCAGCCCATGCGGCCCGAAGTGGCAAGGTCGGCGCCATGTGCCATGCCGTAGATGAAGCCCGAGGCGAAGAGATCGCCCGCCCCCGTGGCATCCACCGGCACCACGCGCTTCACCGGCACTTCCACGCGCTCCTTGCCATCGGTGATGATGACATCGGCGCCGGATTGCGTGCAGACGACCAGCCCGATCTCCGCGGCTGCCTGATCCAGCGCGCTCGCCAGATCGGTCTGGTAAAGCGATTCCCACTCGTGCTGGTTGCCGATGACGTAGTCGAGCTCCGTCACCAGCTTGCGGAAGTCGCCGCGATGCCGGTCCACGCAGAACGGGTCACTGAGCGCGATCCCCGCGCGCCCGCCGCCGCGGCGGCAGAGCCGCGCGGCCTGGGTGAAGGCCTCTTTGCCTTCAGGCCGGTCATAGAGATAGCCCTCGAGGAAGAGGATATCGCATTGGCCGGCCACATCCTCCGGCACGTCTGCGGGTGAGATCTCCGACGAGATGCCGAGATAGGTGTTCATCGAGCGCTCGCCGTCGGGTGTCACGAAGATCATCGAGCGCGAGGTGGGCAGCGCACCGCCCGCGATGGGCGGGTTGGGGAAGGCCGTGCCCTGGCTTTCCAGCGCCTGCGCATAGAAGCGCCCCAGCCCGTCATCCTTCACCCGCCCGATGAAGGCGGTGGAGAGGCCGAGGTTGCCCAAGCCCGCGATGGTGTTGCCCACCGAGCCGCCGGGCGCCTGCCGCCGCTCTTTCATGGCGCCGTAGAGCATCTCGCCCCGCTCGCGCTCGACGAGCTGCATGATGCCCTTCTCGATGTCCATGTTGGCGAGGAAATTGTTGTCGCATTCCGACAGCACGTCGACGACGGCATTGCCGATGCCGACAGCCTGGTAATGGGTCATTGGGTCTTCTCCTCGAAGGTGCAGATGTCACGGATCAGGCAGTCGGGGCAGCGCGGCTTGCGCGCGACACAGATGTACCGCCCGTGCAGGATGAGCCAGTGATGGGCGTGGTGCTGGTATTGCACCGGCACCCTGTCTTCGATGGCGCGCTCGACGGCGAGCACGTCCTTGCCAGGCGCGAGGCCCGTGCGGTTGGCGACGCGGAAGATATGCGTATCGACAGCCTGCGCCGGAAAGCCGAAGGCCACGTTAAGAACGACATTCGCCGTCTTCCGCCCCACCCCCGGCAGCGCCATCAGCGCCGCCCGGCTGGCCGGCACCTCGCCGTCGTGCTCCTCCACGAGGATGCGGCTGAGGGCGATAACGTTCTTGGCCTTGTTACGAAAGAGCCCGATGGTCTTGATATGCTCGATCAGGCGCTCCTCGCCGAGCTCCAGCATCGCCTCCGGCGTCTGAACCGTCTCGAACAGCGCCCTGGTCGCCCGGTTCACGCCGGCGTCGGTCGCCTGCGCCGACAGCGCCACCGCCACGACCAGCGTATAGGGGTTCACGTAGGCGAGCTCGCTCACCGGCGCGGCCTCGGCCTCCTGCCAGCGGCGAAAGCACTCCTTGATTTCTTCGTAATCGAGCAAACGGGGCATGGGGGTTTATTGCCGCGCCCGCCGCCCGGCACAAGACGATCCAGCGCCCGCCACAGGCCGCCACCCCAATCCTCTGCCGAGCGCGGCCCGCCACACTCCTCCCTGTCTTTGCTCCAATAAAATCCTCGGGGGGGCTGCCAACGGCAGCGGGGGGCAGACAGCCCCCCTCCGCCCTCTCGCCTCCCGCACCGCCGTTCCCGCAACTTCCGGGTCGCCGCAGGCACCGGCTCCGGCGTATTCTCGGCGCAGAAGGAGAGCGCCGCATGTCCGCCCCAACCCGCTTCGAAGACGACAGCTACCATTACCACGTTATGGCCCGTGCCATTGCCGAGATCGACGCGGCCGGCGGCGCGCCCCTGTCGCTGGAGGAGCTGTCGCGGCGCATGCATATGTCGCCCGCGCATTTCCAGCGGCTGTTCACCGCCTGGGCCGGGGTAAGCCCCAAGCGCTTCCAGCAATATCTCGCCCTCGGCCATGCAAAGGCGCTGCTGGCGGAGCGCTTCACCACGCTGGGCGCCGCCGATGGCGCCGGGCTTTCGGGCACCGGGCGGCTGCATGATCTCTTCCTGCGGTGGGAGGCGATGAGCCCCGGCGATTTCGCCAGAGGTGGCGCGGGGCTGGTGATCCACTGGGGCTGGTTCGACAGCCCCTTCGGCCCGGCGCTGGTGATGGGCACCGAGCGCGGCCTCTGCGGTATCGCCTTCTCCGCCGAATCGGGCGAGGCCGCGGCGATGGCCGATCTCACCGCCCGCTGGCCGGCGGCGACCTTCATCGAAGCGCCGGAGCGGCTGGCGCCCTGGGCCGAGGCCGCCTTCGGCCGGGCGGAGGGCGAGGTGCCGCTGTTCCTCATCGGCGCGCCCTTCCAGATCAAGGTCTGGGAGGCGCTGATGCGGGTGCCCTCGGGCCACGTGACCACCTATTCGGAGATCGCCAGCAGCATCGGCAGCCCGCGCGCCGTACGCGCCGTGGGCAATGCGGTCGGGCGCAACCCGATCTCGTTCCTCATCCCCTGCCATCGGGCCTTGCGCAAATCCGGCGGCCTCGGTGGCTACCATTGGGGCCTGCCGGTCAAGCGCGCCCTGCTGGCCTGGGAGGCGGCGCGGGCAGACGCGAAAGAGGGTGGCATGGCGCCGCAGGAGCGGCTGCTAGGCGAAAACCCGCGGGACATGGAAACCGATATTGGATAACAGCGTTATCCTGCCCGATAAGGGGGCAAGGGCGCGACCCCGCGCCGCCCATGCAGACGGACATCAATATGCAAAGCTATCTGAACAAAGCCATCCTCACCCTCTCCGGCGGTGCGCTCGCCATCGGCCTTGCCGCTTGCGAGCCCGTGCCGGGCCAGGGCACCCAGAACGCCAACCAGGGCGCCCTGATCGGCGCCGGGATCGGCGCGGTCGGTGGCCTGCTCACCGGTGACGACAGCCGCGAGCGCGCCCGCAACGCCGTGATCGGCGCTGCTGCCGGCGCCACGGTCGGCGGTGTGGCCGGCACGATCCTCGACCGGCAGGAAGCCGAACTGCGCAACCAGCTCGGCAGCAACGTCGGCATCGTCAACAACGGCACCAGCCTGACCGTGACCATGCCGAACGACATCCTCTTCCCCGTCGACAGCGCCACGCTGACCGGCCAGCTGCAGAGCGACCTGCGCGCCCTGGCGCAGAGCCTGAACAACTACCCGAACAGCCGCGTTCAGGTGATCGGCCATACCGACAGCGACGGTGCCGCCGCCTACAACCAGGACCTGTCGGAGCGCCGCGCCCAGTCGGTCGCCTCGGTGCTGATCTCCGCCGGCGTCGCGCCGGGCCGGATCTCCACCATCGGCCGCGGCGAAGCTGCGCCCATCGCGTCGAACCTCGACGCCGCCGGCAAGGCCCGCAACCGCCGCGTCGAAGTGGTCATCACGCCGAACGGCTGATCTTCAAGCGAAAGATGGCGCGATATCGCGCCGGAACGGGCGGGGCGCTGCGACAGGCAGCGCCCCGTTTGTGTGATGGCCCCCGCACCCCGGGGCGCCGGCAGGCGAAATGCCGCCGGGCCGCTGGGCGAGGAGCGCGCGCAGACTACCTCGTGACCTCCGACTGGAGTGACTTTAATGCGTGTCTTGTTTCCCGCCGCGCTGGCGGCCATCGTCCTGCTCGCCGCCTGTGGCGGATCGCAGCGCTTTGCGGCCTATGAGGCAGCCGGAGGGAGTGACGACATCGAGACCATTCCCAATGCCGCCTTCGACGCCTGGGCCATGTCGTTCCTGCCGCGCGCTGTCGCCGCGGGCATCCCCGAAGGCGTGGCCCGCCCGGCCATCGCAGGGGCTGGCTTCATCCCCGAGGTGATCGAGAAGGACCGCAACCAGGCCGAGAGCAACCTCAGCTATGCCGCCTATTTCGCCCGGATCGTCAGCGCCGAGCGCGTCGCCAACGGCCGGGCCGAGCTCGCGCGGCGCGGCGCGGCGATGGACGGGCTGGAGGCGCGCTACGGCGTGCCGAAAGAGGTCGTCGCCGCCATCTGGGGGATGGAGAGTGCCTATGGCACCCGCCGCGGCGACTTTCCGGTCGTCTCGGCGCTGGCGACGCTGGCCTTCGATGGCCGTCGCGGCGCCTTCTTCGAGGGGCAGCTCATCGACGCCCTGCGCATCGTCGCCGCCGGCGAGGTGAGCCCGGATCGGATGCTCGGCTCCTGGGCTGGGGCGATGGGGCATACGCAGTTCATCCCCTCCTCCTACCTGTCGCTCGCGGTGGACGGCACCGGCGACGGGCGGCGTGACATCTGGAGCGACGATCCGACCGACGCGCTGGCCTCCACAGCCAATTACCTCGCGCGGAATGGCTGGCGCACCGGCGAGCCCTGGGGTGTAGAGGTGCGGTTGCCCGCCGGCTACACCGGCCCGACTGGCGGGCGCAGTGCGGCTGAGTGGGGCGCGCTGGGCGTGACGCGCGCGCAGGGCGGCAGCCTGGGCGGCCTGCCGGAGGGGCGGCTCTTCCTGCCCGACGGCGCCGCGGGACCAGCCTTTCTGGTCTTCCGCAACTTCGACGTCATCAAGCGCTACAACAATGCTGACATCTACGCGCTGGCCGTGGGGCATCTCTCTGACCGGCTGGCGGGGGCCGGGCCGCTGTCGCGCGACTTTCCCGGCGCTGACGAGGTGCTCAGCCCGGCAGAGATCCGCGAGCTGCAGGAGCGGCTGACCCGCGCCGGCTTCGATACGGGCGGCGTGGACGGATTTGCTGGCGGCGATACGGAGCGGGCCGTTCGCGGCTGGCAGGAGCGGCAGGGCCTGCTCGCGGATGGGCGGGCGACGCCGGCGGTGCTGGCGGCGCTGCGGCGGGGCTAGCGCGAGCTGCGGGCCGGGGAGGGGGCTGTCTGCCCCCGCTGCCTGCGGCAGCCCCCCGAGGATTTTTGAGAGCAAAGACAGGAGGTGGAGCAGGCCGCGCTCGGCTGGGGTCCAAAGGAGCGCGGCTTGCGGGCGGCGCGGCGGGGCGCCGCCCGGGAGGGCTTTAGCTTTGTTTGCCGGCGTCGTCTGCCGGGTTGGCGGCGTGGTCGGCCCAGGGGCCGTGCTGGCCGGTGGAGCCATCGTCGAGCCGGGCGAAGCCGTGCAGGCCGAAGAAGTCACGCTGGCCCTGGATCATGTTTGCTGTGCCGCGCGCTGTGCGCATCTGGTCGAAATAGGCAAGGCCCGAAGAGAGGGCCGGCACGGAGAGACCATGGGCGGCGGCGCCCGAGACGGTTTCGCGGAGGCCAAGCTGGCTGGTCTTCACATGGGCCGCGAAGAAGGGCGCGAACATCAGGTTGCGCTGGGGGTCTTCGGCGAGTGCGGAGGCCATATCGTTGAGCATCGCCGAGCGGATGATGCAGCCCTCGCGCCAGACGCGGGCGATGGCGGGCAGGTCGAGCGTCCAGCCGAACTGGTCGGCGGCGGCGGCGATCATGGTGAAGCCCTGCGCGTAGCACATGATCTTGCCGCAGATCAGCGCCTGCTCCAGCGTGTCCGCCTCGAGCGTGCCTTTGGGCAGGGGCTTGGGCGCGGCGCCGAAGAGGCTCTCGCCCGTGGCCCGCTCTTCGCGGCGCGCGGAGAGGTTGCGCGCCACGACCGCGGCCTCGATGGCGGGGACGGGGGCGGCGAGATGCTGCGCCTCGATCACCGTCCAGCGACCGGTGCCCTTCTGGCCCGCCGCGTCGACGATGACGTCGAGCAGCGGCTCGCCGGTGGCGGCATCGGTGGTGCCGGCGACCTTGCCGGAGATCTCGATGAGGTAGCTTTGCAGCACGCCCTCGTTCCAGCCCTCGAAGATCGGGGCGATCCCGCCGGCGCTCAGCCCGTGCCCGTCGCGCAGGATGCCGTAGATCTCGGCGATCATCTGCATGTCGGCATATTCGATGCCGTTGTGCACGGCCTTCACGAAATGGCCCGCTCCGGCCTCGCCCATCCAGGCGGCGCAGGGCTCGCCCTCGTATTTGGCCGAGATCGCTTCGAGGATAGGGGCCACACGGTCCCAATACTCTTTCTTGCCGCCGCCCATGATGGCCGGCCCGTGGCGCGCGCCCTCTTCGCCGCCGGAGACGCCGATGCCGAGGAAGGGGCCGCCGCTTTCCTCGATCCGCCGGTTGGTATCGTGGAAATTGGCGTTGCCGGCGTCGATGATGAGGTCGTCGGGGCCCATGAGCGGGCGCAGCTTGCCGATCATGTCGTCGACCGGCTCGCCCGCCGGGATCATCAGGATGATCGCCCTGGGCTCGGCAATGTTGGCGACGAGCTCTTCGAGCGTGTTGGAGGGGATGATCCGCTCGGCCAGCGCGCCGGCCTGCTTGCGGAATTCATGCGGGCGGTCGGACTTGCGGTTCCAGACCGCGATGTCGAAGCCTTTCTCGGCGATGTTGAGGGAGAGGGCCGCGCCCATCGTCCCGAGGCCGACGAGGCCGATATGTGCTTTATGGTCCATGGCGGGCCTCCTTTTGCCTCTAGATGGCGCGTTGGGGGCCGCGAGGCAACGGTATTGGGGCCTGACGTGGGCTGTCGCAGCGCCGGCGGGCCCTGGCCGAGGGGCGCGCGAGGCGCTTGACAGCGAAGCGCCCCGGCTGTCGGCTGAGGGCGAAGGGGAGGAGATATGGACCTGTTTGACCTGACGGGACGGCGCGCGCTGGTCACCGGCGGCGGCCGCGGCATAGGGCTGGCGCTGGCGAAAGGGCTGGCGGCGGCAGGCGCCGAAGTGGTGCTGAACGGCCGGAACGAGGCGGCGCTTCGCGAGGCGGCCGAGGGCCTGCCGGGCGCGAGGGTGCTGCCCTTCGACGTGGCCGACCGCGCCGCGGTGCAGGCGGCGGTGACCCTGTTCGAGGACGAGGTCGGCGCCATCGACATCCTCGTCAACAACGCCGGCATCCAGCACCGGGCGCCGCTGGACGACTTCCCGCCAGAGGAATTCGCCCGGCTGATGGAGATCAACGTCTCCGGCGTCTTCCATGTCAGCCAGGCGGTGGCGACGCATATGCTGGCGCGGGGGCGCGGCAAGATCATCAACATCGCGTCGGTGAACGCCATGCTAGCCCGGCCGACCATCGCGCCCTACACGGCGACGAAGGGGGCCGTCGCCAACCTCACCAAGGGCATGGCGGCCGATTGGGGGCGCCGGGGGCTGAACTGCAACGCCATCGCGCCCGGATATTTCGAAACCGAGATGAACAGTGCACTGCGCGCCGACCCTGCGTTCCACGGCTGGCTTGAGGGCCGGGTGCCGCAGGGCCGCTGGGGCCAGGTGGACGAGCTGGCGGGGGCCTGCGTTTTTCTCGCCTCCGACGCGGCCTCCTACGTGAACGGCGTCACGCTGTTCGTCGACGGCGGCCTGACGGCGAGTGTGTGATGGAAGCAGCGCCGCTCCGGATCGTGGTGATGGGAGTCTCCGGCTCGGGTAAGACGACGGCGGCCGCCGACTTGGCCGAGGCGCTGGGCGCGCGGTACATCGAGGGCGATGTCCTGCATTCCGAGGCGAACCGGGCCAAGATGGCGGCTGGCATCCCCCTGACGGATGACGACCGCTGGCTGTGGCTCGACGCGGTGGCAGCGGCGCTGGTGGCGGGCGAGGGACCGGCGGTCGCCTCGTGTTCGGCGCTGCGGCGCGCGCATCGCGACCGGCTGCGGGATGGGGCGGGGAAGCTGACATTCCTGTGGCTCGACGGCTCGTTCGAGCTGGTGGCTCGTCGGATGGCAGCGCGGGAGAACCATTTCATGCCGCCCGAACTTCTGACGAGCCAGTTCGCCACACTGGAGCCGCCGGGGCCGGAAGAGGCAATACGCCTCGATATCTCGCGCACGCCGGAGCAACTGCTGGCGGACGCGCTGGAGCGGCTTGGGGTTTAGAAGGCGGCCTTGCCGTGCCTGGGTCCGTTCTGACTTTCATTCTCTTCCGCATCCCGGGCTGATCGCGCCGGGCGATGCCGCTTCGAGGCTCACCCCCTCGCTCCGCCCCCCGTTGCGCCGCCCAGATCCTCCCGCCCGATGCCATCGGGCCTCCTTCACCGCGTGCACCTAGTCCTCCGCACTGAAGCTCCGGCGATGCGGCCGGGGGCGCTCGGTTGCGAAAGGATGTCCGATGAACAAGGCGATCACCGACGGGCTGGTGCTGATGCCGCCGCCCTTTGCCGGAGGGCTTGAGGTCTGGTCTCGCGGCGACGGCACGCCCGGCTCGGCCACCTATGCCACCGGTGGCGGGGCCTTCGTGCCGGCGGATCAGGATTTCGCCGGCTGTCTGGAGGTGAACAAGACCAGCAGCACCCAAAGGGTTCGCTACATGGGTGAGACCACTATCCTGCCGGGCTGCTACCTGCAGGTCACGGCGCGGGTGAAGGCGATGTCGGGCGCGCTGCCGGCGGTGCGCATCGCCGGCTGGGCCGGTGGGTCAGGAGGCGCGCATGTGGGCGGGCTGGTGGAGGTGGGGCCATCGACGCAGCTCACCACCTATGGCGAGGTCGTGACCGTCACCGCCATCATCGGCACAGGCGACCGCAACGGCGTCGACATGGTGTGGACCGGTGCGATCTACGGCCATATCGGCATCGACCTGACGGGGCCGAACGGCGGCGTGGTGCGCGTCGACGATATCGAGATCGAGGACGTCACCAGCTACTTCCTGCGCGATCTGCTCGGGCTGGTGGATGTGCGCGACTACGGGGCCAAGGGCGACGGGGTGACCGACGACACCGCCGCTTTCGAGGCGGCGGATGCGGCGGCGCAGGGCCGCGAGGTGCTTGTTTCCGCAGGTACCTACAAGCTGAATGGCGACGTCACCTTCCAGAGCCAGGTGCGCTTCGAGGGGACGGTGGTGCAGGCGATCGGGCCGCATTTCATCCTGCAGCGCAATTTCGATTACGAGACCTATCTCGATGCCTTCGGCGATGAAGAGCTGGCCTTCAAGAAGGCCTATCAGGCGCTCATCAACTTCTCCGATCACGAGAGCCTCGATCTGTGCGGCCGCCGCATCGCGCTGACCGGTCCGCTCGACATGCAAAGCCTCGAGCCGTCGAAGACCAGCTTCAAGACGCGCCGGGTGATCCGCAACGGCCAGTTCGAGCCTGCGGGCGCCGGCAACTGGAACGATACGGTGGTGAATGCGCAGGGCACCTACTCCGCCTCGAACCCGACGCAGCTGACCAATGTGGCGAACGTCGCCTCGATCCCGGTGGGCAGCCTCGTGTCGGGCAATGGCGTGGGGCGCGAGGTTTACGTCACCAGCGTCAACGCCAGCCAGAACCGGCTGGAGCTGAGCCAGCCGCTCTATGACGCGGAAGGAACGCAGAGCTACGAGTTCCGCCGCTTCCAGTACATGCTGGATTTCTCCGGCTACGACGAGCTCAGCCAGTTCATCCTCTCGGAGATCGACTTCCTCTGCAACGGGCAGGCCAGCGCCATCATGCTGGCGCGGCAGGGCATCATCTTCCATGTGAAGGATTGCTTCTTCAACCAACCGAAGAGCCGGGGCCTCACCTCGATCGGCCGGGCCTGTCAGGGCATGATGATAGACCGCTGCCAGTTCATCTCGAAGGAGCAGGACCTGCCCGTCGAGCAGCGCACCACGATCTGCTTCAACGCCAACGCCAATGACGTGAAGATCCGAGACAACCGCTGCACGCGCTTCAAGCAATTCGCGATCCTGGCGGGCACGGGGTCGACCATCGTCGGCAACCACTGGTTCCTCGGTGACGATGCCGCCAATGGCGTGCGCGTCGGCGGGCTGGTGCTGACGGTGCCGAACATCCGTTCGGTGATTACCGGCAATTACATCGACAACAACATCATCGAATGGACGAACGAGCACGATGCCTCTCCGGCCTTCTCGAACCAGTACAGCTTCGGCGGGCTGACGATCACCGGCAACAATTTCACCGCCTCGTCGGTGGCGCCGTGGTTCCGCTTCATCCGCATCAAGCCTTACGGTCCGGGGCATTTCGTTCATGGGCTGGCGGTGGTGTCGAACATCTTCCGCATCGTCTCCGGCTCGTGCGAGCGGGTAGAGGAAGTGGATACCACCTTCGCCGATCTCGACTTCGGGCGGATGCGGAACGTCACCTTCTATGGCAACGTCTTCCACGCCATCGACGCAGAGGCGCGCAACCCGCTCTCGGTCGTCCACGATCAGGGCAGCCTGTCGAACGCCTGGGTGATCGACACGGCTCCGGGCCTGCCCTTCGGCGGCCGGGCGCGGACGGTGGAGGCGATCTGCCCCGTCGGCAAGATCGAGGATTCCGGCGGCAACCCGGTGTTCGACTTTCCCCGACTCGATGTGGAATACGGCGGCGCGAAGCAGCAGATCCGCGCCGTGTTTTCGCAGCCCGTGCGGGGCGAGCTGCGCGCTTCGGTGCGGATGGACAACCCGAACTAAGCTGGCTGCTGCGGGCCGGCAGACGGGCGCTCTTCGGGGCGCCCGTTCGCGCGCGCGGCGTCGCGCATGACGCTTGCGAGATGGCCTGCACAGGTTTACCTTAGGGACATTGCGGCGCGCCCGATGTGGCCGCCGCCCGACTCATCGAAGTCATCGCCCTGGCGCCTTCAGGCAACCCTGATTTTCCTGAGAACGTCCCCTCCGGCATGTCGCCGGAGAGGGTTTGCTACATGCGAGGTCGTCATGTCTAAAGGCAACAAAACGCACGGAAACCGCGAAGCGAAGAAGCCCAAGCAGGAAAAGCCGAAGGTTCTGGCCACCGCCAATTCCGGCGCCAACAAACCGCTGTCGCTGGGCGAGAAGAAGGGCAAGTAGGCCCGCCTTTCAGAGCTCAGCAGGCCAGCAAGGGCGCCTTCCGGGGCGCCCTTTTCGTTGCCCGGTTTTTAGGCGCTTGGCCAATGCCGCCCCGCCGCCGCCCGCCCCGCGCTGGCTTTTCCCGGGCCGGCACGAGAGGATGCCCTCAATGCAGATCGCCGCCCCTCCTCTGGCTGCCAAAGAGCCCCCAGCCCAGCCGCGCGCGCGCGGCCGCGTGCTGCTGCGCGTCGAGGCGAGGCGCGGGGCGACGGGCATCAAGGATCTGCGGCAGGAGGGTGCGCTGAAGCTCCTCTTCCCGCGGCCCGGCCCGGGCATGATGGAGGCGGTGCTGCTCAACACCTCCGGCGGGCTCACGGGCGGCGACCAGATGCGTGTGGCGGCGGAGGCCGGCCCCGGCGCCGCGCTGACGCTCACCACGCAGGCCGCCGAGCGCGCCTACCGGGCGTCGAGCGGTGTGGCGACGGCCGAGACGGCGCTCACGCTGCGGGCGGGCGCACGGCTCCATTGGCTGCCGCAGGAAACCATCCTCTTCGAGGGCGCCAGTCTCTCTCGAAGGCTGGAGCTGAGCATGGCCGGCGATGCCGAGGCGCTGATCGCCGAGCCGGTGATCTTCGGGCGGCGCGAGATGGGCGAGTCTTTGCAGACCGCCCGCTTCCGCGACACCTGGGAGATCCGCCGCGACGGCCGCCTCGTCTTTGCCGACGCACTGCGCTTCGGACCTGATGCGGCCGCCCAGCTCAAAGGCGCCGCGCTGGGGCAGGGGGCCGGGGCGATGGCATCGCTCCTGCTCGTCTCCCCGACCGCTGATGCCAAGCTCACCCCCCTCCGCGAGGCGCTCGGCCCCCGGGGCGGGGCGAGCCTCGTGCGCGAGGGGCTTCTCTTCGCCCGCATTCTGGCGGAGGATGGCTTCCGCCTGCGCCGCCGGCTGGAGCCGGCGCTCGCGATCCTGGCAGGCACTGCCCTGCCGAAAGTCTGGAGATTGTAGCCCATGCAGCTGACCCCCCGGGAAAAGGACAAGCTTCTGATCGCCATGGCGGCGGAGGTTGCCCGCAAGCGGCTCGCCCGCGGCGTGAAGCTCAACTACCCCGAGGCCATCGCGCTGATCACCGATGCCGTGGTCGAGGGCGCCCGCGACGGGCGCTCGGTCGCCGACATGATGGAGGCCGGCGCGCAGGTGATCACCCGCGCGCAATGCATGGACGGCGTGCCCGAGATGATCCACGACGTGCAGGTCGAGGCGACCTTCCCTGACGGCACCAAGCTCGTCACCGTGCACGAGCCGATCCGGTGAGCGATCTCGCCCGCTTCGCCGCCGCCGCGCATGAGGCGGCCCGCGCCCATGCCGGGCAGCGGCGCCGGGGCGGCGATGTGCCATACGTCAACCATGTGCTGGAGGTCGCCGCGCTGGTGGCCGAGGCTAGCGGCAGCGCCGACGAGGTGGTCGCCGCCGTTCTGCACGATGTGGTCGAAGACAGCGAGACGACGCTCGCCGAGCTGTCGGAGCGCTATGGCGCCGGGGTGGCGCGGCTGGTCGAGGGCTGCACCGACGATCCCGCATGGTCAGGTTTGCCCCGCGCCGAGCGCAAGGCGTGGCAGGCGGCGCATCTGCCGGGCGAGCCGGACGGCGTGAAACGCATCAAGCTGGCCGACCAGACGTCGAACCTCCGTGATATCATCCGCCTGCCGGAGGCCTGGCCGCCGCAAGAAGCGGCGGAATATCTTGAGGGCGCCGAGGGCGTGGCAGATGCCTGCCGCGGCGCCTCGCCCGAGCTCGAAATCGCCTTCGACGCCGCCGCGGCGGAAGCCATGCAGAAGACAGGAGGGCTGTGACATGATCCCCGGAGAGCTGTTCCCCGCGGACGGCGAGCTGACGCTGAACGCCGATGCCAAGGCCATCACGCTGGAGGTCGCCAATACCGGCGACCGGCCTGTGCAGATCGGCAGCCATTACCATTTCGCCGAGGTGAACCCGGCGCTGAGCTTCGACCGCGAGGCCGCCCGCGGCCACCGGCTCGACATCGCCGCCGGCACCGCCGTGCGCTTCGAGCCCGGCCAGCGGCGCGAGGTGCGGCTGATCCCGCTGTCGGGCGACAGGCGCGTTTACGGGTTCAACCAGAAGGTCATGGGGGCGCTATGAAGGCACTCTATCTCGCCGGCGCGCTGCTCGCCGCCTCTGCCCTGCCAGCGGCGGCGCAGGTCGATTGCAGCGCCGGAGGCGTCACGCAAGCTGACATGAACCATTGCGCCCTGGTCGAGTACCGCGAGACGGATGCGGTGCTCAACGACACCTGGGGCGAGATCCGCGCCCGGCTGGATCTCAAGGGCCCGGTCTATGCCGCGCTCCTCGAGGCGCAGCGCCTGTGGATCGACTATCGCGACGCCGCCTGTGCTGCGGAGGTGGCCCAATACGAGGGCGGCTCCATGGCGCCCATGATCGAGAGCCTTTGCTACACGCGCCTGACCGCGGCGCGCACGATAGACCTGCGCCAGTTCCTCACCCCCTGATATCCGCCCTCATCCGACCCCCTGACGCGCCGCAAGACTGAGAGAGAGCCCATGCCCGCCACCATCTCCCGCGCCGATTACGCCGCCATGTTCGGCCCCACCGTGGGCGACAAGCTGCGCCTCGCCGATACCGATCTCATCATAGAGGTCGAGCGTGACCTGATCGTCGAGCGGGTGGGGGCCGCGATCTCTGGCGGCTCCGGGCAGAACGCGCTGGGCTATGGCGAGGAGGTCAAGTTCGGCGGCGGCAAGGTCATTCGCGACGGGATGGGCCAGAGCCAGGCGACGCGGGCGCAGGGGGCGGTCGATACCGTCATCACCAATGCGCTCATCCTCGACTGGACGGGCATCGTGAAGGCCGACGTGGGGCTGAAGGACGGCCGCATTGTCGCCATCGGCAAGGCCGGCAACCCCGACACGCAGCCCGGCGTCGACATCATCGTCGGCCCGGGGACAGAGGCGATCGCTGGCGAGGGGCGCATCCTGACGGCGGGGGGCATCGACAGCCACATCCACTTCATCTGCCCCCAGCAGATCGACGATGCCCTCGCCTCGGGCCTGACCACGATGATCGGCGGCGGCACCGGCCCCGCGCATGGCACGCTGGCCACCACCGTTACCCCGGGGCCCTGGCATATCGCGCAGATGATCGGCGCGGCCGAGGCCTTCCCGATGAACCTGCTCTTCTCCGGCAAGGGCAATGCCTCGCTGCCCGGCGCGCTGATCGAGCAGGTCGAGGGCGGCGCTGCGGCGCTGAAGCTGCACGAGGATTGGGGCACCACCCCGGCGGCCATCGATTGCTGCCTCGGCGTCGCCGACGAGATGGACGTGCAGGTGATGATCCACACCGACACGCTCAACGAGAGCGGGTTCGTGGAGAACACCGTGGCCGCGATGAAGGGCCGGACGATTCACGCCTTCCACACCGAGGGCGCGGGCGGCGGCCATGCGCCCGACATTATCAAGATCTGCGGCGAGGAGCACGTGCTGCCCTCCTCCACCAACCCCACGCGGCCCTTCACGGTGAACACGATCGAGGAGCATCTCGACATGCTCATGGTCTGCCACCACCTCGACAAGTCGATCCCGGAGGACGTGGCCTTCGCGGAATCCCGCATCCGGCGCGAGACCATCGCGGCCGAAGATATCCTGCACGACATGGGCGCCTTCAGCATCATCGCGAGTGACTCTCAGGCGATGGGGCGGGTCGGCGAGGTCATCATCCGCACGTGGCAGACGGCGGACAAGATGAAGAAGCAGCGCGGCCGGCTGGCAGAAGAGCAGGGCGCGAATGACAATATCCGCGCCCGCCGCTACGTGGCCAAGTACACGATCAACCCCGCCATCGCGCATGGCATCGCGCATGAGACGGGCAGCGTCGAGGTCGGCAAGCGCGCGGATCTGGTGCTGTGGAACCCGGCCTTCTTCGGCGTGAAGCCCGAGATGGTGCTGATCGGCGGCTCCATCGCCGCGGCGCAAATGGGCGACCCCAATGCCTCGATCCCGACGCCGCAGCCTGTCTACACGCGGCCCATGTTCGGCGCCTTCGGGCTGAACCGAACGAACACCTCCGTCGTATTCACCTCCGCCGCCGCCGTTGAGGCGGGGCTGGAAGAGAGGATCGGCGGGCGGAAGGCGCTGGTGCCGGTGAAGAACACGCGCGGCATCGGCAAGCGCGACCTCAAGCTCAACGACCTGCTGCCCAAGGTCGAGGTGAACCCCGAGACCTACGAGGTGCGCGCCGACGGTGAGCTGCTCACCTGCGAGCCGGCGGAAGAGCTCGCCATGGCGCAACGATACTTCCTTTTCTGACCGGCCAGCGCCCCTGCGAGGCTGGGGCCCAGGTTGAGAAGGAATGGAATATGTGGCGCCCCCTCGTCTTGATCACCGCCCTCGCGGCCGGCCCGGCCTTTGCCGAGTGCCCCGTGCCGGCCGACATGCAGACCGGCATCCGCGTTGAATACAGCGACGGGCTCGTCGAGATCGTCCGCTCCGCGGGAGACGACATTGTCGAGCTCGTCGGCGTGGAAGGCCGCGAGGCGATCTACCGGATGGAGCTGGCGCATGGCCTGCATGTGCTGAGCTATGTCGCCTTCGACGGCGGCCGCCCCGATGCCGAGAGCGCCATGTCCTACGATTTCGGCATGCCCGCCGCCGAGATGCCCGTGCCGGCGCCGAGCCAGCGGTGGGATACGGCCGCGCTCGTCACCACCGGGTCGGAACCGCCCGTAGAGACGGCCCAGAGCTCGGTCTTCGGCCCCGTGGAGAGCCTGAGCGTTGGCGAGTGCCGGTTCGCTTCGATAGAGGTGATGACGGCCTTCGATACGGACGACAACTACATCGAAACGATCAAGTATCTGCCAGAGCTGGGCTTCGGCTGGCTCGTTACGATGAATGACGAAACGTCCGGCTTTTCCGCCTATTCCGCTGTCTCCATCGCCCCGATCCGCCCGGGCGACTGGCCGATGAACAAATAGGCAGCCGCGTGACGGCGCGCCGCGTGCCGGTCGCAGCCGCTTGCGGGCGGGGGCAGGGGGCGGCATCCTCGCCGCCATCATGACAGAGCTCCCCCCCGCCCGCCGCCACCTTGCCCCGCCGCTGGCCATCGCCCCGGTGGATCGCCTGAGCCTCGCCTATGAAGACCGGCTGATCCGCCGCAAGCGGGTGGAGACGGTCGGCGGCGCGCGGCTGCTGGTGGACCTGCCGCAGACTGTGGGGTTGGCCGCCGGCGATGCGCTGGAACTGGAGGATGGCAGCCTCGTGCTGATCGAGGCCGCTGACGAGGCGTTGATGGTGGCGCGGGGGCAAAACGTCGCCCGCCTCGCCTGGCACATCGGCAACCGCCACACCCCCTGCCAGATCGAGGCGGACCGGCTGATCTTGCGCCACGACAAAGTGCTCTGGGCGATGCTGGAAGGGCTGGGCGCCGAGATGGATGAGGCCCGCGGCCCCTTCACGCCCGAAGGCGGCGCCTATGGCGCGGGGCAGGTGATGGGACACGACCATGGGCCGGGAGACGGGCATGGGCAGGACCACGGGCACGGGCATGCCCACGGTCACGACCATGAGCACGACCACACCCATGCAGGCTGAAGGCCTGCTCACCCTCGCGCGCTGGCTGTCGCCGAGCTATCCCACCGGGGGCTTCAACTTCTCCGCCGGGCTGGAAAGCGCCGTGGCCGAGGGGCTGGACAGGGAAGGGCTGGAAGACTGGCTCGCCGGCCTTCTCGCCCATGGCGCACCGCGCAACGATGCCATCTTCCTGCACCTCGCCCACCGGGCCGAGGCCGAGGCGCTCCCCGCCCTCGCCGAGCGCGCGGCGGCCATGGCGATCAGCGCCGAACGCCTTGCCGAGACCTTGCAGCAGGGCGCCGCCTTCGCCGCCACCACCCGCGCGGCGCGGGGGATGGAGCTGCCCGACATGCCCTATCCGCTGGCTGTGGGCCGCGCCGCCCGGCTCGCCGGCCTGCCCGCCACGCCCGCCTGCGCGCTGTTCCTGCAATCGCAGGCCAGCAACATGGTGCAGGCGGCGCTGCGCATCATGCCGCTCGGCCAGACCGCCGGCGCCGGCATCGTGGAACGCCTCGCCCCTCTCTGCGCGCGGGTGGCAGACGAGACCACTGATGCGGAGCTGGACGACCTCGGCACCGCCGCCTTCGCCGCCGATATCGCCAGCCTGCGCCACGAGGTGCTGGAGCCGCGGATGTTCCGCTCGTGACACCGCCGCGCGCCACGAATTCCGCGCGGAATTCGTTCCGGAAATCGCGCGATTTCCGGTGCCCGGCGCCTAGACCTAGGAGACATTGATGCCTTCCCCCAACGGCCCCCTCAAGCTTGGCATCGGCGGCCCCGTCGGCGCCGGGAAGACCACGCTCACCGCCGCGCTTGCCAAGGCGCTGAAGGAGCGCTTCGACCTCGCCGTCATCACCAATGACATCTACACCCGCGAGGATGCCGAGGCGCTGATGCGCCAGCAGATCCTGCCCGCCGAGCGGGTGGTGGGGGTCGAGACGGGCGGCTGCCCGCATACCGCGATCCGCGAGGATGCCTCGATCAACCTCGCCGCCGTGTCGCAGTTGCGGGAGAAGTTCCCCGCCCTCGACCTCGTCATCATCGAATCGGGCGGCGACAACCTGTCGGCCACCTTCTCGCCTGAACTGGCGGACCTGACGATCTACGTTATCGACACAGCGGCGGGGGAGGACATCCCGCGCAAGGGCGGGCCGGCGCTGACGCGCTCCGACATCCTCGTTGTGAACAAGACAGACCTCGCGCCCTATGTCGGCGTGTCGCTGGAGCGGATGCAGGCCGATACCGAGGCGATGCGTGGCGGGCGCCCCTACGTCTTCGCGTCGCTGCGGCAGGGCGACGGCGTGGACGAGATCGTTGGGCTGGTCGAGGACCTGGGCGGGCTTTAGCGCGCCCCTGGCGGCGCCGGTCGACAGGCCGCGGCGCATCGGCGATGATCGCCGGACCCCAGCCACCGGAGAGCTGCCGATGACCCGCCTACGCCTTGCCCTCGCGCTCACAGCCCTCGCCGCGCTCAGCGCCTGCGGTGTGCCGTTCGTGCCGCTGATCTAGCGGCAGCGGGCCTTAAAGAAAGCCGATCCGCTCCAGCGCCGCTTCCGCCGCCGCGCGCCGCGCCGGCTGACGCGAGAGCATGTCGGCGTTCAGCTCGCGCATCAGCGGCGTCAGGGCCTGCTTCGCGATCTGGCGCTTGAGGAAGGGGCCGATTTCGTCTTCGGCCAGATTCCCGATCATGGCCGCGGCGGATGCTGGGCGCGGCGGTTGCACGTCTGTGCTCGGCATAGGTCGTCCCCCCGGATTGCCTGGGGCGATATTAACGCGCGCAGCCCGCCCGAGTCCCGGATGACCGCGCTGCACCTTCGCCCGCCGGCTCAATTTCGCCCGTGCCAGCAAGCGCTCGCGGTAGGGCGGCATTGTTATCCACAGGATACCCACAGGCGCTGCCCCCGATTTGAGCGAATCGCGGCAGGCATTGCGCGCAGGTCTCGTTCAGATAGCATCACGCCCTGTTCCGGCCAGCGCGCCCCGGCCCTCTGCCTTGGCGTGCGCCCGGCCCTCGAATAGACGAGCCTCCCCATGTCCGATCTGTCCACCGTCATGGACCCTGCCTCGAAGCTTGCCCTGCTGCGCCAGGCCATCCGCGACCGCCACCTGGCCGAGGAGGCGCCGCTGCTTGCGGCCCTGACGGCGGCGCACGGCCCCGAGGAGGCGGTGAAGGCCCGGGCGGTCGAGCGCGGCGCGGCGCTGGTGCGCAAGGTGCGCAGCTCGGGCCGGCCGGGGCTGATGGAGGTGTTCCTCGCCGAATACGGCCTGTCCACCGACGAGGGCATCGCGCTGATGTGCCTGGCCGAGGCGCTGCTGCGCGTGCCCGATACGCAGACCATCGACGCGCTCATCGAAGACAAGATCGCCCCCTCCGCCTGGGGCCGGCATCTGGGGCATTCCTCCTCGTCGCTGGTCAACGCCTCCACCTGGGCACTGATGCTGACTGGGCAGGTGCTGCGCGAGGGGCAGGGCATGGCCGAGGTGCTGCGCGGTGCTGTCCGCCGGCTCGGCGAGCCGGTGATCCGCGTCGCCGTCGGCCAGGCGATGCGCGAGCTCGGCGCGCAATTCGTGCTGGGCCGCGACATCGGCGAGGCGCTGGAACGGGGCCGCAAGCGGGCCGCCAAGGGCTTCACCTACAGCTACGACATGCTCGGCGAGGCCGCGATGACGGCCCGCGACGCCGCCCATTTCAAGACGGCCTACAGCGATGCCATCGCACGGCTCTCGTCCGAGGCGCGCGCCAACGACATCGCCTCCAACCCCGGCATCTCCATCAAGCTCTCGGCCCTGCACCCCCGCTACGAAGTGGCGCAGCGCGAGCGCGTGATGGATGAGCTGGTGCCCGTCGTGCGCGAGCTGGCCCGCGCCGCCGCCGCCGCAAACATGGGCCTCAATATAGATGCGGAGGAGGCCGACCGGCTCGACCTCTCGCTCGACGTGATCGAAGCGGTCCTGGCCGATCCGGGGCTTGAGGGCTGGGACGGCTTCGGCGTGGTTGTGCAGGCCTATGGCAAGCGCGCCCTGCCGGTGATCGACTGGCTCGACGCTTTGGCCGAGCATCACGGTCGCCGCATGATGGTGCGCCTCGTGAAGGGCGCCTATTGGGACGGCGAGATCAAGAAGGCGCAGGTCGAGGGGCTGGAAGACTTCCCCGTCTACACCCGCAAGTCGGCGACGGATGTCTCCTACATGTGCTGTGCGCAGCGGCTGCTGGCGGCGCGCCCCCGGCTTTATCCGCAATTCGCCACCCATAACGCCCATACCATGGCGGCAGTGCTCGAGATGGCCGGCAGCACCGACGGCTGGGAGTTCCAGCGTCTGCACGGAATGGGCGAGGCGCTTCACGACATCATGCGCAGCGAGGCCGGCGCCCGCTGCCGCATCTACGCCCCCGTCGGCCCACACCGCGACCTGCTGGCCTATCTGGTGCGTCGGCTGCTGGAGAACGGCGCCAACTCCAGCTTCGTCAACCAGATCGTCAACGATGAGATCGCGGCGGAAGAGGTCGCCGCCGATCCCTTCGCCGCGCTGGAGGGCGCGCGCAGCAATGTACAGCTGCCGGCCGAGCTCTTTGGCGAGCGGCGCAATTCCAAGGGCTTCGATCTGCGCGACCTGACCGTGCTGGAAGAGCTGGACGAGGCCCGCGCCCCCTGGCGCACCGCCGATTGGGGCGGCGCCGGCACGAAGGTGGAAAACCCCTACGACCCGGCTGACAGCTTCGGCCAAATCGAAGAGGCGGATGCCGAGGGCGCTCGTGCCGCCATCTCCTGCGCCGCCCCATGGAGTGCCTCGCCGGAAGAGCGGGCCGAGGTGCTGACCCGCGCCTCCTATCTCTACGAGGCAGAGGCGCCGCAGATCTTCGCGCTGCTCGCCCGCGAGGCCGGCAAATGCCTGCCCGACGCGGTGGCCGAACTGCGCGAAGCGGTCGATTTCCTGCGCTACTACGCCGCCGGAATCGCGGGGCTCGATGGCAAGCCCGCCGGTCTCTTCACCTGCATCAGCCCCTGGAACTTCCCGCTCGCCATTTTCACCGGCCAGGTTGCCGCGGCGCTCGCCGCCGGCAACGGCGTGCTCGCCAAGCCGGCCGAGACGACGCCGCTCATCGCCCGTCTCGCGGTGGGGCTGCTTCACAAGGCCGGTGTGCCCGAGAGCGCGCTTCAGCTCGTGCCCGGCCCCGGCGGCGAGGTTGGCGGCGTGCTCACCAGCGATCCGCGCATCGACGGTGTGTGCTTCACCGGCTCCACCACCACGGCGCAGACGATCAACCGCAGCATGGCCGAGCATCTCTCGCCCGCCGCCCCGCTGATCGCCGAGACCGGCGGCATCAACGCGATGATCGTCGATTCCACCGCGCTGCCCGAGCAGGCGGTGCGCGACATCGTGGCCTCGGCCTTCCGCTCTGCCGGGCAGCGCTGCTCGGCCCTGCGGATGCTCTACGTGCAGCAGGACGTCGCCGACCGGATGCTCGGCATGCTCTACGGCGCGATGGACGAGCTGGTGCTGGGCGATCCCTGGGACGATGCGACGGACATCGGCCCCGTGATCGACGCCAAGGCGCATGAGGGCATCGCCGCCCATATCGCCGAGGCGCGCAAGGAGGGCCGGGTGCTCAAGGAGCTGGCGGTGCCCGAGCAGGGCCATTTCATCGGGCCGGCCGTGATCCGCGTCGATGGCATCGCCTCGGTCGAGCGCGAGATCTTCGGGCCGGTGCTGCATGTCGCCACCTACCGCGCCCGCGACCTGCCGAAGGTGATCGCCGCCGTCAACGATCGGGCCTACGGGCTGACCTTCGGCATGCACAGCCGCATCGACGACCGGGTCGAGATCGCCGTCGCCGGGGTGACGGCGGGCAACATCTACATCAACCGCAACCAGATCGGCGCCATCGTCGGTTCGCAGCCCTTCGGCGGCGAGGGCCTGTCTGGCACCGGGCCCAAGGCCGGCGGGCCGGATTACCTGCCGCGCTTCCTCGCTCCCTCGGCACCCATCGCGGCGGAAAGCGGCGGCCCAGCCGCCGACGAGGCTGCGGTGCAGGCCGCCATCGACGGCCAGCGCGGCAAGGGCGGGCGCCAGATCTCGGCGCAGATGATGCCCGGGCCCACGGGAGAGTCGAACCGCCTGCGCGAGGTCGGGCGCGGCGTGATCCTCTGCCTCGGCCCCGCCGCCGCCGCCGCCAAAGAGCAGGCCCGCATCGTGCAGGAAAACGCTGCCGCCCCCCTGATCATCTGCCCCGGCGCCGGCGGTATCGACGCGCGCCTCGCGCCCGAGGCGCTGGCCCGCCTCACCGGCTTCGACGGCGCGGCGCTCTGGGGTGACGAGGCGGCCCAGCGGGCCGCGCGCCAGGCGCTGGCCAGCCGGCAGGGCGCGTTGCTGCCGCTGATGACGGGGCCGGAGATGGGGTCTCGCTGCCGGGTCGAACGGCATGTCTCCATCGACACCACGGCGGCCGGCGGCAACGCCGCCCTGCTGGCGGAATCGGCGTGAGTCTCACCTTCCGCCGGGCCGTGGAGGGCGACGTGCCTGGGCTCGTCGCCCTCCTGGCCGATGATATACTGGGGGCCGAGCGCGAAGATCTCGGGCCCCCGCTGCCCGCCGGCTATGCCGCCGCTTTCGAAGCGATCCGCGCCGATCCCAACCAGTTCCTGGTGGTGGTGGAGCAGGATGGCGCGCTCGTCGGCACCATGCAGCTCACCTTCCTGCCCGGCCTCTCCCGCCAGGGCGCCTGGCGCGGCAAGATCGAGGCGGTCCGCGTCGCCGCCCCGCTCCGCGGCCAGGGCCACGGCCGCCAGATGATCGCCTGGGCCATCGAGGAATGCCGCGCCCGCGGCTGCGCACATGTCGAGCTCACCTCTCACAACGACCGTAAGGACGCCCACCGCTTCTATACGCAACTCGGCTTCGAGCAGACGCACCTCGGCTTCAAACTGCCCCTCTGATCCTCGCTTTCTTCGAAATACTCCGGGGTGTGGGGCAGCGCCCCACGCAGCTTTCCATCCCGCGCTCCCGCCGGACTTTTCGCCAGCCGAAGTCCCTTTCGAAATCTGGCGACAGGCCGGGAGCTTCTGGCTAGGCTCGCCTCAGCACCCCCTCGGGAGGGAGGGCGGTGCCATGAGGAGGAGACATATGAGACATCATCTGATCGCCGGCGTGGCCCTTGGCCTCGCCGCGGCGCCCGCTGTGGCGCAGGATTGCGCCGGGCTGGAGGGCATGGCGCTGGGCTCGGGCAGCATCACCGCCGCGACCGCGGTGGAGGCCGGGGCGCTGGAGATCCCGGGCCGCGACGGACCCGTCGCCATCGCGGACGCCCCCGCCCTTTGCCGCGTCTCCGCCGAGCTGGCGAGCGAGGAGGGCTCGGTTATCGGCATGGAGATTTGGCTGCCTGCAGCGGAGGCCTGGAACGGCCGCTTCGTCACCGTCGGCAACGGCGGCTTCGCCGGTTCGCTGTCGCTTAGCGCTATGACCGGCCCGCTCAGCGCGGGCTACGCGGTCGCCACCACCGACACCGGCCACGAGGGCGGGGCTGATGCGAGCTTTGCGCTCGATGAGCCGGCCTTCCTCGATTTCGCCTATCGCGCGGTGCACGAGACGGCGGAGGCCGGCAAGGAGATCATCGCCGGCTATTACGAGGCGGGGCTGGAGGAGAGTTACTTCAGCGGCTGCTCCACCGGTGGCCGTCAGGCGCTCACGGCGGCGGCGCGCTACCCGGAGGATTTTGACGGCATCATCGCCGGCGCCGCGGCCGTGAACGGCGCGCGGCTGCATGCCCAGCAGGTCTACACCGGGCTCGTCGGCATGGAGGGCGGGCAATCCGTCCTGACCGATGAGGATTATGCGTCTCTGGCACAATCCACCCTCGACGCCTGCGACATGAACGACGGCGTCGCCGATGGCGTCGTCGAAGACCCGCTGAGCTGCGCGCCCGACCCCGAGGCCGCCGCCCTGTCCGGGGAGGAGCTGGCAACAGCCAACGCGCTCTACAACGGCCCGATGGCCGCCGATGGCACGCCGCTGTTCCACGGCTATGCGCCGGGCTCGGAAGGGCTGTGGTTCGCGTTGCGGGGCGAGGCGCCTTTGATCGTGGCGAGCGACTTCTACCGCATTTTTGTGCATGGCGATGAGGGCTGGAGCTACGAGGGCTTCGACCCCGAGGCAGAGATCGCCAATGCGGCGGCGATTGCCGGTGATATCGGGGCAGAGAGCGCTGACCTGTCGGAGTTTTTCGCCGGCGGCGGCAGGCTGATCATGTATCACGGCTGGGCCGATCCTGGCATCTCGCCCTACAACTCCCTGGAGTTTTTCGGCGACATCCAGGAGCAGAGCGCCGGCGCCGAAGACAGCGCCCGCCTGTTCATGGTGCCGGGCATGGGCCATTGCGGCGGCGGGCCCGGGCCGACGAGCTTCGACATGCTCAGCGAAATCGACGCCTGGGTCACGGAGGGCACGGCGCCAGAGGCCATTCCGGCGGCACACCTCACCGATGGAGCGGCCGACCACACCCGCATCCTCTGCCCCTTCCCTCAGGTCGCGGCCTATTCGGGCGAGGGGGACCAGAGTGACGCGTCCAACTTCGCCTGCGTCATGCCTGAGTAAGGGCGGGCCCGGCGCCCTTACTCAGGCGCCGGGCTTGTCTAGCCTGATCGAATCAGTCAGGAATAAATCGTTCGGGTTGCATGGGGTGGCCCGAGCCCTCGGGCGCCGCGGGACAAGCACATGCATTGTCCCGCGGCCCCGGCAGGCACGATGGCGGAAAACGAAGTCGAGGGGCTATCAGCTCGCCCGGCAAGGGCCGCCTCAGGCGACGCTCTTGTCCGAGCGCTTCATCTCTTCGGCGTAATACTCGCGCTTCTGCGTATACATGCGCTCGTCGGCCCGGCGGATCGCCGAGTCGAGCGTCTCGCCTTCGCGCACGGTGGCGAGGCCGACCGCGATGTGCAGCTTCGGCTGGTGCGAGTAATACTGGTTGTTGAGGCTGACGAGCCGCTGGATCGTGTCCATCGTCGTCAGCGCCGAGGTGCGGCCGACATTCGGCAGAATCACCGCGAATTCGTCGCCGCCTATCCGTGCCGCGCTGCCCTCGTCACCCGCGGCCTCGCTCAGAACCTCGCCCAGGCGGCGCAGCAGGCCGTCGCCGGTGTCGTGGCCCATCGTGTCGTTGATGGCTTTCAGCCCGTTCAGGTCGACGATCAGCACCGAGGCGGGGCGCACGTTCATGCGCTCCAGCCGGTTGACCGCCTCGATATGGTAGGCACGGTTGCGCAGGCCGGTGAGCACGTCGTGCTTGCCGAGGTATTCCAGATAGGCCTCGGCCTTCTTGCGGGCGGTGATGTCGGTGAGGGCCACCTGCACGCGGCTCCAGCTGTCCTGATGGCCGGGCAGGACGGAGAATTGCATGATGACGAAGCGCTCGGCCCCGTCGAGCGCGTAGTTCACCACCTCGCGGCTGTGGAAGAGGTTGCCCTGCCACAGCTCGATGAGCTGCTCGCGGAAGTGGTTCTCGAAATCGCCGCGGAAGATGAGGTGCTGGCTTTGCAGCAGCGTCGCCTTGTCGGGCGCGCCGAACATGGTGAGCGTGGCCTGGTTGATGTCGAGCACCCGGATCTCGGCCATGCACTGGCGTACGAACTCGGGATGCACATCGAGGAAGACGCGCAGGTCAGAAATGCCGCGCTGGCGCAGCCCCTCCAGCAGATGGCGGATGCGGCTGAAATCTTCGATCCACAGCGAAACGGGGCTGTGCTCGAACATGCCGGTCGCTTCCAGCTCTTTCTGGCGGGAATGGCGGCGGGCATTGGCCGCGTCGGTGATGTCTTCGGTGGTGAGGAGAACCCGGTCCATCCGCTTTTCGTGGCCGGGCAGGGCGGCGGCGCGCAGCTTGATGTCGAGTTTGCGCCCGTCGATCGTGTAATTCGTGGTGGTGCTCGAAAAGCGAGACTGGCCACGCCAGAGCTCTGCCAGCTCATCGATATGCGTCTTGATCATCTCGTCGCGGAAGATGACCGAGGTGTTGGAAACCAGCTCTTCCTGATCGGCCGCACCGAAAAGGCTGAGCGTGCTTTCGTTGACGCGCAGCACCTTGATCCGGGACGAGCAGGCCTGCACCCGCTCAAGATCCTCTGTCAGGTAGGCACGAATGTCGGTGATTCCGGCCTGTCGCCAATCTTCGAATAGATCAAGGACACCGGAAAAGTCTTCAAGCCACATGGCGACGGGGGCCAGGTCGAAGACATCTCCCTCAAGCATCGAAACCGAAGATTCTTTAACGCGCTGTTTGGCCATAGGATCTCGCCTGTGAAGGGCTCGCGGGCCGGTACGGTGGTGCTTCATGTGACATGACCATCGCAAAAAAAGTTAACGGGACGCGGCCAAGCGCACAAGTACGGGTCTTGTCTCGATTATTCACGCCGAGCATAGCGCCGCGCCATCGTTGATCCAGCCCCCCACCCAACGCCGAACGCCCATGTAAATAAGATTGTAACCTTTTTGCCAAGATAGTTCGCCCCCGCGGCCGGTCTATTGCCGCCCGCCCAGCCCGAGGTGGCCACGTTAATAAATGTTAACCTTGCCTCCCATTCTCACGAAGATGAGAACTACACGCCTATGCTTCAAGACACACTCGATCGGGGGATGCTCGGCCTTCTGGATCAGTCGATCCGTGAGCGTTTGCGCGGCCTGTGCACAGAAACCCGGAATGTCGGGGCGCGGCAGCTCATGTCGCCCGCCGGCAAGCCGCTGAATGCGAGCCTGCTGCTGCTCGACGGCCTGATGGGCCGCTACGTGAGCGACCGTCAGGGCCGCCGCCAGATGGTGGCGATCCAGGTGGCCTACGATTTCGTCGATCTGCACGCTTTGCCGCTCGGCCATCTCGACCACGACGTCGAAAGCCTGACGGACGTGCGCATCGCCGTGTTCGATCATGACGTGCTGCGCGAGGCGCTGCGGGGCGATTTCGAGATGACGATGGCGCTCTGGCGGCTGACGCTGATCGACGCCGCGATCCACCGCCACTGGGGCTTCCGGCTTGGCCGGCTGCGTGCCCTGGCGGGGATGGCGAATTTCCTCGCCGAGATGGATTACCGGATGCGCCGCGCCGGCAGCTCGCAGGATACCGAGTTCAGCCTGCCGCTCACCCAGCCTGACCTCTCCGACGCCTGCGGGATGTCGCCCGTGCACGCCAACCGCGTGCTGCGAGAGCTGCGTGAGGCCGGCATCTGCACGCTGCGCGACGGCCGCCTGGCCATCACCGACCGTGAGGGCCTCTACCGGACAGGCGAATTCAAGAGCGACTACCTCTACGGGATCTGACGGTCGCGTTCGGCGCCGGCTTTGCGAGCGGCGAACATGTTCAGATCGGAGGATTTGGTGGAGTCGAGGGGGATCGAACCCCTGACCTCGTCATTGCGAACGACGCGCTCTCCCAACTGAGCTACGACCCCAAGCCGGCGCCACATAGAGGCGTTTGGAGGGGGCTGTCAAGGCAGAGTGATGGCTCCCCTCCGGCTGCCCTTGCTGCCCCCTCGCGGCGGGCCGCCCCGCCATGCGGGCGGCCCTGTCGATCGCTACTCCGGCCAGTCGAAGGTCAGCGGCATCACGCCCTCCGGCGGCTCCAGCGATTCGCCGGTGCCCGGGCCCCAGATGTCGACGCCCTCGGTGGTGAAGCCGCCACCCGTGGCCTCTGCCGAGATCGGCCCGATGAAGAATTGCGGCACCTCCAGCACCGGTGCCTCCGGCGGGTTGGCCGGGTCGATGGCCTCGGGCTGGACCTGCCAGACCATCTCATTCGCCGTCAGATGCCCGCCGATCTGCCGGTCGAACGGCACCGGCCGGTTGCCGAAATCCTGGTGGTTGATGTTGAACCAGATATTGCCGCCGTCGAGCACGACGTCCTCCAGGATGCCGATGGTCCAGGGGTTGTCGCAGCGCCCGCAGACGACACCGCGAACCTCGTCACCCAGCCGCATGAAGTAGAACAGTTGCTTGTTCATCCCCGGGTTCGAGGGGAAGAGCGCGACCCACATGCCGACAAGGTCGTCCGGCGTCACCTCATCGGCGAAGGGTGCGGGCTGCCAATAGGCGTTCCGCTCTGAGGCGACGCCGGTGTTGTTCGGCGTCGGGGAGAGCGGCTCGCGCCCCGGCGGCAGGATGTGGATCGGCATGCCGCCCACATTGGGGCCGCGCGGATCCTTGATGAGCGTGCGCTCTGCCTCGCCGGTGATCTGGATCTGGCCGTTCTGCAGCATGGCATGCTGTTCGCTGATCGAGGCGACGGTGCCATCGGCATTGGGGAAGGTGACGGTGAAGTCGATCCCCGCCTCTTCGTCCCAGGTGCCATCGATAAGGCCCATCGTCGTCATGTCGTTGCAGTCGGCGCAGTAGATGCCGGACACATCGCTGCCGCGAATGACGAACTCGTAGATATGCGGCATGTCCGAGCCGAGCTCAGTGCGCCAGCCACCGCGCCAGTAATCGGCATCGAGGGCGAGGGCTGCGCTGGCGGACAAGGCGATGGCGCCCGTGGTGAGTGCGAGAATTGGTCTGATCATATCTTGGTCCGGTCGTCTTGGGGTGGCGCTGCTGCGCCGGGAACAGGGCAGGCCTGGGAGGCCATCCCTTCGCGGAGCAGGGCGCCTTCAGCCGTCAGGCTGAAAGAGAACGCCAAGCGTCGCTGACCGCCTAAGTGTTTGATCGGTCAATTGATGGTCCTCCCGTATTGCCCAGTCCGGGAGGCGACCGAGGCCGCTGGCGGCGGCCTTGTCGGCCGCCGCCATCCTCCTCCCGGGCGGGCCGCCCTCCTGCGGCCCTCCGCCCGGCGTCTCCAAGCCTCCTCAGGGAGACGCCGGGCGATGACTCTTCGTCAGATCAGCGCTGACGGGCGCGCCTCCTCGCGAACCCTCGTTTTTCGCCTAACGAAAAGTTTTTCTCCTTACGAAGCGTAGGAGCGGCCGGATGAGTCTGTCAATGTTCTGTGACGCTGGGTGAAGGAGTGGCCCGGCGCTCGCGCAGCCCTCAGAGCCGCTCCGCGCTCTGCCGCTTCAGGCGCCACCAATAAAGCGGGATCGCCCCGCATTCCCGCAGGGCGAGCCAGCTCTGCGCCCGCAGGCTGCCGCCCCGTAGCGGCACTGGCGCTGCGCGGGCGGGAAGGCCATGGGCGCGGGCCACCATCACGGCGCGCGGGCAATGCACGGCGTCGCTCACGACAAGCACCTCGCTGGCGCCCAGCTCGCGAAGCAGGGGCAGCGACAGACGGACGTTCTCCATCGTGTTGCGGGCCTTGTTTTCCTGGCGGATGGCGCTGTCAGGCACCCCCTCGCCGCGCAGGATGCGCGCGATGGCCTCCCCCTCGCTCTCGCGCCCCTCGCCGATGCCGCCGGTGCCGACCAGCGCCTCCACGCGCCCCTCGTGCCACAGCCGTGCGCCCTGCCGGGCGCGGCGGACGAGATTGGGCGAGGGGCCGTCGGGCCAGTTGGCCGAGCCGAGGATGAGAGCGACACGCATGAGGGACAAGTGGGCGCCACGTGGCAGGCGACAAGAGGGAACCCAAAGGCTACAGCGGGGTTGAGCCGAAGAACATCAGGGAGAGTGAGATGGAAGAGCTAATTCAAGGCATAGGCATTTTCGCACTGGTCGTACTGGCGATCATCGGCGCCATTGCGGGCCTGTTGGCCGGCATGGTCGCGGGTCGCGACAAGGCCCTTTATGTGGTCGTGGGCATCATCGCCGCCCTGGCGACGCCGTTCCTGCTGGCGGCGCTGGGCGTGACGGCACTGGCCGCCGGCGGGCTGATCATCGTGCTGCTGGCGGGCATCGTAGGCGCGGTGATCGTGCTGGCGATCGTGCGGGCGCTGAAGGGCAGCGGGCGCGACACGCGGTAGGCGGGCGCGGCGGAGCTGTCGCCACCTTTCCATAAATATTTGCACGGCGCTCAGGAGACTGGGCGCCGTTCTACGTTTGCCGGGGTCGTCTCTGACGGAAAAGACCTTAGCGGTGCGGTTCGCAGGCGATGCCGTCGCCGTCTGCATCCAGCTTGTAGATGTCGCGCCCCACCACGCGCACGGGCCCCTGCACGTAGGCGGGGCCGTTGCCGTTGCCGCCAGCGCAATCGACGTCAGAGGCGATGGGCACACAGGCGCCGGTGTAGTTTGGGTCGCACTGGCTTTGCGCCCGGGGCAGGGCGGGCACGAACATCGCCCCTGAGAGGGCCACCATGCCCAGGACGCCCAAACGCCATGCTCTCATCTCGCCATCCTCGCGTTAATGATTCGTTAATAATCATTAACGCTGCGTCAGGCAAAATGATGGCGGCTGCGGGCTACCGCCCCTTCCGCCGCTTCACCCCGCCTCGCTGACCAGGCCGCCCCGCCGTACTCCGGCCGGAGCTCTTGCGGCCTTCCTCGACCGCGCTCTCCACGGCGGATTGCCGGGCCAGCGGGTCGTCGGAGATCACCAGATCGACCGTCTCCAGCCGTTTCACCTCGTCGCGCAGGCGGGCGGCTTCTTCGAACTCCAGGTTCTCCGCCGCCTTGCGCATGTCGGCGCGCAGCCCGTCCAGCACGGCTTCGAGGTTGCCGCCGTGCAGCGGCTTGTCGACCTTGGCGGTCACCCGGTTCATGTCGACATCGCCCTTGTAGAGCCCGGCAAGAATGTCATCGACGTTCTTCTTCACCGTGGCGGGCGTGATGCCGTGCTCTTCGTTATAGGCGAGCTGCTTCTCGCGGCGCCGGTCGGTCTCGCGCATGGCGCGCTCCATCGAGCCGGTGATGCGGTCGGCATACATGATGACGCGGCCCTCGGCGTTCCGCGCGGCGCGGCCGATGGTCTGGATCAGCGAGGTCTCGGAGCGGAGGAACCCCTCCTTGTCGGCGTCGAGGATCGCCACCAGCCCGCATTCGGGGATATCGAGCCCCTCGCGCAGCAGGTTGATGCCGATCAGCACGTCGAAGGCGCCGAGCCGCAGGTCGCGCAGGATCTCGATGCGCTCGATCGTGTCGATGTCGCTGTGCATGTAGCGCACCTTGATGCCCTGCTCATGCATGTATTCCGTCAGATCCTCGGCCATGCGCTTGGTCAGCACGGTGCAGAGCGTGCGGTAGCCGCGGGCAGAAACCTTGCGCACCTCGTCGAGCAGATCGTCGACCTGCATCTGTACCGGGCGGATCTCGACCTGCGGGTCGATGAGGCCCGTGGGGCGGATGACCTGTTCGGCGAAGACGCCGCCGGCCTGATCGAGCTCCCACGCGGCGGGCGTGGCGGAGACGAAGACCGATTGCGGGCGCATCGCGTCCCATTCCTCGAACTTGAGGGGGCGGTTGTCCATACAGGAGGGCAGGCGGAAGCCGTGCTCGGCCAGCGTGAACTTGCGCCGGTAGTCGCCCTTATACATGGCCCCGATCTGCGGAACCGAAACGTGGCTCTCGTCGGCGAAGACGATGGCGTTATCGGGGATGAATTCGAACAGAGTCGGCGGCGGCTCGCCCGGGGCGCGGCCGGTAAGATAGCGCGAGTAGTTCTCGATGCCGTTGCAGGCGCCGGTCGCCTCCATCATCTCCAGATCGAAGTTGGTGCGCTGCTCCAGCCGCTGCGCCTCCAGCAGCTTGCCCTCATTGACGAGCTGGTCGAGCCGCATGCGCAGCTCTTTGCGGATACCGTCCTGCGCCTGTTTCAGCGTGGGGCGGGGGGTCACATAGTGGCTGTTGGCGTAGATGCGCACCCGGTCGAAGGTGTCGGCCTTCTGGCCGGTGAGCGTGTCGAATTCCGTGATGCTCTCCAGCTCTTCGCCGAAGAAGCTCAGACGCCAGGCGCGGTCTTCAAGGTGGGCGGGCCAGACCTCGATCGTGTCGCCGCGCACCCGAAACGAGCCGCGGGCGAAGCCGGCATCATTGCGGCGGTATTGCTGGGCGACGAGATCGGCCAGCAGCTCGCGCTGGTCGTAGGAGCGGCCCTTGTGCAGATCGACCGTCATGGCGGAGTAGGTTTCGACCGAGCCGATGCCGTAGATGCAGGAGACGGAGGCGACGATGATGACGTCGTCGCGTTCGAGCAGGGCGCGGGTGGCCGAGTGGCGCATCCGGTCGATCTGCTCGTTAATCTGGCTCTCCTTCTCGATATACGTGTCAGACCGGGGCACGTAGGCCTCGGGCTGGTAGTAATCGTAGTACGAGACGAAATACTCGACGGCGTTCTCGGGAAAGAAACCCTTGAACTCGCCGTAAAGCTGCGCCGCCAGCGTCTTGTTCGGGGCAAGGATGATGGCGGGGCGCTGCGTTTCCTCGATGACCTTGGCCATCGTGTAGGTCTTGCCGGTGCCGGTGGCGCCGAGCAGCACCTGATCGCGCTCGCCGCTGTCGATGCCGGAGGCAAGCTCCTTGATTGCGGTCGGCTGGTCGCCGGCCGGGCTGAACTCCGTATGCATGACGAAGCGCTTGCCGCCTTCCAGCTTGTCGCGCTGGGCCGGCGGGCGCTGGAGCATCGGCATGTCTTCGGGGTTGTTGTTATGCATCGGGCATCTCCCTCGGCGGGCATCCCGCGAGTGTCGGTCGTCTTTTGTTCTGTTGCAAGGCAGCCTGCTGACAGATGGTGGCAGCAGCGGACGGGTCAAGGGGTGTCAGCCGTATAGTCGGGAGAGCGCGATCAGAATGGCGGCATTGTAGGTGGCATGGGCCGCGATGCCGGGCAGCAGGCGCCCGGTGGCCAGGTAGAGCGCGGTATAGGCGAGGGTGGGGATCAGGATGTCCACCCATTCGACCAGATCGGTCGGCAGGTGGCCGGCGCAGAAGAGCAGGATGGAAAACGCCGCCGCAATGGCCAGCCCGGTGCGGCGGTTGCGGAAGAACCCGGCGAGGGTGCCGATGGTGTAGCCGCGGTTGAACAGCTCCTCGGCCACGCCGCCGCCGATCACGCCGAGCGCGATGTAGCTGGCGAGCGCCAGGGGTGTGGCGGTGTGGGCGACAATCTCCTCTACATCCGGCCGGGCGGTGCCGCCGGTGGCCGGGATGAGCCAGAGCACCTGCACGGCCGTCCAGAGCGAGCCAATAGCAAGGCCGAGAGCGATGTCGTGGGCCGCGTAATCGAAGCGCCAGCCGATGTCGATGAAGCGGCGGCCGGAGAGGCGGAGGGAGACCGAGAGAAGGGCGGCGATCAGAGCGAGCTGGATCAGGCCGATCAGGGCGAGGTTCGGGCCGGAGAGGCCGCCGTTGATCCCGGTGATGCCGAAGAGCAGGTTCGGGGCGATGAAGGCGGCGTAGCCCAGAACGAGCGTCGCCACATAGAGCGCGATGCGCCGTCCTTTGGGCATCTCCATGCGCGTCCCTCCCGACCGGTCGGTGCGAGGATGGCGGGGCGGGTGGATGGCGGCAACCGCGCAGCGGCGTTGATGGGCGGGGAAAATCGCGGCGGCGATCACACGCCGGCGATCTGAAGGAGCCGGAGGCGATGACCCCGCCGGACCTCTCCAACAGCGTCCGCAGCTTCACGCATTTGGAGCAAGCGTCTCGCCTCCCTGCGCGTCCCAGCGCCTTCCGCACGAGACGCGTCTAGGTGCCCCGCGGCCGAGTGTCCCACAAAATGCATATCTGCTATGCGCCCAGTGCACTGGCCCCTTGGGGCAGGCTTCTTTAGGGCGTCCTCTGACCCCTGACATTACTCTTTCATGCAAGGATGCAGCCTTTGGCCCGCGCCAGCCTCGCCGATTTTGCCAAACCGCTCCGCCAGTCGATCGCGCCGACGGGGCCGCTCGATGCCTCGCAGCTGCGCACCGAGCTGCTGTCGGGCTTCACGGTGGCCTTGGCGCTGGTGCCCGAGGCGGTGGCCTTTGCCTTCGTCGCCGATGTCCACCCGCTGGTGGGGCTCTATGCCGCCTTTTTCGTGGGCCTGATCACCGCGCTTTTCGGCGGCCGGCCCGGCATGATCTCTGGCGCGACCGGCGCCATGGCGGTGGTTATGGTCAGCCTCGTTCGCGAGCACGGGGTGGAATACCTCTTTGCCGCGGTGGTGCTGACCGGCCTGATCCAGATCGCGGCCGGAGTTTTCAAGCTCGGCAAGTTCATGCGGCTGGTGCCAAACCCGGTGATGCTGGGCTTCGTCAACGGCCTCGCCATCGTCATCTTCCTCGCCCAGCTCAGCCAGTTCCGCGTGCCGGGCAGCGGTGAGGCGGGCGCACATGGCGTGAGCGGCGGCGAATGGCTGTCGGGCTGGCCGATGATCCTGATGCTGCTGCTGACCGCGCTGACCATGGCGATCATCTGGGGCGTGCCGAAGCTGACGAAGGTCATCCCCGCGCCGCTCGCCGGCATCGGTGTGACGGCGCTGATCGTCATCGGCTTCGGGCTGGACGTGCCGCGGGTGGGCGACATGGCCTCCATCGCCGGCGGCCTGCCCACCTTCCACATCCCGACGGTGCCGATGACGCTTGAGACCCTAGGCATCGTGCTGCCCTACGCCTTCCTGCTCGCCTCTGTCGGGCTGATCGAGAGCCTGCTGACGCTGAACCTGGTCGGCGACATCACCGGCCAGCGTGGCGGGGCGAGCCGCGAATGTGTGGCGCAGGGCATGGCCAACACGGTGACCGGCTTCTTCGGTGGCATGGGGGGCTGCGCGATGATCGGCCAGTCGATGATCAACGTGAATTCCGGCGGCCGCACCCGTATCTCCGGCGTCTTTGCCGCGGTGTGCCTGCTGCTGTTCATCCTCTTTGCCGCGCCGCTGATCGAGCTGATCCCGCTGGCGGCGCTGGTGGGCGTGATGTTCATGGTGGTTATCGGCACCTTCGCCTGGCGCAGCTTCCGCATCCTAGGCAAGGTGCCGCGCACCGATGCGGCCGTTATCGTGCTGGTCACGGTCGTGACCGTCTTCACCGACCTCGCCACCGCCGTGATCGTCGGCGTCATCGTCTCTGCCCTCGCCTACGCCTGGGAGAACGCGGTGCGGATCCGCGCCGAGAAGGTCGATTACGAGGGTGTGCGCGTCTACCGCATCCAGGGGCCGCTGTTCTTCGGCTCTGCCCAGGGCTTCGCCGAGCTCTTCACGCCCGAGACCGACCCGGAGCTCGTCGTGGTGGATTTCGCCGGCAGCCGCGTGGCCGATCATTCTGCGCTGGAGGCAATCGACAGCATGGCGCATCGCTATGAGGCGCTGGGCAAGAAGCTGGAGCTCAAGCACCTCTCGCCCGACTGCCGCCGCCTGCTCGACCGGGCCGACCAGCTGATGGTCAGCTCCGACGACGACCCCGATTACGGCGTGGCCGTGCAATACGGCGTGCGCGTGGGGGCATTCGGCGCCGGGCATTAATGGCGGGGTGGGCGCGCTCTTGCCCGCCCGCGCCCCGCTTGGCATAAGCGGCTGACGCCTGCGAGAGGAGCCCCGCCCATGCGCGCCCGTATCTACCAGCCCGCCCGCAATGCCATGCAATCGGGCAATGCCAAGACCAAAGGCTGGGTGCTGGATTTCGTGCCCGCCACGGCCCGCTCCGTCGACCCCCTGATGGGTTGGACCTCGTCCTCTGACATGAACGCCCAGGTGAAGCTGCGCTTCGACACCAAGGACGAGGCGCTCGCCTATGCCGAGCGCCACGGCATCGACGTGCAGGTCACCGAGCCCCAGCGCCGCGCCGCCAACATCCGCGCCGGCGGCTACGGCGAGAATTTCGCCACCAGCCGCCGCGGCCCCTGGACGCATTGAGGCCGGGGGAGGCACGCGTTCTTGGGCGTGGCTCCGGGTTTTGGACGAGCAATTCCGCTCCCTTAGCCAATCCTAATCGTCGGCACCCGTGATTTTGCGGCAAAGGTGGCGCGAATCGGCCACGTCCGCTGTGAGATCGCTGAAACCGGGCTTGCCGGGCCGCGCCGCACCTGCTCTGGATGGCGCCACATAATATCCCCGCTTGAACGGGGTGGAAGGAGCAGGACACATGGTACGCTGGATCGCCATCATCATCATCATTGTCGCTATTCTGATTGCGGCTGATGTCTATTTCGGCCTCTTCAACGGTGCCTTCTCGGGCATCTTCGGGATGGAGCCGGAAGGCGCGGTGGTCGTCGATGACGACGCCGTGGTCGTTGACCCCGCCGTCAACGAGTAAACCGCCCGTAGGGGCTGGCATGGCACGCGGCGCCGGTTTATCCCGGCGCCCGTGCGGTCCCGTAGCTCAACTGGATAGAGCAGCCGACTTCTAATCGGCAGGCTGAGGGTTCGAGTCCTTCCGGGACCGCCAGTCCGGCGTCAGCGCTAGAAAAATCAAACAGTTATGGGGCGGTTTTGTAAACAAGCCGATCTGGTTTACAGCGCAGCCCCCATCCCGCCCTTCAGAGCGAACACATTTCGCCTAGAAGCGCGCCGCGTGTAGCGTTCCACTTCCTCCAGCGTGACGTGCCCCACCCATGTCTGCATCGCCAGCAGCGGCACGCCGTACTCGGCGAGTTGGTTCATCCGGTACTTCCGCAGTCCATGTGCCGTGAGGCGCTCCAGGCCGGCGTCGCGAGCGGCTTCGGCAAACCAGCCGGAGACGGCTTTATGTGAGCGGGCGCCACCGCCCTGCTTGGTAAGATAGACCATGTCGTTGCCGCTCAAGCAGGCAAAGAGGTCCCTTCGCTGTGCCTCCAGCCCGAAGGCCGGCGCGGTCCAGGGTATGTTCACCTCGCCGCCGGTCTTGCGCTGGTGAAAGCGCAAGAGGCCCTCGGGCGTGACCATGCCGGGGCCGAGGCGCACGAGATCTACACAGCGGGCCCCGGTCCATTGCAGGAGCTCGCAGGCAAGGCGCTGCGGTGTGCCGATGGCCCATGTCTCCCGGAAGCGCGCCAGGTCGGCGGGCACCCATTCCTTGTGGCCCTCCGTCTGCCGGCGGACGGGGCCCTTCACGCCGTCGGTCGGGTCGGTGATAACGAAGCCCTTCCGCTTCCAGAACGGGCCCAGCTTCCGCCAGGCCTTCCGCCGACTCGCGGCGACCGCCGGTGGCAGCGCCGCGAGGTCGTCCTCGACATGGCGCTGCTGGAGATCTCGGAGCATCGCCCCTTCTCCCTGCCGCGCGATGGCGTCGACGTGGCGCCGGATCACCGGGCGGTAGACATCGGAGAGGGACAGGTAGTCACGGCTGGCGAGGTAGGCGGTACAGCCGGCGTGAACAGTGCCGGGCTTCGCTCGCGCCGTCACCGGCGGCCGTTTGCCTTCCTCGGCCTGCCATGCGGCCACAAAATCGGGGTGGTCCTCAGGGATGTCGTTCGGCAGCGGCGCGCGGCTGACGCGGTGGTACTTGAAGACCTTGCCGCCTTTCCGCACCCGGTGGACGCGGGGCATCATGAAGCTTTCCCGAAGGCTCCGTCGCATGTGTTCGATCCTTCGCCGCCGTGTTCATAGGGGAGGGCATCCGCGTAGGCGTCAAGGTCGGCGCGTTCGTAGAGGCGCTTTGCGCCAAGTTCCTTGCGCGGGATGGAAAGCGTCCGCAGTGTGCTCTCCGAGACTCCCAGATATGCCGCCGCGAGCGGCGAGGGCAGAAGCCGGGGCGTGATGGCGCGGATGTCAGGCATCGCCTTCAACGGTAATTTGTTCGGATCGATACGCTTCATGCTGCCACTCCCGCGCCCGCCAGGACGCGCCCGGCGGTGAGCCGGTTTGCCGCATCGTTGCTGATGGCGATGACGAGATTGGCCCAGTCCCAGCGGGCGGCCATCGGCAGCGCCACTACCGGCGTCACCGCCAGCCAGCGTAGCTGAGCGCGCAGGCGCACGAGGTCTCCGGGATCTGCCGGCGCCTCGTAGCCGCCGATCGCGGTGCGGGCGACGCAGCGCCATAGATCGGCAGCCTGCATGGGCGTGGGCGCGGTTGCGGTGAGCTCATGAATGTGGAACTGCGCCATTGCCCGCACCTCTCCCGTCTCCAGCGCCTTGAAGTCGGCACGGGGAAAGTGGCCGCCCTGTTCAAGGATCTCGGTGACCAGGCGTTCGGGCATGTCCTTTACCGGCATCCGGTCGAGCTCGTCGGAGAGCCGGTTTAGCGTGTCGAAGATCTCGTGCATCAGAAGAGCTCTCCCGTGGTGGTGGCGGCGCCGGGCCGGATGACCTCGATTGCCTCAAGAAGGACGAAGGGCGCGTCATTCTGCTCGGCCAGGCGCGTAGCGGCGGCGAGCGCATCTGCACGCGAGCTGTAGCGCTGCCGGGGCTCGGTCTTGTCGCCCTGGCGGCGGGGCTGGCGGGCGATCATCCAGAAGCGGGCGAAGGCGGGCAGGTCAGCCATGGGGAGAACTCCTCTGCCGGCGGATGCCCGCGCCGGACGCGTGAGTGGTGGGCGGCGGGGTGGAGGAGCCCCAGGCATCGCCGCAACTGGGAAAGGTCACATGCCGAGCGAGGAGAGGTATAGCTCCATGACGGATTCCTCTTCGGCGATGTCATCGGCGTCGCGTTTGCGGCGGGCGATGATCTTGCGGATGACCTTGGTGTTGAAACCGCGGCCCTTGGCCTCGGCCATCACCTCTTTCTGGGCGTCGACGACGTCCTTCTTTTCGGCATCGAGCCGCTCGTAGCGTTCGATGAAGGCGCGCAGCTCGGCGCCGGTGGCGCTGATGACCGGCTTCTGGGCCGCGTCGAAGTCGGGGTCGGATTTCATCTGGCCGTCAGGCATGGAAGGCTCCTCGGAAGGGATGAGAGAAGGGGATCGGGGCTTATTCGCTGCTGGGCATGCAGAGGCTCTCAGGCGGTCCGCTGTGCTGCCGGGGTGCCCGCTCGACCGGCGCTCCGGCGACTTCACCGCCGAGGCCGGCATAGCCGGCCAGGTCGACCCAGTTGTCGCCATGGCCGGGGTTGTTCCAGGCGCGCACGATCTTCAGCTGCGCCAGCATGAGCGCCACCTGGGCCGGGGTGATGGCGGCGCCGGTGAGAGCAGACCAGAGCGCGGCAAGCTGGCCAAAGCTCCGCTCGGCCGAGCCGTGCGTGGCAGCGCGATCCACGGTCACCGCGCGGTTGGCCTCGGCCAGGATGATGGTGCGAGGCTGGGTCATGCTGCCCCCGCCTGGGCTTCGCCGTAGAGGCGATCCACCCGCGCGCACCAATCGTCGATGGCGCCCGAGATGCTGTCGCCCTGAGCGCCGATGGCGAGAAGGTCGATGATCTGCCAGCCGCCCTGAACCGGCGCGAGCATGGGCGGCGCAAGGTGGAGCCCGCGCGCGGCGGCAAGGTCACGCAGCAGGCTCATCTCGGAGAGCAGGACCCGCTCGGCTGTGCCGATGCCGTCTCGCAGGGCATCCGCTGCTGTGAGGCGCATCTCGCGGAGCTGGACGCGCTCAGAGGCGGTGAACCCCTCGTTGGGGTCGTAGGGCAGGGCGCCGGTCATACCCGTCCCCCTTGGATGACACGCAGCTTCGGGCGCAGCTGGCGCCGGCGGGTGCCGTACCAGGTGGCGGTGACCAGCCGCGCCAGAGCGACAAGGGAGGGGCGGTACTGATCGGGCGCCGCCAGAACGGCGCGCGCATCGATGACGGCGCGGGGCGGAGCGGAGCGGGTCATGCCAGCACCGCCAGCAGGATCGTGCAGAGTAGTACGGCGACCGCGGGCGCCGTCGCCAGCGTCATGGGCGCCCAGCCCGGCATCCGCGGATGAAACCAGCCTCCAGACCCGTAGTAGGACGCGCCGCAGCGCGGGCAGTCAGCGATCTTCGCGAGGGTGTCGCGGCGCCAGACCATCTGGTGCCGGCAGAACAGCGCGCGGCTCCAGTGGTGGCGGTTGCGAGGGCGGGCGGCGGGTGAAGGCATGTGGGCTCCATCGAGTGGCCGATGGACTGCAGAAATAAGGGACAAATATCCCCTGTCAAGAGATATTGGGGATATTTATACCCATCAGCGCGGTCGGGCTCGATTCGAGGCGACGATCACCGGCTGCACGTTGACTCAAGTTAGGATGAGTTGCCGCTCGATTTGTTCATGTTATGTTCTAGGGAGGAGGCGCGCGTGGGAGAGTCGGAGATCGTCAAACGTTTGGATCAGATTGCTTCTGAGCGCGACGCATTGCGTCGAGACGCGCTTCTACAAGTTTTTCTATCGTCTGACGCTCTTCTGGCTCTAGCTGAGATAGAGCTCGAACTAAGTCGATACGGTCTGACGGTAATTCGCCTTCTATCATCTGCTCGACAGTGAGTCCAAGGAAGGCGGCGATCCTCACTGCATCGTCGACGTTGGTCGATGAGCTTTTTCCTTGCTTTACTTTTTTCAGCTGTTCGTATGACACACCGGCCCCTTCGGCGATCCGCCTGAGCGAGATACCGGACTCCTCAGAGATGCGCAGCAAGGCTTCGCGAAAGGTTGCCATGCGGGAAAAATATCCCGCCTTACCTCGATCCGTTAGGCGACAAATGTCCCTTGACCGGTAGGGATAAATATCCCTAATTGTGGTGCATGACATCCGCCGACCTCAAAATCCTCATAGAACTAGAAGCAGCCTCTCGCGGACTGGCGCCTGCCACGCTGTGTCGCTTGGCAGTTGGCAACAACAGGCTACACAAGACTCTCTGTAACGGAGGGAGCTGCACACTCGATGTAGCGCAGCGTCTCTCCACCTGGCTCGCATCAAATCCTGCGCCGGTCAGCCGGCAGCCTGATGACCGAAAGGCAATCGCTTCGTCATCGATGACGCGGTGACGGGATGACCGAAAATATCCGCACATATTTATCTTCTGCCACTCGCGGCGGCGCCAGCGAAGGAAAACCGCTTGCGGGTGAGATCGCGCCGGCCCTGGCGGACGGGCGGGCGCGCGGGCAGGGGGCGGGGCACCGGGCCGGAGAGCCCTGGCCTCGCCTTGTCCGGCCCTCACTCGGCCTCATACGCAAATCGGAACCGGTGAACCGTGCGCGGCGGCGGTTGCTCGCCGCGATGAACGGCCAGCTGCCGGGCCAACTCGTCGTTGATGTACGCCCGGGCAATAACGATCGCCTCGCTCTTCGGGGCCCAGTTTTCGCAGCGATCGCAGCCGACGATGTCGTCTGCACCGCCTCGATGAACCAGGTGCCCGCGGCAATGCCCGCAGAGGATCTGGTAGATCGCGAAAGTTGCACTGCTTCCGGGCAAACCCTTCCCCCTCAACCGGACACACGCACCACAGAGGTCAGCCTTCGGGAGCAATGCTATTGCGAGAGGCTGCCCTTACGTCAAATAAGGGTCTAACGATGGTTTCGGTTCCATTGGCCCACGCGGCCATCTTTCGCGAACTCGTCAGCCGCCTCGGCGGCGCAGAAGCCGCCGCGGCTGTCTGCCAGGCCAGCGGGCACACCACCACGACCTCGACCATCAGCCGCATGGCGTCGGGCCAGATCGCGGTGTCGGTCGATGCGCTGATCGTCGTTGAGGACGCGCTCGGCGAATACCCCTTCACGCGTCTGGCGGCTGGCCGCCTGGACGATCCGCCGCCGTTCAAGCACCGGCGGGAGGTCTCGCTGCCGCAGCTGATTGGAGATCTCGCGATGCAGGGCGGCGGCGCTACCGCGGCATTGATCGATGCCATCAACCCGAAGGGCCCCGGCGGGGCCACGCTGACGCCAGCCGAGCGCGCGGCGACCGCAGCGCGCCTGCGCACCCTGATCGATTGCGCCAGCCGCGCGGTGGCGATGGTGGAGGCGGGCGAATGATCCATGGGCGCAACGTGGTTCTTCGCGAGACGGCGCTCCAGGTGGCCGGCGCGGCACCCGAACGCCGCGATCCTCTTCGCGCGCTCTGGCTGGAGGTCCTGCGCGCGGGCATCGCCGACGCGTTTCGCTGCGAGCTGGGTGACGGCCATGTAGGAGCTTCGGGGTGGCTCGGCTCGCGCGACTTCCACATGGTTGCATCTTTGGCCGGGCTGGACGGCCCGGCGCTGATGGCGCGCCTGCGGAATCTGCTCGCCTCACCGGAGCAGGTGCGGGCGGCGCTGGCCGAGCTTGTTCCTCGGGGTGCGAGGTATCATTGATGACGGCCTCCGTCCTTCCCCACGCTCAATCCGATCCCGAGTCGGACCACCCTGTCATTCCGGCGGCGGATCTGGATCCCGAAGCCTGCCGCCGGCTCTGGATCGCAGTCTTGCGCGCCTGCATTGCCGCGGTGGCCTACCGCGCCGCTGGGCGAAAGATGACCACCCGGGCCCACGCGCTCGGAATCGACCGGGTCAGCCCGTCCTGGATCGGGAGCCGCGATTTCCACCTGGTCGCCTCGCTGGCCGGCCTCGACGGCAAGGCGCTGGCCGGACGGCTCAAGGTGCAACTCGCCTGTCCCGGCGCGGCTGCGGCCCTCCTCGATGTGCTGCAGGAACCGCAGGATCGGAGGACCGCATGACCGGCGACGCGGCTCTGCGCGCCATCACGCCTGAGGAATGGCCCTCGCGGCGTTTCCAGTGGATGGAGGCGGTGAGGCTCGACTCTGAGCTCTCCGACCGGGCTGCGCGGGTGGCGCAGGTGCTCGCGCTCGACTTCGCAAACCACCGGACTGGGGAGTGTTTCGCGGGGCCCGCCGCAATCGCCAAGCTCATGGGGCGGTCGCCAGATTCCGTGAAGCGATCCCTTGGAGACCTGGAGGCGGCCGGATGGATCGTCTGGACCCGTCGAAGTGGGGCTGGGCGCGGCAATCTCGGCAGTATCGACTTCCTCTCCCGGGCGCGGATCGTTGAGCTTCCGAGGAGTGGAAAAGGGGGCAAAGTTGCCCCCTTAAATCGGCCTATAAAAGGGGGCAGCTCTGCCGGGTTTTCTGGACGCGAAAAGGGGGCAGAGGTGCCCCGTTTTGGCGAGTCCGAAAAGGGGGCAGTTTTGCCGGGAAAAGGGGGCAGTTCTGCTTTTCCCCCCACACCCCCCTATAAGGATAAACCATATTCTAACCATAAGGGCGACGCCGACGGCAGCGCCCGCTTCTGGGCCGAGCAGATCACCGCGGAACGGTACGTTCCCGTCAGTGCCCTCACCAACACGATCGTCGATCGGATGCTGGCCCTGAAGCTCGTCGAGCGCACCGCGCTCGAGCGGCTCGGTGTCGTCCCGCGTCTGCCGTCGAAAAGCTGAGAAAGGGGCAAGACATGGCTGAGACCGAGACCAACCGCGACCGGGTGCGGCGTCTGCTCTACGCGCCGCTCGGCTTCCGGACGAAGCGCGGCGAGGATGCCGAGGCGCATGGCCGCCTGCTCGACGGGCTGGCCGACGACCTGGCCTATCTGAGCGATGACGATCTGAAGACGCTGCGCCGCATGGTCGAAGTGCATGGGGATGGGGCCAAGCGCGACATCTGGCCCTCGATGGCCACCTTCCGGGGCCTGGCGCAAATCGTCCGCCCTAGGCCGCTGGCCGAGCTACCGGCACTGCGCAGCTGGTTCGCCTCGGTCGAGGGGCCGCGCGCCCGGGCGGCGGGCACGCTCGTCGAGACGGCGCAGTTCTTCGAGCGCAAGCGGGTTCCGCCCTACAAGCCGGGCGATCGGCAGCTGATCCTGGAGCGGGCGCAGGAGAATGGCCGGCGCCTCGCCCTGATCGAAGAGCGCAAGGCGGGCGGCTGGTCGCTGACAGATGACGACGTCGCATGGGCCCGCGCCTACAAGGCGCAACGCGCCTGGGCGGAAGCCCTGATCGACGAGCTGGCGAGAGAGAAGGGGACTGCGGCGTGACTGCATGGATCGGATATGCGCGGACCGGCCGGGAGCAAGAGGTTGCCGACGACCTTCGCGAGGCCGGGATCGCCGTGAGACTGGCGCTTCAGGTGGTGCCCATCCGCCAGGGGAAGCGTCGGTGGCCAGATCCGGTTATCACGCCGCTCTGGCCCAACTACCTGTTCTTCCCGGACCTCGCCGATGAGCAATGGGGTGTGGTGACCGAACATCGGCACGTGGCCCAGACACTTCTGATGGTGCCTCGGTCAGCTTGGGTGAAAGGGATCGCGCCCACTCTCGCCGGGATCGAACGCGACTTCGCAGCGCGCCTGGAGGCGATCCAGGCTGGCGAGCGGGTGGAAGAGTACGTGGCTGGCGATGTGGTCGAGGTAATCGGCGGCGCGTTCGCTGGCACGTTTGCCACCTATCGTAGGCTCGTCGAGCGAGCAGAGGACGGTCTCCCGCAGTTGATGGCCGAGGTCCCTTTGCTGGGACGGGTGCACGAGGTTCGCATTGATCCGCTGAATGCCCGGCGCGTGAGGGCTTGACTGGATGCTTCGACCTATGAAAGCACTAGGAGCAGAGATCGCACCAGGATATCTCCGGTCGGTCCGCAGCCTGCCTTCCCCCGATCGGGTCTCGGCAGCGCCAGTGCGTAAGCTATGTCCTGACATTCCGAACCGCGCGCTGACCTGATGGGTCGGCTCAAGACGCTCAAGCCCGATCTGCGCCGCGCGCCGGCGCGCCTGGGCTTTCTGCCGAGAGATGTCGAGGAGCGGCGGTCGAACCCGCTGCGCCACCTCTACAAGACGGGCCGCTGGCAGCGCCTTCGCTGGAAAGTGCTGACCCGCGATCTCTTCACCTGCCGCCGGTGCCACAGGCTGGAGGCGGACACCTCGCTCCTCGTCGCCGACCACGTCATTCCGCATCGCGGCGATGAGGCGCTGTTCTGGGATGAGGACAACCTGCAATGCCTCTGCACGACCTGCCACGACGGGGCAAAGCAGAGGGAAGAGGCCGCCGCCCGCCGCTGAGGGGGAGGGGGGCCCAAAAGTCCGGGAGGCCATCCGGCCTAGACCGGCACCATTCCCCCACGCGGAGAATTTTTTTCACACCATGACGAAGTTTTCGGACGATCGCGAGACCGACCTCTTCGGCAATCCCGTCAGGGAGCGCCACGGCAAGCGTGGGCGGCCGGCTCTGGAGCTGACCTCGGAGGACCGCGACATGGTCGAAGCTGCTTGTGTGCGCGGCTGGAGCAACGCCCGCATCGCGAAATCCGTCGGGATCTCCGACGCCTCGCTGAAGCGGTATTTTAGAGCCACCCTGAAAGATCGCGACACGGCCCGCGACCGGATGGAGCTGGCGATCTTCGCGACGACGGCGCGGGCCGCGATCGAAGAGGGCAGCGCCTCGCACATGCGCCAGCTGCGCGACATGCTCGACCGCGACGCCCGCCTCGCCGCCGACCGCAACATCGCCGAGCGCCGGGCCGAGGACGAAGAGGAAGCGCCGGTGGCGCCGGGCAAAAAGGCGGCGCGCCTGGCAGAGGCCAAGTCCGCCGGCGGCGATGCCTGGGGCGACGATCTCCTCGGGCATCTCGGGCCCCAGGCGAAGCCGCACTGATGGGCGCGCCTGTCCGCTCCGCCGCCTGGGGTACCGCCGTCCCGGCCTGGCAAGACATGATCCGGGACCGGCGCACGCCGATGCCGGCGCTGCCGCTCTTCGAGGCCGAGGCCGAGAGGGCCGTGCGCATCTTCAAGCGGCTGCGCATCCCCGACGTGCCGGGCATGCCGACCAACGGGGAAGCTTGCGAGCCTTGGGTCTTCGATCTGGTGCGGGCCATCTTCGGCTCCTACGACCGCGAGACCAAGCGGCGCATGCTGCGCGAGATTTTTTTGCTCGTGCCAAAGAAGAACGCCAAGAGCGCCATGGCGGCGGCAATTATTGTCACCGCGGCCATCCTCAACGAGCGGCCCGAGGCGGAGCTCCTCCTGATCGCGCCGACGATGACGATCGCCAAAATTGCCTTCAAGCAGGCCTGGGGCATCATCCGGGCCGATGCCGAACTGGAGAAGCTGTTCCACGTCCGCGAGCACATGCGGACGATCACCCACCTGGTGAGCCGAGCCGAGATCGCCATCAAGGCGGCGGACACCGACGCTATCACCGGCGGCAAGGCGACCTACACGCTGATCGACGAGACGCATGAGTTCGCCAAGAAGTCGAAGGCGGCGGATGTGTTCATCGAGATCCGGGGCGCCCTGGCCTCGCGGCCCGATGGCTTCCTGATGCAGATCACGACGCAGTCGAAGGAGCCGCCGGCGGGGGTCTTCAAGGCCGAGCTGACGCGAGCCCGGGCGGTGCGCGACGGCAAGATCGAGCTGCCGATCCTGCCGGTGCTCTACGAGCTGCCGCCCGACCTCGCCGAGGAGTGGCGCAATCCTGAGACCTGGGGGCTCGTGAACCCCAACCTCGGCGTCTCGGTCGATGGGACCTTCCTGGCCGATCAGCTCCGCGCCGCGACCGAAGACGGCCCCGCTGCGCTGGCGCTGCTCGCCTCGCAGCATTTTAATGTCGAGGTGGGCGTCGGCCTGAAGGGCGACAGCTGGATCGGGGCCGAGTACTGGGCCGGCGCGAGCTTCTGCGGCACGGGCCGCAGCCGCGAGGAAGACGCTCCCTGTGGGCTCGCCGCCCTCGAAGCGCTCATCGCCCGCGTCGAGGTGGCCGTGGTCGGCATCGATGGCGGCGGTCTCGATGACCTCCTCGGCCTCTCCGTCTTCGGGCGGGATCGCGAGACCAGCGAATGGATCGCGTGGTTCCGGGCCTGGGCACAGTCCGATGTGTTCGAGCGCCGCAAGGAGATCTCCGCCCGGCTGCTCGACTTCGAGAAGGACGGCGATCTCGTCCTCCTCGGGCCGGACAATCCCGCCGGCGACATCGAGGAGATCGCCGAGATCGTTGGCCGGCTGCTGGATGCGGACCTCCTGCCCGAGAAGGCGGCGATCGGGCTCGACCCGGCGGGCGTCTCGGCCATCGTCGATGAGCTCGACGCGCTCGGCATTGCTGACGGCCAGATGGTGGCGATCGGGCAGGGCTACCGGCTCTCGCCTGCGATCTGGGGAATGGAGCGGGCCCTGAAGGCCAGGAAGGTCCGGCATTACGGGCAGCCTCTGATGGACTGGGTTCTCGGCAATGCCAAGACAGAGCAAAGGGGGTCGGCCGTCGTGGTGACCAAGGAAGCGGCCGGCAAGGCCAAGATCGACCCGCTCGTTGCGGGCTTCAACGCCTTCCAGCTCATGGCCCGCAATCCGGTGGGGAAGGGTCCGTCCGTCTACGACTCCCGTGGCATCCTGGTGGTCTGACGACGTGGGCTTCCTAGGTCTCTTCAAGTCTGCGCCCGCTCCAACAGCCGCAGCGCCCGGTGCCGGCCCGCGTGCCATGGCCGGCGAGGGGGCCGAGTTCCTCGGCCTCGACGATCCGCGGCTGCTGGAGTTCATCCGCGGCGGGGCAGGGACCCAGACCCAATCCGGGGCCTCGGTCAACGCGAAGACGGCGCTGCGCAATACCACCGTCCTGCGCTGCGTCTCGCTGATCAGTTTTGCGGTCGGCATGCTGCCGCTTCACCTGCATCGGAAGGCGGATGCCGAGAAGGCGTCGGACCATCCGCTCTTCCGCCTCCTGCACCGCCGGCCCAATGCCTGGCAGACTGCCTTCGAGTTCCGCTCGCTCATGCAGCAGCGCGCCCTCATCGACGGCGACGCCTTCGCGCTGAAGGTGATGAGCGGGCGCCGCGTGATCCAGTTGGTGCCGATCGCCAATGCCCGCGTGACGGTCAAGCAGCGGGCCGACTGGAGCCTCGAGTACCGCGTGCGTCGGGATGGCCACCCGGAAGCCATCTATACCAGCTCGGAGATCTTCCACCTGCGCTACGGCATGAGCGAGGATGGCATCACCGGCCTGTCGCTCGTGCGCCAGGCGGCCGAAGCGATCGGGCTGGCGCTGCAAGCCGAGCGGGCCTCGGCGCGGCTCTTCCGGCAGGGGGTGATTGCGGGGCAGGTGCTCCGGCACCCGGGCAAGCTCTCGCCCGAAGCCTTCGAACGGCTCCGCGACAGCATGGCGGAGCACGAGGGGGCGTCCAACGCCCACCGCACCAAGATCCTCGAGGAGGGGATGGAGCTCGACGGGGGCGGCATGTCCGGCCGGGACAGCGAGGCGACCGCGCAGCGCAAGCTGCAGATCGAAGAGATCGCCCGCCCCTTCGGCGTGCCGCGTCCGCTGCTGGCCGTCGATGACACCTCCTGGGGCTCGGGCATCGATGTGCTCGGCCAGTTCTTCGTACGCTACGGCCTCTCGCCCTGGTTCGAGGCCTGGCAGCAGGCCATCGAGCGCGACCTGCTGACCGAGGAAGAGCAGGACCTCTACGAGGCCAAGTTCAACGCCGGGGCGCTTCTGCGCGGCTCGATGAAGGACCAGGCCGATTTCTTTGCCAAGGGTCTTGGGGCCGGCGGACATCAACCCTTCCTCGAGGTCGACGAGGTGCGCGGCTGGCTGGATCTGCCGCATAGCGACAACCTGCCGCCCCGCCTCAGCGCGGCCACCCTTCCGAAAGGAAATGACGATGAGCCTCCGCAAGCTGCCTGAGATCAAGGCGTTCCAGAAATCCGAGGCGCTGGTGTTCGAGGCCCCAGAGGACACGGTGGATGCGTTCGATCCGACCGTCGTCGCAGCCGCCCAGGGCGATGACGCGGAGATCTCGATCTACGGTCAGATCGGTCTGGACCCGATGACCGCGACCGACAACACGGAGCGCCGGATCAGTGCCGCACTGCGGTCCATCGGCAAGCGCGACATTA
>NZ_JBTHJE010000008.1:0-176311 GCF_054353345.1 Pseudoroseicyclus sp. H15
CCATTCCGGATCGGAGATCGCGAGAGCGAGCTGATGCTGTCCGCTGGCATCACGGTCGATGCGAGCGAGGCGCTGGTGGCGTCGGTCGTGGCCGGAGGCGGCATAGGGATGCTCTCGACGTTCGTCGCTGCGCCGTTCGTGAAACGAGGGGAGTTGGCGCCGGTTCTCTCCGAGTTTGCCGTTGAGCGCGGCAAAATCACGGCTCTCTGGCCCGAGAGCCGGCGAGCCAACCCGGCCGTGCGCGCGTTTCTTGCCATGTTGCAGGGCTTGTCGGCCGGAGATCCGCCGTCTGGATCTCGCGCTATCCGTTCGCCCCACGCGGGGCTGTAGCCGCCCGGCCTGAATCCACCCCTGACCCATGACCTTCGTTCGAGGCGCGGACCTGCCGGGCGTTACGCAGGCTCGACAGACAGACGTCGGACGGCTGGTTCTCACAAGGGGGCACGCCATTCGGCCCCCTTGTGACTGGCGGCCATTACCAGCTGTTGTAGCCCAGATACTTCCCGGACATCTCGATCTTGACCCGGTCGCCCTTGGGGTTCTCGACCCGGGTCACGGTCATGTCGAAGTCGATCGCCGACATGATGCCGTCGCCGAATTTTTCCTGAATCAGCGCCTTGATCGTTGGGCCGTAGACGCCGACGACTTCGTACAGGCGGTAGATGCAGGGATCGGTCGGCACGGTCTGGGCCCAGACCTTGGTCGGGCTTTCGGCCATCACCTCGGCCGCGCCTTCGGGCAGCTCTAAGAGGTCCGCCAGCGCCCTGGCCTTGGATTCGGGCATGGCGTTCATGCCGACGCAGGCGGAATGGGTCCAGACCGGGGACATGCCGATGGATTCGGCGATGCCTTCCCATGTCAGGCCCTGCCGCTTCTTGGCGGCGAGGACCAGCGCGGTGACGTCGTCGCGGGCCAGTTCTTCGGGGGTGATCACGTCCTTCATGACAGTCTCCTTGTCAGATTGAGTCAGGTCGAATGGGCGGCGAGGATCAGGCAGACGAGCGCCAAAAGCGCCGAGATCGCCTGCCAGAACCGAACGGGATTGCGCTGTGCCAGCGGCACATGCCGGGCGGCGGTCCAACCGGGCGCCGGGCGCGTCAGGTCGGCCACGAATTCGCTGAGCGCGTCGTAGCGGCGCAGCGGATCGGGGTGCAGCGCGCGGGCGAGCGCCGCATCCATCCAGTCGGGAACGCCAGAGTCATCGCCCCGCGCCGGGCGATAGGTCAGCCGGCGCTGGTCGGCGCGCGAGCGGATGCGGGCGACATCGGCACCATAGGGCAGACGGTCGGTGAGCAGCTCGTAGACGACCGCCGCCAGCGCGTATTGGTCGGACCGCCAGCTGACGGTATCGCCCGAGAGGTATTCGGGCGCGGTGTATTGGAAAGTGCCGGGCAGCGCGCCGAGCAGACCGGGCGCAGCCTCTTCCACCCCGGCGACACTGGCCGAGCCCAGATCGATGATGCGGACGGTGCCGTCGTCATCGATCATCGCGTTTTCGGGGCGGATGTCCTGATGCAGGATCTCCCGCCGGTGCAGCGCCTGCAGCCCGGCGGCAAGCTGGCGCGCGATGTCGCGGACCTGCACCAGCGTCGGCTCCGGGTGATCGGTCATCCATTGGCGCAGCGTGACACCCGGCACCCATTCGGTCGCAACATAGAGGGCCGTTGGCGCCCGGGTCTCTGCGGCGGCGACGACATGGGGCGAGGCGACGCGGCGGGCGATCCATTGCTCTGCCCCGAAGCGGCGGCGTGCAATGGGATCTGCCGCGATCTCGGCCGAGGGAACCTTGAGCGCGACATGGCGCCCGGCGGCATCGCGGGCGAGGAACAGGCGGCTGCGGGCCGAGGCGTGGATCTCTCGCACCAGCGTCAGGCCATCGATCGCCGCGCCGGGGGCGAGGGTGGCGGGCAGCGGCAGGTCGGGCTCGTCGCCGCAGGGGCCGTCCGCCACCGCGTCGATGCGGACGACCTGCGCGGTCATGTCGTCGGTGCTGCCTGCCTTCTTCGCGCGTGCGACCAGCTCCTCCGCCCCGTCCTGCGGTTCCTGCCCGCGCAGCGCGGCGCACATCTCCTGCGGCGAGAGATGCTCGTGCACCCCGTCGGTGGTCAGGACGAACACGTCGCCCGCCGCCACGCCGACGCGGCGATAGGCGATGTCGGCGCGGGGTTCGGCGCCCAGCGCCCGCGACAGGTGGCTGTCGCCCGCCCCCAGCGCAAGGCGGTGGTCCTGTGTCAGAGGCTCCAGCGTGTCGCCCGCGCGGCGCCAGATGCGGCTGTCGCCGAGATGAAAGAGATGCGCCTCGGACCCTTTGAGCACCAGCGCGGCGAAGGTGCAGACATGGCCGGCGTTGATATCGGCGACCGACCTGTTGCGGGCATGGAGCCAGCGGTTCAGCGCGTCGATGACCTGCCCCCCGGCGGTGCGCGCGCTCCAGCTATCGGGGGTGGCGGGGTAATCCGAGAGGAAGGTCTTGACCGCGATCTGCGCGGCCTCTCCCCCCACGGGGCTGGTGCTGATCCCGTCGGCGAGGGCGAGCGTGACGCCCTTGAGCGCAAGCTGCAGTCCGGTGGGGACGAGCGCGCCGTGAAAATCCTGGTTGTCCGGCTTGCCCCCGGCGGCAGAGCAGGCGCCGAGGCTCACACGCAAGGTGGCGGTGGCGGCGATGTCCCTGGGCACGGTGGCGGTCTCCGGAAAAGAAAGACGGGGGCCCGCGGTGTGCGGACCCCCTAAGGCGCGTTACTCGGCCGCGATGCCGGCGACGTCGTCGTTGCGGTCCAGCGCCACGCCGCGCTTGGGCGTTTCGCGGAAGTGCGTGGCGTAGATCATGCCGCCCACAAAGGTCAGCCCGCCGACGAGGTTGCCGACCACGGTGGGGATCTCGTTGAACAGGAAGTAGTCCATCCACGTGAACTCACCGCCCATGAAGATGCCCGACGGGAACAGGAACATGTTCACGATGGAATGCTCGAAGCCGAGGTAGAAGAAGACGAGGATCGGCATCCACATCGCCATGATCTTGCCCGACACGCTGGTCGACATCATCGCGGCGACGACGCCGGTCGACACCATCCAGTTGCACATCACGGCGCGGACGAAGAGCGTCAGCATCCCGCCAGCCCCGGCGGCGGCATAGCCCAGCGTCCGGCCTTCGCCGATATGGCCGATCTTGACGCCGACGTCGTTGGGTTCGGTGGTGAAGCCCATTGTGAAGATGATCGCCATGAACAGCGCCACCGTCAGCGCCCCGGCGAAGTTGCCGAGGAAGACGAGGCCCCAGTTCCTGAGCAGCCCCTTCATGTCACAGCCGGGCCGCTTGGCCAGCAGCGCCAGCGGCGCAAGGGTGAACACGCCGGTCAGCAGGTCGAAGCCCAGCAGGTAGAGCATGCAGAAACCCACCGGGAACAGGAGCGCGCCGATCAGCGGGTTGCCGGTGTTGACCGTGATGGTGATGGCGAAGGCCGCGGCGAGCGCGAGGATCGCGCCGGCCATGTAGGCGCGGATCAGGGTGTCCTTGGTCGACATGAAGATCTTGGATTCGCCGGCATCGACCATCTTGGCGGCGAATTCCTTGGGCTGGATGTATGACATTCTGTTCCCTCTGGAGGATGGTGGTGGCGTCAGGCGCCGGGTTGCAGGTTCAGGTAGATGTCGCGGCCGTCGAGCCGGACGGGAAAGGTGCGGGTGTGCCCCTCGTCGGCGCCGGTGGCATTGCCCGAGGCGAGAGAGATGACCCAGTTGTGCAGGGGGCATGTGACGCAGCCGTCATGCACGATCCCCTGGCTCAGCGGCCCGTTCTTGTGCGGGCACTTGTCTTCCAGTGCGAAGATGCGGTCGCCCGTTGTGCGGAAGACGGCGATCCGGATCGGCCCCGCTTCGACGCGGCGGGCGCCTTCGGCGGGGATGTCGTCGATGGTGCCGACATGGCGCCAGTCGATGTCGGTGGGGTGGAGGGCGACGTTCATTCGGCGGGCTCCATGACAGGGGCGGCGCCGGGTGCGTCGATCACCGCCATCGGGCTGAATTCGTGCTTGTCCATGCCCGAGACGCGCTCCGACCACGGGTCGGTCTGGGCGAATTGTTGGGAGAAGACGAAGCGGTCGAAATAGGCGCGGCGCCCGTCGCGGTCGTCGAGGATCGCGGCGCGGATGGTGTCGTGCCCCACGCGCGCCGCCCATTTGTAGATCCGCTCGAGGTAGTAGCCCTGTTCGCGGTACATCTGGACCATGGCGGCGGTGATCTCGACCGCCTCGTCCTCGGTCGAGACGAGGCCGAGCTTGGTCGTGCCCTGGATGTGCAGGCCAGCGGCGCCGGCGTAGTGGATTTCGAACCCGCTATCGACGCAGACGATGCCGATATCCTTGCAGGTCGCCTCGGCGCAGTTGCGGGGGCAGCCCGAGACGGCGAGCTTGACCTTGGCGGGCGTCCACGAGCCCCAGAGGAAGCGCTCCAGCCGGACGCCGAGGCCGGTGGAATCCTGCGTGCCGAAGCGGCACCAGGTGTTGCCGACGCAGGTCTTCACCGTGCGCAGGCCCTTGGCATAGGCGTGGCCCGAGACGAGCCCGGCGGCATTGAGATCGGCCCAGACGGCGGGCAGGTCTTCCTTGCGGACGCCGAGGAGGTCGATCCGCTGGCCGCCCGTCACCTTGACGTCGGGGATCGCGAACTTGTCCACCACGTCGGCGATGGCGCGCAGCTCTCCGGCCGAGGTCATGCCGCCCCACATCCGCGGGACCACCGAATAGGTGCCGTCCTTCTGGATGTTGGCGTGCACGCGCTCGTTGATAAAGCGGCTCTGCTGGTCGTCGCGATACTCGCCCGGCCAGTCGGCGAGCAGGTAGTAGTTCAGCGCCGGGCGGCACTTGGCGCAGCCGCCCGAGGTGGACCATTCCAGTTCCTGCATCACCGCCGGGATGGTCTTGAGGCCCTTGGCGCGGATCAGGCGGCGGACCTCTCCGTGCCCCAGCGTCGTGCAGCCGCACATGCCGTCGGCGGATTTCGTCACCGCGTCGCCCAAGGTCAGCGCCATCAGCCCTTCGACGAGCCCGGTGCAGGTGCCGCAGGAGGCGCTGGCCTTGGTATGGGCGCGGACCTCGGAGAGGCTGGTGAGGCCTTTTTGCGTGATCGCGTCGGTGATGCGGCCCTTGCAGATGCCGTTGCAGCCGCAGATCTCGGCGTCATCGGCGAGGTTCGCGACGGCGGCGAGCGGATCGGGCGCACCGCCCCCCTGATGCGCCTGTCCGAAGATCAGCGTCTCGCGGAGGGGGGTGACGTCTTCCCCCGATTTCAGCAGCTCGTTGTACCAGGTGCCGTCGGCGACATCGCCGTAGAGCACCGCGCCGACGACGCGATTGTCCTTCATGACAACGCGGCGATAGCTGCCGCGGGCGGCATCGCGCAGCACCACGTCCTCCACCCCCGGCCCGTCGGAGAAATCGCCGACCGAGTAGAGGTTGATGCCCGTGACCTTGAGCTTCGTCGGCGTCTCGGCATGGGCAAAGGCCGCATCGCCGCCCGTGAGGGTCGCCGCAGCGACTTCGGCCATGCGGTAGAGCGGCGCGACGAGGCCGTAGACGCGGCCCTCGACCTCGGCACATTCGCCGAGCGCGAGGATCGCGGGGTCCGAGGTGCGCATGGCGGTGTCGGTGACGATGCCGCGCCCGACCTCGAGCCCGGCGTCCTGCGCCAGTTGCTTGGCGGGGCGGATGCCGACGGCCATCACCACCAGCGATGCGTCGATGCGGCTGCCGTCTTTCAGTTCCACCGCCTCGACCCGGTCGGTGCCGAGGATGGCGGCGGTATCGGCGCCGCAGCGAACGTCGATCCCGCGCCGCTCCATCTCCTTTTGCAGCAGGTACCCCGCCGCCGGGTCGAGTTGGCGGTCCAGAAGCGTCGGCATCAGGTGCAGAACGGTAACGTCCATCCCCTGCGACCTGAGCCCTGCCGCGGCCTCCAGCCCCAAAAGCCCGCCGCCGATCACCACGGCCCGGCCCCCCGCACGCGCGGCCGCCTGCATCGCGGTGACGTCATCGAGGTCGCGATAGGCGAGCACGCCGGGCAGGTCGTGGCCGGGAAGCGGGATGATGAAGGGGGAGGAGCCGGTGGCGATCACCAGACGGTCGTAAGACGCGGTGATCCCGCTTGCCCCGGTCACGGTGCGGGCCGCGCGGTCGATCGCGGTGACGCGCTCCCCCCGGTGCAGGGTCACGTCGTTCTCGGCGTACCAGGCGTCGGTGTGGATGACGATGTCGTCGAAGGTCTTTTCGCCCGACAGCACCGGCGACAGGAGGATACGGTCGTAGTTCACGCGGGGTTCGGCGTTGAAGACGGTCACGTCGAACATGCCGGGCGCGGTTTCGAAGAGGCGGTCGAGCATCCGGCCGGGGGCCATGCCGTTGCCGATGACGACGAGACGCTGCTTGGGAAGGGTCATCAGGATCTCCGGTATCTGCTGGAAAGCGGAACCGGAGCGTCCGGGGCCGCGGCGATTTCTGTCAGGGGATGCGGTGAGGCATCGGCGATCCAGATTTGATCCGGATCTGAAAGGCAGCGACCTTGCTGCCCGCCCCGAAGGGCATCTTGACGGAAATTGCCGCGCCGTTGCGGCCAAGGGAGGAGCTGTTTCCTCCCGGGTGAATTGGTTTTAACCGGACGGAGACGGCCCAGACAACGAAAAGTGTGCCGTGGACAGGGGCGCGGCGGGGCGACCTGACGCAGCTGTCGATTTATTCAGCAAATGGCCCGATAGGAGGTGACGATGAAAGCATTTTGGAAACCGGCAGGTGAGTCGGGCGATTCGGCCCAGGCGAATCACAGGCGCGCAGAGCTGTGGTCTGATTGCGAACTGGTGCGCTCAATGCCGGTGCCCGTGCAGAAGGGCATCGGCATGGTCATCTGAATCGTAGGGCGGAGGGACGGAATTTCCGTTCGGAATTCCGTCAGGGATCGCGGCAGCTACGCCGGCGCGCCTCTCTGAAAGACCTCATATTGCGCGTCGAACGCGCGCTTGTAGGCCGGGCGTTCTGCCGCCCGCGCGATGTAATCGGTGAGACGCGGGTAGTCCTCGAGTAGTCCCGAGCCATCGAGCCTTCGCAGCGCGTGGACCATCAGGATGTCGGCGGCGCTGAAGGGGCCGGCCAGCCAGTCCGCGTCACCGAAGGCGGCGACAAGCTGGTCGAGCCGGGTGCTGATCCGGTCATCCACGATCTCAAATCGTTCTGCCTGCCAGCTTTTGCCGCCTTCGAAGAACCTTACGTTGTCGCGCTCCACGATCGGCGGTTCGACAGTGGCCAGTGCCGCGAACATCCAGCTGATGACTTTCGCGCGGGTAATGTCGTCCGCGGGCAGCAGCCCCTCATGGTGTTCGGCAATGTAAAAGACGATGGCACCGGATTCGAACAGGGACAGGGCGCCCTCTTCGTAGGTCGGGATCTGGCCGAATGGCTGAAGCCGCAGATGGGCGGGCTCTTTCATTTCCGCGAAGGTGACAAGGCGCACGTCGTAGGGCTGGCCGACTTCTTCCAGCGCCCAGCGAATGCGCATGTCGCGCGCAAGGCCTCTGCCCTTGTCAGGGGATGACTTGAAAGCCGTGATTGTTGGCATGGCGCTGATCCGTTTCCTGAACCTCGGTCCTTCGATTGGATCGAGTGTCGCCGAAAACGGTAATCCATGCCAATCGCAGAGTGCGCGGCACCTATTGCAATGCGGTCACCGCGTTCTGGGATCAGGCGACGGCGCGAGCGGCGGCGCGGCGTTTCGGCACACGCAGAAGCAGGATCGCGGGGCTCTGCAGGCCATGCGCCCGGATCGCGTCGGGCAACTCTGCCAGCGTGGTCGAGACGTGCCGCTCCTTCGGTGTGCTTGCCGAGGCGATGATGTCGACCTCGGCCCCGGCCGGAGCGCCGGCCGCCAGAAGATCGGCGGTGATGCAATCGGCCCGGTCGACCGCCATGTAGAACGCCGTCGCCGTACCGGGGCGCGCGGCCAGTGCGAGGTCGGGCGCGGCATCGCCGGGGCGGCAGGTGCCGGTGGTCAGCACCAGCATGTCGGTCTCTCCCCGCTCGGTCAGGGTGCGCGTCAGGCTGGCGGCGGCGGCCGAGGCGGCGGTGATGCCCGGCACGATCTCGACCTCGATCCCCGCCGCGCGCGCGGCCGCGACCTCTTCGGCGGCGCGTCCGAAGATCGATGGATCGCCCGACTTGAGCCGCACCACGCGCTTGCCCTCCCGCGCGGCGGCGACGATCAGGCGGTCGATATGCTCCTGCGGCCAGGCATTCGCGCCCACGGCCTTGCCGACATAGACGCGGTCGGCATCGCGGCGGGCCAGCTCCAGCACGTCGGGGTCGACGAGACGGTCGTAGAAGATGACATCGGCTTCCTGCAGGCGGCGCACCGCGCGCAGCGTCAGCAGGTCCCGCGCGCCCGGCCCGGCGCCCACCAGCGCGATATGTCCGGCAGGGTCTGACGCGGCGCCACCGGTGATGGCCCGCTTGAGGAGGCGGGCGGCGCCATCTTCATCTCCCGACAGGTGGGCGCGAAAGGCCGGGCCGGAAAAGGCCCATTCCCAGAAGGCGCGCCGCGCCCGGTGGGGCACCGCCGCGGCGACGGCATCGCGCATCCTGCCGGCAAGGGCGACGTAGGCGCCGAGACGCGGGGCGAGCATGGTCTCGATCTCGGTCTTGATCTGACGGCCCAGAACGGGCGCGGCACCTTCGGTCCCGATGGCGACGACGACCGGGTCGCGGTCGACGATCGACGGGGTGAAGGCATCGCACATCTCGGGCCGGTCAACGACATTGACCACGGCCCCAGCGGCGCGGGCCAGCGCGGCAAGGCTGGCGTCCAGCCCGACGCAGCCGGTGGCGACAAAGACCAGCGCGGCGCGGTCGAAGGTGTTCGGGCGCAGAACCGCATGGTGGAGGGCGCGGCCCGAGGCGACCAGCCCGGCCAGTTCGTCGTCCAGCTTTGCGGCGAGGACGACGATCTCGGCCTCTGTCTTCAGCACCAGCCGCGCCTTGCGCGCCGCCTCTTCCCCGCCGCCGCAGATCACGACACGGCGGCCGGCCATCTTCAGGAACATCGGAAAGTTCTGCATCGTCTCGCTCCAGACCATCGATTAAACGTCAAAAGGCCGCCGACACGTCCGCGATCATCTCGCGAATGGGTCGAGCGGCCGCGCTCGGGGTGCCCAGAATCGGGCGACGGATTCAGGAAGCGGGGCGACGCCGTTGCCGCGCCCGACCTCTGGATAGCGTGACGCTTGCCGCTGCGACAAGCCCCTTCGGGGCGGCGGGGCGCAGGTTTCTATACTGCGCTGTTGGCCTTGCCGCTTTTTCAGGCGGAGGGATCGAAGATCGTGCCGTCGAAGAACGTGTCGGATTTGAGGATCAGGCGGCCCGATTCCGAAGGAACGGCGGTGTCATGCGCCAGTGCGCCCTCCATCTTCTCCGACGCGCCCGGCATCACGGCCCCGACATCGGCCAAGTGACGGCGGTAGAGATCCGTTCGGAACGCGCCCTTGGCGATCTCGGCCGCCTCGCGCCGGTCGAGCCCCAGCCGCCCGGCGATCTGCGTGGCGATCCAGGCCGCCTCGGACCGCCAGGGGAAGGTCGCGGCGGCGTCGAAGAATTCGACGAAGCCCGGGAAGCTTCGCAGTTCGCCCCGCGGAGAGAGGACGAAGCGGCCGGTCAGGGCGCGGTCGACGATCTCGGCAGGAACGTCGAGGTATTCCGGCCGCCCCAACAGCTCGGCCGTGGTCGTATGCGCCTCGGGCCGGCTCAGCCAGCGCGAGGCGCGCCAGACCGCGCGCATCAGGCGGGCGGTGCGCTCGGGGTCGCCCTCGGCGGTGTCACGGCGCATCGCCAGCACCTTTTCCGGGGCGAATTTCCGGATCGCGAGGCCGGGCAGCAGGATCTCACCGACCCCGGTCTCGACCGCCATGGAGCCCCACGGCTCCGCCACGCAGAAGGCGTCGATCTCTCCGGACGCCAGCGCCTGATGCAGCAGCGGGGGCGGGATCGTCCGCACCGTCACATGGCTGGGGGCGGGCAGGCCCGAGGCGGTCAGCCAGTAGAACAGCAGTTCGGCATGCATCGAGAAGGGAAACGGCACGCCGAGCGTCAGAGGCTGGCCAAGCTGCGCCAGCGCGCGGCCGGCGGAGGCCGCATCCATCGGATCGTGCCGGTATCCGGCGGCGCGCAGCGCATCGCCGAGGGCGCGGCTGACGGTCACGTTGTTGCCGTTCACCGACAGCACCATCAGCACGTCGATCTGATCCGGCATCCCGCCGAGGCCCATGGCCATGGCCACAGGCAGGGGCGACAGCATGTGCGCCGCCTCGATCCGCCGCGTCACCAGCATGTCGCGCATCGCCGACCAGCTGGGCGCGCGGGTCAGGCGCAGGTCCAGCCCCTCTTCCTCGGCAAAGCCGAGCTCCCGCGCGACGATTAGCGGCGCGGCATCGACCAGCGGGATCACGCCCGCCTCGATCGCTTCGACACTCACGAAAGCAGCCCCGCCGTGGTAACGAGCGCCTGCGCGACGTCGGGCACCTTGCGGCCCTGGTCCATCGCGGTCTTGCGCAGCAGCGAATAGGCCTCATCCTCGCTGAGGCCCTTCATCTTCATCAGGATACCCTTGGCGCGGTCGATCACCTTGCGCTCTTCCAGCGCCTGCTTGGCTGTCTCCAGCTCGACCCGCATCCGATGGAACATGTTGAACCGCGCGATTGCCGCGTCGAGGATCGGCTTGATCCGGTTCGGCCTGAGCCCGTCGACGACATAGGCCGACACCCCGGCCTCGATCGCCGCTTGGGTCAACTTGTCGCCGGACTGATCGACGAACATCGCCACCGGCCGGTCCAGCGGGCCCGAGGCCAGCGCCAGTTCCTCTAGCGTGTCGCGCGACGGGTTGGCGATGTCGATGAGGATCACGTCCGGCGCAAGGATCGCGACCCGCCGCGCCAGACCGATCGACTCGGCGATCACGGCGATGTCGTAGTCACCCGCGTCGCGCAGGCTGTCGACAATCAGCCGCGCACGCTCGGGGTCCTGTTCTACGACGACGACGGAGAGTTTCTTCATCCCTGCAGGATACGCGGACGCGCCGGGGTGGGAACGCTCCGCCCAAGCGTGCTGCGTCTGGACACCTCGGTCGCACGGCAGATGGGCGCGCCGGGCCCTGAAAGGACAGAAATTACGCTTAGGTAGTTTAGCGCCTGTGCCGGGAGACTCCAGCACCAGTGGGCGCTTGGGGTCCGACCCGGTGCCGCCCGGTTCATGTCCTCGCCCCACTCATTGCCGGTGCCAGGCGACCCCGCCCCCCTGTCCGCTTCATTCAACGCGGCTTGGTTGAGGGCGACCGGATGTCGGCCGCATTGCTCAGTCGATGATCGCCGCAATGAATGTCCGCTTTGCGGTCTGCATTTACCGTTCGTCTACATTGCTGCGAACGACCACGTCCCGCCCTCCGCATCGACGAGGCGAGTTCTTGCCTGACCTTCCGGCCGAATGTCCGTTTACTCCGTCGGTCGGGGGTGATCTCGTCCCTGCGGCGAATGTCAGCTTCCCGCCCTTCCTTGACCTTGGTGGCGACTGCGGCGAACGGCTGCTCCCCGCCCTTTTCGGACCTCGCGTTTTGGCGCAACGAACGTCAGCCTCCGCCCCAAACGGACATGACGTCAGCTCAATATCTCGCTATCGACGGTGGTCGTTCAAGGGAACGGGAGGCCCTTGCGGGGCCCGCACTGTTCTATCTGGCCGCCCTGGCGGAGGAGCGTCCTACGGAGCGTCGACCCCTTTAGCCGAACTAGAGCCGGCGATCATTCGCCCCCGACCTTCTCACGTTCGTCCAGCCAGTCTTCCAGTATGCGCCGTATCATCTCCGGCCTGTTTGGGAGGTCATCTTCCCGCTTCCTCGCCTCGTCGAGGCGACGAACGAGTTCCATCTGCATCCGCGTGTTGACGGCTATCGAATCAACTTCCGGACGGCCTCGCTTCATTTTCTTAGCTCCGCTGCTTTACAGCGCTATAAATTCCATGTTAAGCATGTGGACGCAAGAGTTGCACCTCTCGCGCCCACACTGACCAGACGATCCTATGGAGATCACCATGGCTACCCATTTTCCTATCACGTCCGTGTCCGCGGGCCACTCCCTGCTTTCCACCATTGCCATCCTTCCGGTGGAGGATGCCTTCACCGACACGCTCGACTGGTCTAACCGGGCTGTCGAGCTGGAGAAAGCGCTCGACCACCGCCACTTCGGCGACACCTCGCACCGCATCTCCTTCGCCTTCGCGGATGCCGCCTGGGCGCGGGCCTTCGCGCTCCTCGACCTCGTCATCGCCCTCGAGCCTGTGACGCCGCTCTGCTGCGCGCTGCAGGAGGTCGCCTGGCTGATGCGGGACGCGATGGTGGAGCAGGAGGACGGGGCGATCCGGGCCGTGGCCGGCGGCGACGCCTCCCGCGACCTCGTCCGGCCGATGTCCGGCACCGATGCCGCCAGCCGGAGGGCGCGGATGCTCACCGAGCACGCGCTCGGGATCCTCGCGGCGCAGCTGCCTGTGCTGGAGGCGACGCTGGTGGAGCCGGTGCTGCAGCTCGCCCGGGCAGTGCCCTCCGTCCCTGAACCGGCCTGATCCCCCGCGTCCGCAGAGCCTGACCGGCAGCGCATCGCGTTCCTCCCGCGCTTCTCGCGGGGCCGGCCGGGGCCTGTCTGCTGCAAGCGAGGCCGCTCCTCGGGCGCTCCGCCTCCCGCCACCTCCTCCCCGCCCGCCAACCGCGGCGGCCGGCTTCCTTCCCTCATGCCAGAAGGATTTCGTCCCATGTTCGACGATGCCTCCACCCCCGCCATCGACCGCCTCCTCACCTCCGTCCTCGACCTGCGCTCCGATCCTCCGAACGAGGTGGAGACCGCCGCTCTCCTCGACGCCCTCACCGCCGAAGAGGTCGCCCTCCTTCGCCGCGAGATCACCACTGCTCGGGCAGAGGGGAAGGAGCTCTTCCGCTGCCCGGCCTGCGGCAGCGGCCTCGTCCTCTCGACCCTCCCGCTCGGCCCCGGCCTGACGGGCGGCGGGCGGACCTTCTTCAAGCATGCCGGCGCTGCCATTGCCTGCCCCCTCCGGGGCGACGAGACCCGCCATCCCGACGACGTCGACGCCATTCGTTTCGACGATAAGCAGGAAGGCGCGCGCCACGAGACGCTGAAGCTGACCCTCGCCGGGTTGCTCGCGACCGACCCCGCCTTCTCGGAGGTCGCCATCGAGACGCCCATCGTCCTGGAAGGCGGCTGGCGCCGGCCGGACGTGCAGGCGGTGCTGGATGGCACCCGGGTGGTGTTCGAGGTCCAGCTCGCCCCGATCCAGCTGCCACGGATCATCGCGCGGGAGAGGGCCTACGCGCAGGCCGGCATCCGCCTTGTCTGGGTTGTCGATGCCGACCGGCTGACGGAGGAGGTCTGGCGGCAGTCGCACCAGGACCTGCTCGCCGGGCAGGGCGGGCGGCTGATCGCGATCGGCGACGTTGAGGTCGCCGAGATGGCTTTCGCGGTGGCCGGACTCGACGCGATCACCATGCCGCCGCGGGACCCCTCCGCAATCGTCCGGCTGGTGACCGTCCGGGAGCGGGAGGGTGGCTTTGACCTCGATCGCCGCTCGATGCCCCTGCGCCGGGCGGTCGATCTCGTCACGCCTGTCGATCCCGCTGCCCGGTCGCCGCTCGCGCGGGACCGCCTCAGCCAGGCGCTCTTCGCGGCGCTGCGAGACGGGGACGGGGCGCGGATCGGGGCTGAGCTCGGGGCGCTGTGCGACCTCCTCGACCTCGAGGTCGGGGCCGAGGCCGCTCAGGCCGACGGTGTCCCGGCGGCGGTCGCCGCCGTCGGCACATCGCTCACGGGAGCGAAGTGCGACGCCAGCAACTTCGGCGAGGACGAGGCGACGGCGATCCTAAACAACTTCCTGCACACCGAACGCCACCGCCCTTGGGCGCCGCTCTTCGCGCAGAACGGGTCAGACCTCACTTCCGCCGCGCCACTCGACACCCCTTATCCTTCTCCAAGGGAAACGGCAGCAGTTCGACTGCCTGCTTCAGGTCAGCGAGCGGGGCCCGCGTCCCGTAGACGCCATCATGCACATCCGCGGCCTCGTGACCAAGGAGGTCGCGGCGCACCTTGTCAGAGACACTGATGTGCCCGTCGAGTTCCTGTTTTACGTAATGGCGGAGCGAATGCAGGCAGAGTTCCCGCGGGTTGCCGTCGAACTGCTTCTTCATGGCGGTGGAAAAGGTGTAATAGAGCTTCTCACCATACTTCACTTCTGGGGGTTTTGGCTTGAGCTCAGGGAAGAGATCCCGGTTCTTGCGCTTACGCATGCTTGAGACGTAATCGAGGAAACCGTGCCCGATGAGGGCGCTGTGAATCGGGATCTGCCGGCGGGACGCCCTTGTCTTGATGTGGCGGTCTCCGTTGTCATCGGTTTCCTCGACGTCGAAATACCAGACGTCGTCTTGGTTCCTTATGTCGGCCACTGCCAGACCTGCAATCTCCTCGCGGCGAGCTCCGGTCACCGCAATGATGAGCGGCACCCAGTAGTGAGCGTCCATGATGATGCGGGATCCCTCCACGTGCCTCCTGTCAGGGCTCTTACAACCGGCCCAGATCGAGTGCGCGAAATACTAATATACCTCATCCGACGTGAAGGTGGACCGCTTCTCACGCCGGCGCTTCTCCTGTCTCGTGGGCTTCGGCTTCAGGCCAGTCACGTTCAGGTCCCGGTCGACAGGAATGCCATCGAGCCTGGCCCGGTCGAGCAGCTGGCTGATCACTCCGAAGTGTCGCTTGATGGTTCCAGTGGCGAGTCCGACCCTGGACTTCGGCATCGTGCCGGCCAGCTCGAGAACGTCCCGAAGGTCGAGGTCCGCGTCACTGGAGCGTTTGCCCAAGGACTTCGGAACCCGATGGAGTAGGTCGCCGAACCGCGCCAAATCCTTTTGGCCAACACGACGGATATCCGCGACGCCGGTCAATCTGGTGAAGAGGCTGGCACTTCTCAGATAGCCCGTGAGGGTATCCTGCCGATGCCCGGCCCTCTCGCCCATCGTCGCCAGTCTTTCCGCGACCGCCATGATGGACGGATCGTAGGGCTGCTCCTCGACCTCCTGATCGGCCACCACCGGCACTATGGTGGGCGCGGACTGCGGGGCCGGGCTCGCGACCGGATGATCAATCCGGGAGGGTAGGGAATTCAGGTGGCGGACGACCGCGGCATCGGCCGCTTCCGCATGGGCTGTCGTGCGGGCCTCGGGCAGCCGGTTGGCCGCCTGCCAGGCAATCGAGCGGCCGTGGTGGTAGGCCTCAAAGACCGCCATCCTAGCCAGCGCTGTGGTCACGGCTTCGCCTGTCAGACCGGTGAACTGCGAGACGGTCCGGTTCTGCCAACCTTCTGACCTTGCCTGTCCGACGAAGGAATCGAGCAACTGATCGACCTGCGCCCCGAATTCGCGGTCGTCCCCGGGCATGCCCAAGCTGGCCAAGTTCGCCGGCGTGGCCCTCGCGCCCAAACCGTCACGGGCGATCATTTGCGCGGCGACCATCGACGCCTTGTCCCAGTTCGCCCAGTCCTCGGGATCGTCGCCATCGCTCCGGGCGAGGACACGGAGCCTCTCTGTCTTTGCGAGCAGATCATCACGCACCATGGCGGCGAACCTGTCGAGCGCGGCGCGCGAAGGGGTATCGGGATGAATATCGTCCAGCATTTTGTCGAACTCGCTGCTCAGCTTTCGGGCCAGTTCACGCGCAAGATGGTGTCTGTCGTCCGCAGAGACAGCTGGATGCAGCGATTACCTGTGGATTGAGCCGGCTGCCGGCGACGCCAGGTCCAGACGGCGCCGCGTCGGAACAGGTGGGTCTGGATAGTCATTTCGCGCCTCAATCGAGAGGCGGTCCGGACCTATGTCGAACTCCCGATGTGCGACACCCATGTGTGACACACCTGTGTTACACGACCGGAGCTGCAAACGCAGTTCCTGTGTCAGATCAACGACTTGAGGGAGAAATTGGCTCCGGCGGTAGGGATCGAACCTACGACCAATTGATTAACAGTCAACTGCTCTACCGCTGAGCTACGCCGGACCACCGGCGGCGATATAGCAATGGTGGCGGGGGGTGTAAACGGGGCGCGGCGAGAAAAATCACGTCAGGATGAAGGTTGCGTCCGGCGCCAGAGAGGGCGCGGCCTGCACCAGGGATTTCTCTTCGAGATCAACCAGATGGGCGAAGACGTTGCGCTCTGCCGCGCCGCGCAGCGACCAGGCGATGTCGCCGTAGAGCCGTGAGGTTATCTCGGCGGGTCTCATCGGGCCGTCAGCGAGTGCCGCGAGGATCTGGGCGGTGCGCTCCTCGCGGTGACGGATCAGCCAGGCGAGGCGTTCCGCCGGGCGCTCGACAGGGGCGCCGTGACCGGGCAGCAGGCGGGCGGGCGAGAGGGAGGCGAGGCGGCGGCAGGAGGCGAGAAAATGGGAGACGTCGCCGTCCGGCGGCGAGACGACGGAGGAGGCCCAGCCCATCGCGACGTCACCCGTGAAAATGACCTCGCCCAGGCGGAAGCTCAGGTGGTTGCCGAAATGGCCGGGCGTCCAGAGCGCCTCCAGCTCCCAGTCGGGGCCGGTGAGGCGCTCTCCGTCGGCCAGCGTGAACGTAGGGGAGAAGCGCTCGTCCACCCCGCCGCCGGCGCCGGCACGGCCAGATTGGGCGAGACGGGTCATGGCGGCGGAGCGGCCGGCGAGGGCGTCGCCATAGGCCAGAACGGGCGCGCCGGTGCGGGCCGCCAGCGCGGGGGCCAGCGCGGAATGGTCGAGATGGGCGTGGGTGACGAGGATCGCCTCGACGGGCCGCCCGCCGATGGCGCGCTCAAGGACGGCGAGATGGGCGGGAGTGTCTGGCCCCGGGTCGATCACGGCCAGCCGCGTCTCGCCCACGATGTAGCTGTTGGTGCCCCAGAAGGTCATCGGCGAGGCGTTGGGCGCCAGCACCCGCAGCACGCCCGGGCCCACGCGCTCGGCCACGCCCGGCTCGGGCCCCGCGCTCATGCGGCTTTTGCTCCGCCCGCGCGGGGGGTAGCGTTCGGCATGGCATACACTTGGCTCAAGCCCCTTCTGCCGCGCGGCCTTTACGGGCGGGCGGCGCTTATCCTCATCCTGCCGGTCGTGCTTCTTCAACTGTTCGTCTCGGTCAGTTTTGTCCAGCGCCATTACGAGGGGGTGACGGAGCAGATGACCCGCTCGATCCTCTACGATCTGCGGCTTGTGACCGCCCAGATCGAGGCGGCGCCGAGCCTGCCGGACGCCCAGCTGCGCGCCGCCGAGCTTGGACAGGCGTTGCGTCTGGCCATCGCCGTGCCGGTGGAGGGCGCGCCAGCGGAGGATTGGCGCAGCCCCTGGGATCTGTCGGGGCGCATCGTTATCGACATGCTCGCGGCCGATCTGCCGGGGCTCCAGGCCGTGAGCTTTGAAGACCCGCGCCGTGTGCTGGTGTGGCTGGAGACGGACTGGGGCGAGATGCGGGTGACCTTCCGGCGCACGCGCGTTTCTGCCACGAACCCGCATCAGTTGCTGATCTGGACGGTGTTCTTCGGGGCGATCTTCGTGCTTATCGCCTTCTCCTTCCTGCGCAACCAGCTGCGCCCCATCAAGCGGCTGGCGGCGGCGGCGGCGGCCTATGGCAAGGGCAGGGTGCTCCCCTACCGGCCCGGCGGCGCGGTGGAGGTGCGGGCGGCGGGGCAGGCCTTTCTCGACATGCGCGAGCGGATCGAGCAGCAGAAGGACGCGCGGGTGCTCATGCTGTCGGGCATCAGCCACGATCTGCGCACGCCGTTGACGCGCCTGAAGCTGGGGCTGGAGTTGCTGCCGGAGGAGGAGGCCGCCCCGATGCGGCAGGACGTGCGTGACATGGAGCGGATGGTCGCGGCCTTCCTCGATTTCGCCCGCGGCGACAGCGGCGACGAGGAGGAGGAGGTCGACCCCGCCGAGCTGCTGCGCCGCGCCGTGGCGGATGCCGCGCGGGGCGGGCAGGATGTGGTGCTGCGCCTCCCGGAGGAGGCGCCGCCGGTGGCGCGGCTGCGGGCAATGGCGGTGCGCCGGGCGCTCGACAACCTCATCGGCAATGCGCTGCGCTACGGCACCCGCGTGGAGGTGGCGCTGGAGGCGGGCGAGGGCGCCTGGAGTTTCGTGGTGGAGGATGACGGGCCGGGCATCCCGGCTGATCAGCGCGCCGCCGCCATGCGCCCCTTCGCCCGGCTCGACCCGGCGCGCGGTGGGGGCAGCGGCGGCGCCGGCGTGGGGCTGGGTCTGGCGATCGTGGATGACATTGCGCAGAGCCACGGGGGGAGGCTGGTGCTGGGCGAGTCGATGCGGCTGGGTGGATTGCGGGCGGAGATGCGGATCGCGCGGTAAGGCATGCAAAGGTGAGCCGGTAGCTACGATGGCCCAGCCGGTCTGCCACAAGCGCCTCGGTTGCAAGCGCAGGGCGAGCGCTGGCACGTGGGGTGGCGCTCTTCCGGTGCCGCTGATGCGTTTTATGCTTGCCAAACCCCTCCGAGCATCGAGCTGCGCGCTGCCTTCACCAGAGCGCCAGCCCGCGGGACGGGCCGGCGCTCGCCCTGCGCCTTCGGCGCGCACCGGGCTGGGGAAGGAGCGGGGATGGGTCGCTGCATAGGGGAGGGATCGTTACGCGCTAACTCGAGCCCCCGTAAACGGCGCAGCCGGAGGGAGAGCCGTCATTGCGACCGAAGCCGTCCTCCTCAGGCGAACATCTCCAGCACCGGCGCCATTTCCTTTTGCACCGAGGGGCGCTCCATCATGCGCAGGTGCCAGGCTTCCAGCGCCGGGCGGCCGGCGATGAGGATGCCGGCGGGGGCCAGGGTGGCGACGGTGCAAATCAGCGAGAGATCGGCGACGGAGAGCTCGCCGGCGATATAATCCTTGCCCGCCAGGCCCTCTTCCAGCACGTCGAGCAGATGCTCGGTGTCTTTCACCTGCTTCTCGATCTTGCTCTCGTCCGGCTCGCCCATGCCGAATTTCGGCTTCAGCCGGCGCTCGAAGAACACCGCCTGCGCTGTCGGAGCGAAGTGAACGGCATGCCAGTATTGCCACTGATCCACCTCTGCCCGCGCTCGCGGATCGGCGGGGTAAAGCGGGCTGCCCTCCACCGAGGCGAGGTACGACATGATGGCGCGGCTTTCCCAAAGCGTGGAGCCGTCATCCAGCTCCAGCGTCGGCACCTTGCCGTTGGGGTTCATGGAAAGAAAACCGGGCTCTTTCAGCTCGCCGCTCTGCATATCCTTGTCGATCACCTCGACCTGCAGACCGAGCTCGTCGATCAGGGCGCGCACTCGAATGGCGTTCGGCGAGATGGGCATGTTGTAAAGTTTCATCACGGGGCCTCCTTGGCTTTAACCTTCGAGGTGGGCACGCCTGCGCCTACGTCAAGGCCCCGGCGCCGGTCACTCGGCGGCAATCTCGATGACGGGCTCCATGCTTTCCATCTGCGCCTCGTCCAGCCAGCAGAACGAGCGGTGACCGTCGCCGAGGTCGCGGTAGGGCGGCAGCTCTGTCTCGCACTTGTTGCCGGGCACCTGGCTCTTCCAGCGGCAGCGCGTCTGGAAGGGGCAGCCGGGCGGCGGGTTCATGGCCGAGGGGATCTCGCCTTCCAGCACGATCTCCTTCTTCGTCACCCGCGTATCGGCGATGGGCACGGCAGAGAGCAGCGCCTCGGTATAGGGGTGATAAGGCGGCGCGAAGATCTGCTCGGTCGTCCCGGTCTCGACGATATAGCCGAGGTACATCACCACCACCCGGTCGGCGAGGTAGCGCACGATCGACAGGTCGTGGCTGATGAAGAGTAGCGTCGTCTTCTGCTCGCGCTGGATATCCATCAGCAGATCGGTCACGGCCGCTTGCACGCTCACATCCAGCGCCGAGACCGGCTCATCGGCCACCACGATGCGGGCGCCGCCGGCAAAGGCCCGGGCGATACCGACGCGCTGCTTCTGACCGCCCGAAAGCTGGCGGGGCATGCGCTCGGCAAAGGCGCGGGGCAGCTTGACCAGATCGAGGAGGGTGAGCATGCGCTCGCGCCGCTCGGCGGTGCTGTTGCCGTATTTGAAGATCTCCAGCGCGCGGATGATCTGCCGCCCGACGCTCATCGAGGGGTTGAGCGTGTCGAAGGGGTTCTGAAAGATCATCTGCACATCGGCGATGGTGCTGGTGTCGCGCTTCTCGATGGGGATGTCGCCGATCTCGCGATTGTCGAAGACGATATGCCCGTCGGTCGCCACCTCCAGCCCCATCAGCACCTTGGCGAAGGTGGATTTGCCGCAGCCGCTTTCGCCGACGATGGCCAGCGTCTCGCTTTCATGGGCATCGAAGGTGATGTCTTCGTTGGCCTTCACCACCTTGGTGCCACCACCGCCGAAGAACTTCTGCGCTGCCACCTCGTAGTATTTCTTGAGGTTCTCCATACGCAGGACGACATCGCCGATCTGGCCGCGTTCCTTCTTGATCACGTCAGGCGGCGGGGCCTTCCAGTCGATCTCCTCATAGCGCAGGCAGCGAGTCTCGTGCCGCTCCTGATCCGCGACAGGATACATCGGGATGTCCTGCGCGTCGCAGCGGCCTTCAACGAAGTAATCGCAGCGCGGGCCGAAGTTGCAGCCCGGCGGGCGCTCGTGCGGCAGGGGGAAGTTACCGGGGATGGCGATGAGCGGGCGGGCGTTCTTGTCAGCCCCCGGCAGGGGGATCGAGCGGAAGAGGGCCTGCGTATAGGGGTGGCGCATCTTGTCGAAGACATCGCCGATATCGCCGCGCTCCACCGCCTCGCCGGAATACATCACGCAGATGCGGTCACACGTCTCCAGCACCAGTCCGAGGTTGTGGCTGATGAACAGCATCGAGGTGCCGTATTTCTTGCCGAGATCCTTCACGAGGTTCACCACGGCGGCCTCGACGGTGACATCGAGCGCGGTGGTGGGCTCATCGAGGATCAGCAGCTTGGGTTTGCTCATCAGCGCCATGGCGATGACGATGCGCTGCTGCTGCCCGCCGGAGAGCTGGTGGGGAAAGCTGCGGAGCATCCGCTCGGGGTCGGGCAGGCGGACGTCGCTGACGACCTCCAGCGCGCGCTGATAGGCCTCTTTCTCGCTGATCCCCTCGTGGATCATCGGCACTTCCATGAGCTGCTGGCTGATGCGCATCGCCGGGTTCAGCGAGGCCATCGGCTCCTGATAGATCATGGCAATGTCCTTGCCACGGATGCGGCGCAGATCGTCCATCGACGCGGTGCAGAGATCATCGCCGCAGAACTTGATGGAGCCGCCGACGATGCGCCCGTTGACGCCGAGATCCTGCATGACGCCGAGCGCCACGGTGGATTTGCCGCAGCCTGACTCGCCGACAAGGCCAAGCGCCTCGCCCGGCATGACCTTGGCGGAGAAATCCATCACCGCCGGGATCTCGCGCAGCCGCGTGAAGAACGAGATGGAGAGGCGCTCGATCTCGAGAAGCGGCTGCTGCTCAGCCACTGGGGTCTCGGGGGCGAAGGCGGTGTCCGTCATGGCGTCACTCCTTGTCGTCGTCGTTCTTGTTCTTGCCCTGGCCCATCGCCAGCGCGAAGGCGGCACCCAGCCCCGCTCCGATGGCGATGCCGGCGCCGATATTGTCCATTGCCACCCCGATGGCGACACCAACCGCGATTCCGACAGCGAAGCCGGCGGGGTTGAACTGGTCCATCGTCAGTCCTTCAGGCTTTCTTCCCGCAGGCCGTCGGCCAGCAGGTTGAGGCCGAGCACGAGGCTGAGAAGCGCCACGGCCGGCACCAGGGCAGGGTGCGGATAGATCGAGAGCAGGCGGCGGCCGAGGTTGATCGTCGAGCCCCAGTCGGGGCTTTCCGGCGGCAGGCCGAGGCCGAAGAAGCCGAGCGTGCCGAGCAGGATCGTCGTGTAGCCGACCCGCAGGCAGAAATCGACGATCAGCGGCCCGCGTGCGTTCGGCAGGATCTCCCAGAGCATGATGTACCACGGGCCTTCGCCGCGGGTCTGCGCGGCGGCCACGTAGTCCCTCGTCTTGATGTCCATCGCGAGGCCGCGAACGATGCGGAAGACGGTGGGCGAGTTCACGAAGACCACCGAGACGAACACCACCAGGATGCCGCCGGGGATGTTGAACAGATCCAACCAGCCGGGCAGGAAGTTCAGCGGCGTGCCGCGCTGCGATATGGCCGAGAGGTAGATGATCCCCAGCACCAGCAGCACGCCGATCAGTAGCGGCGTGCGCAGCTTCGGCTGGGTGTGCCAGCGCGAGTTGATGAAGACCGCGGCGAAGATCAGCGGGAAGATGAACAGCGCCATTGCCATGTAGCTGGGCAGGCCGGTTTGCACCATTTCGGGCGTCACCAGCAGGTAGAAGAGCAGGATTACCGGGAAGGCGAGGATCAGGTTGGCGAGGAAGCTCAGGAACGTGTCCAGCCGCCCGCCGTAGTAGCCCGCCGGCAGGCCGAGCGTGATGCCCACCATGAAGGCGAAGATCGTGGCGAAGGGCGCGATGACGATAACGATCACCGAGCCATAGACCATGCGGCTGAAGACGTCGCGGGCGAGGTTGTCGCCGCCCAGCAGGTAATGCGAGCCGGCCGTCATCGCCTCGGCCTGCGGCATGGCCACGCCGGGCACCTCGTTCTTCAGGCCCGAGACGGCGGTGAGGGGCTGGTGCGTTGCGACCAGGTCGAACACGCCGACGAAGAATGCGGTGAACACCCAGAACATGACCAGCCCGAAGCCGATCATGCCGATCGTGCTGTCGAAGAGCTTGCCGTAAAGGCCCAGCCGCCGCTTGAAGACGATCGACAGGGTGAACACCACCGCGAGCGCGATCCAGACGGGCAGGAAGCGCTTGATGATCGCCCCGATGATGCCGGCCTGGCCGTAGGGCATGAAGATGCCGGCCAGCAGCCAGACGGCGACATAGGCGATCAGCGCCATCATCGTCCAATGTACGGCGCGCTCGCTCAGCCCGTAGGCGCCGCCGGGGCGGGCCGCGAGGTCACGCCCGGTGCGGGCCACCTCGGGGGCGGCCACGGCCGAGAGAACGAGCATCGCGATGACGCTGACGACGAAGGCGATGACGAGGATCAGCCCGAGGGGAAGAAGGATCGTACCGGCCGCGCCGGCCCAGGTGAGCGGTTCCATGGGGGGCTCCTCAGCTGATCCGGATGCGGGGGTTCAGGTAGACATATCCGATGTCGGATATGAGCTGGGTGACGAGCACCACGAAAACGGAGACGACCGAGACGCCGAGCAGCAGCTCAATGTCGTTGTTGCTGGCGGCCTGCACCAGCGTCCAGCCGAAGCCCTTGTAGTTGAACAGGGTCTCCACGATCACCACGCCGTTCAGGAGCCAGGGGAACTGCAGCATGATCACCGTGAACGGGGCGATCAGCGCGTTCCTCAGCGCATGGCGGAGCACGATGTTGCGAAAGCGCACGCCCTTGAGGCGCGCGGTGCGGATATATTGCGCTGTCATGACCTCTGTCATCGAGGCGCGGGTCATCCGGGCGATGTAACCCATGCCGTAGAGCGCGATGGTGATGACGGGCAGGGTGAAGTTGGTGAAGTTCGCATCCTGCATCGCCGAGGTGGCGGACCCGTTGAACCACTTCAGCCCGACGGCGGAGGAGGCGAAGATGGTGATGAGCAGCACGCCGGAGACGTATTCGGGCGTCGCCGTCGTGACGATGGAGACGGCCGAGAGGGAGCGGTCAGTGCGGCTGCCCTCGCGCATGCCGGCGAGCACGCCGATGATCAGCGCGCCGGGCACCATGACCATCATCACCCAGAACATCAGCTTGCCGGTCAGCGCCAGGGCGCGGCCGATGATGTCGCCCACAGGTTCCTTGAAAACAGTGCTTTCGCCCCAATAGCCCTGCAGCACGCCGCAATAGGTGGGGGCTTCGGCAGGGTCTGCCCCGATGGGGAAGCAGCGGCCGCGGATCGTGCCGTCGGGTTGTTCGATCTGCCATCCGGGCAGCACGCCCAGCCATTCGCCGTAGCGCACCAGTGTCGGCTCGCCATAGCCGTTGCGGTCGAGCCAGCTGATGACCTCCTCGTCAGAGATCCGGGAGCCGGCCTCGGATTTGGCGACCTTTTCCAGGTTTGGCGCAAGGTTGGTGAGCGCAAAGACGATGAAGGTCAGGCAGAGCGCGGTGATCAGCATCGTCACCACGCGTGCGAACAAAAATCGCAGCATCAGGCCCCCCGGCTTGAATTTTTCTTGTGTCCCGCATCTTCAGCGCGGTTCGGAGAAAAACGGGGGCCAGTTTTGCTGGCCCCCGCAACATGCGATCAGCTTTCGATCGCCCACTTGTAGTGATGATGCTCGAACGTCGGGTGCATCTCGGCCCCCAGCACGCCCGGGCGATAGTGCCGGTAGAGCGAGCGCCAGTAGGGCTGAATGGTGACGCCTTCGTCCTGCATGATCGTCTCGAGCTTGGCCATCACCTCCGAGCGCGCTTCGGCATCGGCGATGCCGTTGGCCTCGTCGAGCAGGCTGTCGAACTCTTCGCTGGAGAAGGCGGTCTCGTTCCACGAGGCGCCCGTTCGGTAGGCGAGGTTGAGGATCTGCACGCCGAGGGGGCGCATGTTCCATTCCGTCGCCGAGAAGGGGTACTTCAGCCAGTCGTTCCAGAAGGTCGAGCCCGGCAGCACGGTGCGCGCCACGTTGATGCCGGCGTCGCGCAGCTGCGCGGCGGTGGCATCGCAAGAGGCGGCCTGCCAGTCGTCGTCGATCGAGATCAGCTCGAACTCGTAGTCGCCGTAGCCCGCTTCTTCGAGCATCGCCTTGGCGGCCTCCGGGTCGTAGACCGGCGGGTCGATCTGGGCGTATTCGGGGTGGATCGGGCAGACATGGTGGTTCTCGGCAACGGTGCCGAGATCGTTGTAGCCAAGCTCGAGGATCACCGCGTTGTTGACGGCCATCTCAAGGGCGTTGCGCACTTCCTTGACGTTGTAGGGCTCGCTGTCCTGGTTGAAGCGGATCGTGAGCGTCGAGGCCGTGATGGCTTCCGACTTCTCCCAGCCGAGGCTGTCGAAGATGTCGATGAAGTCGCCCTGGCTTTGGTAGGTCGCGTCGATCTCTTCGGATTCGACGGCCGCCACGATCGCCGAGGGGTCGGTGCCGTAGTCGATATACTCGATACGGTCGAGATACGGGCCGCCGTACACGTCGGTGCCCCACCAGGCGTGATCCTCGTTTTTCACGAGGGTCTGGCGCACGCCGACCTGGTTCTCTTCCGGCAGGTAGGGGCCGGTGCCGATCGGGTTGTCGGAGGGATCGCCGCCGTCGTAGCTCGGGTGCACGATCGAGGCCGGGTAGTCGGCCATCGAGACGATGATGGCGATGTCGGGGGCCGAGAGGTTCAGGACGACGGTGTGATCGTCGACCTTCTCGATGGCGCCCTCGCGCAGCTGCGAGGTCTCCGGGTCGACCAGCGTCGACATGCGGGTGGCCATCGAATTGCCCTCGACGGTGCCGTCGCACCAGCGGGTGATGTTGAAGATCACGTCATCGGCGGTGAAGGGGTCGCCGTTGTTCCAGGTGACGCCCTGGCGGACGTTCAGCGTGAACTGGCTGGCATTCTCGTTGGCTTCCCAGCCTTCCAGCAGCATGCCGCGCAGCGAGCCGTCGATCTCGTACTCGACGAGGTATTCCAGCCAGCCGCGGGAGAAGTTGCCCATCTCCGACCAGTCGAAAAGGCGCGGGTCCTTCAGGGCCAGCGTTTCCATCTGCATCCGCAGCGTGCCGCCCATGGGCTTGTCCATGTCCTGCGCGTAGGCTGGGGCAGGGGCGGTAAGGCCGATCAGGCCGTAAGCGGCAGAGGCGGAAACCCCGAGTGCGGTGGTGCGGGTGAGGAACTCGCGGCGGCTGAGCTTGCCGGCCTTTTCTTCCTCGGCATACATCAGGGCGGCGGCGTGAACCGGGCCCTCGATTTTCTGGTGGTGCGTCATGCGAAACTCCCTGTGACACAAGTCGTCTGTTGGCGGCCGGCCCTTGAGGGAAGGCCTCGTCGTTAGAGAACGACATCCTCTTCTAATGAGAGGTTATGTCCGCTTCGCCGCATTCGGCCCGCCTTCACTGGGCGCGGCTTGCGGACTTCCGTCATTTCTCGTTCTATTTGCGACCTTTGCATTGTCTCTGAGCGACATCAACCGAGCTTGCCGGTCGCGCGGGTCACTTCTTGATTGGTCTGCGCCCGGCCACGCGGCCCAGTGGCGGATTTTTCGGCAGATTGCCGGCGGAACTGCGAAGGGCTCATGCCAACGCCCGCATTAAAGGCGCGGGAAAAGTAGGCGGGCGATGAAAAACCCAGCGCCGCGCCGATCTCCGCCACCGGCGTGTGCGTCTCGATCAGCCGGCGCCGCGCCTCGAACAGCACCCTGTCCGTCAGCAGATCATGGGCCGACTTGCCACAGGTCCGCCGGCAGGAGCGGGTGAGATGTGTGGGCGTCACGCCGAGCTTGCCCGCGTATTGGGCGATGGTCAGGCCCTTTGCGTAGTCACGCTCCAGCAGGCCGGTATAGGCCGCAACGAGCCGGGCGGCCGCGCTTTCCGCCCGCGCCTGGCCCTGCGCCGCCTCGTGCTGCTCCAGCGCCCGCTCGAAGAGCACCGCCAGCAGGCCGAGGTGGTAATGCGCGGCGCGGGCATGGCCGGCGCGGCTGGAGCTGAGCTCGCGTTCGAGATTGTCGAAGACGCCGGTGATCTCCTTTTGCACCACTACGTCGCGAAGGCGCATGTGCACCGGCACATCCGGCCATTCGCCGGCCATGGCGGCCGGGATCGCCAGCATATGGCCGAAGGCGGTGGGGCCGACCTCGAAGCCGTACATCGTGTCGGCAGGCAGGAAGATCAGGTTGTTGGCGTTGTAGCCCGAGGTGAGCCCGGCGATGGTGATGCGCCCCTGGCCCTTGGTGAAGAAGATGAGCCGGGGCGAGGCATGGGCGCGCATCGCCTCGGTGCGCCAGCGGTTGGCGATGGCTGTCTGCCCGATAGAGGTGAGGTCGAGCAGATGTCGTTCGTCGCCCGCCATTTGGCCCCCAGGTTCCTTACGCAGCATCGCTCACAGCAAGGTGACCCAAGCTTGGCCGGTCTGGCAACCGCCCACGTCGCGAAAACCCGAAGAAAGATGCCGGCCTGTGGGGAGAGTGCCAGCGTGCCCGCCAGGTTGGTCTGGGGGCTTACTCCGGCGGGAGCCAGCTCCAGCTCTTCATCCGGGCGCGGAACCAGCTGCGCTGCCGCTTGGCGTATTGCCGCGACAGCGTGAGGATCGCCTCGCGCAGGGCGGGCAGGGAAAGCTCGCCTTGCAGATGCGCGATAAGTTGGGCGGCGCCGATGGCCTTGCTGGCGGAGTGGGCGGGCGAGAAGCCGGGGCGCATCGCCTTGCCCTCGGCCAGCAGGCCCTCGGCCAGCATCGCGTCGAAGCGCTGGGCGAGGCGCGGGTTCAGCCAGTCGGGCGGCGCTTCCATCACGTAGGGCGCGGCATCCTCCAGCGGCAGCAAAGGGGCGGGCGTGCGCGCTTGCCAGGTTGCAATGCCGGTGCCGGTGGCGGTGAGCACTTCCCATGCCCGCTGCACCCGGGCGCGGTTGGCGAGGTCCAGGCCCGCGCGGCTCTCCGCATCGAGGCCGTCGATCAGGGCGGGCAGGGGCATCGCATCCGCCTCGGCCCGCACGCTGGCGGGCGTCGGCGGGATCTCCGCAAGCCCCTCCGACAACGCGGTGAAGTAGAGGCCGGTGCCGCCGGTGATGATGAGCCGCTCGTTGCCCGCCAGCAGCTCCGCCACCTCCCGCAGCCAGGCGCCCACCGAATAGGCGTCCGCCGGCGGCACATGGCCATATAGCCGGTGGGGGGCGCGGGCGAGATCCGCCTCGCCCGGCCGCGCAGTGAGGATGCGCCAGCCGCCGAACACCTGCAGCGCATCGGCATTCACCACCGTTCCGCCCAGCCGCTCGGCCAGCTCCAGCGCCAGCCCGGACTTGCCGCTTCCGGTCGGCCCGGCGAGCAGGATGTGGCGCGCGGGCGGCGGTGGCGCTGCCAATATGTCTTCAAGCCGCGGCATCGGCCCTCCTGCCATTGAACCTCACCTGCTTTTCCGTATGGTCTGCCCGGATGCAATAAGGTGGGGGCAGAGCCATGGCAGGGGACATGATGGGGCCTTCGGAATGAGCGAAGCGAGAACCACCTACAAGCGCGTCCTTCTCAAGATTTCAGGCGAGGCGCTGATGGGCGACCTCGGCTACGGGCTTCACCCGCCGACAGTGCAGCGAATCGCCAAGGAAGTGCAAAGCGTGCACAACATGGGCGTCGAGATCTGCATGGTCATCGGCGGCGGCAACATCTTCCGCGGCCTCTCGGGCGCCGCTCAGGGGATGGAACGCTCGACGGCCGATTACATGGGCATGCTGGCCACGGTGATGAACGCGCTCGCCATGCAGAGCGCCCTCGAAGAGCTGGGCGTGCATTCGCGTGTGCAGACGGCGATCCCCATGGATCAGGTCTGTGAGCCCTACATCCGCCGCCGCGCCGTGCGCCATCTGGAGAAGGCCCGCGTGGTCATCTTCGCCGCCGGCACCGGCAACCCGTATTTCACCACCGATACGGCCGCCACGCTGCGCGCCAACGAGATGAATTGCGAGGCCATCTTCAAGGGCACCAAGGTCGACGGCGTCTACGACAAGGACCCGAAGAAATTTCCCGATGCCAAGCGCTACGAGAAGATCACCTACGACGACGTGCTGCAGCAGCATCTGGGCGTGATGGACGCCAGCGCCATTGCCCTGGCGCGCGACAACTCGCTGCCCATCATCGTCTTCTCGCTGGATGAGCCGGGCGGCTTCCGCGGCATCCTCGCGGGTGAGGGTACATACACCATCGTGCGCGGCTAGTCCGGCCTCAGCTCTTCGATGATCTGCCGGCGGATCTGCTTGCGCTCGCGCCGGCTGGAGATTTGCCGTGTCTGCGGATGCACGGGGATCACGGCCCACGGGTCTCCCCGCTGATCGACGCGGAAGGCGCGGGTGGCCGCGATCTCCAGATCGTCGCCGCCGAAGGCGCTGATGACCATGATCTCGAAACCTTCGATCTGGTCTGACACCTCGCTGAGCTCGCAGGGGCCCTCGCCCGATTGCTCCAGCGTGATCTCCAGCATGCGGCGAAAGGGGCCGAGGCTCATGAACTGGCCCTGGCCCAGCGGGCCCTGGCTGGTGACGCCGGGCGTGTCCTCGCTCTCGCCGGCCCGTAGCAGATCACGGTCGGTGATAGTGGCGGAGCAATCACCGTCGGGGCCGTTGATCGTGCAATAGATGCTCTGCGGATAGACCGGCTCCTGGCTCATGTTCGAGACGAGGCAGAGCGCATCCATGTCTGAGCCGCGACCCCGCGTGATGTTCACCCGCGGTCGCCGGGCGCGCAGGTAGGTGAAGAGGAACACCTGCAGATAGACGACCCAGATCACCAGCATGCCAAGATTGGCGATGAGGTTGAGTGCGGCGCTGTGATCCGTCAGCCAGTCCATGGCGGGTCTCCCTGCATCGGCGTCATGCAGGGGGTGAACCGATGCGGGGGCCTATCGTTCCGGCCTGCCGGGGCGCGAGGCCTGTGCCGACTTGTGCGGCGGCGACGCGCCACTTGCACACTTCCTGCACGGCTCGCGCTGGCCAGATGAGCGAGGCGCGGTTATATGAAGCGCCGGGACAGAGCAGCGACGAACGGAAAAGACCCGAAGATGGCAGAAGAATTTGAACTCGACACCGACGATCTGAAGCGCCGGATGGATGGGGCCATCCAGTCGCTGCGCACGGAATTCGCATCGCTCCGCACCGGCCGTGCCTCGGCCTCGATGCTCGAGCCGGTGATGGTCGATGCCTATGGCAGCCCCACGCCCATCAACCAGGTCGGGACGGTCAACGTGCCCGAGCCGCGGATGGTGACGGTGAACGTCTGGGACAAGGGCCTCGTCCAGAAGGTCGAGAAGGCGATCCGCGAAAGCGGGCTCGGCATCAACCCGCAGCTCAACGGCACCATCATCATGCTGCCGATCCCCGAACTGAACGAAGAGCGCCGCCGCGAGTTGACCAAGGTGGCCGGCGATTATGCCGAGCGGGCGCGCGTGGCCATCCGCAACCTGCGCCGCGACGGGATGGACCAGATCAAGAAGAACAAGGACGGCATGGCCGAAGACGACCAGAAAATCTGGGAAGGCGAGGTGCAAGACCTCACCGACGAGTACATCGGCGCCGTCGACAAGTTGCTGGAGACCAAGCAGGCGGAAATCATGCAGGTCTGACCTGCATAGGATGGAGGGCACCTTGGCCCGAGACGAACAGACCGAAGCGTCGCGCCCCGGCCCCAGGCACGTGGCCGTCATCATGGATGGCAATGGGCGCTGGGCGCAGCAGCGTGGCCGCCCCCGGCTTTACGGCCACCATGTCGGTGCCAAGCGGGTGCGAGATATCGTTGCCGCCTGTCCCGATCTCGGGGTGGAATACCTGACCATCTTCGCCTTCTCGACCGAGAACTGGAAGCGCACCCAGACAGAGGTCGCCGGCCTCATGGGCCTCTTCCGCCGCTATATCGAGCGCGAGGCGCGGGCGCTGGTGCGCGATGGCGTTTGCGTGCGTTTCATCGGCGACCGGGTGAAGCTGGAGCCCAAGCTTGTCGACATGATGGACAATCTTGAGATGCTCACCGCGGGCAACACCAAGATGAACCTGACCATCGCCATCAATTACGGCGGTCGCGACGAGGTGACCCGCGCCGCCAAGCGGCTCGCCTACGAGGTGGAGCAGGGCCGCATCAAGCATGACGAGGTCGATGCCGAGACGCTGGCCCGCTTCCTCGACACCCGCGTGCTGCCCGACCCGGATCTCGTCATCCGCACCTCGGGCGAGGCGCGCATCTCGAACTTCCTGCTCTGGCAATCGGCCTATGCGGAGTACGACTTCGTCGACACGCTCTGGCCGGATTTCACCGCGAACGAATTCGCCGCCGTCCTGAAGAGCTACGCCAAGCGTGACCGCCGCTTCGGGGCGGTCCGGGCCTGACGCGTGGCTGAGCCGGCAAGCCGTTGGGCGGACCTTCAGGTTCGCGTGATCTCGGGCACCGTTCTGGGCATCGTCGCACTCGTGGCCATGTTCGCGGGGCTGGAATGGTGGCAGGCGTTCTGCGCCATCGCCGCCGGCCTGATGGTGTGGGAAGTCTCAGCCATGAGTGCGCCCAACCGCGGGCGCCCGGGGCAGGTGCTCTCGGTCGCCGGTGCCGCCGCCATCGCCTTGCCCTGGCCCGTCGTTCTGCTGATCGGTGCGGGGCTCGGCGCCTCGGCCAACCGGCACCGGGTTGCCATCGGGCTTTATGGGGCTGCGATCCTGATCGGCGCCTCTGCGCTGGTCGAGCTGCGGGGCGAGGGGATCGGCTGGCTGCTTTGGATCATCCTCGTCGTCATAGCCACTGATGTTGCTGGATATTTTGCCGGGCGCTTCTTCGGCGGCCCGAAGTTCTGGCCTTCGATCTCGCCGAGCAAGACATGGTCGGGCACCGTTGCCGGCTGGGTCGCCGCCGGCGTTGTGGGGCTGATCTCTGCCATCCTGCTCGAGGCGCAGATGGGGCTGATCCTCATCTCGATCCTCGCCAGCTTTGCCGGACAGATGGGCGACATCTCCGAGAGCTGGCTGAAACGGCGCTTCGGCCTGAAGGACAGCTCGAACCTCATTCCCGGCCATGGCGGCGTGCTCGACCGGTTCGACGCGCTCACCTTCGCGGCGCTGCTGGTCGCCATCCTCACCTGGGCGGGCTGGATGCCGGGGCCGCTTTGATGCGGTCGGTCACGATCCTCGGGGCCACAGGCTCTATCGGCCAATCCACCATCGACCTTATTGCCAGAAACCCGGGCACCTACCGGGTGGAAGCGCTGACCGGCGGGCGGAACGTGGCGCAGCTCGCCAGCGACGCGCGCCGCCTTGGCGCTTCGCTCGCGGTCACCGCCTATGAGGACTGCCGCGCCGAGCTGGAAGAGCGGCTGGCAGGCAGCGGCGTTGAGGTTGCTGCCGGCACCACCGCCATCTGCGAGGCCGCGGCCCGCCCGGTGGACTGGACGATGAGCGCCATCATCGGCTTCGCCGGTCTCGCGCCTGGGCTGGAGGTGTTGCGCCGGGGCGGCACGCTGGCGCTGGCCAACAAGGAAACCCTCGTCGCCGCTGGGCCCCTGGTGATGGACATGGCCCGCCGTCACGGCGCCACGCTGCTGCCCGTCGACAGCGAGCATTCCGCCATCTTCCAGGCCCTGGGCAGCGACGATATGGCCAGCGTAGAGCGCGTGATCATCACCGCCTCGGGCGGCGCCTTCCGCGACTGGCCGCTGGAGAAGCTCGCGCGCGCGACGCCGGATGAAGCCTCGACCCACCCCAACTGGGCCATGGGCCAGCGCATCACCATCGACAGCGCCTCGATGTTCAACAAGGCGCTGGAAATGATTGAAGCCAAAGAGTTCTTTGGCCTCGCCCCCCGGCAGATCGAGGTGCTGATCCACCGCGAAAGCCTCGTGCACGCTCTGGTCGGCCACAACGATGGCGGAATCATCGCCCATATCGGCCCGCCCGACATGCGCCATGCCATCGGCCATGCCCTGAACTGGCCGCAGCGCCAGCCGTTGCCCGTTGAGCGGCTCGATCTTGCCGCCATCGGCCAGCTCTCCTTCGCCGCGCCCGACCCGGCGCGCTACCCCGCGCTTGATCTGGCGATGCAGGTGATGGAGGCCGGCAGCGGTGCGGGGGCCGTCTTCAACGCCGCCAAGGAGGCCGCGCTCGACGCCTTCCTCGCGGGAGAGCTGCGGTTCACGGATATGTCAGCGGTGGTGGCTAGTGTCCTCGATAGATTCTTGACAGGCCAAGGGCGACAATCTGCCATTCTAGACATCGATACCATCGTCGAGCACGACAGGGCGGCCCGAGCCTGGGCAAAGGAGGCGGCGAGCGATCTTGCCGTGAAGACCGGAGGATAGCTTGGATTTCACGACGTTCTTGCCGCAGACGGGCTCGGTCATCTTCACGCTGTTTTTCTTCCTGGTCGCGATCGTCGTCATCGTGACGATCCACGAGCTGGGGCATTACCTCGTTGGCCGCTGGTGCGGCATCAAGGCCGATGTCTTCTCGGTCGGCTTCGGCCCGCAGCTCGCCTCGTGGCGCGACAAGCGCGGCACCATCTGGCAGATCGCCGCCGTGCCGCTGGGCGGCTACGTCAAGTTTGCGGGCGATGCCAATGCGGCCTCGATGGGCGAGGCGAAGGGCAGCAAGCGCGGGCGCGAGACGATGCTGGGCGCGCCACTCTGGGCGCGGGCCCTGACCATCGCGGGCGGGCCGTTCTTCAACTTCATCCTCGCCATCGTCATCTTTGCCGGCGTCTTCCACACCGAGGGCCGCCCCGTCACGCCGCTGACGGTCGAGCGCGTGGCCCCGCTGCCAGACAGCTTCCCCTCGCAGCTTGAGCCGGGCGACCGCATCCTCGCCATCGGCGGTATCGAGGTGCCGGAGGAGACAGGCCTTGTCGATTGGCAGGCCATGCCGCAGGACGACACGCTCGAATACCGCGTGCTGCGCGACGGGCAGGAGATCACCGTCACCGGCCCTGCGCTGATGCCGCCCATTGTGGGGGCCGTGAATCCCAATTCCGCCGCCTTCGCAGCCGGGCTGGAGAAGGGCGATGTGATCGTCTCGGCCAATGGCTCGCCGGTCTACCGCTTTTCGCAACTCGTCGACATTGTGGCCGAAACACAGGGCGCACCCGTCGTGCTGGGCGTCTGGCGGCAGGGCGAGGGCGAGCGTGAGGTCACGCTCAGCCCGCGGCAGATGGATGTGCCGGGCGCCCGCGGCGGCTTTGAGAACCGCTGGCTGATCGGGGTGATCGCCGGCGAATACCTCGAGCCGATGACCGAAAGCCCCGGGCCGCTGGCGGCTGTCGGCCAAGCGGTGCTGCAGCTGAAGTATGTGCTGCAAACCTCGCTGTCGGGCCTGTGGAACGTATTCACCGGCGCGATCTCGTCGTGCAACCTCTCGGGCCCTGTCACCATCGCCGAAACCTCGGGGCAGGTGGCCAGCCAGGGGGCCAGTAACTTCATCTGGTTCCTCGCCGTCATCTCTGCCGGGATCGGGCTGCTCAACCTGCTGCCCGTGCCGGTGCTCGACGGCGGGCATCTGGTGTTTATCGCCTATGAGGCGGTGGCGCGGCGGCAGCCTTCGGAAAACTCCGTGCGGGTGCTCACGGCCATCGGCCTGACGCTGGTGATGGGGCTGATGATCTTCGCGCTGGCCAACGACATCTTCCTCTGCCCCTGAGCCGGGCGGCCAGGGCACGCGATTCCTTATTGGCGCCATAATTTCTTGGCATCTGAGACGCTTGTGGATGTTGAGCGTGTTGGGGTGTTCGATGCAGTCGCTTATTGCGGGAACCAGTGGTCTGGCTCTGCTTGTTCGGGTGAATTCCGACAGGCTGTTCTATGCGTTGGTCATCGTCGCGCTGCTCAGCGCCTCGGCCTGGGTCTCTTCCTTGACGCTGGCCCTGCGCCATATCGGCAACCCCGTCTGAGCCATCCGCGGCTCCCCGCCGGAGCGGGAAATCGGGGCAGACTGTGTTTTGACATCCGGCCCGCATCCGGGCTACGTCAGACCAGCTAAGCTGCTACGGACAGAAGAATGAAAAACGCGGGGGGGCGTGCGGGCCGAGGGCTTGCTACGCTTGTGACAGGGGTGTTTCTGAGTGGCCTGGCGGTGTTGCCGGCAGCGGCGCAGAATTACGCATTTTCGAACGTTCAGATCGAGGGCAACCAGCGCATCGAGCCTGGCACCATCCTCTCTTACGCGGGCATCGCCCGCGGCGAGAGCGTGTCGGCAGGTGAGCTGAACGCTGCAGGCCAGAACCTGCGGGCCACGGGGCTGTTCGACTCTGTCGAGATCGTGCCCTCGGGCGGCACGCTCATCATCCGCGTGGTGGAATATCCCACGATCAACCAGATCAGCTTCGAGGGGAACTCGCGGCTGAACGACGAGCGGCTCAGCGCGCTCGTCCGCTCCACTCCCCGGCAGGTATTCAACCCGAACGTCGCCGAGGCCGATGTGGCCGCGCTGACCGAGGCCTATGCCGATTCGGGCCGCATCAACGCCGCCATCACGCCGCGCCTGATCGAGCGCAGCGACAACCGCGTCGATCTGGTGTTCGAGATTGCCGAAGGTGGCGTCTCCGAGGTCGAGCGCATCTCTTTCGTCGGCAACGATGCCTATTCCGAGCGGCGCCTGCGCGGCGTGCTCAACACCAAACAGGCCGGCCTCCTCGATTTCATCATCCAGCGCGACACTTTCATTGCCGAGCGTGTCGCGTCCGACCGCGAGGCGCTGGCCGATTTCTACCGCTCGCGCGGCTATGTCGATTTCTCGGTCGACAACGTGGATGTCGCGCTCACCCGCGCCCGCGACGGCTATCTCATCACCTTCAACATCGAAGAGGGCCAGCAGTACCGGCTGGGCAACGTAACCGTGGCCAGTGCCATGCCCGAGGCGCCCGTCGAGCAGTTCCAGGGCATCACCCGCTCGCGGCCCGGCAGCGTCTACTCGCCGGTGAACATCGATGAAGACATCGCCCGGCTGGAACGTCAGGCCATCCGCCTTGGCATTCCCTTCGTCGCCGCCGAGCCGCGCATCACGCGCAACCCGCGCGATCTGACGCTGGATATCCAGTATACGCTCGTGCGCGCGCCGCGCCAGTTTGTCGAACGCATCGATATCGAGGGCAACAACACCACGCTCGACCGGGTGATCCGCAACCAGTTCACCACCGTCGAGGGCGACCCCTTCAACGCCCGCGAAATCCGCGAAAGCGCCCGCCGCATCCGCGCGCTCGGCTATTTCGCCGCGGTCGACATCAACACCCGCGATGGCTCGTCGCCCGACCAGGTGATCGTCGATGTCGACGTGACCGAGCAGCCCACGGGGCGGCTGACGTTCGGCGGCAACTACAATTCCGATACCGGCTTCGCGCTCGTCGCCAGCTATTCGGAGCAGAACTTCCTCGGCCGCGGCCAGGGCATCGACTTCCAGATCTCCACCAGCCCGCGCAACCGGATCTTCAGCCTCGATTTCAGCGAACCGCAGTTCCTTGGCCGTGATCTGCGCTTCGGCCTCGATACGAGCTACCGGCAGACGAACAACGATGCCGCCCTCTACGATACCGAGACGTTCCGCTTCAGCCCGTCGCTCGGCTTCCCGGTGTCGGAGAACGGGCGTCTCTCCGTCTACGGCGCGCTCGAATATACCGATATCTACAACGTCGCCGGCGCCGATACGCCCGGCGACACCAGCGACGACCCCTCAATCGTCATCCAGCGCGAAGCCGCGCAGGGCGGTCTCTGGGCCACCTCGCTGGGCTATACCTACACGTTCGACACGCGCCGCACCGGGCTTGACCCGAATGCCGGCCTGCTGCTGCGCTTCGGGCAGGAATTCGGCGTGGGCGACACGCAGTTCATCCGCACCACCGCTCTCGCCTCGGCCGAGACCAAGGTGCTGAGCGAAGAGGTGACGCTGCGCGCGACGCTCGAGGGCGGCTATCTGGCCTATACCGAGGGCAATTCCCGCGTGACTGACCGTTACTTCCTCGGCAGCCGCTACATTCGCGGTTTCGCCTATCGCGGCATCGGCCCGCGCGACGCGGATACGATGGATGCGCTCGGCGGCAATGCCTTCGCGGTGGCGCGGCTCGAAGCGGAATTCCCGCTCGTGGTCATCCCCGAGGAATTCGGCCTCTCTGGCGGCGCCTTCGTCGATTACGGCTCGCTCTGGGAAGTCGGCGAAACCTATGGCGCCGACGTGCTCTACGATGAATACGCTCCCCGGGCGACCATCGGCCTGTCGCTCTTCTGGGACACGCCGCTCGGCCCGCTCCGCTTCAACTTCTCCGAGCCGCTGCTGGCGGAGGAATTCGACGAGACGCGCAGCTTCGAGCTGACCATCGCCACGTCGTTCTGACGATGCGGGCAGGGGCCGCCCTTCTCAGCCTGGCGCTGGCCCTTGGCTTGCCCGTCGGCACCGTGCTGGCGCAGGGGCAGCCGGGGGGCGCCGGCTTCAACACCGGCCAGGTGGTCAGCCCGCTGTTGACCATCGACCCCGACACGCTCTTCGCCGGCACGCTTTACGGTCAGCGTATCAACGATGAGCTGGTCCAGGCGACCGAGGATCTGGCCACCGAGAACCGCGCCATCGAGGCGCAGCTGACGGAGGAAGAGCAAAGCCTCACCCGCCGCCGCCCGACGATGGAGCCCGACGCCTTCCGCGCCGAGGCGCAGGCCTTCGACCAGCGCGTCCAACAGATCCGCGCCGAGCAGGATGCCAAGGAGCGCGCGCTGCAGCAGATCGTGGCGCAGGGTCGCGACGCCTTCGTGCGCGATGCCTCGCCGGTGCTGGGGCGCATGATGCTGGAGCGGGGCGCGAGCGTCATCCTCGACCGGCGCAACGTCTTCCTCGCCGTCAACGCGCTCGACATCACCGAAGATGCGATCGACGCGATCGACGCGGCTCTGGGGGATGGGTCGGAGGAGGGCGCAGCCCCGGAAGAGGCCCCCGCGATTCCGCAGGAGGATGCGCTGCCCCTGCAGGATGGGGCCGACACGCCACCCGCCACAAGCGAATAGCCAAGCATCCGATAACCCCGGCGCTTGCCGCCTGTGGCCCCCGTTGGTAGGCAGTCATCGCCAGAAGGAGACGATGACATGACCGATCAGCAGCCGGGCGCGGCCACGCAAGACAGTGCCGCCGATGCGCCGGTGACGGCCGATATCCATCTGATCCAGAAGATCCTGCCGCACCGCTACCCCTTTCTCCTCGTCGACCGCGTTGTCGATATCGAGGGCACGGCGCGCGCGGTGGGCCTCAAAAATGTCTCGATGAACGAGCCCCACTTCCAGGGCCACTTCCCCGGCAACCCCATCATGCCCGGCGTCACCATCGTCGAGGCGATGGCGCAGACGGCTGCGGTGATGGTGGGCACGACGCTGGGGCTGACCGAGGGCAACCTGCTCGTCTATTTCATGGCCATCGACAATTGCAAATTCCGCCGCATGGTCGTGCCCGGCGACCAGCTTCGCATGGAGCTTGAGACCACGCGCGGCAAGGCCGGCGGCAAGGTGTGGAAGTTCCGCGGACGCGCCACCGTCGAGGGCGAGCTGGCGGCAGAGGCCGACTTCACGGCGATGATGGATCTGGGCGCCCGCGCATGACCGCCGACATTCACCCATCGGCCATTATCGAGGCCGGCGCCGAGATCGGCGAAGGGTGCAGGATCGGCCCCTTCTGCCATGTCGGGCCAGAGGTGAAGCTCGGGCGCGATGTCGAGCTGAAGAGCCATGTCGTGGTCACCGGCGATACCGAAATCGGCGAGGGCTGCGTGATCTTCTCCTTCGCCGTCATCGGCGAGGTGCCGCAGGATCTGAAATATGCCGGCGAGAAGACCCGGCTGGTCATCGGCGCCCGCAACCGCATCCGCGAGCATGTCACCATGCATCTGGGCACCGAAGGCGGCGGCGGGGTGACGCGCGTTGGCAGCGGCGGGCTCTACATGGCTGGCGCGCATGTCGCGCATGATGCGCAAGTGGGCGACAACGTCGTCCTCGCCAATTCCGTCGCCATCGCCGGGCATTGCGAGATCGGCGACGATGTCATCATCGGCGGCCTCTCGGGCGTGCACCAATGGGTGCGCATCGGGCGCGGCGCCATCATCGGCGCCGTCACCATGGTGACGAAGGATGTCGTGCCCTACGGCCTCGTTCAGGCCCCGCGCGGCACGCTCGACGGGCTGAACCTGGTCGGCCTCAAGCGGGCGGGGGTGCCGCGCGGCGACATAACCGCCCTGCGCGCCGCCTTTGACGCGCTGAAAGACGGCGAGGGCACCTTCCACGACCGCGCCGAGCGGCTGCAGGCCGAGGCGAGCTCGCCGCTGGTGAAGGAGCTTGTCGCCTTCATCCTGGGCGCGACCGACCGGTCCTTCCTGACGCCGCATTGATGCGCGCACTGATTGCAGGCGAGGGGCGCTTGCCGCCCATTTTGCGCTCGCGCCTGGGTGGCCTTGTCTGCGCGCTGGATGGAGCAGAGCCCGAGCTGCCGGTCGACCTTCGCTTCCGCCTTGAGCAGCTCGGCAGCTTCGTTGCCAAGCTGCAGGAGCGTGGCGTGACAGAGCTTTGCATGGCCGGGGCCGTGCGCCGGCCGGCCATCGACCCGCAGCTCATCGACGCTGCCACCCAGCCGCTCGTGCCCCGCCTGCTGCACGCGCTGGAGCTTGGCGACGACGGGGCTTTGCGCGAACTCATCGCCATCTTCGAGGAGGCGGGCATCACAGTCGTCGGCGCTACCGATCTGATGCCCGAGCTGCTGCCGGAGCCCGGCGTTCCCACCCGCCTTCAGCCTCCGCCGGAGGCCGAGGCGGACGCCCGCGCGGGCATCGCGGCGCTGGAGCATATGGGCCAGGCCGATCTCGGCCAGGCGGTGCTGATGCAAGGCGGCAAGGTGGTCGCCCGCGAGGGCGAGGCGGGCACCGAGGCGCTGATCCGGCTCTCGCCCCCAGGCGCCGTGCTCTACAAAGGCCCGAAGCCGGGGCAGGAGCGGCGCGCCGATCTGCCCGCCATCGGGGCATGGACCGCGGCCCAGGCGGCAGAGGCCCGTCTGGCCGGCATCATCATTCAGGCCGGCGGCGTGATGCTGCTCGACCCCGAAGACACCATCGCCCGGCTCGATGCTGCGGGCCTCTGGCTGTGGATACGCCCGTGAAGATATTCGTCATCGCCGGCGAGCCCTCGGGCGACGCGCTCGGCCAATCGGTCATGTCCGGCCTGCGCACGCTGGTTCCGGATATCACCTTCGAGGGCGTCGGCGGCCCGCGGATGGAGGCGCAGGGGCTGACCAGCCTGTTCGACATGAGCGAGCTCTCTCTCATGGGGCTGGCGGAGATTCTGCCGAACTACTTTCACCTCAAGCGCCGCATAAGGCAGACCGCCGATGCCGTGCTGGCGGCGAAGCCCGACCTGCTGCTCACCATCGATTCGCCGGAATTTTGCCTGCGCGTCGACAAGCTGGTCCGCGCCGGTGACCCGTCCATCCCGATCTCCCATTACGTGGCACCCTCCGTCTGGGCCTGGCGGCCCGGGCGGGCGCGCACCATGGCGCGGCATGTCGACCATGTGCTGGCGCTGCTGCCCTTCGAGCCGCCCTATATGCGCGAGGCCGGCATGGCCTGCGATTTCGTCGGCCACCCGGTGGTGACGCTGCCCGTCGCCGCCGAGGAAGATGCCACGGGCTTCCGCGAGCGCCACAATATCGGCGCGGCGCCCCTGCTTCTGGCGCTGCCGGGCTCTCGCCGCACCGAGATCTCCCGCCTGATGGAGCGCTTCGGCGCCACCATCGAGCGGGTGCTGAGGGTGCGGCCCGAGACCAAGGTGGTGTTGCCCGTGGCGGCGCCGGTAGCGGAGATGGTGAGAGAGGCGGTGGCCGATTGGTCGATCCAGCCCATCCTGATCGAGCCGTCCTTCGACCGCACCGGCAGCGAGAAGGCCGCCGCCTTCCGCGCTGCCGATTTCGCGCTTGCCGCCTCCGGCACCGTCTCGCTGGAGCTGGCGGCGAATGCGACGCCCATGGTGATCGGCTACGACATGGCCTGGACGAGCCGGCAGATCATCTCGCGCTTGCTGACAACCGACACCGTGACGCTGGTCAATCTGGTGACCGACAGCCGCACCGTGCCGGAGTTCATCGGCTCCCGCTGCGACCCCGACCTGATGGCCGATGCACTGATGGATGTGCTGGAAGACCCCGGCCCCCAGCGCGCCGCCATGGCCGAGTGCATGGAGCTGCTCGGCCGCAGCGGCCCGCCGCCCGGAAGGCGGGCGGCAGAGGCGCTGCTGGCGCGGATCAGGGGATAGGCGGGATCGCCTTGAGATAGGCGGCGATGGCGAGCCGGTCGTCATCGCTCAGCCGCGAGGTCGACTGGATGACCTCGGCCATCTCGCCGCCCGCCGTGTCGAAATCAGGCGTGAAGCCCGATTTGAGATACTCCGCGATCTGCGCCTCGCTCCAGTTCAGCTCGGCGGGCGTGATGTTGGGGAAGCTGCCGTCGCCGCCCGGCACCGGGCCGCCCGCCATCCAGCGCGAGCTGTCAGTCGCGCCGAACGCGTTGCGGGGCGTGTGGCACTCGGCGCAATGGGCGAGCGATTCCACCAGCAGGCGTCCCCGTTCAACTTTTGCATCAAGATCGCCGGCCAATACCCAGTCATCGTTTAGGAAAAGCCGCTTCCACAGGCCAAGCCCGCGCCGGATGTTGAAGGGAAAGCTCACATCATGCGGCAGGCTCGCCGTGTCGGACGGTGGGAGCGTCTGCACATAGGCGGCAATGTCGAAGGCCGTCTGCACGTCGCTGCGGATGTAGGTCGTATAGGGGAAGGCCGGGTAGAGATGCGCGCCTTCGGGCGTCACCCCTCGCAGGATCGCCTGGACGATGTCGGCCTCGCTCCAGCTGCCGATGCCAGCCTCTGGTTCGGGCGAGATGTTCGGCGCGTGGAACGTGCCGAAGGGCGAGGGGAAGGCCTGCCCGCCCGAGAGCACAGGCGCGTCGCCCGGCACCATATCGGGCGCCACATGGCAATTTGCGCAGCCTGCGGCGGCGAAGGCATAGGCGCCCGCCTCGGCATCGCCCGTCACGCCCTCCACCGCCTCGGCCGGCAGCCGGTTGGGCAGGGTCAAAAGCCAGAAGGCGCCCGCCCCGATCAGGACGAGCGCCCAGAAGATCTGGGCGAACCGGCGCATCGCCCTTATTCGGACATGCGATAATTGCGGTGGCAGCCGCCGCACGACATGCCGACCGGGCCGAATGCGCCCTGCAGCTCTTCAAGGCTGTTGCCGGCGACGCTGGCGAGCTCAGCCGTGGCCACATCGAGCGCGTCCCAGGCGGCGGCGAAGCCTTCGGGGTCTTCCCAGATCGCGGGCAGGGCGCGCGTGCCTTCCATATCGGCGCTGGAGGTGCCTTCAGGGAAGTAGAGGAACGGGTCGACCGACGAGACGGCGGCGAGGTTGGCAGCGGCGAGGCCAGCCGTTTCGGCATCATAGGGGATGTTGCCCTGCGCCATGCCGCCGAGCGGCATCAGGAACGTCTGCTGCAGAACCATGTGGCTCTGGCGGGCGTGGATGGCGGCTTCGGCCGGGTCCATCCCCTGCGCGAAGGCGGGGGCGGCAAGGCCGGCGGCGGCGACAGCAACGGCGGGGAGAATGCGGCGGATGGGCATGGAGGCCTCCGATAAAAGGAATCGTGAATTGATTCAGATGGTACGCCGCTGGTTCGGTATGACCACTGACGATTTCTGCGGATCGTCTATCATTCGATGCACGAGATCAGGGGCGAGGGCGGCATGACCGGGGCGAACGGCAAAGAGGGCCAGGGCAACTGGAACGACCTGCGCTACGTGCTCGCCGTGGCCGAGACGGGCAGCGTCACGGCGGCGGCGCGGCGCATGGGCGTGAACCACGCCACGGTTCTGCGCCGCGTCAACGCCTTCGAGGCAGCGCTCGGCACGCTGATCTTCCGGCGCGAGGCGGCGGGCTACGCCGTGCTCCCCGAGCAGCTGCATGTCATCGAACGGGCGCGCGAGGCGGCGCAGGCCTTCGATGCCGTGGCGCGGGCGGCGCGGGGCGGCGAGGGCGGGGAAGGGGTGGTGCCCCTGCGCGTGACCTCGACTGACAGCTTCTGCCAGGGCGTCCTGCCCGAAATCCTCGCGGAGCTCTCGCGCGAGGGCATGGCCATCGACCTTTTCGCCGCCAATCACCACGTCGATCTCGGCCGTCTTGCCGCCGATCTCACCGTGCGGCCCGCCATGCGGCTGCCCGATGACCTCTTCGGGGTTCAGGCCGGCACGCTCGGCTTCGCCGCCTATGCCGCGCCCGGCGGAGCCGATTGCTGGCTGGGCCTGCGCGGCGCGCTCGCCCGCGCCGTGCCGGCAGCCTGGCTGGAGGAGCAGACCGGCGGCGCGCCGGTGCGCGGCGGGGCCGACAGCTTTCTGGTGCTGGCGCGCATGGCGGCGGCGGGCATGGGCAGCGCCATCCTGCCCTGCATCGTGGGCGATGCGGCGCCCGAGCTGCGGCGCCTGCCGCACGATCTGTCGCAAGTCTCGGTGCCGATCTGGGTTGCCAGCCACGCCGACCTCGCCGAGGCGCCGCGGCTTGAGACGGTGAAATCGCGGCTGGTGCGCGCGCTGAAATCGCGCGGGGCCGAGCTCTCCGGCTGGGCCGCGCCGGCGGCAGAGGTGCAGGCGCTCAGAACTGGGCGATGATGCGACCTTCGCCAAGTTTGAGGGCCAGCGACAGATCGAACGCCTCCATCACCTCGGGCACCAGCAGAAACTGCACCGTCCCGGGGCTGGGATCGACCCTGGCGGGCCGGCCCTGCAGGCTTTCCCACAGATCGTCGGCGATGCGCATGTCGCGCCCCTCGGCCGACAGGCGCCAGCGGCCCACCTCGTTGCGGGTGATGCCGATGTCGCCGCCAAAAGGCATGGCCGTCTCAAGGCATTGTAGCAGCAGGAAGATCACCTTCACCTCGCGGCGCTGCACCTCGCCCTCAACGCCCCATTCATAGCCGATCCGTCCGCTGCGCGAGACGGCGGCGAGGGTTGAGACGATCTCGCTGCGGCTGATCACGGCGCCGGCGCTGGCACTGCCAAAGGCGATGCGGAAGAACCGCAGCCGCGCATTCGCCGCCTCGACGCTTTCGCCGATCAGCTCCATCTCCGGGCCGTCCATCCGGCCCGACATGCCCATCAGCTCCACCCCGTTGCCGATGGCGCCGAGGGGAGAGATAAGGTCATGGCAGATGCGCGAGCCGACGAGGGCTGCAAGGTCCAGCGCCCGCGTCATGACAGGCCCTCGCCAAGGCCCAGGGGGCCAGGGGGCTGAAAGGAGACCGCATGATCGGCGTGAACGACATCCTGACGCCCGGCATGATCGTCGCCCATCCGGACAGGCCGGATTGGGGCGAGGGGCAGGTGCAGTCGAACATCGGCGGCCGGATCACGGTGAACTTCCGCGAAGCCGGCAAGCAGGTGATTGATGGCGACAGGGTAGGGCTGACGCTGGTTTCCGCTGGCTGAGCGCACCGGCGCCATGGGCCGGTCGGGGCCGCCCGAGGGTGTTGCCATCTGTCTCATCCTCCTGCCGCGCGGCTGATGCCGCAGCATGGCGCCGGCAGCCTTTAAATATGGTTAACGACCGCTTTCGCACCGGTCCAGCCGCCCAGGGCCGCGCCGGCGCCACCGCGGCCCGTCTTCCCCTGCGGCGCCGTGCCGACTAGAAGGCCGCTGCGCCAGCCAACAGCCGCCCCATAGACGCCCGGAGACGCCCGCCGATGACCTCGCCCGAAAGCCTGCAGCTTCGCCTCGCGACGAGCGCCAGCGATCTGCGGGCAGCGGCGCGGCTGCGCTATGCGGTTTTCGTGGAAGAGCTGGGCGGCGACGGGCCGCTGGTCGACCATGTCGCCGGCGAAGAACGCGACGCCTTCGATGCGCATTGCGACCACATGATCGTTGTCGATCCGGCCCGGCCCGAGGGCGAGCATGTCATCGGCCTTTACCGCCTGCTGGGCGAAGAGGCAGCCGAGCGGGCCGGCGGTTTCTATACCGACAGCGAATTCGCCCTCGCGCCGCTCCTGCGCAGCGGCCGGCGCCTGCTGGAGCTTGGGCGCTCGTGCCTGCATCCCGACTACCGCGGCGGCGCCGCCATGTTCCGCCTCTGGCAGGGCCTTGGCGCCTATGTCGCCGAGCGCGAGATCGAGCTGCTTTTCGGCACGGCCTCGTTTCACGGCACCGACCCCGATGCCATCGCCGGGCCATTGTCGCTGCTGCATCAAAGCTATCTGGCGCCAGAGGAGATCCGCGTGCGCTCCCGCGCCTTTGTCGAGATGGACCGGCAGATGGAGGTCGATCGCCGCGCCGAGATGATCTCCATGCCGGCGCTGATCAAGGGCTATCTGCGCCTCGGCGGCCATGTCGGCGAGGGCGCGTTCATCGACCATGCCTTCAAGACCATCGACATCTGCCTGCTGCTGCAGACCGACAGGCTGACCGGCCGTGCGCTGAGCCTTTACGGGCGCGAGCGGCGATGACCTGGGTGCCGGACCTTCCGCCGGAGCCGCCGCGTCTCGCCTGGCACGGCTGGCTCATCGCAATTCCCCGCCTCGCGGTGCTGGCGGTGCTGCTGCTGGGCGGGCTGGGCCTGTACCTGCTGATCCACCTGATCGAGCGGCTGGCTGCCGGGGGCCGCCGCCCCTGGAGCTCGCGGCTGCAGCAGTGCGTCTGCATCGCGGCGCTTGCCATCATGGGGCTGCGGCTGCGACGGCATGGAACACCCATGCACCGGGGCGGGGCGTTGGTGGCCAACCATGCCTCCTGGCTCGACATCTTCGTGCTGGTGGCGGGGCAGCGGCTGACCTTCGTCGCCAAGTCCGAGGTGGCAGACTGGGCGGTGATCGGCTGGCTGGCGCGGGCGACTGGCACGCTCTTCATCCGCCGGGGCGAGCGGCGCGAGGCCGGCGCGCAGGTCGGCCAGATCGCCGAGCGCGTGGGGCAGGGCGAGCTGCTGCTGTTCTTCCCCGAGGGCACCTCCACCGACGGGCGGCGCATCCTGCCCTTCAAGCCCACGCTCTTCGCCGCCTTCCTGGCGCCGGGCATGGCGCCGGGGCTCGCCATCCAGTCCATCGCCATCCGCTATACGGCGCCGCCGGGGGCAGAGCCGCGCTTTTACGGCTGGTTCGGCAGCCTGGGCTTTGCGCCGCATTTCCTCGCCGTGCTAGGCCGCTGGCGGCAGGGGCGCGTCGATGTGCATTACGCCACGCCGCTGCCCGCCGCGGGCCAGCCGAGCCGCAAGGCCCTGGCCGCCGCGGCCGAGGCGGCGGTGCGCGAGATGTTCGGGGAAGGTTAGCCGCGCGCGGCGGCGAGGCGGGCGAGGGCGGCGGCGGCATCGTCCTCGCGCCAGATCTCCTCGCCGATGGCGAAGAAATCGGCCATGGGCGTCAGCTGACGGATCAGCTCTTCCGTCAGGGCGCCTTCGGCGACCACGGGCACCTCGACGACCTGGCTCCACCAGTCGAAGACATCCAGGTCCACCGGTTCGCCGCGCCCAAGCGACGTTGCGCCGACCGGCCCGAAGGAGACGTAATCCGCCCCCAGCTCGCCGGCATTCAGCCCTTCGTGCCGCGAGCCCGAGCAATATGCACCGACGATGCCGTCCTCGCCGAATTCCTTGCGCCAGAGACGCACCTGGCGGGCGCCGTCCATCAGGTGAACGCCGTCGAGCCCATGCGCCTTGGCGATCAACCCATGCGTTTCCAGCACGATGGGGATGTCGCGGGCATGGGCGGCTTCGCGCAGCCCGTCTGCGGCGCGGCCGATCCGGTCTTCATCGCCGCCACCGAGCGCGATGCGCAGGCAGGCCACCTCTACCGCGTCGAGGCAGGCCTCGAGCCGGGGCAGAAAGGCGGAGAGCTCAAAATCGGCGGGGGTGACGAGGTAGATCTGCGGCGTGTCGTCGTCTTCAGCCATCGGAGCATTCCTTGATTGCGCGCGGCGTTCTAGCGGGCTTTGGCGGGCATGGCGAGGGGGGAGGCGAATGGCGGGCTGAAGCCCGGCCTACAGTCCGGCGGCGCGGTAGGGCTTCAGCCCGCCACGCCGCTATTCTTTCGCCGGCAGCTCGCGCACCGTCGCCAGCGACATCGCCAGAAGCTGCTCCAGCACCTCCTCGTCGGCAATCGCCTCACCCTCGGCGAGCACGAAGCCACCCATGGTGCGGGCGCCCATCTGCATTGGCACGACGCCAGGAAGCGCCAGCGCCTCGTCCATGCCCGCCTTGCCGGGGCGGAGGAGGGCGCCGTCGCCGGTGGCGCAGGCCACCATGTGCCCGTCCACCATGAAGGCCAGCCCGCCGAACATGCGTTGCTCGCGCGGATAATGATCTGCCAGCCGTTCGCGCAGCAGCTCGGCCACGCCCTTGTCATATGCCATTGGCCAAGCCCCCGCTTGTGCGCCCCATGGCTCAAGCGTATCACGCCGGCGCATGACCGAAGAAGCCCCCATCGCCGCCGATCCGGCGCCCTTCACGCCGCCCGCCATCGTGCTCGTGCGCCCGCAGATGGGCGAGAACATCGGCGCCGCGGCGCGCGGCATGCTGAACTTCGGGCTCGATCACATGCGCCTCGTCGCCCCGCGCGACGGCTGGCCGAACCCGGCGGCGGGCGCCATGGCCTCCGGCGCGGGCCGCGTGCTCGACCATGCGGGGGTCTTTGCCACCACTGCCGAGGCTCTGGCCGATTGCACCAGAGTCTATGCCACAACGGCGCGGCCGCGGGGCCTGACCAAGCGGGTCGTTACACCCGAACAGGCCATGCGCGAATGCCATGCCGCCGCGCTCAAGGGCGAGCGGACGGCTGTGATCTTCGGGCCAGAGCGGGCGGGGCTGGAGAATGACGATATCGCCCGGGCCGAGGCCATCGTCTCGATCCCGGTCAATCCCGATTTCGCCTCGCTCAACCTCGCCCAGGCCGTCAACCTGCTCTCCTACGAGTGGCGCCGCGCCAGCGATGCGCCGCCGGCGGAGCGGCTGGAGTTGGCAGGGGCCGAGCCGGCGCCTGTGATCGAGCTGGAGAGGCTCGCCGATCACTGGGAGGAGCGGCTCGAGGCCGCCCGATATTTCTTTCCGCCCGAGAAGGCGCCCGGCATGAAGATCGTGCTGCGCAATTATCTCAGCCGGGCGGGCATGACGCGCAGTGATGTGCAGATGCTCCACGGCGTGATGCGCGCCATGGTGCGCTGGGCAGAACGGGGAAGGGAGCGGGGCTGATGGCCGAGAAACGTCGCACGATCTTCGAAGAGGTGGGCACCACCCAAAAGGCCGCCGCCGCCCCCGGCGGCATCGACAGGGGCCGGCGCGACAGCCGCGGCACCATTCGCATCTGGCTGGTCATGCTATTCATCCTCGTCGCCGCCATGGTGCTGATCGGCGGGCTGACCCGGCTGACGGAGAGTGGCCTCTCGATCACCGAATGGAACCCCGTCTCCGGCGCCGTGCCGCCGACGAGCGAGACCGCCTGGGCGGAGGAATTCGCCAAGTACCAGGCCAGCCCGCAATACGAGATCCTGAACCGCGGCATGGAGCTGAGCGAGTTCAAGAGCATCTATTGGTGGGAATGGGGCCATCGCCAGCTCGGCCGCTTCGTCGGCCTGGTCTGGATCGTCGGTTTCCTGTTCTTCCTGCTGACCAAGCGCATCCCGACCGGCTGGACGGGGCGGCTCTTCACGATCGGCGTGCTCATCGGCATCCAGGGCGCCATCGGCTGGTGGATGGTGGCCTCGGGGCTGGAGGCGGGGATGTATTCCGTCGCCTCCTACCGGCTCGCCACCCATTTGGGGCTGGCGTTCGGCATCCTCGGGGCGATCTACTGGTTCTGGCTGCGGCTGAGGCGGCGCGAATCCGATCTGCTGCAGGCCCGCCGCGCCGGGGAGCGCTCGCTCTTCGGCATGGCCACCGGGCTGATGCATCTGACCTTTGTGCAGATCCTCATCGGCGCGCTGGTCGCCGGCATCGACGCGGGCCGGGCGTTCCCCCATTGGCCGACGATGGATGGCACGAGCTTCCTGCCCCCCGATCCCTTCGCGATCGAGCCCATCTGGCGCAACTTCTTCGAAGATGCCGGGTTGGTGCAGTTCATCCACCGCATCGTCGCCTATCTGGTGCTGGCCTTCGCCATCGGCATCTTCTTCCGCGCCCGCAAGAGTCCGCACCGCCACACGCGCGGCGCTGTCTATGCCGCGCTGGCGATGATCCTCGTGCAGGTGGTGCTGGGCATCGTCACCGCGCTCTATTCGGCGCCGCTCTACATGGCCTCGCTGCACCAGATCGGCGCCGTCGCCGCCTTCTGCCTGATCCTGCGGGCGCGCTTCTATGCGCGCTATCCGCTTGTCACATCCATCCGGGGGTAAGCCCATGAGCGCCTATGATGATCTGATGACCTTCCAGCGCGAGACAGAGGCGCTCTCCCAGGTCGCCGGCCGGCTCGGCTGGGACATGGAGACCTTCATGCCCCCCGGCGCCATCCAGCAGCGGGCCGAGGAGCATGCGGCGATGGCCAGCCTGCTGCACGCCCGCCGCACGGCGCCCCAGATCGGCGAGTGGCTGGCGGCGGCGGAGCCTGCGAACGATGTCGAGCGCGCCAACCTGCGCCTGATCCGTCGCGACTACGAGCGCACCATGAAGGTGCCCTCACGCCTCGCCGCCGACCTCGCCCGGGCCACCTCGCGCGCCCACAAGATCTGGGCGAAGGCGCGGGAGGCCGAGGATGTCGCCGCCTTTCTGCCGGCGCTGTCCGAGGTGCTGGAGCTGCGCCGCGAAGAGGCCGCCTGCCTCGCCGGCAACGAGACCTCGCTCTACGACGCGCTGCTGGAAGATTACGAGCCGGGCGCCAAATCCGCCGAGATCGCCGCGATGTTCGACGCGCTCCGCCCCGGGCTCGTCAGCCTGCGCGAGGCTATCCGCGGGCAGGAGCGTGCGCCCCATGTCTCCGGCATCTTCGAGGAGGGGGCGCAGATGGCCCTTTCCACCAAGCTGGCGGAGGCCTTCGGCTACGATTTCGAGCGGGGGCGCATCGACAAGGCTGTCCACCCCTTCTCCTCCGGCTCGGGGCTGGATGTGCGCATCACCACGCGCACCAACCCGACCGATCCGTTCAACTGCTTCTATTCGACCATCCACGAGGTCGGCCACGCCACCTACGAGCAGAATATCGACGATGCCTATCTGCTGACCCCGCTGGGGCAGGGCGTCTCGATGGGCGTGCACGAAAGCCAGAGCCGCATCTACGAGAACCAGCTCGGCCGCAGCCGTGCCTTCACCGGCTGGCTCTACGGGCAGATGCGCGACAGCTTCGGCGATTTCGGGATCGAGAGCGAGGATGCCTTCTACGCCGCGGTCAACGCCGTGCACGACGGCTTCATCCGCACCGAGGCCGATGAGGTGCAGTACAATCTGCACGTCATGCTGCGCTTCGACATCGAGCGGGCGCTGATTGGGGGCGATCTGCACGTCGCCGATCTGGAGGGGGCGTGGAACGAGCGCTTCCTCAAGGATTTCGGCTTCAGCGTCGACAAGCCCTCGAACGGCCTGCTGCAGGATGTGCATTGGTCCGAAGGGCTCTTCGGCTACTTCCCCACCTATTCGCTGGGCAATGTCTATGCCGGCTGCCTGAACGAAGCGATGCGGAATGACCTGCCCGATCTGGATGAAGACCTGGCGCAGGGCGACACTTCGCGCGCCACGGGCTGGCTGCGCGAGAAGGTGCAGCAGCATGGCGGGCTTTATGAGGCGAAGGATCTGATCGCCCGCGCCATCGGCGGCGCGCCGAGCGAGGAGCCGCTGCTGAGCTATCTCGAGGAGAAATTCGGCGGCATCTACGGGCTGTAGGTGCCCGCGCGAGCATACGGTTGATAAAACAAAAAAGGGGGCCGGCGAACCGGCCCCCAGGCTCAGGAAGCGCCGGGGATTCAGGGCTTCCAGAAGGGAAGCAATGCCTCGTCCTCGGCCTGGGCGCGGGACAGGCCGATATCGCGCAGCATGTCGTCGTCGAGACGGGCCAGGCTGCGGCGGGAGGAATAGCGATGGCTCCAGCGAGCGAGCGCATGCACCCAGCCCTTACGCCCGGTCTCGCCGAGGCCGGTGTGAATCCGGGGCGCGGAAGAGGCGTTGAGCGAAGGCATGGTCTGGCTCCTTTTGTACCGATACAATATTGCGTTTGGCTCGATACATTGGTACATTGATCCGATCCGAAGTGTCCATGGATAAATTGTGATGGTTACAAATTGGCTCCCTGATCTTTCGGCGGCGCCCGGCGGCGCCAAGCATCAGGCCATCGGCCTGTCGGTCCGCGAGGCGATTGCACAGGGCACGCTCCCGCCCGGCGCGCGGCTGCCGGCGGTGCGGGATGTCGCCTGGCGGATCGGGGTGACGCCGGGCACCGTGGCGCGGGCCTACAAGGACCTCGTCGATCAGGGTGTGCTGGAGGCTGGCGTCGGCCGCGGCACCTTCGTCGCCGGCGGCCGGGCGGAGCCGAAGGAAGATGTGCCCTACATGATGGCGCAGGTGCCGCCCGACGTGTTCAACCTGCGCTCCGCCCAGGTGGCGCATGTGGGGCAGGGCGCCGTGCTGCACAGGCTGATGCGCGAGCTGCCGGCGCCCGAAGAGGATGCTTACCGCTTCTATCCTCAGGACGGGATGGATCGCGAGCTGCGCGCCGCCATGGCCCGCCGCACCGGCGGCCCGGATCATGGCGAGATCGACGCCGACGATCTGGTGCTGACGCTCGGCGCCCAGCACGCGCTGGTCACCGGCTTCATGGCGCTGCTGCACGGGCCGCGCCCCGTGGTGCTGACAGAGGAGCTCGCCTATCCCGGCATCCGCCATGCGGCGGCTCTGCTGCGGGCCGAGGTGCGCGGCATCGGCTTTGATGAAGAGGGCCCGCTGCCCGAGGCGCTTGACAGGGCGGCGGCAGAGACCGGGGCGCAGGTCTTCGTCAGCTCCGCCAATGCGCACAATCCCACCACCAATTGTACCAGCCTTGCCCGGCGCCGCGAGATCGCCGGCATAGCGCGGGCCCGCGGCCTGCAGATCATCGAGGACGATTGCTTCGGCTATGCCGAGATCGGCCTGCCGGGCTACCGGCTGCTCGTGCCCGAGCGGACATGGGTCGTCTCGTCGCTGTCGAAATCCATCTCGCCCGATCTGCGGCTCGGCGCGCTCATCGGCCCGCCCGGTGCGGCGGGGGCCGCGCGCGTGGCGGCCCATCAGCAGTTCTTCGGCCTGCCGCGCCCGCTTCGGGACCTGATGACCCACGCCATGCAAAGCGGCGCCGCCGGTGAGATCGAGGCCGAGGTGAAGGCGGCGAACCAGCGGCGGGTCGAGATGACGCGCGCCGCGCTTGGCCGCTTCGAGCTGGTCACGCGCGATTACGTGCCCTTCGCCTGGCTGCCGATGCCGCGCGGCTGGCGGGCTTCGTCCTTCCTGCGGGCGGCAGAGGCTCAGGCTGTTCAGCTCAAGGCGGCGGACGAATTCGCCCTGATCGACGGGCGCGCGCCCAATGCGGTGCGGCTGGCGCTGACGGCGGTGGGGGCGGATGCCGATTTCGCCGAGGCGCTGCGCCGGGTGAGCCGGCTGCTGGAAAGCCCGCCGAGTTCGATGGAGGCGTGAGGTATCTGAATACCTATATTTCAAGTCATTGAAAACGCGTATTTTTTAGAGGCGCGCGCCACTTGACGCGATGTCGGCTATCTCTATAACCCGCCCATCCGAAAGTTTCCGGGCTTGGAACTGGCTTCCTTGCCCCCGATGCGAAGGCACTGACATGAAAACCTATTCCGCAACTCCGGCGGAGATCGACAAGAAGTGGATCGTGATCGACGCTGAAGGCGTCGTTCTCGGCCGCCTCGCCTCGATCATCGCCATGCGCCTGCGCGGCAAGCACAAGGCCACCTTCACCCCGCATATGGACATGGGCGACAACGTGATCGTCGTGAATGCGGACAAGGTGCAGCTGACCGGCCGCAAGCGCGACAAGCCCAACTACTGGCACACCGGCTATCCGGGCGGCATCAAATCCCGCACCACCGGCCAGATCCTTGAAGGCGAGCACCCCGAGCGCGTCGTCATGCAGGCCGTGAAGCGCATGCTGCCGGGCGGCAAGCTGAGCCGTCAGCAGATGACCCATCTGCGCGTCTTCGCCGGCCCCGAGCACAACATGGAGGCTCAAAAGCCCGAAGTGCTCGATGTCAAAGCCATGAACAGCAAAAACACGAGGAGCGTGTAATGGCCGATCAAGTCAACTCGCTCGAAGAGCTGGGCGACGTCGCCACCGGCACTGTCGATACCGCTGCCGAGACGATGACCCCCCGCGAGCCGCAGCGCGATTCGCTCGGCCGCTCCTACGCCACCGGCAAGCGCAAAGACGCCGTTGCCCGCGTGTGGATCAAGCCGGGCTCCGGCAAGGTCACCGTGAACGGCAAGGAAATGGCCGTCTACTTCGCCCGCCCTGTGCTGCAGATGATCCTGCGCCAGCCCTTCCAGGTTGCCGGCGTTTCGGGTGAATTCGATGTGTACGCCACCGTCGCCGGCGGCGGCCTCTCGGGCCAGGCCGGTGCGGTGAAGCACGGCATCTCCAAAGCGCTGCAGCTCTACGATCCGTCGCTGCGCGGTGCGCTGAAGGCCGCCGGCTTCCTCACCCGCGACAGCCGCGTGGTCGAGCGCAAGAAGTACGGCAAGGCGAAGGCCCGCCGGAGCTTCCAGTTCTCCAAGCGCTAAGCTTCGACGCAGAATTGCAGGAGGGCGGCCCGTCGTGGCCGCCCTTTTTGCGTTTGGGGGGCCTTGGGCCGTCGACAGCGGTTGCGGCTGTTTCCCCGCCCGGACTCAAGCCGCAGGCGCTCGCCCGGCTTGCCGCCCGCCTGAGTCAGACGAGCCGCTGAAGCCCCTGCAGCGCTGAGATGGCCGAGCGCAGCTCGAAATACTCGGTGCTGAGCGTGTTCAGCCCGTTTGTGAAAGCCGTGAGCTCGGGGCTGACCGGGATGGCGTAGTCGGCATCCCCCGCGATGCGGTCGATCAGGTCGCCGCCGTCGGGCAGGCGGGCGTTGGTCGTGGCGCAGCTGCTGGCCGTCGTCCGGTAGAGCAGTGCGAACGGCCCGAAGGACTCGCCGCTGGCGGTGGTGATCGGCGGGGTGACCACGCGGGTGTCGGCCAGCATCTCGCCGGCGCCCTGCATCCGCCCCGAAGAGATGAGCCGCCGGCGGATGACAATTCCATCGTAGCCCGACGCGACGCCATAGCCGAAGGTGAGGTAGCGATGCGGCGCCTCGGGGTTCGCCACGGCATCGGGCCCGCGGAGGATCGCGGCGAGATCGGCCATGTCCTGCACGCGGGGCGCGAAGGCGTTACCGTAGAAACGGATACATCCCGCCAGGATGAAGGGCGCGCCTTCGCTGGAGAGCACGCTGGTGGCGCCGGGGCGCATCGGCAGAAGGCCGGGCTGACCGAGCACCTGGCGGGCGGCGGCCATGCCGATCTCGTAGCCATGCTGGGCAACGAGGGCATTGCGGAAGTCGGCCAGCGTCGCCGCCTCGGGCAGCGGGCTGCCGGGTGCGAGCAGGTAGTCGCGGGCGAGCGTCTCGCCTGCGCGGTCGAAATCCTCAACCCAATCGGCATAGGTGCGGCTGCCGGACCAGCTGCGCACCAGCGCCTGCACCGCTGCCGGGCCGCGCAGGGTGGCGCCCTCTGCCTGCATCTGCAGGGCAGAGGAGGTGGCGGCGGCGAGGCTTACGAGCGCCAGCGTATCGGCAGCGGGCTGGTAGGCCGAGATTTCGCCGGTGACGGAGGTGAGCGTGCCATCGAGGTTTGCGATCACGTCCGCCGGGCAATCGGGCCGGCAGAGATCGAGCTGGAAGCTAACCCCGATGAGCTGGCGCTGATAGGCGCGGATATCGGAGGCATCGAGCTGGGCGCGCATGGTCTGCGAGATCGTCTGGCCCGGTGCGAGCTCCAGATACTCCGTCAGCCGCTGATCGAGTGAGGTGATCGCGGCCGAAAGCTCCTCCTGCCGCCGCGTGCTGTCGTCGCCGTAGACCAGCGTGTCGAGCGTATCGATGGCGTCGAGCGTGAACTTTAGCGCGCCGAGCGCGGTGGTCTGGGCGCTGGCGGCGAGGGGGGCGAGGGCGATGGCGGCGGTGAGGAGGAGGGTGCGGATCATGAGCTTGGCCTTCAGGCGCCCGGGGGCGGGGTGGCTCAAGGCAAAGCCGATGGGGCGGCGCGGGTCAAGCGGCGGGCGCCGTGGTGAGGGCGGGGGGCTGGGATCCGGGCTGTCGCTTTGTGCGCCCGGTGGGGCGGAGCCAGAGACCGGGGTACGCCTTTGGAACGCTGGTCGCATGTGCCCTGGCCGCTGGCGACTCCCTCGCACGCCTGCCCGTGGGGTGGCGCTCCACCTTTCCCGCGAACGTGATTTATGTCTGCCACGTCCCTCCTGGACGCGGGCTAAGCGCGGCCTTCACCAAAGCGCCTGATCGTGGGGACGGGCAGGCGCTCGCGCGGCGGCCTGAAGGCCTTGATTCCGCGCGAGGGATGGAGCGGGGGTGTCTCGCATTGGTTGAGAGCAGGTTTGACCCTACAGCGTCTTGTTTGAGCTGGATGGCGGAATGATCTGTGCTCCGAACCCGCCTCACTCCGCCGGCAGCACCACCAACGCCTTCTCGTCCCACACCACGCGTGTCGCCGTGCCGACGTCCAGCACCGGGCGCCCGATGAGGTTCTTCATCGAGATGCGCAGCGGCTCGGGCACGCCCTCGATGCGCACGTCGTAATAGGTCATGTCGCCATAATAGACGACCTCGTCGACCATCGCCTGTGCCACGCGGCCGCGCTCGGGCTCGTTGTCGAATAGGATCGACAGCGTCTCCGGCCGGATGCCAATGCGCGCGGCGCCAGTAAAGCCGCCGGCGGTGAGCTGCTCCGCCGCCACTTCGGCGCGTCCCAGCCCGGGCATGTCCACCTCGTAGCCGCCGGGGGTCTCGCCCGTCACCTCGCCGGGCAGGAAGTTCATCATGCCGATGAAGGCCGCGACGCGTGCCGAGTTGGGCCGGCGGTAGAGCGACTCCGGGTCGCCGAGCTGGCCGATCTCGCCCTCAAACATCACCGCGATGCGGTCGGACATGACCAGCGCCTCTTCCTGATCATGCGTGACCAGGATGAAGGTGATCCCCACCTCGCGCTGCAGCTTCATCAGCTCGACCTGCATCTGCTCGCGCATCTTCTTGTCGAGCGCCGAGAGCGGCTCGTCGAGCAGCAGCACCTTGGGTTTCAGGATCAGCGCCCGGGCCAGCGCCACGCGCTGCCGCTGCCCGCCGGAGAGCGCGTGGCTCGGCCGGGCGCCGTAGCCGCCGAGGCCCACCATCTCCAGCGCCTCACCCACGGCCTTGGCCTTCTCTTCCTTGCTGCGCTTGTCGCGGCGCAGGCCAAACCCCACGTTCTCGGCCACGCTCAGATGCGGGAAGATGGCGTAGCTCTGGAAGACCATGTTGGTGGGCCGGTGGTTGGCCGCCACGCCCTTCATGTCTTTGCCGTCGATATACATCGCGCCGTCGTTGAAGCCCTCGAAGCCGGCGATGGTGCGCAGAAGTGTGGTCTTGCCGCAGCCGGAGGGCCCCAGCAGCGAGAAGAACTCGCCAGAGCGGATCTTCAGGTCGATGCCGCGCAGGGCGTGATAATCGCCATACCATTTGTGCAGGGCGCGCAGCTCGATCAGGGCCCGGGTGTCTTGGACGGTCAAATGAAGCCTCCGGGATCGTCGATACCGGCACGGCGTAGGCCGCGGCGGCGGAAGAATTCGGCCATCGACAGCAGAACGATGGACAGCGTGATGAGGATGGTGCCGAGCGCCATCACCACCGGCAGCTTGGCGGGGAAGCGCAGCAGGCCCCAGATGTAGACCGGCATGGTCGGGTTCGCGCCGGTGAGGAAGAAGGCGATGATGAACTCGTCGAGGCTGATGGTGAAGGCGATCAGCATCGAGGAGATAATGCCGGGCATCACCAAGGGCAGGATCACCAGCCGGAAGGCGCTCCACCGGTTTTCGCCCAGATCCATCGCCGCCTCTTCCATCGCCGGGTCGAGGCTGGCGAAAGCGCCGTTGAGAATGGCGACCGAGAAGGGTGTACACATCAGCGTATGCGCGGCGATCACCGTCCAGTTGCTGAGGTCCATGTCGAGCACCTGGCGCAGCATGACCAGCAGCGAGACGGCGACGATGATCTCAGGCAGCACCAGTGGCAGCATGATGAAGCCGATGATGCCGCCCTTGCCGGGGAAGTTCGCCATCGAGCCGGCACGGGCGGTGAGCATGCCGAGCAGGGTGGAGAACACCGCCGTCAGCACCGCTATGAACAGCGAGTTGCGGACGGAATCGTGCAGGGCCGTCGTCGTCCACAGCTCTCCGAACCATTGGGTGGTGAAGCCCTGCAGCGGGAAGGCGATGATCGTGCCGTCGTTGAAGGCGAAGATCGGCAGCAGCACGATCGGCGCGTAGAGGAAGATCAGGTAGAGGATGGCGTAGGTGCGCAGCGCCATGGATCAGACCCTCAGCCAGCGGCGGTTGAGGAAGATCAGCAGCAGCGAAATCGCGGTGACGCAGAGCATGGCGATGATCGCCAGCGCTGCGCCGAGCGGGGCGTTGTTGAGCTGCAGAAACTGCGTCTGGATCATGTTGGCGATGAGCTTGCCGCCGGAGCCGCCCATGAGCTCGGGCGTCACGTAATCGCCGATGGTGGGGATGAAGACGATGAGGATCGCCGCCATCAGCCCGGGCATCGAGAGCGGCAGCGTCACCCGCAGGAAAGTGGTGACGCGGTTCTCGCCGAGGTCTTGCGCTGCTTCAAGCAGAGAGCGGTCGATCTTCTCCAGCACCACGAAGATAGGCAGGATGGCGAAGGGCGCGAAGGCATGGGCCAGCGTGATGATGACGGAATTGACCGAGTAGAGGATGAAGGTCAGCGGCTCGTCGATCAGCCCGATCTCCATCAGCCCCGAGTTGATGACGCCGTTGTAGCCAAGGATCACCTTCCACAGGAACACGCGCACCAGATAGCTCGTCCAGAACGGGATGGTGATAAGGAACAGCCAGAGCGACTTCTTGTTGTTCGGCACCTTGAACGAGATGAAATAGGCGATCGGATAGGCCAGCAGCACCGTGATGAAGGTGACGATGGCCGAGACCTTCAGCGACCGGCCCAGCAGCACTTGGTAGACCTTGCCGTCGAGAAACTCGCGGTAATTGTCGAGCGTGAAGTCGGGGACGACGTCGTAGCCATCCTTGCGCCAGAACGAGAACAGGATGATGGCGCCGAGCGGCACGGCCAGCAGGAGCAGGGCATAGAGGAAGGGCGGAGTGACAAGCGCGGCGCTGCGCCCGCGCTCGGTGGAAAGAAATCCCCCCGCCATCTGCCCCTCGCTGCCCCCTTTGGTGCCTTCTTGATGTCGAAGCTTTGCGAAGCGGCGACAAAGATCAATGGGGAATGTGGCGGAAACTGCTTGGCGGACGGGCAGGTGATGGAAAAGGTGGCATCTTCAAGGGGGCTTGCCGGTGGCCCACGCACGGAAATCGCGCGATTTCCGTTACGATTTTCGCGCGAAAATCGTGGGGCGCGACCGCCGGCACGGTGCGGAAACCATATGGTTTCCGCCCGCGATTTCCATATGGAAATCGCCGTTACTTGTCGGGCGGGATCAGCCCCAGGCCGCGCAGGTACACGCCGATGCCGCTCTCCAGCAGATCCTCGGGCGGGAAGGGCGACTTGGTGCCGGGCGAGCCGCGCGCGAAGAGCTCCACCACGCCGTGGCTCAGCGCCCAGATATGGGCCGAGAACATCTGCGGCGGCGGGCGTCGACTTTCGGGGATGTGTTCCGACAGCGCCACCGCGGCCTCCTGCATCACGCCGAGCGCCCGCTCGGAGGCCGCAGCGAGATCGGGGTTGCGCTGGATCGACACGCCGCTTTCGAACATGGCGACGTAATGGCCCGGATACTTCCGCGCGAAGGCCAGATAGGCTCGGCCGACCTTCTCGAAGGCGGCCAGAGCCGTCGGCTTGCCGCCGTTATAGGCATAGTCCAGCAGGTCGCCGAAGATCTCATAGCCCTGGCGGGCCGCCTCGGCGATCAGGTCTTCGCGGCCCTCGAAATGGCGGTAGACGGCGGCGGGCGTCACGCCTGCCTCGCGCGCGGCTTCCGACAGGGTGAAGCCGGTCGGGCCCTTCTCCTCGATCAGCTTCAGCGCCGCTTCGACGAGAGCCTCGCGGAGGTTGCCGTGATGGTAGCCGCGCTTGGCCATCAGCGCCCGTCTTCCCCGCCCATGTCAGCCACGCGTCCACAGCTCGGGGCCGCCGGCGATGGATTCGTCCACCGGGCCGATCTCGCCCATGTCCTTGCCGTCGTAATCCACGCCGTGCAGCACGGTGCGGATCAGATTGATGCGGGCGCGGCGCTTGTCATCGGCACGCACGATCGTCCAGGGCGCCTGGGTGGTGTGGGTGACGAAGAGCGTCTCTTCGATAGCTTCTGAATAGGCATCCCAGCGTTTGAGGCCCTCGACGTCGATCCAAGAGAGCTTCCATTGCTTCAGGGGCTCTTGCTCGCGGTCGAGAAAGCGGTCGAGCTGTGTCGACCGGCCGATGTTGAGCCAGAACTTGTAAAGCTGGATGCCTTCGTCCACGAGCAGCTGCTCGAAGGGGCCGACCTGGTTGAACCATTTGGCGCGCTCTTCATCGGTGCAGAAGTCGAACACCTTCTCCACCACGCCGCGGTTGTACCACGAGCGGTCGAACAGCACGATTTCGCCCGCCGCCGGCAGATGCGCGATGTAGCGCTGGAAGTACCATTGCGTGGCTTCCGTTTCTGTCGGTTTCGGCAGGGCGACGGTGCGGGCGCCGCGCGGGTTGAGGTTCTCGCTGAAGGCCTTGATCGAGCCGCCCTTGCCGGCGGCGTCGCGCCCTTCGAAGATGATGGCGATGCGGTCGCCCCGCTCCTTGACCGAGGCCTGCAGGCGAACGAGCTGGCGTTGCAGGCGGGCCATCTTCTTCTTGTACTTCTTCTTGGACAGCCGCTCGTCATAGGGCCAGTCGGGATTGGTGACATCGCCCTTGCCGGCATCCGCGATGATGTCGCGCACCTCCTGCGGGGCGTCATTCTCGAGATACTCGCTGATCGCGCCGACGAAGGGCTGGGCCATGTCCAAGCTTTCCAAACATTTGCCCCTTATGGGGCCAGGGGAATATGGGCGGGCGGGGCGCCTAGATCAATCCGGCGCGGGAAGCGGCGCGCCGGATGGCGGCAACCGTGGCCTCCGGGTCGGCATGGTGCGGCATGTGGCCGACGCCCTCCAGCACGGTGACGTTCGAATGCGGCAGCAGCGCGTCCATCCCGCGGGCGTGGATATCGAGATCGACGGTCCGGTCGGCGGTGCCGTGGATGATCTCCACCGGCATTTGCAGCGCGCCGTAGCCTTGCGACTGCTCCGCCAGATCCTCGCGCAGCGCCAGCACCTGCCGGCCATTGGTGGCTAGAGAGGCGCGGCGCAGCGTCAGGGGGGCGCCGACCTCGCCCAAGTATCCGGGCGGCGGTGATTGCGGGGCGAAGATGCCGGCCAGCGCTTTCTCGACCTGCGACTTGGGGGCGAAGGCGCTCATCAAGGGCGCCGTCGTCCAGCGCGCCCACCAGCTGCCGGTGACGTGGTAGAATGCCTCGTAGGGCCCTTCCCAGGGCATGACGGCGCCCGAGAGCGTGACGACCGCCGCCGCCCGCTCCGGCGCGATCTCGGCCCATGCCATGGCGACAGCGCCGCCATAGCTGTGGCCAACGACGACGGCGGGGCCGAGGCCCATCTGCGCGACCGCCGCTTCGAGCTGGCGGGCCTGCTCGGTGGGGCCCGCGGTGCCGGGCAGGGCTTCGGAATAGCCAAGGCCGGGCCGGTCGAAGGCGACGACGTGGAAGTCGGGCGCGAGACGGCCCATCAGATCGAAGGAGAAATCGCGCAGGTTGCCGCCGGCGCCGTGGATCAGGATCACCACTGGCCCGGCGCCGGCCTCGGCCACATGCACGGCGCGGCCATTTACTTGCAGGACCTGCCCGAGCGGCGGGAAGGCGGCCTCGGCCCGGATGCGCTGCTGGCGGACGGCGAAGGTCACCGCCAGTGCCAGGGCCAGAAGGACGATCAGACTGATAGCCATGCCTTTGCGCCCCTTTCGCGTCACGCGCCGATTTCGGCCAGATCGAAGGGCGTCGTCTGATAGATCTCGTTGATCCAATTGCCGTAGAGCAGATGCGCGTGGCTGCGCCAGCGGTTGATCGGCTGGCGGGTCGGATCGTCGTTCGGGTAATAGTTGCGCGGCACCTCGATGGCGGCGCCGGCGGCGACGTCGCGGTCGTATTCTTCCTTGAGCGTCGTGCTGTCGTATTCGAGGTGGTTGATGATGTAGAGCGCCCGGTGGTCGGGGTCGTGCACCAGACAGGGGCCCGTCTCGTCAGAGGTCATCAGCGTGGTGAGGTTTTCCGCCTTGTCGATGTCGTCCTGGCGCATCTCTGTCCAGCGGCTGACGGGCATGGTGCAATCGTCGGAGAAGCCGCGCAGGAAGGGCGAGGTCGGCTGCAGGTTGCGATGCCGGAAGCAGCCGAAGGCCTTTTCGGGCAGGACGACCTTGGGCACCCGGTGGAAGTGCCAGGCCATCGCCATGCCGCCCCAGCAGACGCCGAAGGTCGAATGCACGTGGGTCTGCGTCCAGTCCATCACGCGGCGCAGCTCGTCCCAATAGGTCACCTCCTCGAAAGGCAGATGCTCGATGGGGGCGCCAGTGATGATGAAGCCGTCGAACTTTTCGCCCGAGGCCTCGACCTCGGCGAAGGGGCGGTAGAATTCCTCCATATGGCCCGCGGCGGTGTTCTTGGCCTCGTGACTCGTCATGCGGATCAGGCTGAGCTCGATCTGCAGGGGCGTGGCGCCGATCAGCCGAGCGAATTGCGTCTCGGTCTGGATCTTCTTCGGCATGAGGTTGAGCAGGCCGAAGCGCAGGGGGCGGATGTCCTGCCGGGCGGCACGAAGATCGCCCATGACCATGACACCCTCGGTCTCGAGGACGGCATAGGCAGGCAGGTTCTCGTGCAGCTTGATGGGCATGTCGCCACTCCTTCGCGAAGGGCGCCTATCTATGCCCCTGCGGCCCGGCGCTCAAGTGCGGCGGCGATCACTTGGATAAAGCCCTCTTCATCCGCGACGCCGGCCGCCTCTTCGGCCGTGATCGTCACGCCCCGTTTCGCCATGGCCGCATAGCGCGGCTGCCGGTGGGCGAGGGCGCGGGCATAGGCGAAGCGGATGAAGCTGTCGGGGTCGACGGCATCCTCGGCCTTGCCGGTCTCGGCGAGATAGGCGGCCCAAGTCTCGGCCAGGAACTCCGGCTGGTAGGCCATGGGCTTGGGGGTTGCGTCGAAGCGGCGGATCAGCTCGGCCTCATGCGCGCTGCTGCCCTCGATCCAGACGAGCAGGCATTGGCTCGACAGCTCCTGCAGGAGCGGGTCGTCTGGGTTCTCCGGCTCGACCCATTCGCAGATCGAGCCGCCGCTGTCGCAGACGAAATTGGGGTAGCCGTAGAGCTCTTCCGAGCGGCGGGCGAAATGGCCGGTGTCGCGCAGGGCGGCGATCTCGGCGGCGCGGAAGCGGGCCTGCCGCTTCTGGTACTCCGCGATCGGCAGGCCGCCTTTGGCCGGGTCACCCGGCTTGCCGAGCCAGGAGGAGACGGCGGCGAGGTTGCCGAAGGTAAGGTTGGCGGTGACGTGGATGCTGTCGGTCAGCAGCAGCTCACGCAGGAACGGCACCTTCATCGCCTCGCGCTTGGCGTTGTCGGCGATGGCCTCGTCAAGGTAGCGGCTGCCGATGCGGTAATCGACCGAGTAGTGAAACCAGCGGCCAGTAGCGCGCAGGCGCTGACTGATATGCGTCTTGCCAAGGCCGGACATGCCGAAGAGCAGCACGCGCTTCTCATCGGCCGCGCGCCAGGCGTTTGCGTCGGGATACAGCATGGCGGCTGGTTAACCCGCGCGGCGCCACCGCGCCAGACGGATTTTGCTGTTGAGCGTGATGAGCGCCAGCGCGATCAGCCCGAAGCCGGCCAGGGCGCGGGGCGGCAGCGTCTCACCGAAGACGATGGCGCCGAGGGCCACGCCGACCGGGGCGACGAGCAGCGTGGCGAGCATCGTGTAGCCGGTGCCCGCGGTCGCCATGAGGCGGTAGTACAGGATGAAGGCCAGCGCCGTGGCGAAGAGCGCCAGATAGAGCAGCGCCAGCCCGCCCTTCAGCGAGGGCGCGCCGGGCGGGCCCGCCATCCATAAGGCCAGCGGCACGGCCAGCAGGGCGGAGCCGCTGAGCATCCCGGCGGCGGAGGTGAGCGGCGGCAGGCCGGAGAGCATCTTGCGCGCCCAGATGCCGGCGATGGCATAGCTGAGCGTCGCGCCGATCACCGCGAGCTGCGCCAGCGCGGTGAGGTCCAGCTCGCTCAGCACCGTCGGCCCGATGACCAGCACCACGCCGGCAAAGCCGAGCGCGAGGCCAAACGCCTTCGGCGCCGTCATCCGCTCATCGGCAAAGACGATGGCCGCCAGCGCCATGCCCCAGAGCGCCGTGGTGGCGTTGAGGATGGCGGCAAGGCCGGAGGGCACATGGCCCTGGCCCCAGGCGATCAGCGTGAACGGCAGCACGTTGTTGAGCGCGCCCATCACCAGCAGCGCGCCCCAGATGCGCCAGCCCTTCGGCACCGGCTGGCGGGTGATCCACACCGCGGCCCAGAGCACCGGCACCGCCAGCGTCACCCGCGTCGCGGTGATCCAGGCGGGAGCCGCGATCTGCAGGGCGAAGCGGTTGGCCACGAAGGTCGCGCCCCAGATGAAGGCGAGCGCCAGCAGCAGCGTCCAGGCGAGGGGCGAGAGTGTTTTCTGAGTCTGGGACATGCGCGCATCTGGCTCATGGGCCGGGGCGGGGGCAATCCGCTTTCTGCGCTTTGAGGATGGCTCCCCGCCCGGCGCCCGGGCGGGGAGCAGAGGCTTAGAAGCGGAAGCCGAGCGAGATGCCGTAGCCGAAGGCGTGGTTCTCGGTGAATTCGGCGCCGGTGAGTTCCGCCGTCGCATCGCCGAGCTTGGTGTAGTTCACGCCCGCGGTGATCTCGGCATTGCCCATCGTGTAGGTGCCGCCCACGGAGAGGCCGATGCGCCCGTCGGTCGGCGACAGGTTCGAGGCCAGCTCGCCATCGTCTGCCTCGTAGCTGACGGTGGCCGAGGCGGCGAAGTTCGGCGTGAAGCGCCGGCCGATGCCGAGGCGGTAGGTGAAGACATCGTGGTTGTAGTCGATCAGGTCGGTGCCCGTCTGGCCCACGTTGATGTCGGTCGCCGTCCATTCGGCCCAGCGCACGCCGGCGAGCAGCAGCGTGTCTTCCATGATGCCGGTCTGGAAATCGATGTTCACCGATTGCGGCCATTCGTAGTTCGTGTCGCCCAGCGGCAGCGTGCCGCCAAGAGCGCTCGTCTCATGGCTCATCTCGATGGCCGAGGAATAGGTGAGCGCAGCGCGCAGCGCGATGTCGGGGATCTCATAGGCCATGCCGACGACGTAGCCGGTGCCGGAATCGCTGGCGAATTCCGTCGTTACGCCGCCCGAGGTGAGCGTGCCGTCGGCCTGGATCATCCGGGCGCCGCCATGGACGGAGATGTTTTCGTTGAAGCGGTAGCGGGCGAGGGCGGTCAGGCCCACGGATTCGATCCGCCCGACGGAATCGACGGGATAGCCCGGGTCGGCATTCGAATAGTCGATGCTGGCGCCGAAGGGCGTGTCGATGCTGACGCCGAAAGACAGGTTCGGGGTCAGATCGGTTTTGATCGAGAAGCTGTACTGCGCATAATCGGGGTTCATGTTGCCCGAGCTCAGCACGCCGCCGATCTGTCCGCTGACATCGGGCATGACCATGCCATAGCTCAGCTCGGCGTAGCCGCCGGGTTCGAAAATGAAATCAACGCTCTGTCCAGAACGGTCGAGACCGCCGGCCTGAACGGCACCGGCACAGAGGGCGAGAGCGGCGCTGCCGCAGAGTAGGGTCTTCATGGGTCTCCTCCCAGAAACGCATCACCAGGTTGTGAATCCATAAGCGCGGCGGTTTGACGCGGGTCAAGACGAGACCCCGCGTAACAAAATCGGCTAGTTGACGGCGTTGCTTTGGCGCCGCGGGGCCTGGCCACGCGTGATGTTGAGATAATTGCCGCCGAAGATCAGCGCCGCGCCGAGGAAGACATAGATGTCGAGGGGCTCGCCGTAGAAGATCGCGCCCACGATGGCGATCAGCGGCAGGCGGGCAAAGTCGATCGGCATGACAATTGGCGCGGGCGCCAGCGACAGAGCTGTCGTCAGGCAGAAATGGGCGACCACGCCGCCGCAGCCGACGACGATGAGCCAGCCGAGATTGTGCATCGAGGGCAGGGCGATCTCACCATCGTAGCCGGCGCAGACCAGCCCGAAGAAGGCCTGCATCGTCACCAGCCAGAAGAGGATCGACGTGATCTTCTCGTGCCGCGTCAGGCGCCGTGTGGCGATGGCTGTCAGCGCAAAGCCCACGGCTGCCAGCGCCGCCGCGATCAGCCCCGGCGAGATCGCCTCGGGCGTGGGGCGGGTGACGACGAGGATGCCGATGAAGCCCAGCAGCGCCGCGAAAACGCCGATGCGGGTGATGCGCTCGCCCAGCAGCAGCGGCGAGAGCAGGATCACCCAGATCGGCGAGGTGAACTCCAGCGCGAAGACCTGCGCCAGCGGGATCAGCGGGATGGCGAAGAACCACAGGTTCTGCCCGGTAAAATGCGCCAGGTTGCGCAAGGCATGCAGCGGCAGCCGGCTGGTGCGCACGTCGCGCAGATGCCCCGTCGCCGCGCCGACGCTGACGACGAGCACGATGCCCACCAGCGAGCGGTAGAACATGATTTCGAACGTATCGAAGGCGCCGGCCAGGCTGCGCGCCGCAATGGCCATGGTGGAAAAGGCCACCACAGCGCCGATCATCCAGAGCGCCGCTGTCCCGACGCTGCCCGGCTGATCCTGCGATGTCTGATCCTGAGATGCCTGTGTGCTCATGCCGCGGCGACGCTAGGGCGCCGCCACGGCAAAGGAAAGCCTCGTCAGGCGAGGGCGAAGGCGGCGACCAGGCAGATCGCCGAAACACTGATTGCCCATGTGCCGGGCCAGGCCCAGGCCGGCTTGTCTGCGCCGCAATAACCGCAGTGCCTTCCGCCCAAGCGCATTCGATGGCCGCATTCGCGGCACTTCACCAATCTCGTCGCCATTTTATAGTCCCCAAATGGGGAGCGTTGCTGAGGCTTCCCGGGCCCCTGCGCCCCGTTTCCAAATGAAACAAGCCGGACAATTTAATGAACAATCGCGGCAATCCCCGCAGACGGCTCAGTAATAACTTTTGTCCTCGAAAGTAATATCACGGAGAATAGAATTTTAGTGAATTTTCAACGCAGTCTGGCCCGAAAAACGGATGCTGCCAGTCTGTGCTACACGCCGCGAGGGGCAGCGCATAAAAATTCCGCTGAGCGAAAACGCGAGGCCGCGCTCACTCCCATTCGATGGTGCCCGGCGGCTTCGACGTGATGTCGTAAGTGACACGGTTGATGCCCCGAACTTCGTTGATGATGCGGGTCGCCGTCTCGCCCAGAAACTCGTGGGTGAACGGGTAGTAATCGGCCGTCATGCCATCCACCGAGGTGACCGCGCGCAGGGCGCAGGCGAAATCGTAGGTCCGCCCGTCGCCCATCACGCCCACCGTGCGCACCGGCAGGATCGCCACGAAGGCCTGCCAGATCTCATCGTAAAGCCCGTGCTTGCGGATCTGGTCGATATAGACGGCATCCGCCTTGCGCAGGATGTCTAGCTTCTCGCGCGTGATCTCGCCGGGGCAGCGGATGGCGAGGCCCGGGCCGGGGAAGGGGTGGCGGCCGATGAAATGCGGCGGCAGGCCAAGCTCGCGGCCAAGCTCGCGCACCTCGTCCTTGAAGAGCTCGCGGAGCGGCTCCACCAGCTTCAGGCCCATCTTCTCGGGCAGGCCGCCGACATTGTGGTGACTCTTGATCGTCACCGAAGGCCCGCCGGAGAAGCTGACGCTCTCGATCACGTCGGGATAGAGCGTGCCTTGCGCGAGGAACTCCGCGCCCTCGATCTCGCCGGCATAGCGCTGGAAGACGTCGATGAAGAGCTTGCCGATGGTCTTGCGCTTCACCTCGGGGTCGGAGACGCCCTCGAGCGCACCGAGGAAGAGATCCTGCTCCTGCGCGTGGATCACCCGCAGGTTCATGTGGTCGCGGAACATGGCCACGACCTCTTCGGCCTCGTTCAGGCGCAAGAGCCCGTGGTCGACGAAGACGCAGGTGAGGTTCTCGCCGATGGCCTCGTGCAGCAGCACGGCGGCGACGGAGCTGTCGACACCGCCCGAGAGCGCGCAGATCACCTTGCGGTCGCCCACCTGCTCCTGGATCTTCTTCACCGCCTCGGCGCGGTAGGCCTCCATCGTCCAGTCGCCCTTGAAGCCGGCGAGCTCGACGAAGGCCTTGTAGAGCGTCCGCCCGTTGGGCGTGTGGTGCACCTCGGGGTGGAACTGCACGGCGTAGAAATGGCGGGCCGCATCGGCGATCACCGCGTAAGGCGCGCCGGGGGAGGTGGCATAGACCTCGAAGCCGGGGGCGATCTTCGCGACGTGGTCGCCATGGCTCATCCAAACCTGCTCGCGCCCGGTGTCGAACCAGCCGTTCAGCAGATCGAGCGGTTGGGAGGGCGTCACGTAGGCGCGGCCGAACTCCGCCGTGCCGTCGCCGCGTTCGACCTTGCCGCCCAGCATCTCCATCATCACCTGCTGGCCGTAACAGATGCCAAGGATCGGCACGCCGAGCTCGAAGACCTCCGCGGGCGGACGGGGCGAGCCCTCGTCGATCACCGAGGCGGGGCCACCGGAGAGGATCACCGCCTTCGGGGCGAATTCGGCGAGGAACTCCGCCGTCACCATGTTGAAGGGGTGGATCTCGCAATAGACGTTCAGCTCGCGCAGGCGCCGCGCGATGAGCTGCGTCACCTGAGAGCCGAAATCGATGATGAGCAGGCGGTCGTGCGCCTTGGCAATGGGGCTGGTCATGGCCCACCGATTAGGGGCGCGGACGAAGCGGCGCAAGAGCCAGCACCCCTCAAGCGGGCCGGCGCGCAATACGGCCGCAGGCGAAGGGCCGCCCATGCCCATCGTTTAACATTTGTTGCGCAGCACGGGGCGGAACGGCGCTGCCAGAGCGGACGTTGAGCGATCAAATGCAGCGATTTTCGCTGCAGCCCGAAGGAGGCACCCATGAAGGATCTGCAAGACCTGTTCGTCCACTTCCTGCGCGACATCTATTACGCAGAGAAGAAGATCGCGAAGACGCTGCCGAAAATGGCCCGCAAGGCCGAGGCCGCCGAGCTGAAGGAAGCCTTCGAATCGCATCTCGAAGAGACCGAGGGCCATATCGCCAACCTCGAGAAGGTGTTCGAATACCTCGGGCTCAAGGCCCGCGGCGTCACCTGCGATGCGATCAACGGCATCCTCGACGAGGGCGCCGAGATCATGTCGGAGACCGAAACGCCCGATGCCCGCGACGCCGGCATGATCGCCGCCGCGCAGGCTGTCGAGCATTACGAGATCACCCGCTACGGCACGCTGATCGCCTGGGCCAAGACTCTGGGCCACAATGGCGCGCTGGAACCGCTGCAAGCCAACCTCGACCAGGAATACGCGGCGGACAAGAAGCTCTCCGGCTTTGCCGAGAAAGGTCTGAACAAGGAAGCCGCCTGACCCCGCGCGCTTTCTTCGACAGCCGGCCCGGGCGGAAGCGCCCGGGCCGTTTGCATGTTGATGTCGTTTTCGCCCCACAGAGGGCGCAAAATCGGCTTCGGCCTTAACCTTCTGCGCGTATCAGGCTCGAAACTGGCCGGATCTCGGAGGGCGAGACATGAACGACGTGGCAGAGCGCAGGCGCGGCAGGGCGGGCGGCGGCGGGGCGGCACGGCGCGCCGAGCGAACCGCCATCAGCTTCGAGACGGCCCGCTACATCGAGCGCAACGTTCCGAATCTGGAAGTGCTGAACGCCGAGGCCATCGAGATCATCGAGGCCAATGCCGAGCAGGTGCTCGAAGAGATCGGCGTCGCTTTCCCCGACAATCCCGGCGCGCTCGAGCGCTGGCGTCAGGCCGGCGCTGATGTGCAGGGCGACCGGGTGCGCCTGCCCAAGGGCCTTGCCCGCGAGCTGGTAAAAACGGCGCCCTCGACCTTCACCCAGCATGCCCGCAACCCGGCCCGCAATGTCGAGATCGGCGGGCGCAACCTCGTCCTCGCCCCCGTCTACGGCCCGCCCTTCGTGCGCGACGTGAACGGCGGTCGCCGCTACGCGACGATGGCCGACTTCGAGAAGTTCGTGAAGCTCGCCTACATGTCGAAGTGGCTGCACCACTCCGGCGGCACCGTCTGCGAGCCGACCGATATTCCGGTGAACAAGCGCCACCTCGACATGCTGCTGGCGCACATGACGCTCTCCGACAAGCCCTTCATGGGCTCGGTCACAGAGCCCTCCCGCGCGCAGGACAGCGTCGACATGGCGAAGATCCTGTTCGGCGCCGATTTCGTCGACCAGAACACGGTGATGACCTCGCTGGTCAACATCAACTCGCCGCTCACCTTCGATGCCACCATGATGGGCGCGCTGGAGGTCTATGCCGCCAACAACCAGGCGGCCATCATCTCGCCTTTCATCGTCGGCGGCGCCATGGCGCCCGTCTCCGTAGCCGGTACGCTCACGCAGGTGCTGGCCGAGATCCTGGCCGGTGTGTCTTACAGCCAACTCGTGCGCCCCGGCGCGCCGGCCATCGCCGGCGCCTTCGTCACCTCGATCGACATGAACTCCGGCGCCCCCACCTTCGGCACGCCCGAGGCCTCGATGATCACCTATGGCGCGGGCCAGCTCGTGCGCCGGCTGGGGCTGCCGTATCGTTCGGCGGGGGCCTTCTGCGGCTCTAAACTGCCCGATGCGCAGGCCGGCTACGAGAGTGCCAATTCGCTGAACATGGGCTTCCTCGCCGGGGTGAACTTCATGCTCCACTCGGCTGGCTGGCTTGAGGGCGGGCTTGTCGCCAGTTTCGAGAAATTCGTGATGGATGCCGACCAGCTCGGCGTGCTCCACAGCCTTGCCAAGGGCGTCGACAGCTCGGAAGGCGCGCAGGCGATGGATGCCATTCGCGAGGTCGGCCCGGGCGGCCACTACCTTGGCTGCGCCCATACCCAGGCCAACTTCAAGACGGCGTTCTGGCGCTCTGAAGTGCTGGACTACAAGCCCTTCGAAACGTGGGAAGAAGATGGCGCCCGCAGCACCGAAACGCTCGCCGCGGTGCGCGTTGAAAAGCTGCTGGGCCAGTATGTTGCCCCGCCGATGGATCAGGGCATCGCCGACGGGCTGCGCGCTTATGTCGATGAGAAGAAGGCCTCGATGCCCGACGCCTTCTCCTGACCCCCTTGCCGGCCTGCGCCATCACGCGCGGGCCGGTTCTTCAGCCTCCTCGCCCCGTGCCGCGGCCCGCAGATGCCGGGCCTCGCCCATCAGCGCGATCAGCAGCTCGATATGGTGGGGGATGGCGTAATCCGCCGTGCCGGCGAGCCGCCGGGCATTCTCCTCTGCCTCGATGTCGAGCAGCGCCATTACCGCCTCGCCAGAGCGGGGTGGCGCGATGCAATGCAGCAGCCGGGGCAGCATGTGGTCGCGCCGGTACTCCTCGACCCCCGCACGCGCCGCCCGCACCAGCAGGCGCGGTCGCTGTAGCTGCCCGATCCGTCCCAACACATCCTGCATGGCCTGTCTCCTCTCGGCACTCGTGACGGCGGCACTCTGGCACGGGAGCAGGGGGCGTTGCCGGAACGGGCGGAAGAGGGCGGCCGGGCGGGCCCATGCGTTCGCAGACAGGTAACCTCCGTTACCAAGGTCCTTACTGTTTACCGAACGGTAACAATACAACCTCAGGTTGTGGGAACGGAAACCATGATCCGGGGTCCGCCCCGGGGGGTGAGAGCTGGCCATCTGGGGGTGCCTGATATGGAAATGACACGAGCCGGAGCTGCCGATCACAAGGGCGCAGGCCTGCCGGATTGGGTGCCCGAAGCGGTGCACCACTACCTCAAGCATACCGAAGGGGGCCGCCCGATCCGTGCGCTGGCGCGGGCGGCGGATGTGCATGCCTCTACCATCCTGCGCCAGGTGCGGCGGATGGAGGCGCGCCGCGACGACCCGCTCGTCGACGGTGCCCTGCGCCGTTTGGCCGAGGACAGGGCCGCGATGGCCACAGAGCCCGGCTTCGAGCGGCAGGCCGCCCGGCTGCTCACACGGCTGGCGCGGCCCCGCACCGTGCTGGCGGTGGCCCGCGACATGGAGATGGGCGTCGTCGTCGTCGAGGATGAAGACGGCGCGCTCCACCGTGAAGCGACGGTGGAGCGCGGCTTTGCCGAAACGCTGGCCCTGCGCGAATGGATCGAGCCGCAAGACCCGGGCGCCCGCGTCATGCGCTACGTGCTCACCGCCGCCGGTCGGGCCGCGCTAAAGGCCATGGCGCCCACGGGCTTCGCCGAGGCGCAGGCGCCCTTCCGCCAGATCGGCGAAGAGGAAAGCGACAGCCGCCTGCGCCACATGCGCTCGACCCTCGCCGAAAGCCCGCTGGCCGGCCTGTCGCGGCGGCGCGACCGCGAGGGCCGCCCCTTCCTGCCGCGCCCGCTTGTCGCTGCCGGTGAGCGGATGCGCGAGGATTACGAGCTGTCGCGCCTCGGCGCGGCGCTGAAACCGGCGTGGGAGGCGCATGTCGAGGCTGGAGGCCCGGCACCCTTCGATCCGCCCTCCGCCGCCCCGGGCGATGCGGGGGCAGAGGCGGCGCGCGCCCGGCTGCTCACAGCGCTGGAAGAGCTCGGCCCCGGTCTCGCCGATGTGGCGCTGCGGTGCTGCTGCTTTCTGGAAGGCATGGAACCGCTGGAGCGACGCATGGGCTGGTCGGCCCGGTCGGGCAAGGTGGTGCTGCGCATCGCTCTGGAGCGGCTCCAGCGGCATTACGACAGCGCCGAGGGGCCATACGCCCCGATGATCGGCTAGGGCCAATGAAAAGGGGCGCCGCCGGGGCGCCCCTTTCCGATCTCTGTCGTGCCGCCTTACTTGGCGTGCACCGGCGTGTCATCAGTCACCGGAATGGCGACCTCGGGCTTGGGATGCTTCAGCTCCTTGCGCACGCCGGCCTCGTAATCGGGGTGCACCCGGCCGAGCACGGCGAGCCAGCGCTCGCGCACCGGGTCCGACGTCGGCGCCATGGCGGCGGCCATGTTGCTGTGCAGCCGGTCACGCTCGGCCTGGTCCATCACCTCGGCATAGAGTGCGCGGGGTTGCACGAAGTCGATTTCCGTCACGTCCTGGGTGTAGCGGAAGGCCTCGGGGTCGATCTTCAGCGGCGGTTCGGTGACCGAGGGGTCGGCCACCGGCGCGTCGCTGTACTGGTTCGGCTCGTAATAGGCATCGGCATTGCCCACATCGTTCTGGAAGAAGCGCATCGCGCCGTCCTTGTGGTAATGCACCCGCTGCGCCACCGCCGCCGGGGCATTGGCGGGCAGGGCCTCGTAATGGGTGCCAAGCCGGTAGCGATGCGCATCGGCATAGGCGAAGATCCGGCCCTGCAGCATCTTGTCGGGGCTGAAGCTGATGCCCGGCACGATGTTCGACGGCGAATAGGCCGCGTTCTCGACCCACTGGAAGTAGTTCTCGACGTTCTGGTTCATCTCCAGCGTGCCGACCGGGATGAGCGGGAAGTCGTCATGCGGCCAGACCTTGGTGAGGTCGAACGGGTTGAACGACACCTGATGCGCCTGCTCTTCTTCCATCACCTGGATGCAGAACTCCCACTTCGGGAAATGGCCCTCTTCGATGCTGTTGAAGAGATCCTCCTGGTAGCTCTCGCGGGTCTTGCCGATCAGCTCCTGCGCCTCTTCGTTGGTGTAGTTCTTGATCTCCTGCTGGCAGCGGAAATGGAACTTCACCCAGTAGCGCTCGCCGGCATCGTTCCAGAAGCTGTAGGTGTGGCTGCCGTAGCCGTGCATATGCATCGGGTTCACCGGGATGCCGCGATCCGACATCAGGATCGTCACCTGGTGCACCGATTCCGGCTGGCCGGCCCAGAAATCGAACATGGCCTCGGGTGAGCGCATGTTGGTCTTGGGGTGGCGCTTCTGGGTGCGGATGAAATCGGGGAACTTGTAGGGGTCGCGCACGAAGAAGATGGGGGTGTTGTTGCCCACCATGTCCCAGTTGCCCTCTTCGGTGTAGAACTTCAGGGAGAAGCCGCGCACGTCGCGCTCGGCATCGGCGGCACCCTGTTCGCCGGCCACGGTGGACCAGCGCGACAGCACCTGCGTCTGCTTGCCGACCTCGCTGAAGAGCTTGGCGCGGGTGTATTTGGTGATGTCATGCTCGACCGTGAAGGTGCCGAGGGCGCCCCAGCCTTTGGCATGCACCACGCGCTCGGGGATGCGTTCGCGGTTCTGGTGAGCCAGCTTCTCGATGAGCTGGTAATCCTGCATCAGGATCGGGCCGCGCTCACCCGCGGTTTTCGATGTTTCGTTGGTGGGGACGGGCGCGCCGGCGGTGGTTGTCAGGCGGGGTTTGTCAGCCATGGGGAAGCCTCCTTGCTAGTCTCGGAATCCCGAGTTTGGGCGCATCATGCTCCCTCGCCGCCATAATTGGAAATTGCATTTCCTGCTCTCAGGCATAAGCTCGCCTAATGGATAGGTTCTCTCTCAAGCAGCTTGGATATTTCGCGGCGCTGGCCGAGGCGGGCAGCTTCAGCCGGGCCGCAGAGCTGGTGCATGTCACCCAGCCGGCGCTCTCGCAGCAGGTGCGCGCGCTGGAAGAGGCGCTGGGCGCCCGGCTGGTGGAGCGGTTGCCGCGCGACGTGCGGCTGACGGCGGCGGGGCAGGAGGTGCTGGCCCGGGCGCGGCGAATCCTGGCGGAGGTCGACGACCTCAGCCAGGCGGTGCGCTGGCGCGACGGGCTGTCGGGGCGGCTCAACCTGGGCGTCATCCCCACGGTCGCGCCCTATCTGCTGCCGACGGCGCTCACGCGCATCCGCAGCCGCGACCTGACGATGGAGCTGCGCATCCGCGAAGCGCAGACCGACCGCCTGCTCGAAGAGCTGCGCCGTGGCCGGCTCGACGCCGCCATCGTGGCCCTGCCGCTGACGGAGCCGGGACTCGTCGCCCGGCCCATCGCCACCGACCGCTTTCTGCTCGCCGGCAGCCGCGCCCGCCTGGCCGCCATGGCACCGCGGGCAGAATCGCTGCGGCCCCGCGAGCTGACGGCCGACCAGCTGTTGCTTCTCGACGAGGGCCATTGCCTGGCCGATCAGGCGCTGGAGGTTTGCGGTCTCTCGTCACGCCGGCAGACCGATCTGGGCGCCTCGTCGCTCTCAACCCTGGCCGGGCTGGTGGCCGAGGGCTACGGGCTGACGCTGCTGCCGGAGCTGGCGCTGCGCACCGAATGCGCCGCGGCGCCGGGGCTGGCGCTGATGCGCTTCGCGGCACCGGAACCGGCGCGCGAGCTGGCCCTGGTGCGGCGCGCCAGCTCCAGCGATTCCGGGTGGATGGAGGAGCTGGGTGTGCTACTTTCCGAAGCAGCCCAAGAGCTTATCGGCGCCGCGCGCGAGCAGCGCCCGCCCGCCTGATCCAAACCGGAAGGACAGCCCATGCGCTCACTCCCCCTCATCGCCGCCAGCCTGGCGACCTGCCTCACCGCCTTTCCTGCCCACGCGCAGGAGAGCATCCCCGAGCGTGTGGAGGCCGCCTGGCGCGGCTGGGCAGAGGAGGGCGGCACCGAGGTCTCCACCCTCGCAGTGATGCAGAACGGCGAGCTGGTCGGCGAATACGCGATGGGCACCGAGCCCGATGCGGCAATGCCGCTGGCCAGCCTCACCAAGGCCATCACCGCCGGCTGCGCCGACGCGGTGCCGGGGCTGACGGCAGACACCAAAGTGGGCGACCTGCTCGGCGCGGGCGGCCCGGCGGCCGAGGCGCGCCTTGGCGATCTGATGACTCATACGGCCGGCATCTGGCCCGATAGCACGCAGGGCAATGCCGCGGTGAACTTCTCGGATACCCCGATGATCCAGGAGGTCGCCGCCGTCGCCCTTGGCCGCGACCCGCAGCAGGGAACGCCCGGCACCTATGCCTACAACAACGAAAACTACGCCCTGATCGGCGCGATGATCGAGGAGGCGACCGGCGAGAGCTATGCCGAGGCCTGCGACGCCGCGCTCTTCCAGCCGCTTGGCCTTGAGACGCCGGTGTTGGACGGCCCCTGGGCCGCGCATGGCTCCTGGGGCGGCTGGTCGATGTCCGCCGCCGATTTCGCGCGCTTCGTTCGGGCGGAATTCGGGCCGGAGGGCCGCGTGGGCGCAGACCCCGCCGCCTGGGATATCGCCGAGCTGGGCGGTGGGCTGGGCACGCTGGCGGGCGTCCTCTCTGCCGATGTGGAGGGGCGGCGGTTCTACTGGTCGTTCGGGCAGCTCTGCTGGAACGGGGCGGGGGACGGCAGCTATTTCGCCAGCTACGGCGGCGAGTGGGTCGTGGTGGTCATGCATGGCGATTGCATCATGGACGATGCCAGGTTGCAGGCGCTGGATGCGGTGCTGTTCGGCGCTGTGTTTCAGTAGCAGCGCGGCGTCTGGCCGGGCAGGGGGCTGTCTGCCCCCCGCCGCCTGTGGCGGCTCCCCCCGAGGATTTCCAGGAGCAAAGACAGGGGGGCCGGGCTGAGGGGGGCGGGCGCGGCGGTAGGGTGCCGAAGGTTCGAAGGGACAAGGTATGGCGGGCGACGATCACGGGCACGATCACGCGCATGGGCGTAGCCATGGCGGCGGGCACGATCATGGCCACAGCCACGCTGGGCACGCGCACGGGGGCGCGCGGGCGCTGGGGCTGGCCGCAGGGCTGACAGGCGTCTTCATGGTGGCCGAGATTGTCGGCGGCCTCGTCTCTGGCTCGCTGGCGCTGCTGGCGGATGCCGGGCACATGGCCACCGACCTCGCCTCGCTGCTGCTCGCCTTCTTCGCGGTGCGCATGGCGCGGCGGCCGGCGGATGCGCGGCGCAGCTACGGCTTCGACCGGGTGTCGGTGCTGGCGGCCTTCGTGAACGGCCTCGCCCTTTTCGCCATCGCCATCTGGATCAGCTTCGAGGCCATCGGTCGTTTCCTAGACCCGGCGCCCGTGCTTGGCGGGCTGATGCTCTGGGTCGCCATCGCGGGACTGCTGGTGAACATCCTCGCCTTTCGCATCCTGCATGGCGCCGAGGGCGGGCTGAACACGCGGGCGGCGGCGCTGCATGTGATGGGCGATCTGCTCGGATCCGTCGGCGCCATCGCGGCGGCGCTGATCATCCTCTGGACGGGCTGGACGCCGATCGACCCGATCCTCTCGGTCGTCGTCTCGCTGCTCATTCTACGCTCCGCCTGGCGGGTACTGGGCGAGGCGGGGCATATCCTGCTGGAAGGCACGCCGCGCGGCTTCGACCCGGCGGCAGCGCGGGCGCGGCTGGCCGAGGCGGTGCCGGGCGTGACCTCTGTCGATCACCTGCACGCCTGGTGCATCAGCGAAGAGCGGCTGATGGCGACGCTGGAAGCCGACCTCGCGGCGGGCGCCGAGGCAGACGCCGCACGGGCGGCGATCAAGCGGGTGATGGAGGAGGAATTCGGCATCGGCCACGTCACGGTGGAGATGCGGCAGGGCGCGTGACGCGCGGGGGTGGGAGAGGCCCGGTGGCCTCCCCCGGAAAGCCTCAGGCGGCTTCGGTCTGGCGGTTGGCCTTCAGCCAATCCATGACGTTCTCGGGCGAGGTTTCGCCGTAGGGGTCGTCGGCGCAATTGTCGACGAGGCCGGGCTCTTCGAACCAGGCTTCGACCTTGCCGTCATTCACGACAGCCGCGTAGCGCCACGACCGCATGCCGAAGCCGAGGTTGTCCTTGTTGACCAACATGCCGATGCGCCGGGTGAAGGCGCCAGAGCCGTCGGGGATGACCGAGACATTCTCCAGCCCCTGGGCCTTGGCCCATTGGTTCATCACGAAGGCATCGTTGACCGACATGCAGTAGATCGCGTCGATGCCCTCTTCAGCGAATTCGCCGGCCATCTTTTCGAAGCCGGGCAGCTGGTAGGTGGAACAGGTGGGGGTGAAGGCACCGGGCAGCGAGAACAGGATGACGCGCTTGCCGGCGAAGTAATCGGCAGTGGTCTTGTCCTCCCACCGGAAGGGGTTGGGCCCCTCGATCGTCTCGTCGCGGACGCGGGTGCGGAAGGTCACTTCGGGAAGTTTGACGCCGGATTGCATCGGGTTCGTCCTCTCTTGCAGTTGAATCTCGTCTCCTCCTGCCCCGGGACATGTCTCAAAGCGCGGCTCTGTCCAAGCGGTGGCGGGCGAAAAGGCGGGGGCCTTTTGCCGCAGGTGCGAAGGAAGGGTCAACCCGGCGCCGGTTGCGCGCGCTTTGGGCAATCTATTGATAACGCTAGGGTGTCGCGCGGTGCATGGCGGGCTTGCGGGCGACGGCTTGGACAATTGGCGCCCGAGGGTCTAGATCAGACGCAAAGGTCAGGAGGAGCCGACCCTTGCGCGATCTCAAGATCCCTCAGCAGCGTCACCCCGAAAAGGCACATCGCCCCGATCAGGCGCCCCAGCCAAAAAAGCCCGACTGGATTCGCGTGAAGGCGCCGACATCCGAAGGCTACCGGCAGACCCGCGAGATCATGCGCGAGCACCGCCTCTCCACCGTCTGCGAAGAGGCCGGCTGCCCCAATGTGGGCGAATGCTGGAGCCAGGGCCACGCCACCATGATGATCATGGGCGAGGTCTGCACCCGCGCCTGCTCGTTCTGCAACATCGCCACCGGCAAGCCGCCCGAGGCGCTCGACGTCTTTGAGCCGGGCCGCGTCGCCGACGCGGTGAAGAAGCTGGGGCTGAACCACGTGGTGATCACCTCGGTCGACCGCGACGACGTCGACGACGGCGGGGCGGAGCATTTCGCCCAGACGATCCGCGCCATTCGCCGGCAATCGCCGGGCACGACCATCGAGATCCTCACGCCCGATTTCATCCGCTCGGCCCCCGGCTCGCTTGAGGTGGTCGTGGCGGCCAAGCCCGATGTCTTCAACCACAACCTGGAGACGGTGCCGGGGCTCTACCCCGAGGTGCGCCCGGGCGCGCGCTACTTCCATTCGCTGCGGCTGCTCCAGCGGGTGAAGGAGCTCGACCCGACGATGTTCACCAAGTCGGGCATCATGGTGGGGCTGGGCGAAGACCGGCAGGCCGTGATTCAGGTGATGGAGGACATGCGCGCCGCCGACATCGATTTCCTCACCATCGGCCAGTACCTGCAGCCGAGCCCGAAGCACCACCGGGTGGACCGCTTCGTGACGCCGGAGGAATTCGCCAGCTACGAGAAGGCGGCCTACGGCAAGGGCTTTCTGATGGTCTCAGCGACGCCGCTGACGCGCTCTAGCTACCACGCGGGCGACGATTTCGCGCGGCTGCGGGAGAACCGGCTGGCGAAGCTGGGGATTGCCTGAGGGGCACGAGCGCCGGGCTGAAAGCCACCACGCTATCGGTTCCACTTCTCGCCCCGCCCGGAATCAAGCCGAAGGCGCCGGGCGAGCGCCTGCCCGTCCCGGCGGGCTGGCGCTCTGGTGACGGCAGCGCATAGCCCGCCGCGAAGAGGGGCTTTTCTGGCATAGATCAAGAAGCGGCGCCGTAGTGGCGCCACCCCACGGGCAGGCGCTCTCCCGGCGCGGATAGATCGGGGCCTAGGAGCGAGAGAATTGGTCGCTCTTTGCTACCCCTCGATCCCCCATTTCGCCTCGTTCGCCTCGATTGCCTTGATGCGCTCCGCCGTCTTCGGATGGCTCATCATCCAGGCCGGCATGGCGCCCTGCGGCCCGCCGCCTCCCGCCAACCGGTCGAGCTTGCGGAACAGGCTCTTCTGCGGTCCGGCGCCGATGCCGGCCTTGGCCAGGAGCGCCGTCGCATAGGCATCTGCCTCGAATTCCGCCCCGCGGGAGAGGCGCGAGGTGACGAGGCTCGTCAGGAACCCCGCGATCATCGTGCCGAAGCGGGGGATGAACCGCCCCAGCGTCATCGCCAGACCGGCGCGCAGCGCGTTCTCCACCGCGAAGGTGATCTGCCGCCGCCGCCCGTGGCCGAGTGCGATATGGCCCAGCTCATGCGCCACCACGCTCGCCAGCTCTTCGGCGCTGACATGGCCCTGGCGGAAGCGGTCGTGAAAACCACGGGTGATGAAAATGCGGCCGTCGGGCGCGGCGAGGCCGTTCACCTGCGGCACGTCGTAGAGGAACACCCGCACACGCGGGAGGTCGAGCGCCTTGGCCATGCGCGTCAGCACCGGCCGCAGCGCCGGGTCCGCCAGCTCGACGGAGCGCTCGTTCAGATCCTTCGCCGTCCGCCAGACGGAGAAGCGCCAGACGACGATTCCCCAGGCGAGGGCGATGATGAGGGGCATGAAGCGCAACAGCATGGAAGGAATATGGGGCCTTCGCGCCTAGCGCGCCAGCACCCCCATCCCTTTCGTGAGGCCGTCGAGCGTGAGCGGCACCATGCGCTCCTCGCCGATCAGGGCGCGCACCATGCCGATGCTCTGGGTATAGCCCCAGACATGCTCGCGGATCGGGTTGATCCACAGGCTCTCGGGCCAGTGATCGAAGGCGCGGCGGAGCCAGACCTCGCCGGCCTCCTCGTTCCAATGCTCGTTCGCCCCGCCGGGCACGGCCAGCTCGTAGGGTGACATCGAGGCATCGCCGACGAAGATCGCCCGCCACTCCGGCCCGTAGCGGCGCAGCAGCTCTATCGTTGGGGTCTGTTCCTGCCAGCGCCGGCGGTTGTCGCGCCAGACGCCCTGATAGAGGCAATTGTGGAAGTACACCTGTTCCAGCGACGAGAACGAGGTGCGGGCGGCCGAGAATAGCTCCGAGACCCGCGCCACATGCGCATCCATCGAGCCGCCCACGTCGAGGAACAGCAGCACCTTCACGGCATTGCGCCGCTCCGGCCGGGTTTTCACGTCGAGCCAGCCCTGCTTGGCGGTGGCGCCGATGGTGCCCGGCAGGTCCAGCTCCTCCGCCGCGCCGTCGCGGGCCCAGCGGCGCAGGCGGCGCAGGCGGCGCAGGGCCACCTGGATCGACCGCGTGCCGATCTCGACATCGCCGTCGAGATCGCGGAACTCGCGCCGGTCCCACACCTTGGCGGCGCTCTGCTTGCGGCTTTCGTGCTGGCCGATGCGCACGCCCTCGGGGTTGTCGCCATAGGCGCCGAAGGGCGAGGTGCCGGCGGTGCCGACCCATTTGCTGCCACCCTGGTGGCGTCCCTCCTGCTCGGCGAGGCGCTGGCGCAGCGTCTCCATCAGCGCATCGAAGCCGCCGAGGCGCTCGATCTCGGCGCGCTCTTCGGGGGAGAGGTGCAGCTTGGCCTGCTTCTCCAGCCAGTCGGGCGGCAGATCGAGCGCGGCCAGCACATCCTCCGCCGAAAGAGCCTCCAGCCCGCCGAAGCTCTGCGCGAAGGCGCGGTCGAACCGGTCGATATGGCGCTCGTTCTTCACCAGCGCGGCGCGGGCGAGGTGGTAGAAGGCGTCGATGTCGTAAAGCGCCAGCCCGGCGCGCAGGGCGGCCAGCCAGGTGAGGAATTCGCGAAGGGAAACAGGCACCCCGGCTTCGCGCAGAGCCGCGAAGAAGGGCAGAAACATCTCGCCTAGCCGGCGGTGCGCAGCACGACGATCGTCACGATGACGCCGATGATCGCGCCGATCACGCCGCAGACGGCGCCCCATTGCGCCATGTCCTTGCCGTTGCCGGACTTGGCGTAGGCCCGCCAGGCACCGATGACGGCGCCGATGATTAATCCCACCAGGGAGAAGAGCATGCTGTTATCCGCTTTCGCCGGGGCTGAGCCCCTCGATCTCTCTTTGCCGCGCCCGGACGACGCTGTCGGCGCCATAGCCGTATCGCGCCCAGCCGAGCGAGTCCATCGTCAGCGCCTGCGCCTCGTCGTTGCGTCCGAGCAGGGTCAGGCCCTGGGCACCAACCATCATCAAGGTCGAGAGGAGGGCCGCATTCTCGGCCCGACGCGCGACCGCGATGGCGGGCTCCGTCAGGCGCAGCACCTCTTCGGCGTCACCGTCTTCCAGGGCAAAGGCGGCGAGCTGCAGGGCCACATGGGCGCCGTGCAGGCTTGTGTCAGGCGCCTGCGCGAAGAGCAGGGCGGAGTTCTGGAAGGCAGAGCGGGCACGGCCGCGGTCGCGCCCCAGCTCCAGCCGGCCGAGCACGTACCAGGCGATGCCCTGCTGCGGGGCGCTCAGCCCCAGCGTCTGAGCCTGGTTCACCGCATCCGCGGCGGCGCGGCGGCGGGCACCGGGCGAACCGGAAGAGGCGAGCGCCGTTTCCAGCAGGTCCTGCCAGGCGCGCGGCGTCGAACTGTATCCGCTGGAGGGGCGCGATTGGCCGGCAGGATTGTAGCGCGCCAGCAGCCCCGGCAGCCGGGCCGCGGCCTGCGCCCGTGTGGTGCCAGAGGGCAGCTCCGGCGCGTAATAGGCCTTCAGCATCAGCATGTCGAAGCCGGTCAGCACGGTGTGGATGTCGTCATCGTTGAAGATCGAATCCGTCAGTCGGTAGAGGTCGTTCAGCGGCCCCAGCGCCTGCGCCAGCTCTTCATGCAGGCAGTTGCGAATCTCCTGCGGCGCGGCATCGGAGGGGATGAAGACAGAAGCATGCTCTCGCTTCGTCAGCGTGGCCCAGTCGAGCGCGGCCGAGCGGCGGTTGGCGAGGAAATCCTGCCAGCCCTGAATGCGCGGCACCACGAAGCAGGCGGCGCGCGGCACGGCGGCGTTGAGCTCCGATTGCGGCACCGCCTCGACGATGATCGAGGCTCCGGGCTGATCGGTGAGGGAGATGTTGATGCCGGCCTCGCTGCGCAGGCGGCTGAGCAGCACTGTCAGGTCGTTGGCGAGGGTCGCCGGCACCGCGCCGGTGAGCTGCAGCGTGATCGGCTCTTCGAAGCGGGTCATGATCGGCAGATCGCGCCCGCTTTCGAGCTGGAAGCTGAGATCGAGGAAGTCGCGGGCCATCTCGGCATTGCTGCGCGTCGGCGGCGCGGCAGCGCGGGCCGAGAAGCTGCGCATCGGCGGCAGCGACGAGGACGAGATGACCATGTTGCTCGCAGCACCGCCTGTTTCCGGCACCGGGGCGCAGGAGGCGAGCAGGATCGCGAGGCTGACGAAGACCGCGCGCATCAGACCTTCCGCTCGTAGACGATGAAGGGGCTGAGCGTGCCGATCCGGTCATAGAGCTGCCGGGCAGTGGCGTTGAAATTCTGTGTCATCCAGTAGACCTTCCCCGCCCCGGCGGCGTCGCTGGCGGCATAAACCGCCTCGATCAGCGCCCGGCCGACGCCCTGGCCGCGCACCGCGGGATCGGCAAAGAGATCCTGCAGGTAGCACACCGGCTCTACAACCCATGTCGAGCGGTGAAAGACGTAATGTACCAGCCCGACGGGGGTGCCGTTCTGCACGGCAAGCAGTGCCTGCATCTCGGTCACCGCAGGGTCGGCCAGCCGGGTGAAGGTGCTTGCATAGACCTCTTCGGTGACGCTCGACTCGTAGAAATCGAGATAGGCCGCCCAAAGGCGGCGCCATGACGAGGCATCGTCGGCCTCTAGCGGGCGAATGACCAGATCACTGCTCATCGGGATAGGCGCCTCTCTTCTCCCGCCCTGTTCTGTGCCGGGCTGGGCCTTTTGGCAACCATGCGGCAGCAGATGCCCGCCTGCACGGGGAAAAACGGCGCCCACACGAAGGTTTGCGGGCCCCGTGGCACGAAAGGCGCGCCAGATGGGCCGGCAGGCGCGGCGCGCCAGGCGCAAGCTCCCGCGCATTAAAGCTTTGTGAAGGGCCGCGCGATAGAGCCGGGGCATCCCCGAATACCAGGGGTCTGTGAAGGAGTTTGCGATGCGCAAGGACAATCCCTCAAACGCCCTTCGGATGACCCGCCTGTTCGAGGCGCCGGCCGCTTCAGTCTATGCCCTGTTCACCCGCGCGGAGCTGCTGCGCGAATGGTTCGGCGCCGGCTTCGGCCGCGCGGCTGCCGATTGTAGGATCGATCTGCGCTGCGGTGGTCGTTGGCAATTGCTGGTCGATGGCCCGGACGGGCGCGAGCTGGTGTCGGGCGTGTATCACGAGATACTGCCGCGCCAGCGGGTGACGTTCAGTATCGACAAGCCGCAGGCGGGCTCTGTCGTTACTGTCGAGCTGCACGAAACCGACGAGACCTGCGAATTGCGCCTGCTGCAGACGGGCTTTCCAGATTTGCCATCGATCGACGCGCAGGCCTTCGCCTGGGTTCATGCCTTTCGCACGATGGAGGAGGTGACAGCCCATACCGGCGGGCGCGGCCCGAACTGGGAGGGGCCGCCCGACATGCCGCTGATGGCTCTGGCGGCCGAGCTGCGCTCCACCCGCCAGCGGCTGGAGGATGAGATCACCGCGGTGAACCGGCCCTTGCACATCGCGCCGCCCCCGAAGCTGCTTGAGGCGGCGGTCAGCTCTGCCGCCGGCTCATGAAGGCGAGGCGTTCGAACAGCGCCACGTCCTGCTCGTTTTTCAGAAGCGCGCCATGCAGCCGGGGCAGGGTGTCTTTGGCATCCGCGCGCAGATCGGCAGCGGTCAGATCTTCGGCGAGCAGCAGCTTCAGCCAGTCGAGCACCTCGGAGGTTGAGGGCTTCTTGCGCAGCCCCGGCGTCTCGCGCAGCTCGAAGAAACGGGTGAGCGCGACCGTCAGCAGCTCTTCCTTCACGCCTGGATGATGCACCGCAACGATGCGCCGCAGCGTCTCGATGTCGGGGAAGCGGATGAAGTGGAAGAAGCAGCGCCGCAGGAAGGCGTCGGGCAGATCCTTCTCGTTGTTAGAAGTGATGATAACGATGGGCCGCTGTTCGGCCTGCACCGTCTCGCCCGTCTCGTAGACATGGAACTCCATGCGATCGAGCTCTTGCAGCAGGTCGTTCGGGAACTCGATATCCGCCTTGTCGATCTCGTCGATCAGCAGCACGCAGCGCTCGGGCGCCGTGAAGGCCTCCCAAAGCTTGCCGGGGCGGATGTAGTTGCGCACGTCATGCACGCGTTCGTCGCCGAGCTGGCTGTCGCGCAGGCGGCTAACGGCATCGTATTCGTAAAGGCCCTGCTGGGCGCGCGTGGTGCTTTTGACATGCCATTCGATCAGCTTCAGCCCAAGCCCCTCGGCCACCTGGCGGGCCAGCTCTGTCTTGCCGGTGCCGGGCTCGCCCTTCACCAGCAGCGGCCGCTCCAGAGTGATGGCGGCATTCACCGCGATCATCAGGTCGGGGGTGGCCACATAGGCCTCTGTGCCGTCGAATCGCATGCCGGCCTCCTTGCTGCGGTGATGCCGGCGTTGTGACGGCTCAAGGCGGGCGCGTCCATCCGGCGACAGGTTTATGGTGGGTTAAGAGGGGTGACTTATTTCAATGGCCGGGGTAAAGGAACGCCAGATCACAAGGGGGTACCGGATGTTTGGGGAACTCAAGGAACCCGGCGACGGTCTTGCTAAGGGAGCTGCGATGAAGGCCGAGGCATTTCTGCCGGACGATTATCGTCCCGCCGAAGATGAACCGTTCATGAACGAGCGCCAGCTCGAATACTTCCGCCGGAAACTCGTGACATGGCGGACCGAAATCCTTTCAGACAGCCGTGACACCATCACTGGCATGAAGGATTCCACCCGCAACATTCCGGATATCGCCGACCGCGCCAGCGAAGAGACCGACCGCTCTCTGGAGCTGCGCACCCGCGACCGCCAGCGCAAGCTGGTATCGAAGATCGACGCCGCTCTGCGCCGGATCGACGAGGGCGAATACGGATATTGCGAGATCACCGGCGAGCCGATCTCTCTGAAGCGGCTCGATGCGCGGCCCATCGCCACGATGAGCCTTGAGGCGCAAGAGCGCCATGAGCGCCGCGAAAAGGTCCATCGCGACGATTGATCTTTGTTAGGCCGGGGCCTTTGCGGGCCCCGGCCGACCGGAGCTTACCAGTGAAGATAATGATTGCCGGTGCAGGCGTGGGCGGGCTGGTCGCAGCCACGGCCTTCGCGCAGCGCGGCCATGAGTTGCTCGTTCTCGAACGCGCTCCTGAGCTGCGCGATGGCGGCGGCGGCTTCCAGATCACGCCGAATGGCGCCCGGGTGCTGCATGCGCTGGGGCTGGAACCCGCCCTGCGCGACGTCTCCGTCACCTCGCAGGGCGTGCGGGCCTTCGACGGGCGCGGCGGCCGCCAGCTCTTCCACATGCCGATCCGGGGCGACATACCTTACCGCTTCATCTCGCGCGCCCGCCTTGCCCGCGTGCTGGCCGATGCCGCGCTGGCTGCCGGGGCAGAGATCCGCTTCGATGCCGGCGTGCGGGCGGTCACGCCCGAGGGCTGCGCCGAGATGCTGGATGGCTCGACGCTGCAGGCCGATCTGGTCGTCGGTGCCGAGGGGCTGCATTCGAAAAGCCGCGAGCGGCTCAACAGCCCGGGCACGCCGTTCTTTACTGGCAATGTCGCCTGGCGCGCCATCGTGCCGATGGACCTGCCGGCCGCGTCGCATCTGTGGCTGCTGCCGCATCGCCATGTCGTGTGCTACCCACTCGGCCCTGGCGAGACCAACCTTGTTGCCGTGCGCGAACAGGACGCCTGGGCGAGCGAAGGCTGGCACCATCGCGATGCGCCCGAGGTGCTGCAGGCAGCCTTCAGCGATGCCTGCGACGAGCTGCTGGAGATCTTCTCAAAGGTCGAAGAGGTGCATCTATGGGGGCTGTTCCGCCATGTGGTGGCGCCGGTCTGGCAGCAGGGCCGCGCCGCGCTGGTGGGCGATGCCGTGCATCCGACGGTGCCGTTCCTGGCGCAGGGCGCCAATATGGCGATCGAGGATGGCTGGGCGCTGGCCGATGAGGTTTGCCGCGCCGATGATGACATGAGCGCCGCGTTGGGCCGCTATCAAGACCGGCGCAAGGGGCGGGCGACCCGGGTGGTGGAGGCCTCGACGGGCCAAGCTGCGCCGTATCACCTGAAGGGCGTGCAGCGGCTGATCGGCCATAGCGCCCTGCGCCTATCGGGCAGTCTGGCGCCGCGCATCATGGCGTCGCGCATGAGCTGGATCTACGATCACGACGAAACGGCGCCGCGAATCTGATGCATTTCAGAGTGTTACGGGCCGAACTTAAGATGTTGCCTTAAGCGGCGAGCTCCAGCCAGACCGGTACATGGTCCGACGGCTTTTCCTTGCCGCGCGCCTCTTTCTCGATCCAGGCACCGGTCATCAGATCGGCCGCCTCGGGCGAGAGCAGGAAATGGTCGATGCGGATGCCATCATCGCGCTGCCAGGAGCCGCGCTGGAAATCCCAGAAGGAATAGAAGCCGGGCCGCGGCTCCAGCGTGCGGAAGGCCTCTGTCAGGCCGAGGTTCTGCAGGCGGCGGAAGGCGGCGCGGGTTTCGGGGCGGAATAGCGCATCCTCCCGCCAGGCATCGGGGCGGGCGGCGTCTTCCATCTGCGGTATCACGTTGTAATCGCCCGCAAAGATCAGCGGCGCTTCCAGCGTCATCAGGTTAGCCACGCGGCGGCGCATCCGCTCCATCCAGGCGAGCTTGTAATCGTACTTCGGCCCGGGGACGGGGTTGCCATTGGGCAGGTACAGGCAACACACCCGCACCGCCGCCTCGTCGCCCACCACCGTGGCCTCGATCCAGCGGGCATGGTCGTCGCCCTCGCCATCGGGCAGGCCGCGGACGACGTCTTCGAGCGGAAAGCGAGAAAGCAGCGCCACGCCGTTGAAGCTTTTCTGCCCATGCGTGGCGACGGAATACCCCATGTCTTCAAATAGTTCTGTGGGGAAGTTCTCGTCGACCGACTTGATCTCCTGCAGCATGGCGATGTCGGGCTTCTGCTCTTCGAGCCAGGCTTTCACCGTCTCGAACCGCGCACGGATGCCGTTGATGTTGTAGCTGGCAAGTCGCATGGGCGGTCCTCGTGCTGGTCTGCGCCCATGATAGCGGCGGGGCCGGTGAGGTCACGCGGAAAGCGTGCAGCCCGGCCCGCAGCCCTTACATCGAGAAGGAGGTTCCGCAGCCGCAGGAGGAGCTGGCGTTCGGATTGTCGATCACGAAGCGCGCGCCGATCAGCTCGTCGGAGAAGTCGATCTTCGCGCCAGCCAGGAAGGGCAGGGAGACCGAATCGACCACGACCTTCTCGCCCGCATCTTCAAGCACGAGGTCATCCTCGGCCGGGTCATCGAGCTTGATCTCGTATTGAAAGCCCGAACAGCCGCCGCCTTCGACGGCCACGCGCAGCGCCTTGCCAGAGGCGGCGGCGCCGATCTCGGAGAGGCGCTCATAGGCGCGGGGGGTCACTTGGGGCGGTAGCGTGAGCATATCGTGTGCCTGCCGTGTCATACGTCGGTTGCGGTCATCGGCTCTTGGCCGGTGAGCTGGCGAGAGGCGCCAGCGCAGGCGCGGCTTGTCGCCGGCCTCTGCCCATTCATATAAGAGCTTAGGCTATAACAGCAAGATCGGCGAGGCAGCGCCACGATGACAAGCGACCGGGCGGCAGCCCGAGGGGACGCGCCCTATGCAACCAACCCCGATGCCAGCCGTGGGCGGCTGTATCCGGAGGAGGAGAGCCGCTATCGCTCGCCCTTCCAGCGCGACCGTGACCGCATCATCCACGCCAGTGCCTTTCGCCGGCTCAAGCACAAGACGCAGGTCTTCATCGAGCATGAGGGCGATTACTTTCGCACAAGGCTCACCCATTCTATCGAGGTCGCGCAGGTCGCCCGCACCATAGCCGCGGCGCTGGGGCTGAACACCGACCTGGCAGAGGCGGTGGCTCTGGCGCATGATCTCGGCCATCCGCCCTTCGGCCATACCGGCGAAGAGGCGCTGGATGCCCTGATGCAACCCTATGGCGGGTTCGATCACAATGCGCAGGCGCTGCGGATTGTGACGCATCTGGAACGGCATTACGCCGATTGGGACGGGCTGAACCTGACCTGGGAGACGCTGGAAGGCATCGCCAAGCACAACGGCCCGGTGTTGCCGCCGCTGCCGTGGGCGCTGGCGGAATACGAGAAAAAGCAGAGCCTGGAGCTGCATACCCATGCCAGCGCCGAGGCGCAGGCCGCCGCCCTGTCGGACGACATCGCCTATTCGCACCACGATCTGCACGACGGGCTCAGGGCCGAGCTCTTCTCGACCGACGAGCTGGCCGAGCTGCCGGTGCTGCACGATTGCTTCGCCGAGGTCGACCGGAAGTACCCCGATCTCAACTATTACCGCCGCCGGCACGAGGCGCTGCGGCGTTTCTTCGGCATCCTGGTCGAGGATGTCATCGACCTCGCGCTGGTCACCCTGCGCGAGATGGAGCCGCGGGATGTGGCCGAGGTGCGCCATGCCGGGCAAATGGTCGTGCGCTTCACCGACAGCCTCTGGGCCGATCTCAAGCAGATCCGCACCTTCCTCTTTCACCGCATGTACCGTGCGCCCGCCGTGGTCGAGATGCGCGAGCAGGTCACGCAGGTGGTCAACGAGCTCTTTCCGCTCTACATGGCGGCGCCCGACAACCTGCCCAAGCAATGGCGCAAGGATGTGGCGGAGGCAGAGGGAGAGACGGCGCTGGCCAGGATCGTATGTGACTATATCGCCGGCATGACAGACCGTTTCGCCATTCAAGAGCACGAGCGTCTGACGGGCCGTGCCACCGTTGTCGCCCCCGGCGTGATGACCGCCCGGTGAGCGGCGCAAAAGGATCATAGACATGGAGCATGAGACCCTCAGCGCCGTTGGCGCCCTGTCGCTGGTCGGCGTGGCCGGCGTGGGCGCGCAATGGCTGGCCTGGCGGCTGCAGCTGCCGGCCATCGTGCTGATGCTGGCCGCCGGCCTGCTGCTCGGCCCCGCCTTCGGGGTGCTGCGCCCCGAGGAGGAGATCGGCCCGATCCTGACGCCGCTGATCTCGCTGGCCGTCGCCATCATCCTCTTCGAGGGGGGGCTCACGCTCAACATTCGCGCCGTGCGAGATACGGCAGACGGGGTGAGACGGCTGATCGTGCCGGGCGCCGTGCTGGGCTGGTTACTGTCGGTGCTGGCGCTGCATTTCGTGGCCGGCCTCACCTGGGAAAGCTCCTGGGTGTTCGGCGGCATCATGATCGTGACGGGCCCGACCGTGATCGCGCCCCTGCTGCGACAGGCGCGGCTGGCGCGCCGCCCGGCGGCGCTGCTGCAATGGGAGGCGATCGTCAACGACCCGCTCGGCGCGCTCGCCGCCGTGCTGGCTTTCGAGATCGTGCTCGTCATCCGCACGGCGGAAACGGCGGGCGACGCCATCCGCGACCTCGCGCTCGGCATCGCGCTTGCCGTGGCCGTGGGCTTTGCCTTCGGGCGCGGCGTGGCCTGGTCGTTCCGCAATGCGCGGGTGCCGGAATACATGAAGGTTCCGGTGATCTTCGTCGCCGTGCTCGCCGCCTTCGCGCTGTCGGACTCGCTGCTGCATGAATCGGGCCTGCTGGCGGTGACGATCATGGGCCTCGTCCTCGCCAATTCGCGCCTCGCCTCGCTGCAGGAGGTGCGCCGCTTCAAGGAGCATGCCTCGGTCCTGCTCGTCTCGGGCGTGTTCATCCTGCTTGCAGCCAGCTTCGATGTCTCGGCGCTGGGGATGCTCGACTGGCGGGCGCCGCTCTTCATCGTCGTGGTCATCCTAGTGGTGCGGCCCGCCAGCGTGATGCTCTCGCTGCTGGGCACTGACATACCGCAGCGCGAGCGCATCCTCGTGGCGCTGACGGCGCCGCGCGGCGTGGTGCTGATGGCGGTCGCCGGCCTCTTCGGGCAGCGGCTGGCCGATGCGGGCGTGGCCGACGGGGCCGAGATCCTGCCGCTGGCCTTCATCCTGGTGGCGGCGACCGTGGTGATCCACGGTTTCTCGCTGAAGCCGCTGGCCCGGGCCCTTGGCCTGTCGCGCGCCGTGCCGGGCCTGATGATCCTTGGCGCCAACCGCTTCACGCTGGCGCTGTCGGAGGCGCTGACGAAGGCGGAGGTGCCGGTGATCCTGACCGACACCAACCATTACCGCCTCAGCCCGGCGCGGCAGGCGGGGGTTGAGACATGGTCCGGCGACATCCTCTCCGAGGCCGCCGACCACCGGGTCGAGCTGATCCGCTACAACACGCTGCTCGCCGCCTCTGATAACGAGGCGCACAACACGCTGGTCGCCACTGACCTTGCCCCAGAATTCGGGCGCGAGAATGTCTGGCAGCTCCGCCGGGCGCGCGAAGATAGCCCGCGCCATGCGCTGCCCGCCAGCCTCGGCGGCCGCACGCCGCTGGGCGAGAAGAGCCTCGGCGAGCTGGAGGCCATGATGGCCGAAGGCTGGCGCGTGCGCGTGACCAAGCTGACCGAGGAGTTCACCTTCGACGACTGGCGTGCCCGCCAGCCCGAGGCGCTCGTCTTCGCCGTGATCGGCACCGCCGGCCTGAAGATCCTCGGCCCGGATGAGGAGGTAAAGACGGAGGATGGGACCCGCCTGGTGGCTCTGGTGCCGCCCGATGCCGCCCCGCCCGAGGATGACGATGAATCCGAAGTGGAGGAGCGTGAGCCGCTGCCCGAGGGCTCGGCCGCCGAGGAAGAGGCGGCCGAAGAGGCTGCCGATGCCGATGAGGAACTGGCCCAGGCGGAAGAGGAAGAGCTCTCCGACACGCCCAGTGACGCTGACCGCCGCGCCTGAGCGCGCGGCGGGCCGGCGAAGGCTGCGGGTTTCGCCCGCCGCGGCAGTGCCGCGCGTTGACGCCACAGGGCGCATCTGCCACAGGCATTGGCCGATAAGGAGCACCCGATGAATCTCTTCGCCGATATCCGCCTCGCCGTCGTGGACGCGCTTGAGGCGATGATGGCGGCGGGCGATCTGCCCGCCGGTCTCGACCTGTCGAATGTCACCGTCGAGCCGCCGCGAGACCCCGGCCACGGCGACATGGCCACCAATGCCGCGATGGTCCTCGCCAAGCCCGCCGGTGCCAAGCCCCGCGCCATTGCCGAGGCGCTGGCCGCCCGGCTGGCCGAGGATAGCCGCATTACCGCCGCCGACGTCGCCGGCCCCGGCTTTCTCAACCTGCGCCTGGCGCCCGGTGCCTGGCACGATGTGATCCGCGCCGCGCTGGCGGGCGAGGGTTATGGCCGCTCGCCGCTGGGGGCCGGCCAGAAGGTGAACGTCGAGTTCGTCTCGGCCAACCCGACCGGCCCCATCCACGTGGGCCATACCCGCGGCGCCATCTACGGCGATGCGCTGGCCGAGCTCTTGGGCTTCGCCGGCTATGACGTCACCCGCGAGTACTACATCAACGACGGCGGCGCGCAGGTCGATGTGCTCGCCCGCTCTGTCTTCGAGCGCTATCGCGAGGCTCTGGGCGAGAGCCCCGAGATCGCCGAGGGCTATTACCCCGGCGACTACCTCATCCCCATCGGCGAGCAGCTGAAGGAGCAATATGGCGACAGCCTGCTCGGCCAGCCCGAAGAGGAATGGCTGCCGCTCGTGCGCCCCTTCGCCACCGACCGGATGATGGACCTGATCCGCTCCGATCTGGATGCCGTGGGCATCGAGATGGATGTCTTCTTCTCCGAGAAGTCGCTCTATGGCACCGGCCGCATCGAGGCGGCGCTGGAGGCGCTCGACGCCAAGGGCCTGATCTACAACGGCACGCTTGAGCCGCCGAAGGGCAAGGTGCCCGAGGATTGGGAGCCGCGCGAGCAGAAGCTGTTCCGCTCGACTGCCCATGGCGACGATGTCGACCGGCCTGTCGCGAAATCGGATGGCAGCTGGACGTATTTCGCCCCTGACATCGCCTACCATTTCGACAAGATCGAGCGTGGCTACGACCAGCTCATCGACGTTCTGGGCGCTGACCATGGCGGCTATGTCAAACGCCTGAAAGCGGTTGTCGCGGCGCTGAGTGGCGGCGCTGTGCCGCTCGACGTGAAGCTCTGCCAGATCGTGCGGCTCTTCAAGAACGGCGAGCCGTTCAAGATGTCGAAGCGGGCCAACAACTTCATCCTGCTCACCGATCTCGTCGATCAGGTCGGGAAGGACGCCGTGCGCTTCCACATGCTCACCCGCAAGAACGACGCGCCGCTCGATTTCGACTTCGACAAGGTGCTGGAGCAGAGCAAGGAAAACCCTGTTTTCTACGTGCAATATGCCCATGCCCGCGTGCATTCGGTGCTGCGCAAGGCGGTGGAGCAGGGGGTGGATGTCAGCCCCGCCGCGCTGGCGAAGGCCGATTTCTCCGCCCTCGGCGACGAGGCCGAGCTGAAGCTCGCCCGTTCCATCGCCGAATGGCCGCGTCTGGTGGAGATTGCCGCCCGCACGCATGAGCCGCACCGCATCGCCTTCTTCCTTTACGACCTCGCCAGCGACTTCCACGCTTTGTGGAATCGCGGCAATGACGACCCCTCGCTGCGCTTCCTGCAGGACGATATGGCAACAGCGGCGGCGAAGATCGGCCTTGCCCGAGCCGCTGCGATTGTCATTGCGAGCGGATTGGGTATCCTTGGTGTCACTCCGGTGGAGGAGATGCGCTAGGGGTGCACCTCCTCTTCAGAGCCCGCAAAGGGCCAATCGCCGGGTTTGAGAGCGAGACGAGGCAAGCGGCGCCCAAAGCGCGCCGGGCAGTGAGGCAGACATGGCGGCGATCCCTGAAGGCACATTGCCGGGGCGCCGGGGCTTGGCCCCGGGCGCGCTGGTGCAACTCGCGGGGGCCGGGCTCTCGCTGGCACTCGTGGCAGGCATTGGCGTCTGGGGCTACCAGCTGATGCTGCGCGATGCGACGGGCGTGCCCGTGGTGCGCGCCATGTCGGGCCCAATGCGCGAGGCGCCGGCCAGCCCCGGCGGCGAAGTCGCCCCGCATATGGGCCTGTCCGTCAACGAGGTTGCCGCCGTCGGGTCTGCCGTGGCCGAATCCGACGCGCTGGTGCTCGCACCCCAGCCCCTGTCGCTCGCCGAAGAAGATCTGGCCCATGTTATGACCGCCGAAGCCGATGAGCTACGCGGAGATTTCATGGATGAGGAAGAAGAGACCCCGCTGATTGCCGCCGCACTGCGGGAAGAGGACGGCGCCCCGCTCGATGCCGAAGGCGTCATCGCCCTCGCCGATGCCATTGCCGAGATGGCCGAGGAGGATGGCGGCACCTTTGCGCCCGTCGAGACACCCCAGGTGACGGCCGCCGCCTTCGAGGCGCTGGAGGATGAAGACATCACCGCCGGCATCGAAGAGGACGCCGCCGCGCCGGCCGAAGAGGCCCCGGCCGAAACAGACGTGGCTACCGCCCGCATCGACACGTCCATTCCCGGCGTCGCCCAAGCGCCGCGCCCGCCGGCGCGCCCGTCCTCGCTGGTGATGACCGACAGCAGCAGCGAGCCCGCGGCTGATGCGCCGAGCGACAATCTGACGGTCGCAGAGGCCCCGCTGCCCGCCGGCACCGTGCTCGTTCAGCTGGGCGCCTTCGCCAGCGCCGAGCTCGCCAACGACGCCTGGGCCATGATCCAGGGCGATTTCGGCGAGCTTATCGGTGACCGCGAACCCGTGGTGCAGACCGCCCAGGCTGGCGGGTCGACCTTTTACCGGCTGCGCATGAAGGGCTTCGAAGCTCTCGGCGACGCCCGGCGCTTCTGCTCGGCCCTGGCCGCGGAAGACGCCGGCTGCATCCCCTATCTGGTGGAATAGTGCTGAACGCCACAATCCTCGGCATCGAGGGAACGAGCCTGAGCGAGGACGAGCGCGCCTTCTTCGCGGGCGCGCAGCCCTGGGGCTTCATCCTCTTCGCCCGCAACGTCGAAGACCCGGAGCAGCTTAACGTGCTGACCGGCGAGCTGCGCCAGTCTGTCGGCCGCAACGCGCCCGTTCTGATCGACCAGGAGGGCGGCCGCGTCGAACGCCTCGGCCCGCCGCTCTGGCCGCATTACCTGCCCGCGCTCGACCAGATGGCCCGCGCGAGCGACCCGATCCGCGCCCAATGGCTGCGCTACCGGCTGATCGCCGAGGATCTGCGCAGCGTCGGCATCGACGTGAATTGCGCCCCGCTCGCCGATCTGGTCGAGGACGAAACGCATCCTGTCCTGCGCAACCGCCTTTATGGCAGCGAGATCCCGGTGGTCGTCGATGCCGCCCGCGCCGCGGCAGAGGGGCTGCGCGCTGGCGGCGTGCTGCCGGTGCTGAAACACATCCCCGGCTATGGCCGCGCGCAGGTGGACAGCCACCTCGAGCCCGCCCGCGTCACCGCCTCGGCCGAAGCTCTGGCCGCGCGCGACTTCGCCCCGTTCCACGCGCTCCGCGACATGCGCATGGGCATGACCTCGCATGCCATCTACGAGGCGATCGACCCTGTGCGCCCCGGCACGCTCTCGCCCGAGGTGATCGCCCTCATCCGCCGCGACATCGGCTTCTCCGGCCTGCTGATGACCGATGACGTCTCGATGGAGGCGCTCTCCGGCTCGCTGGCCGAGCGCAGCGCCAATGCCATTGCGGCGGGCTGCGACCTCGTGCTCCACTGCAACGGTCGCCTCAGCGAGATGCAGGCGGTGGTGGAGGCCGCGGGGCCGATGAGCCCCATGGCGCTCGACCGGGCCGAGGTGGCCCTGATGGAGCGGCAATCGCCCGAACCGGCGGAGGCCGATGAGCTGCGCGCCGAGCTGGCCGCGCTGCTGGGATAGCCGGCCCGGAAAAGGGCAGGGCGGGAGCGGGATGGAAGAGAGCAACGTCACATCCATCGAGGCGCGGCGCGCCGCCGAGGCGCTGATCGTCGATGTCGAGGGCTACGAGGGCCCGCTCGATGTGCTGCTGATGCTGTCTCGCACCCAGAAGGTCGATCTGCGGCAGATCTCCATCCTCGCGCTTGCCGAGCAATACCTCGCCTTCGTCGAAGAGGCGAAGGCCCTGCGCATCGAGCTGGCGGCAGATTACCTGGTCATGGCCGCCTGGCTGGCCTTCCTCAAATCACGCCTGCTGCTGCCGCCCGACCCGGCGGAGGAGGGGCCCTCGGGTGAGGAACTGGCAGCGCATCTGGCCTTTCAGCTGGAGCGGCTGGCGGCGATGCGCGAGCGCTCTGCCGATCTGATGGCGCGCGACCAGAAGGGCCGCGAGTTCTTTGTTCGCGGCATCACCGCCGATGTCACCCGGGTGCGCCGCACCGCCTGGACAGCCAGCCTGCTCGACCTGATGCAGGCCTATGCGCGGCTGCAGACAAAGGGCGAGTTCCGCCCCTTCGTGCTCGACCGCGAGTCGATCTACACGATGGAAGAGGCTTTGGGGCGCCTGCGCGGCATCATCGGCTATGAGGCGCAATGGTCTGATATCTCGCGCTTCCTGCCCTCGGGCTGGGAGAGTGAGCCGAAGAAGCGCCGCTCTGCCACAGCCGCCACATTCGCCGCCATGCTGGAGCTGGTGAAGGAAGGCCGGGCCGAGCTGCGCCAGGGCGAGACCTTCGCGCCAATCGAGGTGCGCGGCAAGCGCGGCGGCGGGGGGGGGTGGCGAGGGCCCGCCGGAGGCCGCCAATGACTGACGAGCCGGAAAAGTCGCTCTTCGAGGCGCCGCCCATGGGCGAGCAGGAGCGTATGGTCGAGGCCATGCTCTTCGCTTCGGCCGAGCCCTTGACCATCCAGCAGATGATCGGGCGGATGCCGCATGGCTCTGAACCCGCCGAGGCGGTGCAGCACCTGCGCAAACGCTACGAAGGTCGCGGCGTGCAGGTGGTGCGCGTGGGCGACGCCTGGGCCATTCGCACGGCGCCCGACCTGGGCTTCTTGATGCATGAAGAGGTCGTGGAGACGCGCAAGCTCTCGCGCGCCGCCATCGAGACACTGGCCATCATCGCCTATCACCAACCGGTCACCCGGGCCGAGATCGAGGAGATTCGCGGCGTCTCCGTCAGTCGGGGCACCATCGACCAGCTCATCGAGCTGGACTGGATCCGCTTTGGCCGCCGCAAGATGACGCCGGGCCGCCCGGTGACCTTCGTGGTGACGCCGGAGTTTCTCGATCACTTCGGGCTGGAGACCCCGCGTGACCTGCCGGGCCTGCGCGAATTGCGCGCTGCCGGCCTGCTGGAAAATCGACCGCCACCGGGGACGGACACCGAGGACGAGTCCTCGGCGGACGACGGGCAGAGCGATATGTTCGAAGGTTGAGCAGCGATTTCCATATGGAAATCGCAGGCGGAAACCATATGGTTTCCGGCGCTTAGCTGGCCGGTTCCGCGAAATGTTTCGCCAGCCGCAGCCCCTGGCCCTGGTAGTTCGACGCGATCTCGCGCCCGTAGAGCCGCTCTGGCGGGGCCGCCATCCGCTCATAGACCAGCCGCCCCACGATCTGCCCGTGCTCCAGCACGAAGGGCGCCTCGTGGCAGCGCACCTCCAGCACGCCACGGCTGCCGTTGCCCCCAGCGCTGGAATGGCCGAATCCCGGATCGAAGAAGCCGGCGTAATGCACCCGGAACTCGCCGACCATGGCGAGGTAGGGCGCCATCTCGGCGGCATAATCGGGCGGGATCGTAACCGCCTCGCGGCTGACGAGGATGTAGAAGGCGCCGGGATCGAGGATCATGGCGCCGCGCTCGGCGCGCACCGGCTCCCAGAATTCCTCGGGCGTGTAATGGCCGATGCGGTCGAGGTCGATCACGCCGGAATGCGGTTTGGCCCGCCATCCCGCCAGCTTGCCGCCGAGATCGACGGAGAAGCCGAGCCCCTCGTCGATATGGGGGCTGCCGGAGACCAGCGGCGCCTCCTCGTGGAGCGCCCGAAGCGCGTCGTCGCTCAGCCGCGCTTCACCGTCGCGAAAGCGAATCTGGTTGAGGCGCATGCCCGGCCGCACCAGCACCGAGAAGCTGCGCGGGCAGATCTCGGCATAGAGCGGGCCTTCGTAGCCGGCGGGCACCCGGTCGAACTCCGCGCCGCCGTCGATGATGCAGCGGGTGAGCAGGTCGAGCCGGCCCGTGGAGCTTTTGGCATTGGCGACGGCGGAGAGGCCCGGGGGCAGGGCGAGCCGTTCCATCAGCGGCACGAGGTAAACGCAGCCCTTCTCCAGCACGGCGCCGGGACCAAGATCGATCTCGTGCATGGCGAGGCCATCCAGCCGCTCTTCCACCCGCTTGCCTTCGCCGGGCAGGAACGAGGCGCGCAGGCGCCAGGCCTTATGGCCGAGCCGCAGGTCGAGGCTGGCGGGCTGCACCTGGCCGTCGACGAAGTCGGCACCGGCGGCGATCTCGCCGCGGGCGATCATCGCCTCGATTTCCTGGCAGGGAAGGACACCACTCATACGAAAGCCCCCTCGTTCAAAGGCTTTGCCCGGCGGTTCTGGGGGAGCCGACTGGGCGGATGCGGTGTGATTGGTCGGGCTAGCAGGACTTGAACCTGCGACCTTCCGTCCCCCAGACGGACGCGCTACCAAGCTGCGCTATAGCCCGACTGCGAGGGCTTATGGGCAATTCTGCCGCCCCGTGCAAGCCGAAACCGGCGGGTTTATCGCGCATCGCGCAGGGCATCGCGATGAGCCGTCAAAAACGGGATCAGCGGCGCGAGTGCGCCAGTTTTTGCCTTGAGTTCCGAAGGTTTGGCAGCGGCCACGCGACCGAGCAGCCAGACCTGACGTCGCGCCACCTTGGGCGCGGGGCGCGCCGGGGGCGGCGATGCGGGGGCAGCGGCCGGCTCGGCCTCTTCCGCGCGCGGCGGCTCGGCGAGTTCGCTGACGGCGACGAGTTCGGTTTCGGGCTCCGGCTCGGCGGTTTCTTCAGGCTCTGTGACGGCCTCTGGCTTCGCAACGTGCTCGGCTTCAGCATCGAGCTCGGGCTCCGCGACCGGCTCCGGCTCAACATCAGGCTCCTGAGAATCCTCCGAGAGCTCGGCCTCAACGATCTCCGCTTCCTCGACCTCAGCCTCCTCAACCTCCGGCAGCTCTTCCGCCACCTCGTCCGAGACCAGCCGAAGATTCGGCGCGGGAAGGGCCTCGGCCTCGACCAGGCCCTCGTCTTCTTCGCCTATGCGCGGCGGGGCGAGGGCGGCGACATGGGCCACGCCCTGCTCGCGCAGCAGCTTCTGCACGCCCTTGATCGTCATGCCTTCGTTGTGCAGCAGCGCCTTGATGCCGCCGAGCAGCGCCATGTCGTCGGGCCGGTAATAGCGCCGCCCGCCGGCGCGCTTGACCGGGCGCACCTGGTTGAACTTGCTTTCCCAGAACCGCAGCACGTGGGCCGGCGTTTCAAGCCAGTCTGCCACTTCGCTGATGGTGCGGAAGGCGTCCTTCGACTTGGCCATGCCGCTCCCTTTTCGCGGTTACTCGCGGTTCCCCTCGGCCACGCGATCCTTCATCAGATGCGAGGCGCGAAAGGTGAGCACGCGGCGCGGGTGAATCGGCACTTCTTCGCCGGTCTTCGGGTTGCGGCCCACGCGAGCCGCCTTTTCCCGAACCGAGAAGGTGCCGAACGAGGAGATTTTCACGCTTTCGCCGCGCACCAGAGCGTCGGACAGGTGGTTCAGCACCGATTCAACCATCTGGGCGCTGTCGTTGCGCGACAGACCAACTTCGTTATGGACAGCCTCTGCAAGGTCCATCCGCGTCAACGTCTTACTAGCCATAACATCCCCCGTTTTGACGGGAGAGTGGGTGCCTCACGAAAAAAAGTCAATATCAACGGCTTGGCGCGCGCTGCTGACGTGCGGCGATTTGGGGGCGCGCTACCAGCGCAGCACGACCGAGCCCCAGGCCAGACCGCCGCCGATCGCCTCGGTCACCAGCACATCGCCCTCAGCGATCTGTCCGCGCTCGACACCCACCGACAGGGCCAGCGGGATAGAGGCGGCGGAGGTATTGCCGTGATCCTGCACCGTCACAACGACCTTGCTCATCGGCAGGCCCATCTTCTGCGCCGTGGCGGTGATAATGCGCAGGTTGGCCTGGTGCGGCACGATCCAGTCGACGTCCTCGGCTGTCAGCCCGGCCTTGCCCAGCGCCTCATGCGCCGTGGCGGCAAGCTTTTCCACCGCATGGCGGAAGACTTCGCGGCCCTGCATGCGCAGATGCCCGGTGGTGCCGGTGGAGACGCCGCCATCGACATAGAGCAGCTCGCGGTAAGTGCCGTCGCTGTGCAGATCGGTGGCGAGGATGCCCCGGTCGGTGGGCTGGCCATAGCCGATCTCGGATTCCAGGATCAGCGCGCCGGCGCCATCGCCGAAGAGCACGCAGGTGGACCGGTCTGTCCAGTCCATCAGTTTCGAGAAGGTCTCGGCGCCGATCACCATCACCCGGCGCGCCTGGCCGGATACGATCAGCGCGTTCGCCTGCGAAAGCGCATAGACAAAGCCCGCGCAAACCGCTTGCACGTCAAAGGCATAGCCGGCCTTCATGCCCAGGTTCGACTGCACCATGCTGGCGGCGGAAGGGAAGGTGAAATCGGCGGTGGAGGTCGCGACGATCAGCGCGTCGATATCCTCGGCGGCCAGCCCGGCGCTTTCGAGCGCGCGCTCAGCCGCCGTCGTGGCCATGCTGGAGGTCGTCTCGCCCTCCGCGGCGAAATGCCGGCGCTCGATACCAGAGCGGGTGCGAATCCATTCGTCGCTGGTGTCGAGCGACTCTTCGAATTCCGCATTGGGCACAATCCGTTCGGGCAGATAATGCCCGACACCCTTCACCACTGCCCTGACGGTCATTTGTCTGCCTTGCCCGTTTCGGCCTCTTCCGGGGCCGTGTCTGCCTCGCCGTTATCCTGTGTCAGCGAGGTCGCACTTGCAACCCGTGCCGCCAGCCGGTCGGCGAAGCCGCTGCGGGCGAGCTGGGCCGAAAGCTTGAGCGCCGCGGCCATCGCAGTGGCATCGGCCGAGCCATGGCTCTTAACCACGGTGCCATTGAGTCCAAGGAACACGCCGCCGTTCGAGCGGCGCGGGTCCATCCGATTGCGCAGGCGCTTGATGGATGTGTAAGCGAGGAGCGAGGCGACGCGGCTGAGCGGTGTCTTCATGAAGGCTTCGCGCATGAAGCCGCCCATGAGCTGCGCGGTGCCTTCGCCGGTCTTGAGCGCGACGTTGCCGGTGAAGCCGTCGGTGACGATCACATCCACCCGGTCAGACGCCATTTCTGAGCCTTCGACGAAGCCGACGAACTCGAAATCGGCGCTCGGCGCGGCGCGGGCGATCAGCTCTTGCGCCACCTTCAGCTCGGCCCGGCCCTTGTGCTCTTCGACGCCCACATTGAGCAGGCCCACGCGCGGGCGCTCGATGCCAAGGCCGTTGCGGGCGTAGGAACTGCCCATGAGGGCATAGGCGAGCAGATCGTCCTGATCGGCGCGGATATCGGCGCCGGCGTCGAGCAGCACGTTGTAACCGGCGGGGTTGTGGCTGGGCCAGAGCCCGGCGATGGCAGGGCGGTTCACGCCCTCGACCTTTCGCAGGCGCAGCATCGACAGCGCCATCAGCGCGCCGGTATTTCCGCAGGAAACGCAGACCGCCGCCTCGCCATCGCGCACGGATTCGAGCGCCGACCACATCGACGTGCCCTTGCCACGGCGCATGACCTGGCTGGGCTTGTCTGTCATCGAAACGACACCGTCCGCCTCTACGATAGAGACGCGGTCTTCCAGCTTGCGCCTGGCAACCAGCGACTGCAGCTCGGCGCGGGGGCCGTGCAGCAGCACGCGAACGTTGGGATCGGTCTTGAGGAACTTCGCCAGCCCGGCGACCACCATCGAGGGTCCGGCATCCGAACCCATGGCATCGACCGAAAGAACAACAGAGCCCGGCTGCGCCGACTTGGAGCTATCCGGGCTCTGGGAGGTCATGCTGACTCTTCCGCGGGACGCGCGGCTCAGGCCGCGTCGTCGTCGATGTCGATCTCGGAGCCGACGGCCACGACTTCGCGGTCCGCATAGTGACCGCAGGAGGGGCACACGTGATGCGGGCGCTTCAGCTCACCGCAGCTCGGGCATTCGTTGGGGTTCGCGGCGGAAAGGGAATCGTGCGCGCGGCGCATGTTCCGGCGCGATTTGGAGACTTTATTCTGTGGGACGGCCATGTCTCAACCTCGTAGCGTGCGGGCCGTGGCCCGTGAAATTCCGTGTCCTCAATCGGGACGGCGCCTCATAACCGCCGTATGGCGCCTTGTCGAGCCGCTTGTCCGAAAGAGCGCGCAACATACGCATGTGGGCCAAGGACGCAAGGGAGGGTGGCCCGATTTCGCGATCCGGCCCGATTGCGGCCTAGCTGTCGCCGTCCATCTGGTCACGCAAGCCTTTCAGAGCGGCAAACGGATTCTCGCGCTTTTCCTCGCCCGGGTCTTCGCCGTCGCCGGAATGCACCTCAACGGGCGGGGCGTCGTCGGCGCGGGGCCAGGGGGGCAGGGCGAGCGCCAGCGCCTCCTCGACGATCTCGGCCACGTCGATGCGGTTGTCGAGCGGCTCGATGGTTTCGTCCTGCGGCATCTCTACTTCGCCGGGCGGGGGCGGCGGCAGATCGGCCATGAAACGGCGGGCGACGTCTTCGTCAAGCCGCGTGGTGACCGGCTTCAGCGTGGCGACGCATTCCTGCACGACGGTCGCGCCGAGCTTGCCGGTGAGCTGCCAATCCTGCGCGCCGGTGGGCGACAGCACCCCCTCGAAGCGCAGCTTGCGCACGCCGAGAATGCCCAGGCCATCGGCCAGGGCTTTCAGCTCGTCTGCCTCGGGGGCCAGCACGATGTCGCGCGGCTTGCGCCCCGCAGCGGGGCCGGTGAGTTGCTCGATATGTTTGGCGAGAAAGGCCAGAGCGCGCTCCTTTCGGGGCCCGCGCCGCTGCACGGGCTTTCTTGTACAACGCGGGCCGTCTGTTGTATGGCCCTCCCCCAAAGCCCTAGGCCATCGGCCCCGGGGCGGCAAGGCGCCGGCCGGGTCGGCCAGGGGCCAAAGCAGAGCAGGGGCAGGGCATGCGGCAGGCACGGGGTTGGATGAGCGCAGCGGCGCTGGCGGCGGTGATGCTTCTGTCGGCCTGTGTGGCGCAATACCGCGATCACGGCTTCGTCCCCAGCGCCGAGGCCTTCTCGACCGTCACCATCGGGCAGGACACGCGCGAGAGCATCGCCGAGCGCATCGGCACGCCCACCACCGGCGGCGTGATCCGGGGCGGCAGCTATTATTACGTCTCCTCCCGCTTCCGCCATTACGGCCTGCTGGAGCCGCAGGAGGTGCATCGCGAGGTGCTGGCGCTCGATTTCGACAGCGCCGGTGTGCTGCGCAATATCGAGCGGCTGGCGCTGGAAGATGGCCGCGTCATCGAGCTCGACCGCCGCGTCACCGATGACAATCTGAGCGACGTCTCCTTCCTGACCCAGCTGGTCGGCGGGATCGGGCGCATTCAGGCCAGCGACTTCATCGGGTCTGAGTAGAAATCTCATCAGACCGTCGCACGCCGGGCGTATCCTCAGCCGAGACCGGCGGGAGAATCACGTCATGTGGGTGAAGGGCCGCTACCAGGCGCGCGAGGCAACGAACGCCGGCGATCTGGCCGCCTGCCAGCGCCTGCGGCACCTCTGCTTCGTCGAGCGGGCAGGCGGGGCGCCGCGGCCGGGCGGGCTGGACAGCGATGATTTCGACGCCGCCTGCCGCCACGTGATGATCGAAGAGCAGCGCGGCGGCCGGCTGGTCGCCTGTTTCCGGCTGTTGCCGCTGCAGAGCGGCGCCGAGATCGGGCTGAGCTATTCCGCCCAGTTCTATGATCTTTCCGCCTTGGCCGCCTTCGAGGGGCCGATGATGGAGCTGGGGCGCTTCTGCCTGACCCCGGAGCTGAACGCGGCCGAGGCGGCGGACGTTCTGCGCATCGCCTGGGGCGCCATGACCTGCATCGTCGAGACGGAGGGCGCCGAAATGCTCTTTGGCTGCTCCTCCTTCGCCGGCACCGATTCGGAGGCCTATCTCGATGCCTTCACCATGCTGGGCGAGCGCCATCTGGCGCCGCGCCGCTTTCTGCCCCGCATCAAGGCGCCGAGCGTCTATCCTTTCGCCGAGATCCTGCGCCGCCGCGTGCCCGACCGCCGGCGCGGCCGGCTCGGCCTGCCGCCGCTCCTGAAGACTTACCTCGCCATGGGTGGCTGGGTCAGCGACCATGCGGTGGTGGATCACGATATGAACACGCTGCATGTCTTCACAGGGCTGGAGATCGGCGCCATCCCCGCGGCGCGGGTGAAGGCGCTGCGGGCGGTGGCGGGGTAGGGGAAGCACCCCGAGACCACCTCGCACGCCGGCCCGGCGCTCGCGCGGCGGGCTGACGGCCTTGATTCCGCGCGTGGGGCGGAGCGGGGCGACAGGCGCTTCCCTCCGCCACCCCTTGCGACGCCCCCACCGGCGAGCTAGCTGGCGGACATGGCCCGTGCACCCCTTCTTCAGCTCACTGACATCTCTCTCACCTTCGGCGGCGATCCGATCTTCGATGGCCTCTCTGCCGTCGTGCAGGAGGGCGATCGTGTCGCCCTGGTCGGGCGCAACGGCTCGGGCAAATCCACTTTGATGAAGCTGATGGCCGGCAAGATCGAGCCAGACCGTGGCTCTCGCGCGCTCGGCCCCGGCACCTCGGTGGCCTATCTCGAGCAAGACCCGCAGATGGAGGGCTTCGCCACCCTCGGCGAGTTCGCCGCCAGCGAGCTGGACGAGGCGGAGATGTACCGCATCGAACAGGTGGCCGAAGGGCTGGCCTTCGACCTCTCCCGCCCCGTTTCGGCGGCCTCGGGCGGCGAGCGCCGGCGCGCGGCGCTGGCCAAGCTGCTGGCCGAAGAGCCCGAGCTGATGCTGCTCGACGAGCCGACCAACCATCTCGACATCAACGCCATCCGCTGGCTGGAGGAAGAGCTGTCGCGCACCCGCGCCGCCTTCGTGCTCATCAGCCACGACCGTGCCTTCCTCACCGCGCTGACCCGCGCCACGCTCTGGCTCGACCGCGGCGTGCTGCGCCGGCAGGAGAGTGGCTTCGCCAAATTCGAGGCCTGGCGTGAGAAGGCGTGGGAGGAAGAAGACCTCGCCCGCCACAAGCTCGACCGCAAGATCAAGGAAGAGGCCCGCTGGGCGGTCGAGGGCATCTCGGCCCGCCGCAAGCGCAACATGGGCCGGGTGCGGGCGCTCGGCGATCTGCGCTCTGAGCGGGCCAACATGATCCGCCGGCAGGGTACCGCCGCCTTCGAGCTGAGCGAGGGCAAGACCTCTGGCAAGAAGGTGATCGAGGCCAAGGGCCTCGCCAAGGGCTACGGCGACCGGCAACTTTTCTCCGGCCTCGATCTGACGCTTCAGCGCGGCGATTGCCTTGCTATCGTAGGGCCGAACGGCGCCGGCAAGACGACGCTGCTGCGCGTGCTGCTGGGCGAAGAGGCCCCGGATGCCGGCACCGTGCGCTACGGCACCAATCTGGAAATGGCGCATTTCGATCAAGGCCGCGCGGCGCTGAACCCCGAAGACAGCCTGTGGGAGAGCCTGACCACCGCCGAGGGCAATGTCTCCGGCCGCTCCGACCAGGTGATGGTGCGCGGCCAGCCCCGGCATGTGGTGAGCTACCTCAAGGATTTCCTCTTCGACGACAGCCAGGCGCGCGCCCCGGTCAAATCCCTCTCGGGCGGCGAGAAGGCGCGGCTGCTGCTGGCGCGGATCATGGCGCGCGAATCCAACGTGCTGGTGCTCGACGAGCCGACCAACGATCTCGACATAGAAACGCTCGATCTGCTGCAGGAGGTGCTGGGCGACTACCCCGGCACCGTCATCCTCGTCAGCCACGACCGTGATTTCATCGACCGCGTCGCCAGCATGACGCTGGTGCTGGAAGGCGGGCAGGCCAATCTCTATGCTGGCGGCTGGAGCGATGTCGCGGCGCAGGCCGGCGGCGAAGCGCCGCTGCAGGGCACTGCGGTCGAGGCGGGCGCGCCGGCCGCGCGGGCCAAGGCGGCGCAGAAGCCGCAGGTTGCGACGGCAGCCCCTAAGAAATCCGGGCTCTCGTTTACAGAAAAGCACCGGCTGGAGGCCCTGCCGGCCGAGATCGACCGGCTCGGCGCCGAGATTGCCAAGCTGGAAGCGCTGATGGCCGACCCGGAGCTCTTCACCCGCGAACCGGTGAAGTTCCAGAAGGCGATGGAGGCGCTGACCCAGCGCCAGGAGGCGCTGGCCAAGGCCGAAGAAGAATGGCTGACGCTGGAAGAGAAGGCGGAAGGGTAGGGCGAGGCGTAGGAGGCGTGGCGGGCTGAAGCCCGCCCTACGATGTCGCACCACCTGAGCCGGGCGAGCGCCTGCCCGTGGGATGGCGCCACTACGCCGCCGCTGCGCGCTTTATCGCGCCAAGTACAGCATAGCCCCGAGCGGGGTGCTGCCCTCAAAAGAGCGCCAGTCCGTAGGGACGGGCAGGCGCTCGCCCGGCGCCTTCGGCGCGGATCGGGCGGGCGCAGGAGCGGCGGGGGTCTACGGGCCCGCCGCCACCGCAAGTTCCCTCAGAACGGGATCTCGTCGTCCATGTCATTGCCGTAGCCGCCGCTCTCGCGCGCGCTGCCACCACTGTCGCCCGAGCCACCGCCATAGCCGCCCGCGCCGCCGCGGTCGTCATAACCGCCGCCACCGCTGCCGCCGCCATCTCCGCGACCGTCGAGCATGGTCAGCGTGCTCGTGTACGGGCGCAGAACGACCTCGGTCGAGTAGCGATCCGCCCCCGACTGGTCCTGCCATTTGCGCGTTTCCAGCTGGCCCTCGATATACACCTTTGAGCCCTTCTTCAGATACTGCTCGGCGATCCGCACCAGCGGCTCCGAGAAGATGGCGACGGAGTGCCATTCGGTGCGCTCGCGGCGCTCGCCGGTGTTGCGGTCTTTCCAGTTCTCCGAGGTGGCGATGCGCAGGTTGCAGACCTTGCCGCCATTCTGGAACGAGCGGGTCTCGGGATCGCGCCCGAGATTGCCAATGAGGATCACCTTGTTGACGCTTCCGGCCATGTCTCAATCCTTTCGAGGTTTGACCGCCACCTTACAGCAAAAACCGCCGTTGGCGGAAAGGCCCAAATCTGGGGAGGGCGGCCACCTGCCGGCCTAAACCGCAGGTATAGAGCCTCTGCCAAGCGGCGGATCGCCCCGCCTTCTGCCTTTCGGCCAATGGCTCGGCGGCAGGGCCCGCGTCATCTCCCTCCCCAGACCGGCGCATCCCGCAGCCGGCACATCAACGGAGATGACATCATGACCCGCATTCTTGCTCTCGCCCTGTCCAGCGGTCTTCTGCTCACCGGCGCCGCCGCCTTCGCCGCCGATCAGCCCGCGCCCGAAACCGTGACGGCGCTCACCACCCAGCTCACCGATCAGGGCTACGAGGTGCGCTCCATCGGGATGGAGGACGGCATGATCGAGGCCTATGCCGTGAAAGACGGCGAGATGTTCGAACTCTATTTCGACGCCGATCTGAACCCCGTGGCTCGCGGCGACACGCCCGATGACGAAGACGCCTCCAACTGACGTCGCCTGGCGCCGGGGAGACCCGGCGCCGACCCTTCCCTCATTCACACCGGAGGTCCCCATGACCCGCCGCAAGATCTGGGACCCGCTGGTCCGCATCTTTCACTGGTCGCTCGTCACCCTCTTCGCGCTCAATGCCTTCGTCACCAACCCCGAGCATGAGGCGCACCACCTGATCGGCTATGCCGTGGGCGGGCTGATCCTCGTGCGCGTGATCTGGGGCCTGATCGGCCCGATCCACGCCCGCTTTTCCGACTTTCCGCCCAGCGCCCGCGGCGCCTGGGGCCAGGTTGAGGAGATGGCGACGGGGCGGCGGCATGCCCATGCCGGTCATTCGCCGCTGGGCGCGCTGATGATCTACAACCTGCTCCTGACCTTCATCGTCATCGTCGCCTCGGGCTACGCCATGACGACGCTCACCTTCTTCGGCATCCGCTGGGTGAAAGAGGTGCATGAGATCGCCGTCACCTGGGCTGAGATCTCGGCACTGGCCCATATCGCCGCTGTGCTGTTCGAAAGCGTGCGGCTGCGCCTCAACCTTCCGCTCTCGATGGTGACAGGCTACAAGTCGCTGCCGGAGGGGGCCGGCCCGGGAGAGTGAGCATGCATGAAGCCGACGAGAGCGCCGCCGGCGCCGGCGCCGTCGCCCGGCCCGGCAGCCGGGCGGCCCGTCGCGAGACGGCCGGCCTTGCCCTGCTGATCGCCATTCAGGCCTTCTGCGCCCTGTGGTTTCTGCTCGATGTCGTCGGCGACCTGCGCAACCCTACACCGGGCGAGGCCGGCGCCTTCTTCTCGATCGAGGCGCTGACGGCGCTGGCGATGATCGTGGCCATCGGCGTGGAGGCCCGCCAGCTGCGCCGGCTGATCCTGCGCCAGCAACATCTCTCCCGCGCGCTCGACCTCGCCTCGGGCGCGCTCAACGACATTCTGGAGCGCTGGTACACCGAATGGGGCCTGACCCCGGCGGAACAGGATGTTGCGGGCTTCACCCTGAAGGGCTTCGAGCTTGCCGAAATCGCCCGCCTGCGCGGCACCGCCGAGGGCACCGTGAAGGCGCAGCTCAACGCCATCTACCGAAAATCCGGCCGTCAGGGGCGGGCGGCGCTGCTGGCGCTGGTGGTGGAAGAGCTGATGGGCGAGGGCGGCCTCGCCCCAGGCAGCCCCCGGCAATGATCTGCCTCCCCGCACCGCCGATCACGCGAAGGCGATTGGCGGAGCGCAGCCCGCCTGCTAGAGGAGATGCATGGAGAGACTGACAGGCATTCTGCGCGGCGGCCTTTTGGCAGCAGCGCTCATCACCGGGGGCTCGGCTGGGGCCGATACCCTCTCCACCATGTCCCGGGCCGATCTGCTGTCGAGCCAGCTATCCGTCCTCGATGGCCGCGCGGCGGATCAGTACCGCAATTCCAACCGCCTTCAGCCCGAACGGCCCGAGATCGCGATCAGCGAGAGCGTGCCGGGCTATATCGGCGCCTACAGCGGCCCCTACCTTGCGGTGGCCCGTGCCGCCGCCCAGCGCCACGGCGTGCCGGCGGATCTGTTCCTGCGCCTCGTGCAGCAGGAAAGCGGCTGGAACGCTGGCGCCGTCTCGGTGAAGGGCGCCATGGGCCTGGCCCAGCTGATGCCCGACACCGCGCGCGTCCTTGGCGTCGACGCCACCGACCCGGCGCAGAACCTCGAGGGCGGCGCCCGCTACCTGCGCCTGCAATACAATCGCTTCGGCAGCTGGCGCCTCGCGCTCGCCGCCTACAACGCGGGGCCCGAAGCCGTGCAACGCTACGGCGACATCCCCCCCTATGCCGAGACGCAGGGCTACGTCGTGGCTATCCTCGGTTCCTGAGAAAGCGCTGATCGCATGAACGATACCCCCAGAAACAGCGGCGCGCCTGTCCCCGCGAAGATCGTGTTCAAGCGCACCCGTCAGGCAGCCGATAGCCGCTGGCCCAAGCCGCCGAACCACGCCCGGCTGACGCCGGTGTGCCAGCCCGTCAGCCGGCCCGGCTTTACGCTCGAAGCCGGCGAGACGGTGTTCACCATGGGGTCTTGCTTTGCGCGCAATGTCGAAGCGCGGCTCGCCGAGAGCGGGTTCGACGTGCCGATGCGCTCGATCGAGGTGCCGCCCGAAGAGCTGCTCAAGTCCGACGGCCGGCCCAATTCTCTGGTCAACAAGTACACGCCGGTGTCGATGCGGCAGGAGATCGACTTTGCCTTCGGTCAGACCGATGGCAGCGAATTCCTAATCGAGAGTGAGAAGGGCTGGATCGACACGCAGCTGCACACCAACGTGCCCGTGTCGTTCGAACGTGGGCTGGAGCGCCGCGCCAGCCTGCGCCGTCTCTTCGCCGACTCGATTTCGAAAGCGCGGATCCATGTTCTGACGCTCGGCCTGATCGAGACATGGATCGATACCGAGACCGGGCTGCATCTCAACGAGATGCCGTCTTTGCAGATGGTCCGGCCGCACCCGGACCGGTTCATGTTCCAGGTGCTTCCGATGCAGGCCTGCGTCGACGCGGTCGACGGTGTGATCCGCGCGCTGAAGGAGAATGGGCGCGAGGACCAGAAAGTCGTGCTGACCGTCTCGCCAGTGCCGCTGCGGCGCACCTTCACCGAAGACGATGTCATCGTCGCCAACGGCTATTCGAAGGCGCTGCTGCGGGTAGCGGCCGAGCAGATGCGCGTGCTCCATGACCACGTCGATTATTTCGGCTCTTACGAGAGCGTCACGACCTCGGATCGCGGCTTCGCATGGAGCGACGATCTGATCCACCCGAGCTCGGCAATCGTGCGCGAGAACATCGAGCGGCTGGTGCGTGATTATGTCGCCCCTGCCGATCAGGCACAGACGACGGCTGCCGAGTAACCTGTGCATTGCGTTGGGCGTGGTAGGCCCGGAGGGACTCGAACCCCCAACCAAACCGTTATGAGCGGTCTGCTCTAACCAATTGAGCTACAGGCCCACGCCGCCATTGCCTACGGAGCGGCGCGGGGGCGGTCAAGCGGCGCCGGCGCGCCAGAAGGAGCACGATGAGTCCCTACCGGCTGTCGATGAGTGCCCCCGACGCCTTACGCCTCGCCCGCGACCGCCCGCAAAGCCGCTGGCCCTCTTCAGCACAGGCAGAGGATCGGCTTGCGCCCGACTGCCAGCCAACCTTCACACCCGGATTTTGCATCGCGCCGGACGAGCCGGTCTTCGCCGTCGGCTCGTGCTTTGCGCGCCATATCGAAGTGGCGCTGGCCGCGGCCGGGCAACCGGCGCCGATGCTCTCCTACGCGGTGCCCCCCGAAGAGCAGGCCCGCTTCGGCGCTGCCCGCCAGCCGGCGGGCCAGCTCAACAAGTACACGCCCGCCTCGATGTTGGAAGAGCTCACCATTGCGCTCGGTGGCGGCGAGGGTGGGCGGGATTTGATTGTTCCCCATGGCGACGGCTGGATCGACCTGTCGCTGAACGCGAACTACTCTGTCTCCCGTGAGCGGGCGGTGGCGCGCAGGGCGGAGGTTTCCGCCCTCTTCGCCGAAGCCATGCGCTCCTGCCGCGTCGCGGTCGTCACGCTCGGGCTCGTCGAATGCTGGCTGGATGAAGAGACGGGCCGCGTGCTGACCATCGCGCCGCCGCGGCAAGTCGTCGTCGCCAATCCCAAGCGTTTCACCTTCTTCCGCCCCGCCCCGTCGGAGGTGATCTCGCAGGTGGAGGCAGTGCTCCGGCTTATCCATGACGCGGGACCAGAGGGGCAGCGGACCGTTCTCACCGTCTCGCCCGTGCCGATGGCGCGCAGCTTTACCGGGCAGGACGTGTTGGAGGCGAACACCTATTCCAAGTCGCTGCTGCGTGTGGCGGCAGAGATGGCGCGCGAGCGGCTGGATTTCGTTGACTACTTCCCCAGCTACGAGTCGGTAACGCTCACCGACCGCTCTCGTGCCTATGGGCCGGATCGGATTCACCCCACCGCTGAGATTGTGGAGCTCAACGTAAGCCGGATGCTGGCGGCCTATCGACAGGGCCCTGCCGATTGCGCGGCGCCCACGGATCGGGTAGGCGCGGGCCCAACAAACTAGGGGGCACCTGATGGATCGCAGCAACGGCCTGTCCTACCGCGACGCGGGTGTGGATATCGATGCCGGCAACGCGCTGGTGGAGCGTATCAAGCCTGCCGCCAAGACAACGGATCGCCCCGGCGTGATGGCCGGGCTCGGCGGGTTCGGGGCGCTCTTCGATCTGAAGGCCGCGGGCTATGACGACCCGATTCTGGTGGCGGCCACCGATGGCGTGGGCACCAAGCTGAAGATCGCCATCGACACCGGAGTGGTCTCAGGCATAGGCATCGACTTGGTGGCGATGTGCGTGAACGACCTCGTCTGCCAGGGCGCCGAGCCGCTGTTCTTTCTAGATTATTTCGCCACCGGCAAGCTGGAGGTCGACAAGGCCGCAGCGATTGTCGAGGGCATCGCGGCGGGTTGCAAAGCCTCGGGCTGCGCGCTCATCGGCGGCGAGACGGCCGAGATGCCGGGCATGTATCACGGCGGTGATTTCGATCTCGCCGGTTTTGCCGTGGGCGCGATGGAGCGGGGCAGGGGCCTGCCCGATGGCGTGGCAGCGGGCGACGTGCTGCTCGGCCTCGCCAGCGACGGCGTGCATTCCAACGGCTATTCTCTGGTCCGCCGCATCGTGGAACAGACCGGTCTGTCTTGGGGCGATGCCAGCCCGTTCAGCGAGGGGACGCTCGGCGAGGCACTGCTCACGCCGACGCGCCTCTACGTTCGCCCGGCTCTCGCCGCCATCGCAGGGGGCGGCGTGCATGCGCTGGCCCATATCACTGGCGGCGGGCTGACAGAGAATGTGCCGCGCGTGCTGGAAGGCCATGGGGCCGAGATCGACCTGGGCGCCTGGCGCCTGCCGCCGGTCTTCGCCTGGCTGATGGATCAGGGCGGCGTCGCCGAGGCCGAGATGCTGCGCAGCTTCAACGCCGGGATCGGCATGGTGCTGGCTGTGGCGCCTGACGCGGCGGAGAGTGTGGAAGCCGCGCTGACCGAGGCGGGCGAAACGGTGTCGCGCCTCGGCCATGTCACCGAGGGCGAGGGCGTGCGCTACACGGGCACGCTGAGCCGGTGAGCGCTGCCGAGACCCCCGTGAGCCGATTGGTGACGCCAGAGCGTCGCCCGGCGCGGGTCGCCATCCTGATTTCCGGCTCGGGCTCCAACATGGTGGCGCTGGCCGACTCGATGAACGGCGGCCATCCGGCCAAGCCGGTGCTCGTCGTCTCCAACCGGTCCGACGCCGGCGGCCTGCAGAAGGCCGAGGCGCGCGGTATCCGCACCGCCGTCATCGACCATCGCCCGTTCCTTGGAGATCGCGCCGCCTTCGAGGCGGCGCTCACGGAACGGCTGGAATCGGCAGAGCCCGATGTCATCTGCCTCGCCGGCTTCATGCGGGTGCTCACCCCGGCCTTCATCGATGCCTGGTCGGGCCGGATGCTCAATATCCACCCCTCGCTGCTGCCGAAGTACCGGGGGCTCGATACGCATGCCCGCGCCCTCTCGGCCGGCGATGCCGAGCATGGCTGCACGGTGCATGAGGTGACGGCGGAGCTTGATGGCGGGCCGATCCTCGGGCAGGCGCGGCTGGCCATCGCGCCCGGCGAGACGCCCGATGAGCTGGCGGCGCGGGTGCTGCCGCTGGAACACCGGCTGTATCCGGCCGTCCTGCGCCGCTTTGTCAGCGGCGAGCGCAGCCCGCTCTATCTGAACGAGGCCGAGGCCCACAGCCCCTAGCCGGCCTCACGGCGCCAACAGCGCACCTTCCCAGGCCCGCAGGCCGGGCCGGGCGAGGGGCATGGTGCCCTCCTCCTCCAGCTCGGGGAAGATCGCCAGCAATTCGGCGCGGGCGGCATGGCTGAGCGAGGCGAGGGCGCCGGGGCCGAGATACAGGCTTTCTGCCGCCAGCCCTTCGGCGTGGAGTATTTCGTGTCTGTCCAGCGCCAGATGCACGTAAGTGATCTCGTCGCAGGGCAGGATGCGGATCGTCCGGTCGTTCACCAGATGCCGTGCCGCCACCAGTACCTCTGGCTGGCCGAACAGCAGCTCGGCCCGCCAGCCGCTGATGAGCAACCTGTGCTGCTGCGAGACGCGCAGGGCGCGGTCATTGCCCAGCGCCCCCTCGGCAATTTCCACCGGGGCCAGAGTGCCCCTGCCCGGCACGCGGGATTGGCCGGCCCAGCGCACAACCTGCAGCCCGCCGTCGCGCGTCATCACGCGGTCGCCCGCCGCAATCTCTTCCACCGGCCGCAGCCCGCCTTCTGCCGCGATCAGGGTGCCGGCGGCGAAGCAGGTCACGCTTGGCGGCTGCGAGGGCAGGCCGGAGAAGGGCAGTTGCTCGGCGCGCGGCGGCTCATAGCCCGGCCCGTATTGCATCGAGCCGGCGGAGACGCCGTTGAGGTCGATCACGTAGTTCTCGGGCGAGGTGAAGATCTGGTGCTCTTCTGAAGAGGCGCGGCCCTGGAACATGTCGTGCTGCGGGTTAAGCCGTGTCACAATCGGGTCAGCGGGCGGGTCGCTGTCAGGGTAGGGGTAGATCGAGACGAACTGGCCGTTGCTGAAGTCGTCCACCCCGTCGCCGACCTGGATAATCTCCAGCCGGTACACATCCTCCGGGCCGCCGAGCGGCTGGGTGCCGTTCAGTGTGACGGCCATGTCATCGCCGTTGCCGCCAGAGTTCAGACTGTCATAGGTGCCGATCTGATCGCCGGTCAGGTAGAGTGTTACGGTCGACATGCTGCCTCCTCGCTGCGGGCCCGTCAGATCGTGCTAATGCCAAGAGATTTCGGAACGATTGTGACCAGACCAAGAGAAGAAGCCGCCAATCCCCCGGCGATACCGGGGCAGAAGGACGCGCGCCTACGGCTTTTCAATGCGCAGCAATTCGCCTAAGCCGTTGCGCAAGCAAAGGCAGGACCCGAATGCGCGTTATTACAACAACGGCGGACCTGGCGGATTTTTGTGCCACCGCCGCCCAGTACCCCTATGTCACAGTCGACACCGAGTTCCTGCGCGAGCGCACCTATTACGCCAAGCTCTGCCTCCTGCAGCTCGCCCATCCCGGCGAGGGCGACGAGGGCGCCGTGCTTGTCGACCCGCTGGTCGAGGGGCTGAGCCTCGAGCCGGTCTATGAGCTCTTCCGTGACGAGAGCGTGGTGAAGGTCTTCCACGCCGCCCGGCAGGATCTGGAGATTTTCTGCGTCGCCGCCGGGCTGATCCCCACGCCGCTCTTCGACACGCAGGTCGCCGCCATGGTTTGCGGCTTTGGCGAGCAAGTGGGCTACGAGACGCTGGTGCGCAAGATCGCCAAGGCCGAGGTCGACAAGTCGTCTCGCTTCACCGATTGGTCGCGCCGCCCGCTGACAGAGGCGCAGCAGCGCTACGCCCTCGCCGATGTCACGCATCTGCGGGTCATCTACGAGAGCCTGTCCTCCCGGCTGGAGAAGACCGGCCGCAAGGCCTGGGTCGAAGAGGAGATGGCGGTGCTCACCGACCCCGCCACCTATCGCACCGAGCCGGAGGATGCCTGGAAGCGCGTGAAGACCCGCACCCAGAGCCCGAAGTTCCTCGCCATCGTGCGTGAGCTCGCCGCCTTCCGCGAGGCCTATGCGCAATCGCATGACGTCCCGCGCAACCGTGTGTTCAAGGACGATGCGCTCGTCGAGCTGGCCTCGACCAAGCCGCGCAGCGAGAAGGATCTGTCGCGCTCGCGCCTGCTGCTGCGCGAGGCCCGTCGCGGCGATATCGCCGAGGGCATCATGGCCGCCGTGGGCCGCGGCGTGGATTGCCCGGCCGACCAGCTGCCGCGCGTCGACCGCGCCCATGAGCAGCGCCAGGTCAATCCGGCGCTGGCCGATCTGCTCCGCGTGCTGCTGAAGGCGCGTGCCGAGGATTCCGATGTGGCGCAAAAGCTCATCGCAAATTCGGCCGAGCTCGATGCCCTCGCCTCGGGCGAGCGCGACCTGCCGTGCCTGGCCGGCTGGCGGCGTGAAGTCTTCGGGGCCGAGGCGCTGAGCCTGTGTGCCGGCGAGCTGGCGCTGGCCGCCAAGGGCCGCAGCGTGGTGACCATCCGCATCTGAGGCTGCCGCCGGGCACCTCGCACGGGATCTTGAAGCCGCCCTGGCGGGTCACGCCGAAGCACCGGGCTACATCGCTCGGGGTACCCCAGCGTGATTGGTGAACCCTCGTGACCTATCAAGACCCCAAGCCGGTGCCGCTCCGGTGTGCCGCCGGCGCTGCCCCGGTCTCTCTTCTTGGCCTGGCAACTGCTCTTGCCCCCAATGTCCTTGAGCAGACCGACGTGGTCGCCCGGGCCCGCGAGCTGCTGGCCCCGCGCTACCCGCAGTTCAACCGCCTCGCCCCCGCCTTCGACAACGCGGGCATCGAGCGGCGCAGCTCCGTCGTGCCGATGGAATGGTTCGGCCAGGGCCACGGCTGGAAGGCCCGGAACGACGCCTATCTCGCCGGCGCGCTCGACCTGTTCAGCCGGGCCGCGCGCGGGGCGCTGGAGGCGGCAGACGTGGCGGCCTCCGAAATCGACATCATCGTCACGGTCTCCTCCACCGGCGTCGCCACCCCGACGCTCGAGGCCCGCGCCGCCGCCGAGATGGGCTTCCGCCCCGATGTGCAGCGCGTGCCGGTTTTCGGCCTCGGCTGCGCCGGCGGCGTCTCTGGCCTCTCCATCGCGCGAGACCTCGCCGCCGGCCGGCCCGGCGCGCGGGTGCTGATGGTGGCTGTCGAGACCTGCACCGTGCTCTTCCGCATGGATCGGCTGGAGAAATCCGACATCATCGCCACCGCCCTCTTTGGCGACGGCGCCGGAGCGGCCGTTCTGGGCAGCGGCGCGGCGGCAGAGCGCACAGGCGCGCCGCAGATCGGGCAAGGGGCGCAGCACATGTGGCCCGATACGCTCGACATCATGGGCTGGGATGTGGACGACACCGGTCTCGGCGTGATCTTCGACCGCTCGATCCCCGCCTTCGCCACCGAGCAGCTCGCCGCCGCCTATGCCGCTGCCGAGCCAGCCTTGGGGACGGCCGCCGTAGACCGGATGGTCTGCCACCCCGGCGGCGCCAAGGTTGTGACGGCCATGGAAGAGGTGTTCCGCCTGCCCGAGGGCAGCCTCGACATCGAACGCGAGGTGCTGCGCGACGCCGGCAACATGTCGGCCCCGACGGTGCTGTTCGTGCTGGAGCGGGCCCTGCAACGCGGCACCTCTGGCCAGCTGCTGCTGGCGGCGCTCGGCCCTGGCTTCACGCTGTCGCTTCTGCCGGTCAGCGCATGAGCCTCTTGCCCTCCGCCGCCTTCATCGCCTTCCTCATCGTCCAGCGCCTGGGCGAGCTGGTGATCGCCCGGCGCAACACGGCCCGGCTGATGGCGCGGGGCGGGGTGGAGCATGGGGCGGCGCATTATCCGCTGATCGTGGCGATGCACAGTGCCTGGATCGCCTGCATCGCGCTCTTCGGCTGGGGCGCCGCGGTCAGCCTGCCCTGGCTCGCCGCCTTCGCCCTGCTGCAAGTCCTGCGCGCCTGGATCCTCCTCAGCCTCGGCGGGCGCTGGACGACGCGCATCATCACCGTGCCCGAGCCGCCCGTTCGCCGCGGCCCCTACCGCTGGATCTCGCACCCGAACTACGCGCTGGTGGTGGCGGAGATCGCCGTCGCGCCCATGGTGCTCGGCCTCACCTGGGTCGCGCTGCTGTTCACCGCCCTTAACGCCGCGATCCTCACGATCCGCATCCGCGCCGAGAACCGGGCCTTGCGCGAGATCGGGGCAGGGGGCGCGCAATCCGGGCGCCCGGGCGGCGCCACTGCCGAAACAGCGGGCTGAGCCGCTCCGCCGCACGCCCTTAACGCCGCCGCAGGCCGCCCTGCGATAGACCCTCCCTCGTGCCCATGCCATCATGGGCTCGCTTGCGTGACGAGGAGAGGCGGCTTGATGTTGAAGACGGACATGAGCCTGCGCAATCTCACCTACGCCACCGCGCTCACCTTGATGGTGGGCTGGCTGCTCTGGGTTGGCCGGCCGGTGCTGCTGCCGATCATCGCGGCGCTGATCTCTGTCTACATCCTGCTCGCCGCCGCCCGCAGCATGGACAGGGTGCCTGTCCTCCGCCGCTTGCCCGCCGTGGTGCAGCACCTGCTGGTGCTCATGATCTTCACGCTCGGCGTGGTGCTGTTCTTCATCCTCATCATCAACAACCTCGCCCAGGTCGCCGGCGCCCTGCCGCGCTACGAGGCCAATCTCGAGGCGCTGGTCACCCGCACCGTCGGCCTCTGGGGCATCGAGGATGAGCCGACGTGGGAGAATGTGCGTACCGCCACCCTCGACCGCATCGACATCGGCTCGCTCATCACGCCGACGCTGCTGTCGCTGCGGGGGCTGGGCACGATGCTGTTCCTCATGGTGCTCTACGCCGCCTTCTTCATGGCCGAGCGCAACGGCCTCGCCCGCAAGGTGGTGATCGCCGTCGGCAGTGAGGAGGATGGCGCGCGCACGCTGCTGCTCCTGGAGCGGATCAACGAGCGGATCGGCAGCTACCTTCTGGTGAAGACGACGCTGAACGTCATCCTCGGCGCCATCTCCTTCGTGCTGATGCTGCTGTTCGGCATCGAATACGCGCTGTTCTGGGCGGTGCTGATCGCCTTTCTCAACTACATCCCCTACATCGGCTCGCTGGTGGGGGTGATCTTCCCGGTGCTCTTGAGCCTGGCGCAATTCGGCGAGCTGGGGCTGTCGATCCTCGTGGCCTTGGCGCTGACGACGGCGCAGGTGTTCGTGGGCTTCTACCTGGAGCCTCGGATGATGGGCCGCGCCTTCAACCTCTCGCCCCTGGTGGTGCTGCTGGCCCTGGCGTTCTGGAGCACCCTTTGGGGCATAGCCGGCGCCGTGCTGGCGGTGCCGATGACGGCGAGCCTGGTGCTGGTGTTCGCAGAGATCCGGACGACGCGGCCGATCGCGGTGTTGTTGTCGGGGAGTGGGCGGGTTTGAGGGGCTACCTAATATAGAATTAGGCGCAACTCAGAATGAGCTGCGCCTAATCCATCCCCCCAAGTGGGCCACGGTTATTAATTTCCAAGCCGCTTATTCATGCGAGCCATGCTGTTGGCATCTCCGGTAAATTGGAAACCCCTGCTGGTTCGCTGAACACGAACGCCTGACGCCGAAGCAGCTTGGCGAATTTTGCGTTCGTATTCGTCTTTCAGGTCTTTGTTGAGCGCCGCCGTCAAAGATCTGCCGTTGGTGTATGTGCGTCCTTTATATTTGAAGCTGATCATCGATTACCCTTTCGGCGGAAAGGGATCTTTCCCATGGCTGTCTGCGTCACGGAAACGACCATCTCGGCCTTGAATGCGCAGCTCCGATTGTTGGTTTCGGGCGATGCCCCTTGCGAAGCCAATGGCATCGCGCTGCGTGTCGAATTCGCGCGTGAGGCGTTGATTGCCCTCACCACGAACTCCCCAGGCATCGCCGTGCCGGACCACGTATTGATTTTTTCCCATTGTCGTATTTCCTTGTGTTTCACTTTGGGATAAGGGTTGCAAGATCGCAACGACTACCTTGTTGCGCATGTGGCAGGAGATTGCAAGAGTGAAATCTTCATGAAGGAACAGTTTCTCAACGATGCCTTTTTCCAGGCATTGGACGCTAGGCGCCTCGCATCGGGGCTGACTTGGCGAGCGGTGGCTGATCAGGCCAACGTGAGCGCCTCTACGCTTACACGCATCGCTCAGGGCAAGCGCCCCGACGTGGATACGTTGGCGGCACTCTGCAAATGGTCGGGTTTGAGTGCCGACCAGTTCATTGGCTACGTGGAAAAGAAACCCGCCGAGCCTTTGGCAGAGATTGTGGGGCACCTGCGCGCTGACAAGCAGTTAACACCTGAGGGTGCTCGCGCTATTGAAGCGATGGTCAAAGCTGCCTATGTCCAATTCAGGCGGGAGAGAGAGGTTGGCGAGGACTCCTAGCAAGTTGCGTCGTGGCTTTGTTTCTGAATCGCACCGTTGGTCTGACGATCTGCGCCGCGAGATGGAGATTGATCTCGACCAGCCATTGTGCCCGTGGGCACTAGCTCAGCATCTTGCTGTCCCAATAATTGGGCTGAGGAGCCTACCTGACTGTGATGAGCGGACGGCTCTCCTGGGCAAGGTAGCTGGGCATGACTTTTCAGCAGCAGCGTGCTTCGATGGATCCGCCGCTTTTGTCTTGCTGAACGATGGTCACGACCCGAAGCGTCAATCTTCCGATATCGCGCACGAATTAGCGCACATCATACTTCGCCACCCGCCATCAAACCCCTTCGGTTCTGATGGAACGAGGGCCTTCTTACCGGAGCATGAAGCTGAGGCAGAACGGCTAGGTCCTACTCTTCTGTTGTCCGATTCGGCCGCTTTACGCGCCTACAGTTTGATTGAAGGCTCTAGATTCACCATCACCGAGCTTTCTGAGATGTGGACCATTACTGAACAAGTCATCCAAATGCGGATCAACCTGTCTGGCGCGAAGAAGCGTAGGTTGCTCGTTACCTAGTATTTCTACCCCCCAACCCCCTCCAACGGCGTCACCTTCAACCGGGCCAGCCGGTTCTCCTCCTTCGCCACCACCTCGAAGCGGAAGCCGTGGAAGGAGAAGACCTGCCCCTGAGCGGGGATGATCTGGGCCTCGTGAATCACCAGCCCGGCCAGTGTGTTGGCCTCTTCATCCGGCAGTGACCAGTCGTACATGCGGTTGAGGTCGCGGATGGTCATCGCGCCGTCCACCTCGTAGCTGCCATCGGCCGCGGCGGGCAGCGGCTCTTCCTCCGGCTCGTCGAACTCGTCGGAAATCTCGCCGACGATCTCCTCCAGAATATCCTCCAGCGTGATCAGCCCCTGCAGGGCGCCGTATTCATCCACCACCAGCGCGAAATGCGTATGGCGGGCGAGGAACTGGCGCATCTGGTCGTCGAGCGTGGTGTATTCGGGGATGAAGTAGGGCTCCATCGCCACGTCCATGATGTCGAAGCGCGTCATCTCTTCCGAGGTGATCTGCCCGTCGCCCATCATGCGGTGCATGGCGCGCAGCAGGTCTTTGGCATGCAGCACGCCGACGATGTTCTCCTGCTCGCCGCGCCAGAGCGGCAGGCGGGTGTGACGGCTGTCGAGCACCAGGCTGAGGATCTCGGTCACCGGCAGGTCGGCGTCGATGGTCTCGATGCCCGAGCGGTGCTGCATGATCTCTTCGACAGTCCGGTCGGCAAGATCGAGCGCGCCGAGGATGCGGTCGCGGTCTTCGCGGTCGACCACGCCCTCGGAATGGCCGAGATGCAGCGCGCCGGCGATCTCTTCGCGCACGGCCAGGATCTTGGCACCCGGGTCGGGACGTACGCCGAAGAGGCGCAGCACGCCGCGTACGATGGCCCGGATGATGCTGACGACCGGCGAGACAATCAGCACCAGCAGCGCGATGGGCCGCGCGACGAACGAGGCTGTCTTCTCGGCATTGGTGATGGCATAGGTCTTCGGCAGCACCTCGGAGAAGATGAGCACCAGCAGTGTCATCACCAGCGTGGCAATCCCCACGCCGCCGCCGGCCAGCACCCGTGTCAGCGTGGCGGTGGCGAGCGAGGTGGCGAGAATGTTCACCACGTTGTTGCCCAGCAAGATAGAGCCGATCAGACGCTCGTTGTCTTCGGTGATGTCGAGCGCCTGAGCCGCGCCCTTCGAGCCCTTGTCGGCCAGGTTGCGCAGCTTGCCGCGTGAGGCGGCGGTGAGGGCCGTCTCGGAGCCCGAGAAGAAGCCGGAAAGCACGAGAAGGCAGAGGATCGCGCCGGAGGTGATCCAGAAGGCGGCGTCGAGAGAGGCGAACATGGGGCCTGGGGTTGTCCTGTGGGGTTAGGTATTTATGGGGCCGCGGGGGCGCGGCTTCAAGCCTTGGCGCCTCGGCGCGCCATGGGGTGATGGGTCAGCACGAGCTCCTTGAGCTTTTCGTCCAGCACATGGGTGTAGATCTCGGTGCTGGAGAGGTCGGCATGGCCGAGCAATAGCTGGATCGAGCGCAGATCGGCGCCGCCCGCCAGAAGATGGGTGGCGAAGGCATGGCGCAGGGCGTGGGGCGTGACCTTGCCCGGGTCGACGCCCGCCTCGACGGAAAGCTCCTTGAGCAGGGCGAAGAAGCCCTGGCGGGTCAGGTGCCCGGCCTTGCCGCGAGAGGGGAAGAGCGCCCGAGAGCCGGGCTGGCCGGCCGCCTTCGCCGCCGCCTCCTGCCGCTCGCGGGCCGTGGCCCAGGCGGCGAGCGCACTGCGGGCCGGCCCGGCCAGCGGCACCATGCGCTCCCGCCCGCCCTTGCCGCGCACCAGCAGCATGGCGGGTTCGCCGCGGGCCGCCGAGAGGGGCAGCGAGACCAGCTCGGTCACCCGCAGGCCCGTGGCATAGGCCAGCTCCAGCAGGCAGGCGCGGCGGAGCCCGTCGCGGCCGTCACTGGCGGCCTCGACCAGCTGCGTCATCTCGGCCTCGCTCAGCACCTGCGGCAGCGCCTTGCTGCGGCCGGGGCCCTTGAGCTTGATGGCCGGGTTGTCGGCCCGCCAGCCCTCCTCATAGGCGAAGCGGAAGAGCTGGCGCAGGGCAGAGAGCCGCCGCGCCCGCGTGGCCTTCGACAGGCCCGCCGCCTCGCAGGCAACCAGATAGCCGGTGATGTCGCTCTCGCTGGCGCGGGCGAAATCGAGCCGGCGGGCGGCGAGATGGCCGGCGGCATCCTTCAGGTCGCGCCCATAGGCGAGCAGGGTGTTCTGCGCGGCGCCCGCTTCGGCCTGCGCCGCCTCGAGATAGACAGAGATCCACCCCTCCATACTGGAGGGGGCGGAGGAGGTGCCCTGGGCGGTCAAACGTCATCCTCGAGCAGCAGGTATTGCAGGGCCGCCTGCCGGGCGACATCCTCCAGCCCGACATGGCGGAAGAAGGCCAGCGCCTCGGCCACGGCCTGCGGGTCACCGGCGAGCCCTTCGTTGAAGAGCGCGATGGCGCGCAGCAGGGCCTCGCCCAGCCGGCCCTCATCCGCGAGGTCGAGCAGCACATCCGGCGGCGCCAGGCCGTTGAAGGCCGAGGCGATGGCGGCCTCGCTGGGGCCGCGCGTGGCGATATCGTCGAGCTTGCCGCGGGCGATGGCGGTGAGAAACCGCTCGTCGTCATTCGCAGGCTCATGCGCCTGGGCGGCGGCCTCGTAATCATCGGTCAGCAGGGCGAGGCGAAAGGCGGCGGCGGCGGCCGGGCCCGAAAGCTCCTTGCCGCTCAGGCGGGGCACGACGAGACGGGCGAGGGTGGGCTGCAGATGCACCGCGCCCAGCAGCTGTTCCGCCCGGGGCAGAGCCTCGGCCAGGGCCTCGTCGTCGCCGCGGTCGAGCGCCCGGTCGAGCTTTTGCACGGCATCGACCCGGTCCCAGATGCCGCCCGAGGCGGCGGGGGTGCCGTCGAGATAGATCCGTGCCAGCTCTTGCGGCGGGATCGCACCGGCGCGAGCCAGGCGCTCGGCCGATTCCACCTCTGTCCGCCAGGCGGAGAGGCCGCGCAGCTCGGCATGGGCGAAGGCCAGCGGCAGCGGGCCGGTGGCCATGGCCTCGCCGATGGCCTCGTAGAGGCGGAAATTCAGCGGCGACAGACGCTCAGGGTCGGGCAGGGGCGCCTCGCCCTCGGCCAGGGCCGGGTCGAGAAAGCGCGTGAGCAGCTCCAGCTCTTCGTCGCTGACGGCGCCGATGGCCCGAGCGGTACCGAGCGTCAGCGTCGCAGCATTCCAGTCGCCCTGGCGCGCGAGGCAGAAGACGCGGGCCGGCAGGGTGGGCGCCAGCGCGGGGCGCGACTGCATCTGCGCGCAGGCGATATTCTCGGTGCCCGTGAGCAGCGAGATGTCGAACCAGCGGCGGAAGGTGCCGGGCTTCTCGACGCCTGCCACGCTTAGCAGCGCCTCGGCCTCGCCCAGCCGCGCCAGATCGAGCAGCTTGTCGACACGGGCGAGGAACAGCCCGTCTTCCGTTGTGGCGCCCTGCGGCGGTTCGGCCTGGGCCAGGAGGAGCAGGGCGAAGAACTCGTCGATTGCGGGAAGCGACTGGCGCCGCTCGGCCGCGATGAGGGTAACGAGCATCGTCTCGTCGCTGCCGCTCCACAGATTGGCGGGCAGGCCGGTTTCAGCGGGGCCATACAGCCCGATGCCGTCGAGCGAGGCATCGTCGAGCGGGGTGACGGTGATGCTTGGCGGCGCGCCGCTTTCGGCCACCGGCGGCTCGCTCGGGCCCGCCTGCTCTGGCGGTGCGGCGGCGACAGAGCGCGACAGCCAGTCGATCGCCGAGAGCGGCGATTCCTGTGCGGCCAGCGGCCCGGCGAGCGGCACCAGCAGGGCCAGCGCCGCCGTCAGGGCAGGGGCCGTGCGCCGCCCTTTCGGGCGATCAGGCTGCCGCATCGGGCTCATCGCCCGATATCCACCGGCATGTTCATCTCCTGCGCGGGCGGATCGAAATCGCCGGGCATGAAGATGGGGCCGAGATAGGCGAAGACGATCAACGCAATGGCTGCTAGAATAATCAGGTAGATCAATATTTTGATCAGTCGCCACATAGGTTGCCTCGTCTTTGCCCTGCTTCTTGTTGCCGCGTTTATATATGGTCTTTTGCGTAAGATCACGTCATTGAAGGCGCCGCCCTGCCAATCGGCAAGGCTGGGCCAACGAAGGGGAGCCATGCAAGAGCCTCTGGCCAGACAGGGAGTGATGCGGCTGCGGCGCTCGGTGGCGCTCGTCGGCATGATGGGCTCCGGCAAGACCGCCATCGGCAAGGCGCTGGCGGCCCGGCTTGGCGTGCCCTTCGTCGACTCCGATGCGGCCATCGAAGAGGCGGCGCAGGCCAGCATCGCAGAGATCTTCAACCGCGACGGCGAGAGCTTTTTTCGCGATCGCGAGGCCGCCGTCATCCAGCGCCTTCTGGCCGGCGGCCCCTGCATCCTCTCCACCGGCGGCGGCGCCTATCTGGCCGAGCGCAACCGTCAGGCGATCAGCGATGCCGGCGTGGCGCTCTGGCTCGATGCCGATCTGCCGACGCTGTGGGAGAGGGTGCGCCACAAGAGCACCCGCCCGCTCCTCGCCACCGCCAACCCGCGCCAGACGCTCGCCGACCTGCACGAGGCGCGCCGCCCGATCTACGAACTGGCCGAGGTGCATGTAACCTCGAAACCCCGCGCCTCGATCGACGAGACGACGGGCCGGGCCCTGGCGGCCCTGCGCGAGCGACCGGATATTCTGGAGACAATCTGATGGGTTACGAGACGGTCTTCGTGCCGCTGCCCGCCCGGGAATACGAGATCCGCATCGGCGAGGGCCTGGTGGCCGAAGTGGCGGTGCATCTCGCGCCGCTCCTGCGCCAGCCCCGCGTGGCGGTGATCACGGAGGCGCGGGTGGCCGAGGCGCATCGCGCGGCGTTGGAAGCCGGCCTCGGCGACATCGCTTCCGAGTGGCTGGTGCTGGAGCCTGGAGAGGCGACCAAGAGCTGGGAGGGGCTGCGCCGGGCCACCGAGTTCATCCTCGAAGGCAAGTTCGAACGGACAGATCTGATCGTCGCCTTTGGTGGCGGTGTCATCGGCGACCTCGCGGGCTTTGCCGCCGCGACTGCGCGGCGCGGCATGCGGCTGGTGCAGATCCCCACCACGCTGCTGGCGCAGGTAGACTCGTCCGTCGGTGGCAAGACCGGCATCAACACAGCCCAGGGCAAAAATCTCGCCGGCGCCTTCCACCAGCCCTCGCTGGTGCTGGCCGACCTTGGCCTGCTGGAGAGCCTGCCACAGCGCGATTTCCTCGCCGGCTATGGCGAGGTGGTGAAATACGGGCTGCTGGGAGACTCGGCGTTCTTCGGCTGGCTGGAGGCGAACGCCGAGGCGGTGAAGGAGCGCGAGCCGGAGGCTTTGCGCCATGCCGTCCGCCGGTCCTGCGAGATGAAAGCCGAGATCGTCACCCGCGACGAGACCGAGCAGGGCGACCGGGCGCTGCTCAATCTCGGCCACACCTTCTGTCACGCGCTGGAGGCGGCGACGGGCTATTCTGACCGCCTGCTGCACGGCGAAGGCGTCGCCATCGGCTGCGCTTTAGCCTTCGAGCTGTCGGCAAGGCTTGGGCTGTGCAGCCAGGAAGACCCGAGCCGCGTATCCGCGCATCTGGCGGCAATGGGCACCAAGCGGAGCCTGGCGGACATCGAAGGCGATCTGCCGGATGCCGAGGCGCTCATGAGCCTGATGATGCAGGACAAAAAGGTGCAGGACGGGCGCCTGCGCTTCATCCTGGCCCGCGGGATCGGCGAGGCTTTCGTGACGTCGGATGTGCCGGGCGACGCGGTGCGCGACCTGCTGACCGAGGCGCTTGCGGCGCGGTAGGATCGATTTCCATATGGAAATCGAAGGCGGAAACCATATGGTTTCCGCCCTCTGAACGGCTCACCCGTCGAAGTTCACCTCTTCCATGATCCGCAGTGCCGCCGCGCGGTGGTCGGCCAGCTCGGCCAGCGACACGTCGTCCGGCGTGAAGGGCCCCCAGCTTGCCACCAGGTTGGAGAGCTCAGCGCCCTCCAGCACCGGGAATTCGTTGTTCACATCGGCATAGATCGCCTGCGCCTCGGGCGAGACGAGGAATTCCATCAGCTGCAGCGCCTCTTCGCGGTTCGGCGCGGCGGCGGTCATCGCGATGCCCGAGATGTTCACATGCGTGCCGCCATCCTCGAAGGTCGGGTAGACGATGCGCACGGAATTGGCCCATTCCTGCTGCTCGGGGTCGTTGACCATGAGCCCCATGTAATATGTGTTGCCGAGCGAGATATCGCATTCGCCGGCCCAGATGGCGCGCACCTGGCCGCGGTCATTGCCCTGCGGCTTGCGGGCGAGATTGGCTTTCAGCCCAGCGGCCCACTCGCGCGCATACTCCTCGCCATGATGAGCGATCATGCCGGAAAGAAGCGCGAGGTTGTAGTTATGCGTGCCCGAGCGGGTGCAAATGCGGCCCTGCCATTCGGGATCGGCCAGCGCTTCGTAGGTCGTCACTTCGCCATCGGCGACCCGATCCTTGCTGGCGTAGACGATGCGGGCGCGGGTGGTCAGGGCGTACCACAGGCCATCCGGCTCCCGCAGGCTCTCGGGAACGGCGGCGTCCAGCACGTCGCTCTGCACCGGTTGAATGGCGCCGGTATCGACGATCTGCTGCAGGTTGGCGATATCGACAACCATCACCAGATCGGCCGGCGAGCGCGCGCCCTCGGCACGCAGCCGCTCCGGCAGACCCTCTTGCACGAAGGCGAGGTTGACGGCGATGCCGGTCTCTTCGGTGAACGCATCGAGCACGGGCGTGATTAGCTCGGGCTGGCGGGTGGTGTAGATGTTCACATCAGCCGCGGCGGGGCTGGCGAGAAGGGCAAGAACGAGGGGGAGACGGGTCATGAACTGGGCCTTTCACTGGTTGCGCCACGTATACCTGACAGAATGTATCGGGCAATAGCCGGCCACCTCACTTTGCCTTGTCGGCGGCCCTCACCTCGTTCCAGATTGCGTCCATCTCTTCCAGGCTGGCGTCGGCAGGCGAGCGGCCTTCTGCATGAAGTCTGTCTTCGATCACACTGAACCGCCGCGTGAACTTGTCGTTTGCTCGGCGCAGCGCTGCTTCGGGCTCCACCCCCAGCCAGCGAGCCAGGTTGGCGGCGACGAAGAGCAGATCGCCCATCTCCTCCTCAATCTCCTCTGGCCCGAGCTGGTCGCGGGCCTCTGCCAGCTCCTCCGCCTCTTCCTGTAGCTTTTCCAAAACGTTGCCGATCTCTGGCCAGTCGAAGCCAACCCGCGCCGCACGCTTCTGCAGCTTCGCCGCCCGCATTAGCTCGGGCAGGGCAAGCGCCACGCCATCCAGCACGCGGTCCTCGCCGGCATCGGCGCGCTCGGCGGCCTTGATGCGCTCCCAGTCCGCTGTCTGCTGCTCGGCACTCTTCTCGCGGCTTTCGTCGCCGAAGATATGCGGATGGCGCGCAACCATCTTGTCGCTGGCCGATTTCGCAATGCTGGCGAAGGTGAAATGCCCGGCCTCGGCGCCCATCTGAGCATGGTAGACAGACTGCAGCAGCAGGTCGCCCAGCTCCCCCTCCAGCCCCCGCCAATCCTGCCGCTCGATCGAATCGGAGACCTCATAGGCCTCTTCGATCGTGTAGGGTGCGATAGACTGGAACGTCTGTTCTATGTCCCAAGGGCAGCCCGTCTGGGGGTCGCGCAGGCGGGCCATGATCGCCAGCAGCCGCCGCATCTGCAGGCCATCGTCGAGCGTCTCGTCGAAGATCAGCGCGTCATCCATGGACATCCCCCGGCCGTTTGGATTTCTTCATGCCCAAACCTCCCGGAGATTTCCATGCCCGTCCTCAACCGCATTGCCGACTATGCCAGCGAGATGGCCGCCTGGCGGCAGCACCTGCATCGCCACCCGGAAACGCGCTTCGACTGCCACCAGACGGCGGCGTTCGTGGCCGAGAAGCTGCGCGAGTTCGGGGTGGACGAGATCCATGAGGGCATTGCGGAATCGGGGCTGGTCGCCATCATCCGGGGCAGGGCGCCCGGGCGCGCGATAGGCTTGCGGGCCGATATGGACGCGCTGCCGATGCAGGAGCAATCGGGCAAGCCGCATGCCTCTACCGTGCCGGGCGCGATGCATGCCTGCGGCCATGACGGGCACACCACGATGCTGCTTGGTGCCGCCAAGTACTTGGCAGAGACGCGCAATTTCGCCGGCACCGCCGTGCTGATCTTCCAGCCGGCCGAGGAATGGGGCTCTGGGGCCGATGTGATGGTGAAGGCCGGCGTGCTCGACGACTGGAAGGTCGAAGAGGTCTACGCCATCCACAACATGCCCGGCACGCCGATCGGCACGTTCTACGGCAATACCGGCGCCGCGATGGCCGGCATCGACGAGTTCGAGATCCGCGTCGAGGGCAAGGGCGGCCACGGCGCCTATCCGCATCTGACGCGCGACCCGATCACGGCGGGCGTCGCCATTCATTCCGCCATACAGACCATTCTGTCTCGCGATCACTACGCGCTCGACCGGCTGGTCGTGGCGGTCACGCAGTTCCATGCCGGCACCGCCAACAACATCACGCCCGGCGAGGCCCAGCTCTCGGGCACCGTGCGCAGCTTCTCCGATGACGCGCAGGCCACGGCGAAGCGGCGCCTCGCCGAGATCTGCAGCGGGGTGGAGGCGACCTTCGGCGTCAAGGTGACGCTCGACTACATCGAATGGGAGCCGCCCACGGTGAACGACGCCGATTGCGCGAACTTCGCTTTCGACGTCGCCGAGGAGGTCGGCCATCTGAAGAGCCGCGAGGCGCTGCCCGAGATGGGCGGCGAGGATTTCTCGTACATGCTGAAGGCGCGGCCCGGCGCCTATATCTTCCTCGGCAATGGCGACACAGCGGATGTGCACCATCCGGCCTATGATTTCAGCGACGAGACGGCGCCCTACGGGGCCAGCTATTTCGCCCGCCTGGTCGAGCGGGCGCTGCCAGCGTGATCGCGGAATTCACCATATTGACTGTTCAGTCAGTCTTGACGTTCTGCCTGCCGAGGAGCCAAGTGAGGCTATGACAAACAACATTTCAGAACTCGCGGCGCTCGACCGCGACCATCACATGCATCCGTGGACGCATTTCGAGCAGGCCGAGCGCGATGGGCCGCTCGTGATGACAAAGGGCAAGGGCGTTCATCTTTGGGATGAGGACGGCCGCCAATATCTCGACGCTGTCGGCGGCATGTGGTGCACACAGATTGGCCTCGGCAACGAGGAAATGGCAGACACGCTGGCCGAGCAGGCCCGGACGCTCGCCTATACCTCCACCTTCGTCGACATGGGTAACGCCCCCTCGGCCCGCCTCGCCGCCAAGATCGCCGAGATCGCGCCCACGGGCTTTACCCGTACGCTCTTCACCACCGGCGGCTCCACCGCCGTGGACAGCGCCTACCGGATGGCGCAATTCGTGCAGCATCACCGCGGCTTCCCGGGGCGCACGCATATCCTCTCGCGCCACGCCAGCTACCATGGCTCGACCTTCGCCTCCGCCTCCATCGGGATGCGCAACGGCGACCGGATCGAGGAGTTCAGCTACCTCGAGAAGACCATACACCACCTTTCCGCACCAAATCCTTATCGCCGGCCGGAAGGGGTGAGTGCGGAGGGCTTCACCGACTTCCTGGTGAAGGAGCTCGAAGAAAAGATCGCCGAGGTAGGCGCCGACAAGATCGCCGCCTTCTTCGCCGAGCCGGTGCAGGCTTCTGGCGGCGTGATCATCCCGCCGGAAGGGTACTTCAAGCGGATGGCCGAGATCTGCCACAAGCACGGCATTCTCGTGGTGGCAGACGAAGTGGTCACCGCTTTCGGGCGCCTGGGCGAATGGTTCTCGTCCGAGGCGAAGTTCGGCGTGGTGCCCGACATGATCACCTCGGCCAAGGGCCTCACCTCCGGCTACCAACCCCTTGGTGCACTTATCTTTTCGGAAGGCCTCTGGCAGGAGATGTCGGGCGACCGCTGGTTCACCCACGGCTTCACCTATTCCGGCCACCCGATCGCCTGCGCCGCGGCGCTGAAGAGCATCGAGATCATCGAGCGCGATGGGTTGCTGGACCATGCCAAGCACGTTGGAGCTTTGTTCCAGAAGGGCCTGAAATCGCTGGAGGATCACCCGCTGGTGGGCGAGGCCCGCGGCGATGTTCTGATCGGCTGCATCGAGAATGTCGCCAACAAGGAGACGAAGGCGCTGCATCCCGACGAAATCGACATCGGCAAGCGCGTCTCCAACGCCGCCGAGAAGATGGGCCTGCTGGTGCGCCCGATGGGGCATCTCAACGTCATGTCGCCGCCGTTGATCATCAGCGAAGGCGAGGTTGAGGAGATCATCACCAAGCTGCGCGCCTCGCTCGATCAGGTGGCAGACCAGCTGGTTCGCGAAGGCGAGAAGGTCGCCTGATGGCTCTGCAGGATGCGAAAGCCAAGGTCGATGAGGCCTTTACGGCGCGATCTTCACGTGGATTGGTGGGGGAGAACGCCTTTGGCGGCGCCACCTCCTTCCTCCGCCGGCGTTACACCAAGGATCTGGCGGGGGCGGACCTCGCCATCACCGGTGTGCCCTTCGACCAGGCGGTGACGAACCGCCCGGGCACCCGCCTCGGCCCCCGGGCCATCCGCGAGGCGAGCACGCTGCAGCCCTATGACCCGCCCTTCGGCTGGGACGGATTCGACCCGCTCAGCGAGTTCGACATCGTCGATTACGGCGATATGGCCTTCGACTACGCGATGGTCTCGGAGTTTCCGGCGGCGCTGACGGCGCATATGGCAGGCATGCTGACGCATGTGTCCGGCGCCGTGGTGCTGGGCGGCGATCACTACATCACGCTGCCGATCCTGCGCGCTTACGCTGAGAAATACGGGCCCCTCGGCGTGATCCAGTTCGACGCCCATAGCGATCTCTGGCCCGACGACGACATGTCCCGCATCGACCACGGCACCATGATGTACAAGGCGGTGAAAACCGGCCTCGTTGATCCGGCCCGCTCGGTGCAGATCGGCATCCGTACGGTGACCGAGGATTATTGCGGCGTGAACGTCATCACGGCCCGCGAGGTGCATGAGCAGGGCGTCGCGGCCACCGTCGCCAAGGCGAAAAGCATTGTGGGGCAGGGGCCTACGTACCTTTCCTTCGATATCGACGGGCTCGACCCCGCCTTCGCCCCCGGTACCGGTACACCGGTCTGGGGTGGCCTCGCCTCATGGCAGGCCGCCGCGATCCTGCGCGATCTGGCGGGCACCAATATCGTTGGCGGTGACATCGTCGAAGTCTCTCCGCCCTTCGATGCCGGCGGCGCGACGGCGGTGGCCGGCGCCCATGTGGCGATGGAGATCCTCTGCCTCATGCTGTGGAACCGTCGCTCATGAAGACGCTCGCCATCATCCTGATCGTGCTCGTCGTGATCGTCGTCGTCTTCGGGCTTTATGTTCGTCTGGCGCCGACAGACCAGTCTGTCTGGCATGTGCCGCCCGCCGATGAGCCACCGGGCGACTACCTTGAGGAGGGCAGCTTCCTCGCCGTTCGTCCGATCAACGAACCCGGGCCGGAGCTGCTATCTCATCTCGATGCCATAGCCCTGGCCACGCCGCGCACCGTGCGTATCGCGGGCAGCCCCGGTGAGGACATGATCACCTGGCGCACCCGCTCGGCGCTGTGGGGCTTTCCCGATTTCACCACGGCGCGCGTGGCGGACGGCAAGCTCAGCGTCTACGGGCGGCTGCGCTTCGGAAAGGGCGACATGGGCGTGAACCGCAAGCGCGTGGAGCATTGGCTCGCGCAACTTGAAGCGGACGGCCCCGGGGAGTAGGTCGGGCGGGCCAGAAGGACGCCCCATGATCCCGCAAGACAAGCTCGACCAGATCCGTTCCCGCTTCGAATATCTCGAGGCGCGCATGGCCTCGGGCGCCTCGGGTGGCGAGATGGTGAAGCTCGCGCAGGAATATGCCGAGCTGAAGCCGGTGCACGAGACGGCCGAGACGCGCCGCGCGCTGCTGGCCGACAAGGCCGAGGCCGAGGCGATGCTGAGCGACCCCGAGATGCGCAAGCTGGCCGAAGACGAGCTGCCCGTGCTCCGCCGCCGCATCGAGGAGGCGGAGGCCGCGCTGCAGCTCGCCCTCATCCCCAAGGATGCCGCCGACGCACGGCCCGCGATGATCGAGATCCGCCCCGGCACCGGCGGCGAAGAGGCGGCGTTGTTCGCAGCAGATCTGCTGCGCATGTACCAGCGCTATTGCGATGCGCGCGGCTGGTCGTTCGACATCATCGAAGAGCAGATGACCGAAATCGGCGGGCTGAAAGAGGTGATCGCGCGGATTGAGGGGCAGGGGGTCTTTGCCCGGCTGAAATATGAAAGCGGCGTGCACCGCGTGCAGCGTGTGCCAGAGACGGAGAGCGGCGGGCGCATTCACACCTCCGCTGCCACGGTTGCAGTGCTGCCCGAGGCGGAGGCGGTGGATATCGCCATCGACCCGAACGATCTGCGCATCGACACCATGCGCTCCTCTGGCGCCGGTGGTCAGCACGTGAACACCACCGATTCCGCTGTGCGGATCACCCACATCCCGAGCGGCATCGTCGTGACGTCGAGCCAGAAGTCCCAGCACCGCAACCGCGAGCTGGCGATGGAGGTGCTGCGCAGCCGTCTCTACGACATGGAGCGTCGCCGGGTGGACGAGAGCCGCTCGGCCGACCGCAAGGCGCAGGTCGGCACAGGCGACCGAAGCGAGCGCATCCGCACATACAACTTCCCGCAGGGCCGGCTGACCGATCACCGCATCAACCTGACGCTCTACAAGCTCGATGCCGTGCTGGGCGGCGACCTCGATGAGGTGATCGACGCGCTGACCGCCGATGCGCAGGCGGCGCTGCTGGCGGAGATGGAGGCGTGAGAGGCACCGAGCTGCTGGCCGAGGCCGTGCGCAGCCTCACCGCCGCCGGCGTGCCCGACCCGGCCGTCGATGCCCGCCGCCTGCTCGCCCATGCCCTGGGGCTGGAACCGGGCCGCCTGACGCTGGCGCTTCCCGAGCCGGTGGAGGAGGGTGACGCGGCTGCCTACGCCGCCTGCATCGCCCGGCGCGAGGCGCGCGAGCCGGTCAGCCACATCACCGGGCAGCGCCTGTTCTACGGCCGGCCCTTCGTGGTCTCGCCGGATGTGCTCGATCCCCGGCCCGAGACCGAGATGCTGATCGAGGTCGCGCTGGCGCGGCCCTTCGAGCGGGTGCTCGATCTGGGCACAGGAACGGGCTGCATCCTGTTGACGCTGCTGGCAGAAATGCCTGGCTCGCGCGGGCTGGGCACCGATCTGTCGCCAGAGGCTCTGGCCGTTGCCGCCCGTAATTCCGCCGCGCTGAACCTTGAGGTGAAGTCCGAATTCGCCGTTGCCGACTGGTTCGACGGTGTCACCGGGCAATACGACCTGATCGTCGCCAACCCGCCCTATCTCGCGCAGGACGAGCTGCCAGAGCTCGAGCCCGAGGTGCGCGACTACGAGCCGCATCTGGCGCTCACCGATGGCGGTGACGGGCTGAGCTGCTACCGCGACATCGTGGGCGGCGCGCCCAGTTACCTGATGCCCGGCGGGCGCCTGCTGATGGAGATTGGCCCGACGCAGGGGCGCGAGGTGATGCAGCTCGCCTATGCGGCAGGGTTCACGCAGGTCGCCATCATCCGCGATCTCGATGGGCGAGACAGGGTTGTCTCGGCTCATTTCGGCTGATGGCGGCCCGAATTTCCCTTTATCCGGTTGTACGGCCCCCTTTTCGTGCCATATCGTTGCCCAGAGGCGGATAGGGCTTGCCCTTTGGCTCAGCCCATGTTTACTCAAGGTGACCGGTGAGGTGAGGCAACTCCCCGCTGGTAGTCGCCAGACAATCGCAAGGCCCCGTAACAGCGCTGAAGCAAGGCGCCGCGGGCCGCGAAACTGCAATCAGGCTGGAAATCAAGCATCCCATGAGATCTTCGAAATCGCGCTCGCGTAACAAGAACCGCAACAACCGGCCCTCGGGTGGGAACATCGTAAACCGGGTGTTCGATTCCAGCGGGCCTGACGGCAAGGTGCGCGGCACCCCGCAGCAGATCATCGACAAATATTCGCAGCTTCACCGCGATGCCCATCTGTCGGGCGACCGGGTGGATGCCGAGAATTACGCCCAGCACGCAGAGCATTACCTGCGCATGCTCGCTGAAGCTCAGCGCGAGATGGAGAAATCCCGCGAAAAGCAGGAGCAGGAGCAGCGCGACCGTCAGGCCGAGCGTGACCGCGAGCGCAATGACCGGCTGCGCAATCAGGAAAACCAGTCCAACGGCGACGAAAACAATTCCGGCAAGGGCCAGGACGGTGGCAACAAGGGCCAGGACAAGGGCCAAGATCGGGGCAACGAGGGCAACCAGCCCGACAGCGGCCTTGTCGAGACGCCCGAAGAGGCCGCCGAGGCCGCGCCCAAGCCGCGCCCGCGCCGCCGCCGCGCGCCCAAGGGCGACCAGCAGCAGGCCGATCAGCCGCAAGGCGATTCCGGTACACCAGCCGCCGCGGAGTAGGGGTCTTGGCAAACCCGAACCCGGCCTTCTCGCGAGAGGAATATGCCGCAAGGCTCGCCGATGTTCAGGCGCGCATGGGGCAGGCGGGGCTCGATCTGCTTTTCATCAGCGATCCCAGCAACATGGGCTGGCTCACCGGCTATGACGGCTGGAGCTTCTACGTCCATCAGGGTGTGATCGTGCCGGCCGAGGGCCCGCCGCTCTGGTGGGGCCGCGAGATGGATGCGGCAGGTGCGCTGCGCACGGTGTGGATGGGCGACGATCTCGTGCTCTCCTACGCCGATATCTACGTGCAGAACCCGCTCAATCACCCGATGGAGGATCTGGCCCGCAAGCTCGCCGAGCGCGGCTGGGACAAGGGCCGCATCGGCGTTGAGTTTGACAATTACTATTTCTCTGCAGCGGCTTGCGATGCGCTCTTCACAGGCGCGCCCGAGGCTGAGCGGGTGGATGCCACCGGCCTCGTCAACTGGGCGAGGGCGGTGAAATCGCCGGCAGAGATCGCCTTCATGCGCCAGGCCGGCGCCATCGTCACCCAGATGCACAAGACCATCCTGGAGGTCGCCGAGCCGGGTCTGCCGAAACACGTGCTGGTCGCCGAGATCACGCGTGCCGGCATCTTGGGCGTCGATGGCATCTGGGGCGATTATCCCGCCATCGTGCCGATCACGCCCTCGGGGCTCGATGCCACGGCGCCGCATCTCACCTGGGACGACCGGCCGATGATGACCGGCGAGCCGACGTTCTTCGAGATCGCCGGCGTTTACCGCCGCTATCACGCGCCGCAATCGCGCACTTTGTTCCTCAGCGAGCCGCCGAAGACCTATCGCGCGGCGGAAGAGGCCGTGGCAGCGGCGACAGAGGCGGTGATGGAGAATGCACGCCCGGGCAAGACCTGCGGCGATGTCGCGCGCGCCGTGTACGACACGCTGGCCATGAAGGGCTTTCACAAGAAGAGCCGCTGCGGCTATCCGATCGGCATAAGCTATCCGCCCGATTGGGGTGAGCGCACCATGAGCTTCCGCGAAAGCGACGAGACCGAGCTGCAGGCGGGCATGTGCTTTCACTTCATGCCGGCGCTCTGGCTTGACGATGGCGGTGTCGAGCTGACCGAGCCGATCCTCATCACGGAAGGGGCGCCGGAGCTGCTGGCCGACACGCCAGCGGGGCTGATGGTCAAGGCCTGAACGGGCCCGTTCTGCGCGCCTCACCCGCCAATCAGAATGACGTATAATATGTATTATGTCAAATAAGCGGATGCCTGAAGGCCGGGCGCAACCGTCACTTTCGGGCCCCAAGCTGCGCCGCAGTGCCGCATAGGCCCTGCTTTTCTTTGACAAAACGCCTTTGTCGAGAAATCATGCGCCATGAGCCGGCTGCTGGATCACCTTGAGCGGATCACCAATGCCCCGCGGGTCGAAGACCTGTGGTCGTGCCATCTCGACGAGATGGCCGAGCGTGGCTTCACCCGGCTGCTCTACGGCTACACCCGCTACCTCTCCAGCCACAATTTCGGCGACCCGCAGGATTGGGTCATGTTGACCAATCATTCGCCCGAATACATGTCACGCTTCCTCGAAGGCGGTTTCTTCCACAACGCTCCCATGACCCGCTGGGCGCTGGAGAACGACGGCGCCTGCTCGTGGAGCTGGCTGCAGGAGATGAATGCCACCGAGGGGCTGACGCCCGCCGAGCTGCGGGTGATGGAGTTCAACCGCAAGATGGGTGTGACGGCCGGCTATACGCTGTCGTTCCGCTCTGTCTCTGAGCGCACCAAGGGCGCCATGGCGCTGACAGCGGCACCGGGTGTGAGCCAGGCCGAGGTCGATGCGATCTGGGATGAGCAGGGCCCCGAGCTGCTGGTGATGAACAAGGTCTTCCACCTGAAGTTGCTCACCCTGCCCTGGTCCGGCAGCCGCAATCTGACCAAGCGGCAGATCGAGGTGCTGCAATGGGTCGGCGACGGCAAGACGACGCAGGACATCGCCGTGATCCTCGGCCTGACGGCGGCCACTGTCGAGAAGCATCTGCGGCTCGCGCGTGAAGCGCTCGACGTTGAGACAACGGCGCAGGCCGTTCTCAAGGCCGCGTTCTACAACCAGATGTTCATTCTGGAATCCGACGCCGCAACAATCCGATAAGTGACGGAGCGTCGAAGGACGCATGATGTCGCGAGCGGGTCAGGAATCCCTGACTACGTCGCGTCACGTCCAGATGTCATATGTTAACCGTTCCGTGAGTGGTGGCCTTAGGCCAGGAACAGCGGGCCGGTCGCCGACGATTATCGGATCGGCCGGTCCGCACTACCGGGGCTCCCCCGGGATCCTCTGAGCCGTCGTTTGCGGCGGTCAGAGCAAGGTGCGCCTTCCTCGTCCCCTTGGATGCGTGCCTGCGGCGTTGCCTTCCCAGGGCAGCGCCGCACCCTCTCCTCCCTGCCCGGGCCTGTCCCCTCGGGCAAAAAGAACGGGCCGCCTTTTCAGGCGGCCCGTTTGCTTTGACGTTGGCGCGTACGCCGGAAGGCTCAGCCCTTGGCGGCGGCAGCAACTTCGGCGGCGAAGTCAGTCTCTTCGCGCGCGATGCCTTCGCCGACTTCCAGCCGGACAAAGCCGGTGATCGTGGCGCCGGCCTGCTTGGCGGCTTCTTCGACCGTCAGGTCGGGGTTGATGACGAAGGCCTGGCCGAGCAGCGTCGATTCCGCGATGAACTTCTTCATGCGGCCGACGATCATCTTCTCGATCACGGCTTCCGGCTTGCCGCTTTCGCGGGCGATATCCATCTGGATCTGACGCTCTTTCTCAACCACGGCGGGGTCGAGATCGTCTTCGCCGAGGGCGGCCGGGTTCGCGGCGGCGATGTGCATCGCAACCTGCTTGCCGAAGCTCTCGTCACCGGTCAGCGCGACCAGCACGCCGATTTTGCCCATGTTCTCGGCGGCGGCGTTGTGAACGTAGGAGACAACGGTGTCGCCTTCGATCTTGGCCATCCGGCGCAGGGTCATGTTCTCGCCGATCTTGGCGATGGCATCGGTCAGCACTTCAGAGACGGGCTTGCCGTTCACCTGGGCCTGGGCCAGCGCATCGACATCGTCGACCGTCAGCGCGGCTTCGGCGATGCCGGAGACCATCTTCTGGAACTCGGCGTTCTTGCCGACGAAATCGGTCTCGGAGTTCACCTCGACAGCCACGCCCTTGCCGCCGTCGATCGCCAGAGCCACGAGGCCCTCGGCAGCCGTGCGGCCGGATTTCTTGGCGGCTTTGGCAAGACCCTTGGTGCGCAGCCAGTCAACTGCGGCGTCCATGTCGCCGTCGGTTTCGGTCAGCGCCTTCTTGGCGTCCATCATGCCGGCGCCGGTGGAATCACGCAGCTCTTTCACCATGCTCGCGGTGACAGCCATCTTAACTCTCCTTTCGGGAAATCTCATGCCCCGCGCCCATCATAAGGCGCGGGGTGAATGCCATGTGACGGCCGGGGCGGGTGGGCGAGTGCCCTGCCCTGCCCCTGGGGCCTTCAGCTCGCGGCCGGCGCGTCTTCCGCCGGGGCGGCTTCGGCAGCGGCGTCTTCGCCGAGGCCTTCCTCGGCCAGCGCGGCTTCCATCTCGCCAAGGTCGACACCTGCGGCGCCGAGCTGGGCCGACATGCCGTCGAGCGCGGCGCGGGCGGCCAGATCGCAATAAAGCGCGATGGCACGGGCAGCGTCGTCATTGCCGGGGATGATGTAATCCACACCATCGGGCGAGCAGTTGGTGTCGACGATGGCCACGACCGGGATGCCCAGCTTCTTGGCTTCGGCGATGGCGAGGTCTTCCTTGTTCACGTCGATGACGAACAGAAGATCGGGCACGCCGCCCATTTCGCGGATACCGCCGAGCGAGGCCTGCAGTTTGGCCTGCTCACGCTCCATGCCGAGGCGCTCTTTCTTGGTGAGGCCCTCGAAGCCCTGCTCGGCCGCCTCATCGATCGCCTTCAGACGGGCGATGGACTTGCTGACCGTCTGCCAGTTGGTGAGCGTGCCGCCCAGCCAGCGGTGGTTCATGTAGAACTGCGCCGACTTCTCGGCGGCATCGGCGATGGCCGCAGAGGCCTGACGCTTGGTGCCGACGAACAGGATGCGGCCGCCGCGGGCGACGGTTTCGCGCACCACATGCAGAGCCTGGTCCAGCATCGGGACGGTCTGCGTGAGGTCGAGAATGTGGATGCCGTTGCGGGCGCCGTAGATATACGGCCCCATGCGGGGGTTCCACCGAGCGGTCTGGTGGCCGAAGTGAACGCCGGCTTCAAGCAGCTGGCGCATGGAGAATTCAGGAAGGCCCATGCCTATATCCTTTCCGGTTTCATGCCTTGGGCGGAGGATCAGGATTGCTCCAACCGGTGGACCGTTTCGGGATGTCTCCCCGAATGGCCCGCCTCCGCCTGAGATTTGCAAAGTGGCGCGCGAATAGCAGCCGATGCGCCGCTCTGCAAGAGCTGTGAGATGGGGGACGGAGGGGGCGGCGTCAAGGGGTGACTGGGCGCGGACCAGTGGAGTGAACTCCGACCAACCCCGGGTGAAACGAACCCGTGCAGCCTGCCTGCTCTTCTCCTCGCACGGAATCAAGCCGCAGGCGCCGTGCGAGCGCCTGCCCGTCCCGGCGGGCCGGCGCTCTGGTGAAGGCAGCGCAACGCTTAGAGCTGGGAGGTGGGTTGCACCATGAACAGCCCTGCTTCCCCGGAGCAGCGCCACCCCACGGGCAGGCGCTCGCCCGGCTTCCGTCTGCGTCTCAGACTGCGAGGCGCTGCACTTCGCCTCCCCTTGAGCCATCGCGGGCCCGGCGCGGCTACGGCCAGCAGCGCCAGCCCCATTGACAAGGCCGCCCGGAGGCGGCCCATGTGCCGGGCAATGCCCATGTGCAAGTTCATATCTCGATCCGTTGACCCCGGGCGAATAGCGACCGGAAGGTGGTCTGCTGCCGACGGCCGGCCCCTGATGCGGTCTGGTTTTGGTATAATTCCCAAGCTTTCCCAATTTGTTGCGCAGCAAAGCTCAGGCGCCACTTCAATATGACCCAGCCCGACATCCTCTGCATCGGCGCCGTCCTGTGGGACATCATCGGCCGCTCCGCCAGCCATATGAAGCTCGGCGCCGACGTGCCGGGCCGCATCACCCGTCTGCCGGGCGGCGTCGCCATGAACATCGCCATGACGCTTTCGCATTTCGGCCTGAAGCCCGCCGTGCTCACCGCCATCGGGCAAGACCCGGCGGGCGACGAGCTTGCCGAGCGGGCGCAGGAGCTGGGTGTCGAGACCGCCTTCGCCTACCGCTCCGCCGATCTGCCGACCGATATCTACATGGCCTGCGAGGGCGCCAACGGCCTCGTCGCCGCCATCGCCGATGCCCACAGCCTGGAGGCGGCGGGGGAGAAGATCCTCGCGCCGCTCTCCGACGGACGGCTCGGCAGCGAGGCCTCGCCCTGGCCCGGCCCCGTCGCGCTGGATGGCAACCTCACCGAAAGCCTGCTCGCCCGCATCGCGGCCTCGCCCCTGCTCTCTCGCGCCGATCTGCGCGTGGCGCCGGCCTCGCCCGGCAAGGCGCAGCGGCTTATGGCGCTCGTCGGGCACAGCTCGGCTTGTCTCTATGTGAACCTCGAAGAGGCCGGCCTGATCTGCCAGCAGGCCTTTTCCGACGCCGCCAGCGCCGCCGAGGGGCTGCGCGCCCGCGGCGTCGCCCGCGCCCTCGTCACCAATGGCGGGGATGAGGCGGCAGAGGCCAGCCCCGAGGGCACGCTGCGCCTCGCTCCGCCCGAAGTGCTCGTCACCCGCGTCACCGGGGCTGGCGATACCTTCATGGCGGCCCATATCGCCTCTGAACGCGCCGGCATGGCGCGCGAGGCTGCCTTCGCCCGCGCGCTCGGCGCTGCTGCAACCTACGTCTCCGGAGAAAACCCGCATTGATCCCGATTAACCACTCGCCCGAAGTCGCTGACGCCCTGTCGAGCGGCGCGCCCGTCGTCGCCCTTGAATCGACGATCATCACCCACGGCATGCCCTATCCGCAGAACATCGAGACAGCCCGCGCCGTTGAGGCCGAAGTGCGCAGCGGCGGCGCCGTTCCCGCCACGATGGCCGTTCTGGATGGCACGCTCCACGCGGGCCTGACCGACGATCAGCTCGGCGCGCTGGCCAACGCCAAGAACGTCGCCAAGCTCTCCCGCGCCGATCTGGCCGTGCATCTGGCTCGCGGCGGCACGGGTGCGACCACCGTCGCCGCCACGATGATCGCCGCGCGGCTCGCCGGCATCGAGGTGTTCGCCACCGGGGGCATCGGCGGCGTGCATCGTGGCGCGGAGCGGAGCTTCGACATCTCAGCCGACCTGCAGGAGCTGGCGAAGACAGCCGTCACCGTCGTCGCCGCCGGGCCGAAGGCGATCCTCGATCTGCCGAAGACGCTGGAGGTGCTGGAGACACTCGGCGTGCCCGTTATCGCCTACGGGCAGGAGGAGCTGCCGGCGTTCTGGTCGCGCGGCTCCGGCATCATGGCGCCGCTGCGCATGGACAACGCCGCCGAGATCGCCGCCGCTCACCGGATGCGCGCCACGCTCGGCCTGCCGGGCGGTCAGCTCGTGGCCAACCCGATCCCGGAGGCCGACGAAATCCCTGCCGAAGAGCTGCTGCCCGTGATCCTCGAAGCGCTCGGCGAGGCCGAGAACCAGAGAATCAACCGCAAGGCCGTGACGCCCTTCCTGCTGCAGCGCATCTTCGAGCTGACGAATGGCGCCTCTCTCACCGCCAATATCGCGCTGGTGAAGAACAATGCCCGGCTCGCTGCCGAGATTGCGGGCGAACTCAGCCGTTCACGCTGAATTTTCGGCCAGGGCCGGGGCTTACATTGCGGTAGCCCCGGCGGACCCTTAAGTTGGCGTGGGTCATCCAGAAGGCGCTAAATGTCCGATCAGCCAACGAAACCGCGATCCGGGCTGTTCAACCGGGTGAGGAACAACTTCCTCGCCGGCGTTGTCGTGATTGCGCCCATCGGCCTGACGGTCTGGCTGATCTGGACGGTGATCGGCTGGTTCGACGGCTGGGTGCTGCCCTTCGTGCCCAATGCCTGGACCCCGGAATCCATCGTCAACCGCGTGCTCGGCCATGTGAATGCCGCCGGCCAGGCCGACCCGACGCTGCCCGACTATGTGCATGTGAACATCCACGGCGTCGGCGTGGTGCTGTTCCTGATCTTCACCATCATCGTGGGTTGGGTCGCCAAGGGCCTGATCGGGCGCAGCTTTCTGGGCTGGGGCGAAAGCCTGGTCGACCGGATGCCCGTGGTTCGCTCGGTCTACAACGGCGTCAAGCAGATCGCGGAGACGGTCTTCGCGCAGACCGAAACGAGCTTCGACGAGGCGGTGCTGGTGGAATATCCGCGCCCCGGCATCTGGGCGATCGCCTTCATTTCGGTCGCCGCCAAGGGCGAGATCCGCAGCCATCTGGGCGAGGATGAAGACATCGTCACCGTCTTCCTGCCCACCACGCCGAACCCGACCTCGGGCTTTCTGCTCTTCGTGCCGCGGCGCGATGTGGTGCACCTTGAGATGACGGTAGAGGACGCCGCCAAGCTGGTGATCTCGGCCGGGCTTGTCTATCCGGCCGACCGCGAGCCCGAGGGCCGCGCTGCCATCCCCCTGCCCGTGCGCGGCCGCGCCAGCTAGGCTTTCGTGCTTGCCGCTGCCCTCACCGGTTTCGCCACCGGCTTCTCGCTGATCCTCGCCATCGGGGCGCAGAACGCGCTGGTGCTGCGTCAGGGGCTGCTGCGCACCCATGTGCTGCCGCTCGTGCTGTTCTGCGCGGTCTCGGATGCCGTGCTGATCAGCGCCGGCGTCGCGGGCTTCGGGGCGGCGACGAGCGCCCTGCCCTGGCTGCCGCGCGCCATGGCGCTGGCGGGGGCGGGATTTCTGATCGTCTACGGGGTGATGCGCTTCCGCGCCGCGCTCTGGCCCGATCAGGGCCTGGCGGCGAATGAGGCACCGGCGGTGCAGAGCCTAGGCCGGGTGCTGGCCATGGCCGCGGCCTTCACCTGGGCGAACCCGCATGTCTATCTCGACACGCTGGGGCTGATCGGCGCTGTCTCGCTGCAATTCGAAGGGGCGGCGCGGCTGGCCTATGGGGCCGGGGCTGTTGCCGCCTCCTTCGTGTTCTTCTTCGCGCTTGGCTACGGGGCGCGGCTGCTGGCACCGGTGATGCGCAGCCCCCGCGCCTGGGCCGTGTTCGACGGCCTGGTGGGGCTCGTCATGTGGGCCATCGCGGCCAAGCTGCTGGCGGAGTTCTGGCTCTAGCGGTCAGTCAGCCGGCGCAGCGAGCACCAGCACCCAGGTCCGGTCTTCCAGCCCCAGCCCGAATTCCTCGGCCTCGGGCGCCAGCATGTTCGAGCGGTGGCCGGGCGAGTTCATCCAGCCCTCAAGAACGGCTTCGTTGCTGTTGTACCCCGCGGCGAGGTTCTCGGCGGCCCAGGCATACTCGTAGCCCACGGCATCCAGCCGTTCGCCCAGCGTGCTGCCGTCGGGGCCGGTGTGCGAGATGTAGGTCGGCCCCTCGGCGCGCAGCACCTCGGCGTAATCGCCGGCGGCCTCGTTCAGAAGCGGATCGGCGGTGATGGCGCGGCGGCCATTGTCGGCGCGGATCGAGTTGATCGAGCCCTGGAACTGCTGGGTCGCCACCGGGGTGTCGCCCCCGCCCGAGCCGCCGCCGTTGCCGCCGGGCGGCGGGGTGGATGAGCCGCCGCCAGAGCCGGAGCTGCAGGCGGCGAGCGCGGCAAGAGCCGTGATGGAAAGGATCGTTTTCATTGTCTTCCTCCGGTTGTTGCACCTGCGGCAGACAAGAATTCTCAGCAATCAGCCGCTGATCAGCTCAGTCAAACAGGCAACATCGTCTTCTGCCACCGGCCGCACGTCGCCTCCGGCGGTGATGACTTGCTGGTTACCATCGGCGAGGATGACGATGGCGTAAAGGCCGCAGGACCCGCCGGGCACCTCCACCATCTGCGCGCCCTCGGGCAGCGTGATCTGCCCCTCAGTGCTTGTATCTTGGGCGATCGCGCTGCTGGCAGCAAAGGCGAAGGCCAGGGCGAAAGCGGATTTTGCTAAAGTCTTCATGAGGTTTTCCTCCTGCTCGTTTCCCGCGAGCTTGGATCGGAGATGGCGGGGCCTGTCCACGCACTTTTGGGTCAGGCCCGCCGATGGGTGAGATTTCGCCGACGTCAGAGCGCCGTCCAGCCCCCGTCGACAGAGATGGTCGTGCCGGTGATCTGGCGCGCCGCGTCGGAGCACAGGAACACCGCCGTGCCACCGATCTCTTCCACCGTCGCGAATTCCTTCGAGGGTTGCCGGTCGAGCATCACCTCGCGGATCACCGTCTCGCGGTCCATCCCATGGGTCTTCATCTGGTCGGGGATTTGCGCCTCGATGAGCGGGGTCAGCACATAGCCGGGGCAGATGGCATTGGCAGTGATGCCCTGCCCCGCCACCTCAAGCGCGACCGTCTTGGTAAGGCCGACGATACCGTGCTTGGCGGCAACATAGGCCGCCTTGTAGGGCGAGGCTGTCAGCCCGTGGGCGGAGGCGATGTTGATGACGCGGCCCCATCCACGCTCTTTCATGCCGGGCAGCGCCATGGCTGTGGTGTGGAAGGCACTGGAAAGATTGATGGCGAGGATCGCGTCCCACTTGGCGGTGGGAAACTCCTCCAGCTTGGCGACATGCTGGATGCCGGCGTTGTTCACCAGAATATCGCAGCCGCCCGCGGCCTCGACGAGGGCCCGCGCCTCTTCGCCATTCGAAAGATCGGCCTTGATGTAGCGCACCGGCGCACCCGTCTCGCTCGCTAGCTTTTCGGCCAGCGCGTGGTCTTCGTCGCTGTCGGTGAAGGAGTTCAGCACAACCTCGGCGCCAGCGCGGGCCAGTTCGGTGGCGACGCCAAGCCCGATGCCGGAGTTGGAGCCGGTAATAATGGCGCGTTTGCCTTTCAGGGACATGGGCGAAGCCTCCTCGCGAGTCGTTGCGGCACCGAGCATAGAGACGGGCGCCGGCAATGACAGGCCCTCGGACGCACTGCGGGGTGCCAGATTCGCCGGGAGATTCGCGGCGGAGGGAATCACGAAAAAGAGAGCGGGAGGCAGGCCTGCGCGGCACTGTGTGCAATGCACGGGGCCCCAAGAAAAAAACGCCCGCACAAGGCGGGCGTTAAGTTATTGAGGCAGGTTTCATACAGGCAAGAAACCTATCGAGCAGTACGGACTTTATAGGCAATCTCGCGCCGCTCTCCAAGCTAAAAGTTTGTAATCAAAGGAGGGCGCCCGTAGGCTTCCGATAAACAACCTCTGGAACCGGGGAGCGAGTGGACATGAAGCACGGGCAGATTTTCGCAACTTTGAAGGCGGGTGCCGTTGGCGCCGGTCTGGCTGTTGTGGCCAGCAGCGCCGCAGCAGAGCCGACCTACGGCATATCCATGTATGGCGAGCCGGCTTTGCCACAGGATTTTGTGTCTCTGCCGTATGCAGATGCCGATGCGCCGACTGGCGGCACGCTTGTGGAGGCGACCGTCGGCAGCTTCGACTCGCTGAACCCCTGGGTGCGCAAGGGCAATGTGCCGTGGCAATTGCGCTACGTGATCGGCGAAAGCCTCATGGGCCGCACGCTGGATGAGCCATTTACCCTTTACGGCGTTCTCGCCGAATCCGTAGAGACCGGGCCGAATCGCGAATGGGTCGAGTTCACGCTCAATCCCGCCGCCGAATTCCAGGACGGCTCGCCGGTCACCGTCGAAGACGTGATCTGGTCGTTCGAGACGCTGGGGACAGAGGGCCATGGCCGCTACGCCGGCTTCTGGTCTGCCGTCGACAGCATCGAACAGACCGGCGAAGGCAAGGTGCGCATCACCTTCAACGAAGACAATCCCGAGCTGGCCCTGCTGGCGGGCCTGCGCCCGATCCTGAAGAAGGCGCAGTGGGAAGGCGTGGATTTCGCCGAGACCGGCGGCACCGACATCGTGCCCATCGTCTCCTCCCCCTATATCATCGGTGATTTCGAGGCGGGTCGTTACCTCGAGCTCGAGCGCAACCCCGATTACTGGGGCTGGGACATTCCGTTCCGGCGCGGCACCTACAACCTCGACAGCTACCGCATCGAGTTCTTCGGGGACGAGACCGCCGCGTTCGAGGCCTTCAAGACTGGCGAAGTCACCTTCACCCGTGAGTTCAACGTCGCCCGTTGGGAAAGCAACTACGACTTCCCGCGCGTCGAGAATGGCGAGGTCACCAAGGAAACCTTCACCCATTCGCGCCCCTCGGGGATGACGGGTTTCGTCATGAACACCCGCCGCGAGCCGTTCGAAGACTGGCGCGTGCGCCAGGCGATGATCGAGGCGTGGAACTTCGAGTTCATCAACGAAGCGATGACCGGTGACCAGCAGCCGCGCATCGCCTCGTACTTCTCTAATTCGCCGCTCGGCATGGAGCCGGGAACGCCAGCCGAGGGCATGGTGCTCGACCTGCTGCAGCCATATGCGGATGACCTGCTCCCCGGCGCGATCGAAGGCTACGCCCTGCCCGTCTCTGACGGCAGCGAGCGCAACCGGGCCGGGCTTGGCCGCGCGCTGGAGCTGATGCAGGAGGCCGGCTACACCGTCGAGAACGGCGTGATGACGACCCCTGAGGGCGAGCCCTTCACCTTCGAGATCCTCACCCAGACGGGCGCGACCGAGCAGCAGGCCATGGTCGACATCTTCGAGCAGTCGCTCGACGGCCTAGGCATCGACGTGAACGTCGTGCAGGCCGACAGCGCCCAGTTCACCGAGCGCACGCAGGAATATGATTTCGATATGACCTACTACCGGGTCGGCCTGTCGCTTTCGCCGGGCAACGAGCAGTATCTCTACTTCGGCTCCGAGCAGGCCGAGACGGGCGGGCGCAACGCCATGGGCGTCGCCTCGCCCGCGGTCGATGCGATGATCGATGCGCTGCTCAATGCCGAAAGCCAGGATGGGTTCTATGCCGCCGCCAAGGCGCTGGACCGGGCGCTGATGGCCGGGCGCTACGTGATCCCGATCTATCAGTGGAACAACACGTATATCGCCTACAATTCCGAGCTGCATCACCCCGAGCACATCCCGCTCTTCGGTGACTGGCCGGGCTGGCTGCCCGACGTGTGGTATGCTGACGCGGAGGCCGAATAAGCCTCTTTACGTCGCCTTCAAAAATTGAGACCGAAGATGGAACCGGGAGCACACTCCCGGTTTCTTCTTTTTCAAACTGGCAGCAAGCGGAACCCCGATGAACTGGACACGCATCGAAGAGAACTGGCAGGCCGCTCTTCCCTTCATTCTGGCCCGGTGGTCGGACATGGAGGAAGAGACGCTCGAAGAGATGGACGGCGACGAGGCGGGGTTTCTGAAGTATCTCGCCGAGGTCGAAGGGCTGGACGAGGCCGAGGCCGAAGACGAGCTGGCCGACTTCCTTGAGAACATGGACGAGCGCGAGATCGGCGGCGAGCTGGAAGACCCCGAAGACGAGTAGGCGATTTCCATATGGAAATCGCGAGCGGAAACCATATGGTTTCCGCTCCCTCCCTCAGCAATCAGCGCCCCCGAATTTCGCGCGAAATTCGTCACGGAAATCGCGCGATTTCCGTGCGCTGAGCGGCGAGGTCAGTCGAGAGAGGTCACCCAGAGGATCGTCGCATCCTCCGGGCTGACAGAGACCACGTTGTGCCCCATCGAAGCGTCATAGTAGGCGCTGTCGCCGCGCTTCATCTCCACCGGCTCGTAGAACTCGGTGAAAAGCCGGATCACCCCGGTCAGCACGTAGAGAAATTCCTCGCCGTCGTGCCGCACCCAGCCGTCGAACTCTTCCATACGCCGCGCCCGCACGCGCGCCCGGTAGGGCAGCATTTTCTTGCGGGTCATCGCGCCAGAGAGCAGCTCGTGCTCATAGGTCGCCGTCGGGTGGCTCACCCCCTCGCCCGCACGGGTCATCGCCATGCGCCCCGTCACCTGGCCGCGTGAGGGTGCGGTGAAGAGCTGGGGCACGGAGATCTGCAACCCCGTCGCCAGCTTCTTCAGCGCGTCATAGGTCGGCGACATCTGGCCGTTCTCGATTTTCGAGAGGGTCGAGCGGGCGAGGCCGGCCTGGCTGGCGGCCTGTTCCAGCGTCCAGCCCTGGGCCTTGCGCAGCTCGCGCACCCGCGCGCCCAAGTCGAGCGGCGTGACCGGGTCCTCCCCGCCGCCCTCGCGCGCCAGGCGCAGGATCGAGCCGTTCTCTTCAAGTGCCATGGCGGGCGTTATAGGCTGCGCGCCGCGCCAGAGGCAATGGCGGCCCCTGCCAAGGTGCCGCATTGGACAGCGCCGCGCCCCGCCCTTAAGTAGGCCTCAACGCCCTGCGCCTGCGCGGCGCATCGCCCCGAGACATGTGCAATAAACGAAAGGCCGCCCCATGGTTCGGCTCGACATCTTTTCCGACCCCATCTGCCCCTGGTGCTATATCGGAAAGACCAATCTCTTCAATGCGCTGGAAGGCCGGATTAATCCGTTCGAGATCACCTGGCGCCCCTTCCAGCTCAACCCCGACATGCCCCGCGAAGGCGCAGACCGGCGCAGCTATCTGGAAGGCAAGATGGGCAAGGAGGGTGCCGAGCGCGCCAATGCCATGCTCGCAGAGCATGCTGCCAAGGCCGGGCTGACGATCGATTTCAACAAGATCGGCCGCGTGCCCAACACGCTCGATGCGCACCGCCTGATCCACTGGGCCACGCTGGAGCAGCGGGCGACGCCCGTCGTCTCTGCGCTGATGCAGGCCTATTGGCAGGATGGCCTCGACATCAGCGACCATGAGGTGCTCGCCGATGTCGCCGCCCGCTGCGAGATGGATCGCGACATGGTGCTGCGGCTGCTCGCCAGCGATGCCGACCTCGCCGAGGTTCGTGACCTCGATGTGCAGGCCCGCGGCATGGGTGTGAGCGCCGTGCCGACCTTCATCGTGGCAGAGCAGCATGTCGTGCCTGGCGCGCAGCCGGCCGAGCTTTGGGCCAAGGTGATCGAGGAGATCGAAGAGCAGGGCGCCGGGGCGTGACAACCTCGTCCACGCCGGCGCGGCCGGCCATGGGCCGGTTCGAATTCATTGCGCTGATGGCGGCGCTGACGGCGACGGTTGCCCTTTCCGTCGATTCCATGCTGCCCGCCCTGCCCTATATCGCCGAGACGCTGACGCCCGGCGAGCCGAACCGCGCGCAGCTGATCGTCACCTTCTTCCTCTTCGGTATGGGCGTCGGCACCTTCTTCGCCGGGCCGATCTCGGATTCCATCGGTCGCAAGCGCGCCATGCTGATCGGCGCCGCGCTCTACCTCATCGGCGCCGCCCTCTCGACGATGTCGCATTCGCTCGGCTGGATGCTGGCGGCCCGCGTGCTGCAGGGCATCGGGGCCGCCGCCCCCCGCGTGATCGCGCTCGCCTGCGTGCGCGACCGGTACGAGGGCAACGAGATGGCACGCCTGCTGTCTTTCGTGATGATGATCTTCGCGCTGCTGACAGCACTGGCCCCGCTGCTCGGCACCGCCATCCTCTTCCTGGCAGATTGGCGCGGCATCTTCGCATTTCTCGCGGTGTTCTCGCTCGTGACCATGGTGTGGATGGTCAGCCGGCTGGAAGAGACCCTGCCGGAGGGGCGCCGCAGCCAGCTGCGCCTCTCACCCCTGAAGATCGCCTTTCTGGAGGTCGTTCGCAATTCCGTCGCCCGGCGCTCCGCGATCCTGCAAGCACTGATCTACGCGATGCTCTTCGCAACGCTTGCCTCTGTGCAGCAGCTCTTCGATGTCGCCTTCGACCGGGGCGCGGGCTTCCCGCTCTGGTTCGGCGGCGTCGCCGTCATCGCCTCGACCGGCGGGCCGATCAACGCGCGCTTTGTCGAGCGGATCGGCATGGGCGGCGCGGTGCGGTTGATGATGGTGGTGCAGATCGTGCTGGTCGCCGTGATGCTGGCCGGCTGGGTCTGGGCGCCAGAGGCGCTGCACTTCCCGCTTTTCTATCTCTGGCTCATCAGCATCTTCTTCCAGATGGGCTTCTGCATGGGCAACCTCAACGCGCTCGCCCTGCAGCCGCTCGGCCATGTCGCCGGCATGGCGGCTTCGCTGATGACAGCCTTCGGCACCGTTGCCGCCACGCTGGTAGCCGGGCCGATCGGGCTGGCCTTCAACGGCACGCCCGTGCCGCTGGGAATCGGCGTGCTGGTGCTGGCCCTGACTGCCCGGATCATCGCGCAGAAGCTCTGACGCGAAAGCTCTGACGACACCCCTGCCCTAAAGAAAAAACCGCCGCTGCCCGGGCAGGGGGCAGCGGCGGCAGGCAGGCGATGTCATGGGGACAGAAAGACCCAAGCCGGACAGGGGCCCGAAGAGGCAGCTTCAGGCAGGTGCGAGGCAGCGCACCGGGCCCGGGCTTTCACAAAATCATCGCCAGGCAGAGATCAGGACACTCCCCCGAGGGTGAGGGCCGCGAATAGGATGGCGAACAGGCTCACGGCGCCGGCGGCTTCCCCCAGCCAGCTTTCGTCTGCCCGGGTAATCAGTTGCTTGATGCGCTGCGCCATGCTGGCCTCCATCCTCTGATGGAGTAGAGTTCCCACATTGTTCTCATTCTGTAAAGAACTTTGTGAGAACATTCGCGAACAAACGAGCAAATCGCTGTTAACCAACACCTAACAGCCGGATGGCGCGGTCTTGTTCCAGCAACCATAGCAGGGTGCGGGCCGCCTCTCCGCGCGGTGTTTCGAGCTTTGGGTCGCGGGCGAGAAGGGCACGGGCGTCGTCCTGCGCGAGCTTCATCAGCGCGCCCTGCCGCTCTGGATCGGCGATGCGAAAACGAGGAACGCCCGATTGCGCGGTGCCGATGAGGTCGCCATAGCCGCGGATCGCCAGATCCTCTTCGGCGATGCGAAAGCCGTCCTCGCTCTGGCGCAGGATCTCCAGCCGCCTCCGGGCCGTCTCGCTCAGCGGGGCGCGGTAGAGCAGCAGGCAGGTGGACTCGGCCTCGCCCCTGCCGACGCGGCCGCGCAGCTGATGGAGCTGGGCAAGGCCGAAGCTCTCGGCCCGCTCGATCACCATGATCGAGGCATTGGGCACATCCACACCCACCTCGATCACCGTCGTCGCCACCAGCAGCCCTGTCTCGCCGGCGGCGAAGCGAGCCATGGCGGCGTCTTTCTCTGCCGGGGGGAGTTGCCCATGCACCAGCCCCACGCGCCCCTCCCCCAGCCGCGCCCGCAGCCAGGTGAAGCGCTGCTCTGCCGCGACGAGGTCTGAGGTCTCGCTCTCCTCCACCAGCGGGCAAACCCAGTAGACCTGCCGGCCCTCATCAAGCGCGCCCTTCAGCCGCTCCAGCACCTCATCGAGCCGCCCGGTGGAGACGAGCGCCGTGGTGATCGGCTTGCGCCCCGGCGGCTTCTCATCGAGCACCGAGACATCCATGTCGCCGTATTGTGCCAGAGCCAGGCTGCGGGGGATCGGCGTTGCCGTCATCACCAGCATATCGGCGGCGCGGCCCTTGGCGCCCAGCTCCATCCGCTCGCGCACGCCGAAGCGATGCTGCTCGTCGACCACGGCAAGGCGCAGGTCGCGAAACTCGACGCCCGCCTGGAAGATCGCATGGGTGCCGACGAGGATGTCGATGCGCCCCTCAGCGAGGGCGGAGAGCTTGGCGGCGCGGGCGGCACCCGTGTCGCGTCCCGTCAGCAGCTCCATCCGCACGCCCGCCGTCATCGCCAGCGGCGCAAGGCCAGCGGCATGCTGGCGGGCGAGGATCTCCGTCGGGGCCATCAGCGCTCCCTGCCCGCCCGATTCCACCGCGTTGAGCAGCGCCATCAGCGCCACCAGCGTCTTGCCGGCGCCGACATCGCCCTGCAGCAGCCGGTTCATCCGCTGCGGCGCGGCCATGTCGGCGGCGATCTCCTCGCCGGCCCGCATCTGGGCACCGGTCGGCTTGTAGGGCAGCGCGGCGAGGATCTTCTCGCGCAGCCGGCCGTCGCCGCTGGAGGGGCGGCCCTTGCCGCGGCGGGCATTCGCGCGGGCGAGGGCCAGCGTCATCTGATGAGCGAAGAACTCGTCGTAAGCCAGCCGCCGCCGCGCCGGATCGGCCGGGTCGAGCGCCTGGGCCCCAACCGGAGCATGCGCGCTTTGCAGCGCCGCGCGCCAGGCGGGCCACCCCTCGCGCGCCACCAGCCCCTCATCGGCCCATTCGGCGAGGTCCGGCGCCATCCCCAGCGCCGAGCGGCTGGCGCGGAACATCAGCTTCTGCGTGATGCCGTGCACAAGTGGGTAGACCGGCTCGTAGGGCGGAATGCTCTCGGCCGCGCGGGGCGAGACAATATGGTCGGGATGCACCATGCGCGCCACCCCGTCGTAGAGCTCCAGCTTACCGGAGACGACGCGGGTCTCGCCCGGCGGCAGCTGCCGGGCCAGCCAGCCGCTGCCGGCATGGAAGAAGACGAGATGAAAGCTCGTCTCTTCATCCTCGACATCGACGATATGGGGCCGACCCTTCACGCGCGGGGCATGGTGCAGGCCGATGCGCACCTGCACGGTCGCCGTCCCGGGCAGGGCCAAGCCCTTGATCGTGCGCCGCATCTGCCGGTCGATGCCGGTATGCGGCAGGGTGTAGAGCATGTCCTTCGGCTTCTCGATGCCGGCGGGCGCGAGCAGGGCGGCGGTCTTGTCGCCGATGCCGTCGAGCTTGGTGAGGCTGGCGAACAGCGGCCAGAGCAGCTCTGGCCGGCCTTTGGCGCGCGGCGGCTCAGCCATCGCCGATCAGCGCCAGCCAGCCATCTTCATCGATGGTCTCCACGCCCAGCTCGGCCGCCTTCTTGGCCTTCGAGCCGGCGCCGGGGCCGGCGACGAGCAGGTCGGTCTTCGCCGAGACCGAGCCGGCCACCTTGGCGCCCAGGCTCTCGGCCCGGGCCTTGGCCTCGGCGCGGGTCATCTTCTCCAGCGTGCCGGTGAAGACGACCGTTTTGCCCGCGACGGGGCTGTCGCTCGCGGGTTTCTCGGCGGCGGTGATTTCCTCAAGGGCGCCCGCCAGCCGGTCGATCGAGCCGCGCTCGTCGCTATTGGCGAAGGCGTCGGAGAGCGACAGCGCCAGCACGGGGCCGATGCCATCGGTGCCGACCAGCTCGTCCCAGGCGGCGCGGGCCTCGACCGGGGCAGCCGCCTCTGCCGCGGCCTTGTCGCGCGCCTCGGTCAGCCGGGCACGCCGACCTTCCTCCGCCGCGGCCTGCCGCTCGGCCCGTTCGGCCTCGTCGGCGGCGCGGTGCGCTAGCGCGGCGGGGCGGGAGAGATCCATCGCCCGCTCAAGCGCGGTCCAGGTGCTGTAGTGGCGGGCGAGATCGCTGGCTGCCACTTCACCGACATGCCGGATGCCGAGGCCGAAGATCAGGCGGGCCAGCTCTATCGTCCGCCGCTCTTCGATGGCGGCGAAGAGGTTGGCGGCGCTCTTCGCACCCCAGCCCTTGGTCTTGGAGAGTGGCCGGGTCGACAGGCGCTGCACGGCCTCGGCCACGCCAGCCAGGCTCTCCTCCATCACAGGCTCGCCGAGGGGGGCGAGGATGGTGCGGTAGCGCTCGATCACCGCCGCCTCGGGTGCGGGTTCGGTACTGCTGGCGACCTGGCGCGTGAGGCTCTCGGTGATGTCGGCGACCGCCTTGTCGCTGTCGCGCGCCTCCAGCGTGAAGATGTCCGCCGGTTCGCGGATCCAGCCGAGGGCGAAGAACTGCTCGACCTGCCGGGCGCCGAGACCCTCGATGTCGAAGGCGGCGCGGCTGACGAAATGGCGCATCTTCTCCACAGCCTGCGCCGGGCAGATGAGGCCGCCGGTGCAGCGCCGTATGGCGTCGCCCGGCTCGCGCACGGCGGGCGAGCCGCATTCGGGGCAGGTCTCGGGGAATTGGTAGGGCTCGGCGCCCTCCGGGCGCTTGGCCAGATCGACATCGGCGATCTTGGGGATGACGTCGCCGGCGCGGTACACCTGCACCCGATCGCCGATTCGGATGTCCTTGCCGCCCCGGATCTCCTCGCCAGAGGAGGCGCGGCCGGCGATGTAATCCTCATTGTGAAGCGTCGCGTTGGAGACGGTGACGCCGCCCACGGTGACCGGGGCGAGCCGCGCCACGGGAGAGAGCGCGCCGGTGCGGCCGACCTGGATGTCGATGGCCCCCAGCGTCGTCCAGGCCAGCTCGGCGGGGAACTTGTGGGCAATGGCCCAGCGGGGCGTGGTGGAGCGGTAGCCGAGCCGCGCCTGCAGGGCGAGATCGTTGAGCTTGTAGACGACACCGTCGATGTCATAGCCCAGATCGGGCCGCGCGGTGGTGAGGTGCTCGTAGGTGGCGAGCATCTCCTTCTGCCCGGCGCAAAGGCGCGTCTCGGGGTTGGTCTGAAAGCCGAGGGCAGCGAGCCGCTCAATGGCCTGCATCTGCGTCTCGGCCAGCGGCTCAGACGTGACGCCCCAGGCATAGGCGAAGTAGCGGAGCGGCCGGCTGGCGGTGATGGAGACGTCGAGCTGGCGGAGGGAGCCCGCGGCGGCGTTGCGCGGGTTGGCGAGGGTCTTGGCGCCGGCCTCGGCCAGGCGGGCGTTGAGGGCGGCGAAATCGTCGTGCGCGATATAGACCTCGCCGCGCACTTCCAGCACGTCCGGCGCACCGGTCAGACTTTCCGGGATGTCGGCGATCGTCCGGGCATTCTCGGTGACGTTCTCGCCCGTGGTGCCGTCGCCGCGGGTGGCGGCATAGACGAGGGCGCCCTGCTCGTAGCGGAGCGACAGTGAGAGGCCGTCGATCTTCGGCTCGGCCGTATACGCCAGCGGCGGGGCGTCGCCCGCGAGGCCCAGGTAGCGGCGGATGCCGCGGTCGAAATCGGCGATGTCCTCGGCCTCGAAGGCATTGGCCAGCGAGAGCATGGGGCGCTCGTGGCGGATCTTGCCGAAGCCTTCAGAGGGGGCAGCGCCCACCTGCTCGCTGGGGGAATCCGGGCGCTTGAGGCCCGGGAAGGCAGCCTCGATATCGGCATTGCGGCGCTTCAGCCGGTCATATTCGGCATCGTCGATCACCGGGTCGTCGGCGCCGTGATAGGCGTCGTTCGCCTCGGCGAGCCGGGCGGCGAGGCGCGCGAGCTCTGCCTCGGCGGCCTCTGGCGTCAGCTCATCCACGGCGACATCGGCCGCTTTTGCCGTTTCGGGCGCATCGCTCGCTTTGCTCATGGGCCCTCCGCCGGCTGGCGCCTGGCGCGCCCCTGGCCAAGGTCTAAAACGGGGCAAGGGAGGCGTCCAGCCTTGGCGGCGGCGATGGCCGGGCTGTAGTCGCTGGCGGCAATACCGCGTGATGTTGCCCCGCTGACCGAGATGGAAATGGCACCAGATCGCCCGGCCTGGCTGCGCCCCGCCTGGAGCGGCCGCGTGCCTTCTGGCACCTCCGGCTGGGGGCCCCCGCCCCGCCGGCCCCGCGCCAGAACTGGCGCAGGCATCGGGATATGGCTCAGGCGCCGATGGCGACCTGCGATTGCGCTGACGCAGGATCGGGATCGCGCAGAACATATCCGCGGCCCCAGACCGTCTCGATATGGTTCTCGCCGCCGGTTGCCTGGCTGAGCTTCTTGCGGAGCTTGCAGATGAAGACGTCGATGATCTTCAGCTCGGGCTCGTCCATGCCGCCATAAAGATGGTTCAGAAACATCTCTTTGGTCAGCGTCGTGCCCTTGCGCAGCGAAAGCAGCTCGAACATCTGATATTCCTTGCCGGTCAGATGCACGGGCTGGCCATCGACATCCACCGATTTGCCATCGAGGTTCACGGTGATCTTGCCGGTCTTGATGACCGACTGCGCGTGGCCCTTGCTGCGGCGGATGATGGCATGGATGCGCGCGATCAGCTCTTCGCGGTGGAAGGGCTTGGTCAGGTAATCATCCGCGCCAAAGCCGAAGCTCTTCAGCTTGCTTTCTGTTGCATCATCCCCAGTGAGCACCAGAATAGGCGTATCGACCCGGCTGACGCGAAGCTGGCGAAGCACCTCGTGGCCCGTCATGTCCGGAAGGTTCAGATCCAGAAGGATCAGATCGTAATCGTAGAGCTTCGCCAGATCGATGCCCTCTTCGCCCATGTCCGTGGCATAGACATTGAGGTTGGCGTGGGTGAGCATCAGTTCGATGCTCTTAGATGTGGTAGGATCGTCTTCAACCAGCAGCACTCGCATGCAACCCTCCGTGATACAGCAGCGTTCGGAGCTTAACCAGAATATGGTTAACGCGACGTTACTGTAGGATTGCCAATCGGTCGACCATTTATGTTTTGCGAAACCGCTTGAGCGCGGTTGCTTTCAGGGCGACTTCGCCATGGCGGGCGACGGCATTGATCCAGCTATCGAACTCGTCGTCCGACAGGCTGTAATCCTCGAGCGCTGTCTCGCGCGAGATCAGGCCGTGAGTCACAGCCTTTACGACCGCGGCCTTTCGCGAGGCCACCCAGCGCCGGGTCTCGGGTGGCGGAAGATCCGCCCTCGACATATAGCTGCCATCAGGCAGCTGGACGGCCCTTGGGCCCTCCACCTTGCGCAAATACATATCTCACCCCTCCGTGGATCGTTTGCACGCGCAGACTCCGTGGCGGATATTAACGGGTCGTAAATCATGAGGTTGTAGATACGGAGGATTTTCCTATATTTCCGGCCAATATCAAGGATCAATCCATGCCGCTTGAGACACCTCTCAACGCGCTCGGTCTGCCGGGCGCACCCGCTTCTACCCGCGTCGTAGTCGCCATGTCCGGCGGCGTCGACAGCTCTGTCGTGGCTGCGATGCTGGCCGAGCAGGGCTTCGATGTCGTCGGCGTCACGCTGCAGCTCTACGACCACGGGGCGGCGCTGGCCAAGAAGGGCGCCTGCTGTGCCGGGCGCGACATTCACGATGCGCGCCGCGTAGCGGAAACGATGAGTTTCCCGCATTACGTGCTCGATTACGAGAACATGTTCCGCGAGGCAGTGATTGACGAATTCGCCGAGAGCTATCTCGGCGGCGCCACGCCGGTGCCCTGCATCCGCTGCAACGAACGTGTGAAATTTCAAGACCTTCTGGGCACTGCGAAGGACCTGGAGGCCGAATGCATGGCCACCGGCCATTACATCCGCCGCCTCGAAGGGCCGAATGGGCCCGAGCTGCACATGGCCGCCGACCCGGCGCGCGACCAGAGCTATTTCCTGTTCTCGACGACCAAGGAACAGCTCGCCTACCTGCGATTCCCGCTCGGCCATCTGAAGAGCAAAAGCGAAACGCGCGAGCTCGCGCAGCGCTACGGGCTGGGTGTGGCCGACAAGCCGGACAGCCAGGATATCTGCTTCGTGCCCGATGGCGATTACGCCAAGCTGATCCAGAAGATCCGCCCCGGCTCCGCCCAGCCGGGCGAGATCGTGCATGCCGACGGCCGTGTTCTTGGCACTCATGAAGGGGTGATTCACTATACAATTGGTCAACGCCGCGGGCTCGGCATCGGCGGATTGTCTGAACCACTTTATGTAATTCGTCTGGATGTTGATCGCCGCGAAGTGGTCGTCGGCCCGCGGGAGATGCTGGCCGTGCGACGCATTCCGCTCAAAGAGGTCAACTGGCTGGGCGATGGCGCCTTCACCGACCAGGGCGAATATCACGTGCGCGTCCGCGTGCGCTCGACGAAGCCGCCGGTGGATGCGGTGGTGCGACCGACCGGCCCGCGCGAGGCCGAGGTCGAACTGGCCCTCGCCGAAGAGGGCGTGAGCCCGGGCCAGGCCTGCGTCTTTTACGCCGGCGAAGGCACGCGGGTGTTCGGCGGCGGGTGGATCACCCGGGGCTAACGCGGCGAGGCTTAGGATAGCGGTAACAAGGGTTAATGGCCGGTGCTTCAGGGCGCCGGCAATTAACCATGTCTTAGCTGGACAGCGGGGCGGGCCCCAGCCCTAGGTCAGCGCCTTGCCCAGTCGCGGCATCCGGGCCTTCTTCATGAGGGGCCGCATCTCCCACGCCTCGCCGGAGAGATCGCGCGCCTCGGCCAGCACTTTCTCGGCGACGGGGCGCAGGCGCTCTGGGTCTGCCTCGAAGAAGCCCAGCAGCAGCGCATCGGGGTCGGCGCGGGACAGGCCCTCTTCCGCCAGCAGCCCGCGGGGGAAATCCTTGGCGTTCGATGTGACGATCATGTCGGCCGAGCTGGCGATGGCGGCGGCAAGCACATGCACATCCGCCGGGTCGGGCAGCCAGAGCCGCCGCTCAAGCTCGGCCTGCCAGCTCACGCGGGCGCGGGGGAAGGCCGCATTGGCTGCGGCGATCTCGCCGCGGGCGAAGACCTCCTGCCCCTTGCGGGCGGCGGCGCGGGCCCATTCCTCTTCGATGCGGGGCGACCAGCGCGGCTCGAACAGGCCCGCGCCGGCCGCGCCCAGTAGCATCCGCTGCATGACGGTGGGGTAGAGCACGCAGGCGTCGAGAACGGCGCGCATCTTTACAGGCGGAAGGTCACGGTCTTCAGATAGCCGCTCTCGGCCAGCTGAGGCACCTGCGGATGGTCGGGCCCGGCAAAGCCGGTGTGCACGATCGGCCCGCGCCGCCCGGCCTTGCCGATGCCGCGGGCACTGGCGGCGCGGAAGTTCGCCAGATCGGCGGCGTGGCTGCACGAGCAGCACATCAGGTAGCCGCCCTCGGCCACCAGCGGCGCCGCGAGCCGTGCGACGCGCTCGTAGGCACGCAGGCCCTTGTCGAGCGCCGCCTTATTGGGCGCGAAGGCCGGCGGGTCACAGACGACGAGGTCGAAGCGCTCACCCTCGGCGGCCAGCGCCTCCATCACCGCGAAGGCCTCGCCCTGGCGGGTGCTGAAGCGGGCGGCACTGCCACTGGCCTCGGCCCCCTGCCCGGCCAGCGCCAGCGCAGTGGCGGAGCTGTCGACGGCCAGCGCACTCTGGGCGCCGGCAGCGAGCGCCGCGATGGAGAAGCCGCCCACATGGGCGAAGACATCCAGCACGCGGCCGCCCTTCGCCAGCCCGGCGGCGAAGGCATGGTTGGGCCGCTGGTCGAAGAAGAGGCCGGTTTTCTGCCCCTCCATCAGGTCGGCCATATAGGTGGCGCCGTTCATCGGCACGGGCAGCGGGCCGCTGGGCGCCTCGCCCACCAGCATTGCCGTCTCTTCCTGCAACCCCTCCAGCGCCCGGCCGCGGGAGGTGCCGTTCTTCAGCACCGCCGTCACGCCGGTGACCTCCACCAGAGCTGCGGCGATCTCCTCCGCCATCGTCTCGGCCCAGGCCGCGTTCGGCTGCATGACGGCGATATCGCCGAAGCGGTCGATGATCAGGCCCGGCAGCCGGTCGGCCTCGGCATGCACCAGCCGGTAATAGGGCGTGTCATAGAGCCGCGCGCGATGCGCCAGGGCCTCCCCCAGCCGGGCGCGCAGCCAGGCCGGGCCAATCTCGGCGGCGGGGTCACTGTCCATCACCCGGGCCGCGATGCGCGAGGCGGGGTTTACCGTGACCAGCGCCATGGGCCGGCGCTCGGCATCTTCGAGCACAGCGAATGTGCCGGGCGCCAGATTTTTGGCCCGTCTGTCCAGAACCAGCTCATTGGAATAGACCCAAGGGAACCCGTGGCGGATGGCGCGCGCTTCCGCCTTGGGCATCAGGCGCACGGTGGGATAGATGGAGGTCAAATCACTCATGCGCCCTCCTATCCCGGCCCGCTCGCGGGCGAAAGCCGCGGCAAATGGGCTCAGGTTGCTTGTTAGCGCTAACGCCTGCTGATAGACAGCGAACCAACAGACACTGACGCCATCAGACCCGGAAAGGCCGCCCCCATGCCGCTCCATCCCAAGCTCATCGAGATCACCGACCGTATTCGCGCCCGCTCTGAAGGGCCGCGCAGCAGCTACCTGTCGCGGCTGGAGGCGGCGCGCGCGGCGGGGCCGAACCGGGGTCATCTGGCCTGCGGCAACCAGGCCCATGCCTATGCGGCGATGGGAGACGACAAGGGCTCGCTGGCCGAGGGTAAGGCGCCGAACATCGGCATTATCACCAGCTACAACGACATGCTCTCGGCGCATCAGCCGTTCGAGACTTTCCCGCAGGTGATCCGCGATGCGGCCCGCCGCGTGGGGGCGACGGCGCAGGTCTCGGGCGGCGTGCCCGCGATGTGCGACGGCGTCACGCAAGGCCAGACGGGCATGGAGCTGTCGCTGTTCAGCCGTGATGTCATCGCCATGGCCGCTGCCGTGGGCCTCAGCCACAACACCTACGACGCCGCGCTCTACCTCGGCGTCTGCGACAAGATCGTGCCGGGCCTCATCATCGCCGCCGCAAGCTTTGGCCATCTGCCGGGCGTGTTCATCCCCGCCGGGCCGATGACCTCCGGCCTGCCGAATGACGAGAAGGCCGCCGTGCGCAACCGCTTCGCCACCGGCGACGCCACCCGCGAAGAGCTGATGGCCGCCGAGATGGCCAGCTACCACGGCCCGGGCACCTGCACCTTCTACGGCACCGCCAATACCAACCAGATGCTCATGGAGTTCATGGGGCTGCACCTGCCGGGGGCGAGCTTCGTCAACCCGAACACCCCGCTTCGCGAGGCGCTGACGGTGGCCGGCGTCGAACGGGCAGCGGAGATCACCGCGCTGGGCAACGATTACCGCCCCGTCGGGCAGATCCTCGACGAGCGCACCTTCGTGAACGGCATCGTTGGGCTGATGGCGACGGGCGGCTCGACGAACCTCGTCCTGCACCTGCCCGCCATGGCGCGGGCCGCGGGCGTGATCCTCGACATCGAGGATTTCGCCGATATCTCGGCCATCGTGCCGCTGATGGCGAAGGTCTACCCGAACGGTCTGGCCGACGTGAATCACTTCCACGCCGCCGGCGGGCTGCAATACATGATCGGCCAGCTGCTTGAGGCCGGCCTGCTGCATGACGACACCGAGACGGTCGCAGGCACGGGGCTGGAGCATTACACCCGCGAGCCGAAGCTGGTGGACGGCAAGCTGGAATACCGCGAGGGCGATGGCGTGACGCAGAATGACAAGATCCTGCGCCCCATCAGCGACCCCTTCGCCAAAACCGGGGGCCTTGCGCAGCTGAACGGCAATATCGGCCGCGCTGTCATCAAGGTTTCCGCCGTCGCGCCAGAGCGGCGGATGGTGCAGGCGAAGGCCCGCGTCTTCCACGACCAGGAGAGCGTCAAGGCCGCCTTCCGCGCCGGGGAGTTCACCGAAGACACCATCGTCGTCGTCCGCTACCAGGGGCCGAAGGCGAACGGCATGCCGGAGCTGCACTCGCTGACCCCCACCCTCTCTGTCCTGCAGGACCGGGGCCTTAAGGTCGCGCTGGTGACCGACGGGCGGATGTCCGGCGCGTCGGGCAAGGTGCCGGCGGCGATCCATGTCTCGCCCGAGGCCGCGCATGGCGGGCCGATCGGGCTGATCCGCGACGGCGACCTGATGCGGCTCGATGCCGAGGCCGGCGTGCTGGAGGTGCTGGCCGATCTGTCGGGCCGAGAGGCGGAGCCGGTGGATCTGTCGGCCAATGACACCGGGCTCGGCCGCGACCTCTTCGAGGTGTTCCGCCAGAATGTCGGCCTTGCCACCGCCGGTGCGAGCGCCCTGCTCTAAGCCCTTCCGCCGGCGCCCCCGCGCGCTGGCCCCCTTTGCCGGAGACCCAAGCCGATGACCCCCGAACACGCCTCTGAACTCACCGCCAAAACCTGCCAGCTCGCCCCCGTCGTGCCGGTGCTGGTGCTCGACGATGCCTCGAAAGCCGAGGGCCTGGCCCGCGCGCTCATCGCCGGCGGCCTGCCGGCGCTGGAGGTGACGTTGCGCACCCCCGCCGCGCTGGAAGCCATTGCCGAGATGGCGAAGGTCGAGGGCGGCGTTGTCGGCGCCGGTACTCTTCTGACGGCGGAAGATGTGGAGAAGGCCAAGAAGGCCGGCGCCAGCTTCGGTGTCTCGCCCGGCTCCACCAAGCGGCTGCTGGAGGCCTGCGAGGCCAATGACCTGCCGCTGCTGCCCGGCGTCGCCACGGCGACCGAGGCGATGGCGCTGCTGGAGCGCGGCTACAAGACGATGAAGTTCTTCCCGGCCGAGGCTATCGGCGGCGCCAAGGCGCTGGGCTCGCTGGCCTCGCCGCTGCCCCAGATCCGCTTCTGCCCGACGGGCGGGATCAACCTCAAGAACGCGCCGGAGTACCTGGCCCTGTCCAACACGCTCTGCGTCGGCGGCTCCTGGGTGGCGCCGAAGGGCATGATCGAGAGCGAGGATTGGGCGGGGATCGAGGCGCTGGCGGCCGAAGCCGCCGCCCTGCCCCGCTAAGCCACCCGCTAGACGTATCGCGGCGCCGGTTCCCCCGGCGCCGCCCCTCCTCACAGGGCCCGCAGCCGCGGACGACGCCACATGGCGGCCGGCACGAGGATCGCCTCGGTCAGCGCCCAGACCAGCGCATCCACCCGGTCGGGCGAGCCGCGCCCCTCGAAGCCCGTGCGGGTCATCAGCGCCATCTGGTCTTCCAGCGCGCTCAGCCCCGTCACATGCCGCACCCGGCCCTGCTCGTAGAGCGCGGCGACCGGCTCTGCCCGGGCCGATTTGCCGGCCTGGGCGCGGACAGCGCGGTATGGCACCAGCGGGTCGATCTGGCGCAGCACCGTCTCCACCAGCTGGCCGCCCTGGTTGACCTCTGCCACCAGCCGCTCGGCCCCGTGCCGCTCGCGCGCGGCGATGGCGGCTTTGGCCCAGTCGAACGGTGAGGCGCCGGCGAGCGAGGCATCCTCCAGCACATAGGCCCGCCACTCCTGCGGAGGGCCCTGCGTGACGGCGCCGACGACGACGATGCCGCATTCATCCGAGCCGGCATGCGACGTGACCGGCGGGTCGATGGCCACGACGATCCGGTCGAGCTTCGGCACGTCATCGGTGCGCGCCGCCTCGATCAGGGCCGAGGGCCAGAGCGCGCCCTCCGCCTCGGCCAGCATCTGGCCCTCGATCTCTTCGCGGCCCCGGCGCGTGCCTGCGTAGCGGCGCTGCACCTCCTCCATGAACCCTGCCGCGAGATTGGCGCGGTTGGCCATGGTGGGCGCATGGGTGCGGCAGGTGCTCGGCTGGGCGAGCAGACTTTTCAGGGCGGCGGAGTTGCGCGGCGTGGTGGTGACGCAGACGCGCGGGTCGTCGCCGAGGCGCAGGCAGAATTGCAGCATGTCCCACGCCTCCTCGCCCTTCTTCCACTTGGCGAGCTCATCCACCCAGGCCACATCGAATTGCGGGCCCCGCAGCGCCTCGGGCTCATGCGCCGAGTAGAGCCGCGCCTCTGCCCCGTTCGGCCAGCGCAGCATGCGCCGCGTCGCGATCCAGTCGGGCCGCCGGTCAGGCGGCGAGCAGGCCATTATGCCGCTTTCGCCGAACACCATGATCTCGCGCGCCTGGTCGATGGTCTCTCCTACCAGCGCCACGCGCCGCGCCTTGCCGGGGCTGTCGGGCCTGGCACCCTCGACCATACTGCGCACCCATTCGGCGCCGGCGCGCGTTTTGCCCGCGCCGCGGCCGCCGAGGATCACCCATGAGCGCCAGTCGCCCTCGGGCGGCAGCTGATGCTCCATCGCCCAGAAGTCGAAGAGCCATGGCAGGGCGCGCAGCTCTTCGGCGCTGAGGCTGTCGAGAAACTCAGCCTGGGCCTCCGCAGGACCGGAGGCGAGCCAGCCGGCAGCCGATCTGATGGCGGATATCGGCGAGATCGAGCTCGCCTCCGGTTGCAAGCCCAGATTGCTTTGCGTGCCAGTCATTGTACTTCGCCTCTACGTCAAACGCGCGGCGCACCGCGTCAAAAAGCTTCTCGACTTCCGCTTTGGCCTCGCCGGCGGCGGCGGCATTGCCGGTCTCGATCTCTGCGAGAAGGGTGGCGAGCCGGCTGCGGGCCGAGCCCAGAAGGGTCACGGCGTCGGCCAGCTCTTTGGCGACGCCCCCTTCCGGTTGAAGGGGGGGTGGAATCCTGTTGGTCATCTGCTGCCTTTGCTCCCCCGGGCGCGGCCCGGGGATGTGCCTCAAACGAAAAGAGGGGGCCACATTCGGCCCCCCTTCGTTGTTCTTATTGCGCAGAGTATTCCGCTTTTTTCTTCGAAAAGTCAATGTGTTGCGCCCTGCCCTGCGCGCTGTGGCGCAGGGCGGCGTTAACCTCAATCGTCTCCGCTCGTCGCCTGTTCGGCCTCGATCTGCCGCCAGCGGGCGACATTGGCGTTGTGCTCATCGAGCGTCGCGGCAAAGGCGTGCCCGCCCGTACCGTCGGCCACGAAGAAGATGTAGTTGCTGTCGGCCGGGTTCAGCGTCGCCTCGATGGCGGCGCGGCCAGGGTTGGCGATGGGTGTCGGCGGCAGGCCGTCGATCACATAGGTGTTGTAGGGCGTCTCGCCGCGCAGCTCGCTCTGCCGCAGGCCCCGGCCAAGCACGCCGCGCCCTTCGGTGACGCCGTAGATCACCGTCGGGTCGGTCTGCAGGCGCATGCCCTGGATCAGCCGGTTCTCGAAGACAGAGGCCACCATGGGCCGCTCTTCGGGCACGCCAGTCTCCTTCTCGACGATGGAGGCTAGGATGAGTGCCTCTTCCGGCGTCGCAATCGGCAGCCCGTCTTCCCGCTCGGCCCAGGCGGCGGCGAGGATGGCGGCCTGCGAGCTTTGCGCGCGCTCCAGCACGCTGGCGACGCTATCGCCGGGCACGATCTCGTAGCTGTCGGGAGCGAGCATGCCTTCGGGTGGGATATCCTCCACCGGCTCGCTCAGAACCTCTACGGCGTTCAGGCCCTGCACCACCTGCCAGGAGGTCAGGCCCTCGGGCAGCACGACGCGGTAGCGCGTGTCGGCGGCCTCGCGGATGCGGGTGTATTCCTCGGGGGCTTCGGCTTGGGCCGCCGGGTCCCATTCCGCGACTTCCTCGAAGCGGCTCGTTTCGGGGTCTAGCTCGCGCACCTCGGCGAGCAGGCCGGTGAGGCCGACGCGGTAGACGATCTCCGTCCCGCAGGTCGACTGGCCGCCGCGGGTGACGATGTCGAGGATCTGCTCCATCGATGCGCCGGCGGGCACGAGGAAGGCGCCGGCCTTCAGGTCGGAGGCCTTGTCGGAATAATCGGCGCCGATCCGGTAGATGGCGGCCGAGCTGATGGCGCCCTGCTGGGCCAGATCGTCGCTGACCCGGCGCATGTTGCTGCCCGAGGGCACGCGCAGGCAGATCGCCGTCTCCAGCGGGCCTTCAGTGCGGTATTCGTTCGCGCCCCAGCTGATGATGCCGCCGAGCAGGAAGAGGACGACGATGAACAGCGTCAGTGCGTTCGACGCGATGCCCTTCCACATCAGTCGGTTTTCCCGAAGATCACGCTGGCATTGGTGCCGCCGAAGCCGAAGGAGTTCGACAGGGCGTAATTCACCTGCCGCTCGACTTTCTTGTTGGGCGCGAGATCGACTTTCGTCTCAACCGCAGGATTGTCGAGGTTGATCGTCGGCGGGCAAACCTGGTCACGGATCGCGAGGATCGAGAAGATTGCCTCGATGGCGCCGGCAGCGCCGAGCAGGTGGCCGGTCATCGACTTGGTAGACGACATCGTCACACTGCCGGCCGCGTCGCCGAGCAGCCGCTCGACAGCGCCGAGCTCGATGGTGTCGGCCATCGTCGAGGTGCCGTGGGCGTTGATGTAGTCGATCTGGTTGGCCAGCAGGCCGGCGTCTTCCAGCGCGGCCTTCATCGAGCGCTCACCGCCATTGCCGTCCTCAGAGGGCGCGGTGATGTGGTAGGCGTCGCCCGACATGCCATAGCCCAGCACTTCGCCATAGATCTTGGCGCCGCGCCGCTTGGCATGCTCGTATTCCTCGAGGATCACCATGCCGGCGCCCTCGCCCATGACGAAGCCGTCACGGTCGGCATCCCACGGGCGCGAGGCGGCCTTGGGGTCGTCCTCGCGCTTGGTGGAGAGGGCCTTGCAGGCGTTGAAGCCGGCGATGCCGATCTCGCAGATCGCCGCCTCGGCGCCGCCAGCCACCATCACGTCGGCCCGGCCGAGCTTGATCATCGTCGCGGCGTCGCCAATGGCATGGGCCCCGGTGGAACAAGCGGTGACGACCGAATGGTTCGGCCCCTTGAAGCCGTAGCGGATGGAAACCTGGCCCGAGATCAGGTTGATCAGCGAGCCGGGGATGAAGAACGGCGAGACGCGGCGCGCCCCCTTCTCCTTGATCTGAACGGCGGTCTCGGCTATCCAGTTCAGCCCGCCGATGCCGGAGCCGATGAGCACGCCGGTGCGCAGGCGGTCTTCCTCGTCCTCGGGCATCCAGCCGGAATCTTCGACCGCCTGCTGGGCGGCGGCGATGCCGAAGAGGATGAAATCGTCGACCTTCCGCTGATCCTTCGGAGCCATGTAGGTATCGGCGTTGAAGGTGCCATCGCTGCCATCGCCGCGCGGGACCTCGCAGGCATATTTCGTGGTGACGCCAGAGGCGTCGAACCGCGTGATGGGGCCGGCGCCAGACTGGCCGGCGAGCAGCCGCTCCCAGCTGGCTTCGACGCCATCGGCGAGCGGGGTGACAAGGCCTAATCCGGTGACCACGACACGGCGCATCTGCTCTCTCCCACGTGTTTTTCGTTGGCTTGGTCTCTACCCCAGGGGCAAAGAGGGGGGCAAGGGCCGGAAGGCCCTTGGGGCTTGCGGGGCGGCGAGCTTCTGGGCGACCTGGGGGGCACCTGGCCGCTCTTTGCCCCGGGCGGGATCAAGGGCTTCAGCTCGCCTCGCGAGCGCCTACCCGTCCCCACGGGCTGGCGCTCTGGTGAAGGAAGCGCGCAGCTCCCCGCTAGGAGGGTCGTTGCGGCATAAATCGCGGTAGCGGCACCGGAGTGGCGCCCACCCTCGGGCCGGCGTGCGACGTTGGCACATTTGGCTGGCAGGATAGACGAAGCCCCGCCCCTCAAAGCAAAAGCGGCGCCCAAAGGGGCGCCGCAAACACTCGAAATTCCGACAGGTGCCTTACTGGGCGCCCTCGATGAATTTCACCGCATCGCCGAAGGTCTGGATGGTCTCGGCGGCGTCATCGGGAATCTCGATGCCGAACTCTTCTTCGAAGGCCATAACCAGTTCGACGGTGTCCAGACTGTCGGCGCCCAGATCGTCGATGAAGGAGGCGTTCTCGGTCACCTTGTCTTCTTCGACACCGAGGTGCTCCACAACAATCTTGCGCACGCGGTCAGCGACGTCGCTCATAACTATCCCTCACGTTTCGGGCCATTGCCCTGCTCTATAGCCCTTGTCGGGCGGTTCTGACAGCCCCGTTAACCGGGCTCAACTACGGGCCGGCGGTGAACCGCCCCGCGAAATCTCGTCGGCCTATAGCAGAGTTTCAAGGGCAGGCAAACGCTTTCGCGACAGCCTGTAAACGCCCTTTCAGAGCATCGCCATGCCGCCATTCACGTGCAGGACGGTACCGGTAACATAAGCCGCTTCCGGGCTGGCGAGATAGAGAACGGCGGCCGCGATTTCCTCTGGCGTACCCATGCGGCCCAGCGGAATCTGCCCCAGAAGGCCGGATTGCTGCTCTTCGTTCAGCTTGTCGGTCATGGGCGTGGCAATGAAGCCCGGCGCCACGGCATTCACCGTGATGCCACGCGTTGCCACCTCATAGGCCAGCGATTTGCCAAAGCCGATCATGCCAGCTTTTGCCGCGGCGTAATTCGTCTGCCCGGGATTGCCGAGCGCGCCGACGACGGAAGAGATGTTGATGATCCGGCCCCAGCGCGACTTCATCATGCCGCGCACCGCGCCCTTGCACAGGCGCATCGTGGCATTGAGGTTGACGTCGAGCACGCTCTGCCACTCGTCTTCGCTCATCCGCATGAAGATATTGTCACGCGTGATGCCGGCGTTGTTGACCAGAATGTCGAGGCTGCCCATCGCCTCGGCCGCCTGCTTCGGTAGGGCTGTCACGGCGTCGACATCGCTGAGGTTGCAGGGCAGCACATGCGCCCGCTCGCCGAGCTCGGCGGCCAGCGCCTCCAGCGGCTCGGTGCGCGTGCCGGAGAGGCCAACGGTGGCGCCCGCCTCGTGCAGGGCCCGCGCGATCGCGGCGCCGATGCCGCCGGATGCGCCGGTGACCAGGGCCGTCTTGCCGGTAAGATCAAACATCGCTCGCCTCTTTCTTTTCCGTCAGGCTTTCCACTGTCGCCGACACGTCTTCCGGCGTGCCGATGGTACGGGTCTGCATTTCCTTGGCGATCCGGCGGATCATGCCGGTCAGCGCCTTGCCCGAGCCGATTTCCCAGCTCTCGGTCACGTCATTCTCCGCCATCCACATCACGCTCTCGCGCCAGCGGACAGAGCCGGTGACCTGCCGCACGAGGAGGTCGCGGATCTCGCTGGGGTCGGTGACGGGCGCGGCGGTGACGTTGGCGATCACCGGCACGGCGGGGGCCTTCAGCTCGACCGCCGCCAGCGCCTCGGCCATCCGCTCGGCGGCTGGCTGCATCAGCGAGGAATGGAACGGGGCTGAGACTGGCAGCGGCAGCGCGCGCTTGGCGCCGGCCTCCTTGCACAGCGCCATGGCCCGCTCGACGGCGGGTTTGTGGCCCGAGATCACGGTCTGCGACGGGTCGTTGTCATTGGCGGCCTCGCAGATGGCGCCCGCCTCGCTGGCCTCGGCGCAGATCTTCGCGACGGCATCGAAATCGAGCCCCAGGATCGCGGCCATGGCGCCCACCCCTTCGGGCACCGCCGCCTGCATCGCGTCGCCGCGGATGCGCAGAAGCCGGGCAGTGTCGGCAAGCGTTAGCGCGCCGGCAGCGCAGAGGGCGGAATATTCCCCGAGCGAATGCCCTGCCACCACGCCGGCGGCGCCGATGCTGGCGCCCTCGGCCTCGAGCGCCCGCATCGCGGCCATCGAGGTGGCCATCAGCGCGGGCTGGGCGTTGCGTGTGAGGGTGAGCGTGTCGGCATCGCCCTCCCAGATCAGGGCGGAGAGCTTTTCGCCCAGCACATCGTCGACCTCGTCGAAGACGGCGCGGGCGGCGGGATAGGCCTCGGCGAGCGCGCGGCCCATGCCTATCGCCTGGGCGCCCTGCCCCGGAAACACAAATGCGCGCATCTCATTCTCCCTGACCCGCCCCTGTCTGGCGTCCGGCCCCTCTAACCGAAGGCGCCGGGGCGGGCAAGAAAAGGCCACCGCGCGGGGGCGGTGGCCGGAAGTCCAGCAGGCGGCAGGAAAGGATCAGGCGGCGGGGCGTGCGAGCGGCGGCAGACGCATCTGGGCCGGGCTGTTGGCAGCCTCCGGCTGCCGGGGGCGCACCATCAGGTCGCAGCCGAGGCGGTCGCGCAGCGGCAGAAGCGTCTCCTCCGGGCCGGCGGCGACAATGATGACCTGCGCTGTATTGCCAAGGCGCAGCACGAGCTTGGCCTGCCCCCGGCAACCGCCGGCGCGGCGGGCCAGAAAGACGCCGCCGATGTCGCGAAAGGCATAGCGCGCTGTCAGCGTCGGCAGGCCGGCGCGGTTGCGGATGACTTCGCGGAGTTCGCCCTGCGCGATATCCACCTGCAGCTCGGCATCGGTACCCCGGCTGCCGAACCAGAGCAGCGATGAGCCGATGCCCGCCAGCACCAGCGAGGCGACGAGGCGGAAGGCGACGAGCGCCACCGAATCTTCCTGCAGCGGCACCAGCCAGAGCCCGGCCGTCATCGCCAGCCCGAAGATGCCGCAGAGGGTGGCGCCCATCTGCAGCAACTTCTTCAGCTTCGACAGCGGCGAGATCTGGCGGAGCACATATCCCCAATAGGCCTCTTCGATCCGGTAGGTCGCCTGCCTTTGCCGGCCGGCCGCCGGGGCCCGGCGGGATGAACGGAGGTTGGGCTGGGGAAAGGTGGTCATCACAGGGCCTGTCACTCGTCTTGTTGCCATGCAGGCTCTTCCCTGAATGCGGCGCAATCCGGGCGCGCCCATGGCCCGGCCGGGGTAATTCCTGAGCCTCTTGTGGCAGGCCCCGGCCCCGCCTTGCCTCACGCGCGCACATCTGTATAAGGCCACATCCTTCCGCGGATATTTTTAACCGCGCAGTCTCTCGTGGGGTGGGTGCGGAAGGTCTATAGGCCCCCCCTTTGAAATGCGCCGCGAACAGAGAAGTGGAGAGTCATGCCCCTTTACGAGCATGTCTTTATTGCGCGTCAGGATCTGTCCAACACGCAAGCCGAAGGCCTTATCGAGCACTTCGGCACGGTCCTTTCCGACAACGGCGGCAAGGTGATCGAGAACGAATACTGGGGCATCAAGACGATGGCCTACAAGATCAACAAGAACCGCAAGGGCCACTACGCCTATCTGCGCACCGATTCGCCGGCCTCCGCCGTGCAGGAGATGGAGCGTCTGATGCGGCTTCATGACGATGTCATGCGCGTGCTGACCATCAAGGTGGAGGCCCATGAAGATGGCCCCTCCGTCCAGATGCAAAAGCGCGACGAGCGTGACCGTGGTGATCGCGGCGACCGCCGCGAGCGTCGTTGATCTGAGAAGAGGAGCCTGACACATGGCCGCCAAACCGTTTTTCCGTCGCCGCAAGACCGATCCGTTCGAGGGTGAAGGCGCCCCCGTCATCGACTACAAGGATACGCGTCTTCTGCAGCGTTACATCTCCGAGCGGGGCAAGATCGTCCCCTCCCGGATCACCGCCGTCGGTGCCAAGAACCAGCGCAAGCTCGCCCAGGCGATCAAGCGCGCCCGGTTCCTGGCGCTGCTCCCCTACGCCGTAAAGTAAGGAGCAGGACATGGACATCATTCTGCTGGAACGCGTCGCTAAGCTCGGCCAGATGGGCGAAGTGGTGAAGGTGAAAGAGGGCTACGCCCGCAACTACCTTCTGCCGCAGGGCAAGGCGCTTCGCGCCAATGCCGACAACCTCGCCCGGTTCGAAACCGAGAAGGCGCAGCTCGAGGCCCGCAACCTCGAGACGAAGAAAGAAGCCGAGTCGCTGGGCGAAAAGCTCGACGGCGAGACCTTCATCATCATCCGCTCTGCCTCCGACGGCGGCGCGCTTTACGGCTCTGTCACCCCGCGTGACGCCGCCGAGGCCGCCACTGCCGAAGGCTACTCGATCGACCGCAAGCAGGTCGTCCTCTCCCCGATCAAGGAGCTGGGCCTGCACACGGTGACCGTCGTCCTCCACCCCGAGGTCGAAGTCTCGATCAAGCTCAACGTGGCCCGTTCGCCCGAAGAGGCCGAGCTTCAGGCCTCCGGCAAATCCATCCAGGAGCTTGCCGCCGAGGAAGAAGCCGCTGCCGAGTTCGAGATCGCCGAGCTGTTCGACGACATCGGCTCTGCCGGTGCCGACGATTACGGTGACGAGCAGCCGCGCGAGCGCCGCGAAGAGAGCGACGCCGAAGAGTAAGCGCGGACCCCCGCGCAACGAACGGGCCGTATCCTTGCCGGATGCGGCCCGTTTCGCTTTTTCCGCCCCCGCAGTCTCAAGGGCGGTTGAGGCAAGCCAGACCTCCCGGGCCACCCCCAATGTGGGGATTTCCGCCTGTTCCTCGTTGCTTATGCTGTACATCAGTCCCGCCGCTAAGTTCCCTATTGGCGCTGCCGTGCAGCCGTGCGACCATCAATTCATGCTACATGGGCGGACCTCCAAACCGTGCTGAGCCCCATCGATTCCAGACCTGCCTTCCTGCGAGCATCCGGCGAGATGCCCGCGGCCATTGCCGCGCACGACTGGGCGTCCACCCCGCTCGGGCCGATCGAGCAATGGCCGACCGTGCTGCGCGTCGTCGTCGGGCTTCTGGTCAACTCCGCCTTCCCCAAGTGCCTGTGCTGGGGCGACGAGCTGACGATGATCTACAACGACGCCTTCATCGATATCCTCGAAGGCAAGCACCCGTGCCTCGGCGAGCCGATCCTGGATGTCTGGGAGGAATCGGCCCATACACTCCGCCCCGTCATGATGGCGGCACTCGCGGGCGAAGCGGTGTTCATTGAGGATTTCCCGGTGGAGTCCAACCGCAGCGGTCAGATGGATACCGGCTATTTCACCTTCTGCTACAGCCCTGTGCGCGATGAAGACGGCGTGGTCCGCGGCCTGCTCGACACGGTTGTCGAGACCACCGACAAGGTGAAGGCCGAGCAGCTCGCCACCCTGCGCAACCGCGAGCTGGTGCACCGCTCGCGCAATGCCTACGGGCTGGTCTCTGCCCTGGTGAACCAGACGGTACGTGGCACCCATTCCGTTGAAGAGATCAAGTCGGCCCTGCAGCGGCGCATCACGGCGCTCGTGCGGGCGCAGGACGTGCTGATGGAAGCTCCCTCCTCCATGGGCACGCTGGAGACCGTGGCCCGCCGCGCCCTTGCGCCGTTCGACGATGTCTCCAGCCGCATCCACCTGAACGGCCCGGATGTGGTGATCAGTCAGGACCAGGTGACCACGCTCAGCCTCGCGCTGCACGAGCTGGCGACGAATTCCGTCAAATACGGCTCGCTCAGTGCTGAGGCCGGCGAGGTGCAGATCGACTGGAGCCTCTCCACCGGCAAGTCCGGCCCGCTCCTGCGGTTCGAATGGCGCGAAAAGAACGGCCCGCCCGTGACCGCGCCGAAGACGACGGGCTTCGGCAGCCGTATCATCGGCGAGGTGCTGCCCATGTCCTTCGGTGGTCAGGTCGATGTGGACTACGCCGAAGAGGGCCTGCGCCTGACGCTGATCGCCGAGATCAGCCGGCAGGATGGCGAGCAAGACGTCAGCAGCGTCCGCGTCGCTTAAGGCTCCCGCGCCGCCGCGATCGCCAGCCCGTCCGCTACGGCGGTGAACACCTCGCTGAACACATGCGCCGCGCCCGGCAGGGTTGCCTTCATCGTGCCGGCCACCTGGCCCAGCAGCGACGAGCCGCCCACATAGGTCACCTGCGTTACCGCCTCGGGCGGCAGCCCTGCCATCGCCAGCGTCTCCAGCGCCGCCTCGCGGATCTGCGCGGCGAAAGGTGAGAGGATCGTATGCAGGGCAACCCCGTCGATCTCCGCCGCTAGCTTCGGCTCGATGAAGCCGAGCTTCACCATACCGCGCCCGGCGCTGCCATTGGCCGCAATCTTGCCGGCCTCGACGGCGAAGGCGATGTCATGCCCCAGCTCACTGACGAGCACCTCCTCCAGCCGCTCGAGGGGCTGTGGGTCGACCGCCAGCACCCTCATTTCGCGCACCATCCGCAAGGTCTGCGGGCTGTAAAGGAAGGGGATCTTCTCCCATGTCGAGAGGTCCGCATAGATCGGCGTCGGCGCATCGAGCAGCCCCTCGCCCATCTCGCGCCGCAACTGCCCGCCACGCCCCAGCAGCGGCATCACCCGCTCGAAGCTGAGCGCCCGGTCGAAATCGGTGCCGCCGATGCGCACGCCGTGGCTGGCAAGGATGGTCACGCCCCCCTCGCCCGGCTCGTAGAGCGAGAAATCCGAGGTGCCGCCGCCGATATCCACGATTAGCCCGTAGCCGCCCTCCGGCGCGCCGCCGGCAATAGCCGCTGCCTCGGGCTCGGGCAGGAAGCGCACGCTCTCGAAGCCCGCCGCCTCATAGGCAAGGCGCAGATCTGCCTCGGCCTTCACATCCCGTTCGGGATCGTTCTGGTGAAAATGCACCGGCCGGCCGGAGAGCGCGTGACGTATCTCGCAGCCGAGCTCGGCTTCGGCAGCAAGGCGCAGCCGCTCCAGAAACCGCCCGATGATCTCTACGAAGGTCAGCCGCTCGTTGAGGATCTGCCGCGGCTCATGCATCAGGCTCGTGCCCAGCACCCGCTTCAGCGCCCGCATGTAGCGCCCTTCGCGCCCTTCGATCAGCGCCGCGCCGGCGGCATGGCCAAGCAGCGTCTTGCGGCTGTCGAAATCGAAGAAGAACGCCGTGGGCAGCGTCTGCTCACCCGGCTCGATCTCGATGAGATGCGGCTTGCCGTCTTTCAGCACGCCCGCGGCGGAGTTCGATGTTCCGAAATCCACGCCCAGCGTCACCCCTGACCCGCCCATGATGCCGCCCTCTGCGATATGCCCGAAAGGCGGGCGGAATAGGGGCGCCGGCTGGCAAGGTCAAGCCGATGCCGCGGGGGGGCCTGTATGACGATTGTCACATGCGCCTGTCAGGAGTCATTCTGAACGAACACACCTCCTGGGGAGACCTCACATGCCCATTCGACTGACACGCCGTGGCTTCATCGCCGGCACCGCCAGCCTCGCGGCGCTCCATCCGTTCTCTGCCCGCGCGCAAGCCGGCCAGGCGCATCTGCGCCTGATGGAGACGACCGATATCCACATGCACATCTACCCCTACGATTACTACGCCGACCGCCCCATCGACACGGCCGGTCTCGCCCGCACCGCCAGCCTGATCGAGGCGGTGCGCGCCGAATCGACCAACTCGCTCCTGCTCGACAACGGTGACTTCCTGCAGGGCAACCCGATGGGCGATTACATGGCCTATGAGAAGGGCATGGACGAGGGCACCGTCCACCCGATCATGAAGGCGATGAACACGCTGGGGTTCGACGCCGGCACGCTCGGCAATCACGAGTTCAATTACGGCCTGCCGTTCCTGATGAGCTCCGTCGCCGGCGCCAACTTCCCGATCGTTTCCGCCAACGTTGTCACCGCCATGGGCGCCACGCCGCCTGAGGATGAGACGCTGATTGCGCCCTACGTGATCCTCGACCGCGAGATCACCGACGGCTCCGGCGAAACCTTCCCGATCCGCATCGGCATCATCGGCTTCGTGCCCCCGCAGATCATGCAGTGGGACCGCGGCCATCTGGAGGGCGAGGTCGAGGTGCGCGACATCGTCAAGACGGCCGAGGCCTACATCCCCAAGATGCGCGAAGAGGGCGCCGAGATCATCGTGGCCCTCGCCCATAGCGGCATCGGCGCCCCCGAGTGGGAGGAGATGATGGAGAACGCCGCCATCCCCCTCGCCGAGCTGGACGGCATCGACGCCATCATGACCGGTCACTCCCACCTCGTCTTCCCGGGCCCCGACTACGCCGAGTGGCCGGGCGTGGATGTCGAGGCCGGCACCATCTCCGGCAAGCCCGGCGTCATGGCCGGCTTCTGGGGCAGCCACATGGGCCTCGTCGACCTGATGCTGGAGCGCGACGGCAATTCCTGGCGCATCGCCGGCAGCAGCGTCGAGGTGCGCCCGATCTCGATGCGCAACGAAGATGGCGACACGGTGCCGGCGGTCGAGAGCTACGAGCCGGTGCTGGACTCGGTCGAGCAGGAGCACGAGGAGACGCTGGAATACATCCGCCGCGCGGTGGGTGAGACCGATGCGCCGCTCTACTCATACTTCGCCCTGGTCGCCGACGATCCTTCGGTCCAGATCGTCTCCAATGCGCAGATGTGGTATCTGGAGCAGCAGCTCGCCGGCACCGAGTATGCCGATCTGCCGATGCTCTCCGCCGCTGCCCCCTTCAAGGCCGGCGGTCGCGGCGGCCCGGATTACTACACCGACGTCCCCGAAGGCCCGGTCGCCATCAAGAACGTGGCCGATCTCTACCTCTACCCCAACACCGTGCGCGCGGTGAAAATCACGGGCGCCCAGGTGAAGGACTGGCTGGAGCGGTCCGCCGGCATGTTCAACCAGATCACCCCCGGCGAGGAAGGCCAGGTTCTGCTGAACCCCGACTTCCCCTCCTACAATTTCGACGTGATCGACGGGGTAACCTACCAGATCGACCTCTCCGAACCCTCCAAGTTCGACCGTGAGGGCAATGTGGTGAACGAGGGCGCCAACCGCATCGTCAACCTTCAGTACGAGGGCGAACCGATTGACCCGGCTCAGGAATTCGTCGTGGCGACGAACAACTACCGTGCCTCCGGCGGCGGCTCCTTCCCGGGCGCCGACGGCTCGACGATCATCTTCGAAGGGCCCGACACCAACCGCGACGTGATCGTGCGCTACATCGTCGATCAGGGCACGATCAGCCCCTCGGCCGATGCCAACTGGTCCTTCGCACCGATGGAGGGCACGACCGTGCTGTTCGACACCGGCCCGGCCGGCGCCGACTACGCCAGCGAGGTGCCCGGCGTCACCATCGAGCCCACCGGCGAGACGACGCCGGAAGGCTTCGGCCGCTACATGATCCCGCTCGGCAGCTGACGGCCTGCAGAAACCCGGGGGCCGGCCACCGCGCTGGCTCCCGGGCGCTTCACAAACGCGGCGGAACCGGTCATGAGGGAAGCAACTCGTCTTTGACGTGCCCCCTTTTGACGCGAAGGAGCGCCGCCATGGCCTTTTCGAACATCGCTGCCCGTGCCGTCGCCGCCATCGGCGCCAGCGCCATCATGCTCCGCCGCTTCTCCGCCCATGAGGGCCCGGCGGCTATGGGCGGCGCGCCCGATATCCCCGAGGCGAAGCCGCAGCGGGTGATGACGCTGAAGATGCCCACCGCCCGCGGCTGGGTCGGCGATCACCGCCCGACACCGGCGCCCGGCCTCAAGGTCTCCGCCTTCGGCCGCGACCTGCGCCATCCGCGCTGGATCCATGTGCTTCCCAATGGCGACGTGCTGGTGGCCGAGGCCATTCCGGCGCGTGGCCGCGCCACCTCGGCCTTCGACTATGCCGCCAAGGTCACCATGGCCCGCGCCGGCGCCATGGGCGAAAGCGCCAACCGCATCACGCTCTATCGCGGCATCAGCGAGTTCGGCACGGCGGAGGAGCGCCACGTCTTCGCCTCGGGCCTCAACCAGCCCTTCGGCATGGCCCTGAAAGACGGCACCTTCTACGTCGGCAATACCGACGGCGTGGTGGCCTTCGACTACGAAGACGGCGCCACCGCCCTCACCGGCCCCGGCCGGCCCATCGCGAGCTTCAAGCCCGGCGGCCACTGGACCCGCAGCCTGATCCTCTCGCCCGATGGCACCAAGCTCTACGCCGGCGTCGGCTCGCTCTCCAACATCGGCGGCGATGGCATGGAGGTCGAAGAAGGCCGCGCCGCGATCCACGAAATCGATCTGGCCACCGGCGCGCAGCGCATCTTCGCCGGCGGCCTGCGCAACCCGGTCGGCACCGCCTTCACCCCCGACGGCACGCTCTGGACGGTCGTGAACGAGCGCGACGGCCTCGGCGACGAAACCCCGCCCGACTACCTCACTTCGGTGCAGGACGGCGCTTTCTACGGCTGGCCCTATTCCTACTGGGACCAGATCGTCGATGACCGGGTCGAGCAGAACCCGGCCCTCGTCGCCAGCTCCCTTACGCCAGACTACGCGCTCGGCGGCCACACGGCCTCGCTCGGCCTCTGCTGGATGCCCGAAGGCACCCTGCCCGGCTTCGGCCCCGGTATGGCCATTGGCCAGCATGGCAGCTGGAACCGCGCCACGCTCTCCGGCTACCGCGTCATCTTCGTCCCGTTCGAGGGCAGCCGCCCCTCTGGCCCGCCGCAGGACCTGCTGACCGGCTTTCTCTCCCCCGACGAGAAATACGCCTTCGGACGCCCCGTCGGCGTGCAGGTCGGCCCCGGCGGCGAGGGCCTCCTCATTGCCGACGACGTCGGCAACGTCATCTGGCGGCTGGTCGGCGCCTGATACCGCCCCCAACGTCGCTCCGCCCACCAGGCGCGCCGCCTCCTGTTCCCAGCCGAGCGCGGTCCGCCACCGCCCCCTCGTCTGTGCTCCTGCAAAATCCTCGGGGGGGCCGCCAAAGGCGGCGGGGGGCAGACAGCCCCCCTCCCCGGCCAGCCAGCCATGCGCCCCCCC
>NZ_JBTHJE010000009.1:0-89441 GCF_054353345.1 Pseudoroseicyclus sp. H15
GAAGTCACCGAAGTACTTCGTGATCGCCGCCGTCAGCGTCGTCTTGCCGTGATCGACGTGACCGATCGTGCCGATGTTCACGTGCGGCTTGTTGCGTTCAAACTTGGCCTTGGACATGTGCCGGCGCTCCGCTGTTGAAGGGGGCCGCGAAAGGCCCCGAGTCCCGTTTCGCCGGGCGATGTATTGGCTTGGCCAGCGGAAATCAAGCGGGCTTGCAGCGCCGGCGCCAGGCTCACCCGTCCAGCAGCACGCAGCGCGCGCCCCGGCCGCGCACGATGATTGCGGCCTCCTGCCCCGGCGGCACCAGAAAGAAGGACCATTGCCGAAAGATCTCGGCCCGCACCAGCGCCGGCCCCGTCACCGCACAGCGATGATAGCCGAAGAGCATCGCGCAGTCCGGCTGCCGGTATCCCTGCTCGTAGGCCGACGTCACGAGCACGCCGCCCACCCGGTCGAAATAGCCGGGCGAGGGTTCGTAGTAGTAGCCGCTGCCGATCTCGCTCGCGACCGTCTCGCAGGGTGGCCCGCCCGTGGGGCCGATCACCTTCGATGCGGCGAGCCCGATAAAGAAGAGGCAGGCCCCGAAGAAGACCACCAGGATGCCCGACATCACCCGCTCTGCCGCGCCAGCCCCGGCCCACCAGCGGGCGAGCCCTTTGCGCCAGTGGCGAAGCCGGGCCACGCCCCTAGCCGAAGCGGTTGTCGCGGGGGAAGCCGCGCGGCGCCATGCGGCCCGCGGTGGCGCGCTTGGCCGTCCAGTCGGTCAGGTCGCTCTGCGTGCGGGTGCGCCCCGCCGGGTCGAGCCAGGTGAGGCCGTCGGCGACGGTGAAGGTGATGGCATCCGACAGGCCGCCATCCTTGTACTTCTGCAGCCGCACGCCCTTCCCGCGCGCCATCTCGGGCAGCTCGTCGAGCGGGAAGATCAGCACCTTGCGGTTCTCACCGACCACGGCGACCGTATCGCCCGCCACCGGCGCCACGACCTTGGCGACCACGCCGTCCTTGACGTTCAGCACCTGCTTGCCGGCCCGCGTCTGCGCGACCGCCTCGTCCTCGTTCAGGACAAAGCCGTCACCGGCGGAGGAGACGACGAGCAACCGGCGCCCGGCCTCATGCGTGAAGATCGTCAGGATGCGGCTGTCGTTCGGCAGGTCGACCATCAGGCGGACCGGCTCGCCGAGGCCCCGCCCGCCCGGCAGCGCCGAGGCGGAGATCGTGTAGAAGCGCCCGTTCTCGCCCACCAGGATCAGCCGGTCGGTCGTATGGGCGTGGAAGACGAAACGCCCCTCGTCACCATCGCGATATTTCAGCTCCTGAGTGACGTCGATATGGCCCTTCATCGCCCGGATCCAGCCCATGGAGGACAGCACAATCGTCACCGGCTCTTTCGGGATCATCGCCTCGATGGCGACCTCGACCGCCTCGCCGGCCTCGCCAAAGGTCGTGCGACGCTGCCCGCCGGGCGCGCCGGCACCGAAGGCCTTGCGCGTCTCCTTCAGCTCGCTGGCGATCTTGGCCCATTGCAGCTCTTCGCTGCCGAGCAGATCTTCGAGCGCCGCGCGCTCTTCCATCAGTTCGCCCTGCTCCTTGAGCAGCGCCATCTCTTCCAGCCTGCGCAGGGCGCGCAGCCGCATGTTGAGGATGGCTTCGGCCTGCACCTCGGTGAGCTCGCCGCCGGTGGAATAGCTGCGCGGCGACACGTAATCGCTCTCGTCGGTGCAGCGCGGCGTCTTGCGGGCCCATTCCTCGGCCATCAGCGCGGCCTTGGGGTCGTCGTCGTAGCGGATGATGTCGATCACCCGGTCGAGGTTGAGGAAGGCGGTGATGAAGCCTTCCAGAACCTCCAGCCGGTGGTCGATCTTCGCCATGCGGTGCCGCGAGCGGCGCTCCAGCACATCGCGGCGGTGGGCGAGGAAGGCCTGCAGCACCTCTTTCAGCGAGCAGACCTTGGGCGTGATGCCATCGATGAGCACGTTCATGTTCATCGCGAAGCGCGTCTCGAGGTCGGAGGCCTTGAACAGCATCTCCATCATCACCTCGGGGGTGACATTGCGGCTGCGCGGCTCGAGCACCAGGCGCACGTCACCGGCGCTTTCGTCGCGCACATCGGCGAGCACGGGCAGCTTCTTCAGCTGGATCAGCTCGGCGAGCTTCTCGATCAGCCGCGATTTCGGCACCATGTAGGGTATCTCGGTGACGACGATCTGCCAGGTGCCGCGGCCCAGATCCTCAACCTCCCAGCGCGAGCGCAGGCGGATCGAGCCGCGCCCGGTGCGATAGGTCTCCGCGATGCTCTCCGCCGGTTCGACGATGACGCCGCCTGTGGGAAAGTCGGGGCCCTTCACGATCTTGATCAGCGTCTCCTCACGGGCATCGGGGCTTTTGATGAGATGCAGGCAGGCCTCGATCAGCTCGTCGAGATTGTGCGGCGGTACGTTCGTGGCCATGCCCACCGCGATGCCGGAGGAGCCGTTGGCGAGCAGGTTGGGGAAGGCCGCAGGCATGACGATCGGCTCGGTGAGTGTGCCGTCGTAATTGTCGCGGAAGTCGACGGCATCCTCGGCCAGGCCTTCCATCAGCGCCTCGGCCACGGCCGTCAGCCGCGCCTCGGTATAGCGCGAGGCAGCGGGCATATCGCCGTCGATATTGCCGAAGTTGCCCTGCCCGTCGACCAGCGGGTAGCGGATGACGAAGTCCTGCGCGAGGCGGGCCATCGCATCGTAGATCGCGCCGTCGCCATGCGGGTGGTAGTTGCCCATCACGTCGCCGGAGATCTTTGCGGATTTCCGGAAGCCCCCGGTGGCGGTCAGCCGCAGCTCGCGCATCGCGTAAAGGATGCGCCGGTGCACCGGCTTCAGACCGTCACGCGCATCGGGCAGCGCCCGGTTGACGATGGTGGAGAGGGCATAGCTGAGATAGCGCTCGCCGATTGCCCGGCTGAGAGGTTCGCTGACCTCTTCGCCGCCCTTGGGGCCTGGGATTTCGGGATCGGGCGTATCGCTCATTCGGTTCGTCTAGCCGCCCCCGCTGGCCCGGGCAAGCGCATTGCCCTGCGGCGGGCGCCTGCGACGCTGCGCTTCGCAATCAAAAGGGGAACCTCACGGCGCGTCACGCATTGGAGAGTTAACAAGTGAAACCGAGACTGGATCTCCCCCGGCTGCGCTGCTGCTCGAGACGGCGAGATCCAGACCTGCTCCCGGGAGTACGATAGTGAAGACTTTTATCTCCGTGACCTTCCTCTTCCTCGGCGGCGCCTATTACGCGCTGTCCGATGGCCCGAACTTCGAGCCCGAAACCCGCGAATTCGTCGACATCGCGACGCTCGAAGAGGGCAATGACGTGACCGTCACGCAAGGCAGCGCGGGCGACAATGTTACGCTTGCCTCTATGACCAATCCGGGCAGCCTGAACCTGCCGGTTATCCGCGGCAGCGAAGGCGGCATTGCAATGCCGCCGGAAGAGGCCATCACGCTGGAAGCCGACGCCGGTGACGTCGAGGTTCTGGAAGCCTCTGCCCAGCAGGAGGCGGTCGATCTTTACGAGGTCGACGGCAGCCGGGTGAACATGCGCGCCGGGCCGGGCACGAACTACCTGATCGTAGATACGCTCAATGGCGGCACCGATCTTGAGGTGCTGGAAGTCAGCGCCGGCTGGGCCCGCGTGAAGACGGTCGAGGGCGACGTCGAAGGCTGGATGGCCGAACGCCTGATCGCGCCCCTGGGCTAACCCCCAAGCCAGACCAAGCATTCCCGGCGCGGGCGGCCTTGCCGTTCGCGCCGCCGCGCCGCAGAAAGGGCGCATGACCAAGACGATCCTCATCACGGGCTGCTCCTCGGGCATCGGCTACGATGCCGCGCACGGGATGAGGGAGAAAGGCTGGCGCGTCTTCGCCTCCTGCCGCAAGGCTGCGGATTGCGAGCGTCTGCGCGCTGAGGGCTTTGAGAGTCCCCGCATCGATTACACCGACGAGCAGAGCATCCGCGCCGGCCTGTCAGAGGTGCTGGAGGCCACCGGCGGCACGCTCGACGCCCTTTTCAACAACGGTGCCTTCGGCCTGCCCGCCCTGGCGGAAGACCTGCCCCGCGACGCGCTGCGCTCAATCTTCGAGACGAACGTCTTCGGCTGGCACGATCTGGTGCGCCAGGTCATTCCGGTGATGCGACGGCAGGGCCATGGGCGCATCGTGCAGAATTCCTCGATCCTCGGGCTCGTGCCCTACGAATGGCGCGCCGCCTATGCGGCGACGAAATACGCCATCGAGGGGCTCAGCGACGTGATGCGGCTGGAGCTCGACCGCGACAACATCCAGGTGGTGCTCATCGAGCCCGGCCCGGTGACCAGCTCGATCCGCAAGAATTCCGTCGCGCATTTCGAGAAGTGGATCGACTGGCAGCGCTCGGCGCGGGCCGCCGATTACCTCGTGCTGCGCAGCCGCCTCTATGCCGAGAGCCCCGGCAAGGATGCCTTCGAGCTGCCGCCCTCCGCGGTGACCCGCGTGCTCGTCCGCGCGCTGGAGGCGAAGCGCCCCCGCGCCCGCTACCCCGTGACGGTACCGGCGCATGTCGCCTCGGTCGGGCGGCGGTTCCTGCCGGCCCGCTGGATCGATGCCATCATCCTCTACGTGAACCGCCCGAAGACGCCGCCAAAAGCCCCGGCCCGAAAGGGCAGCTAGGCCATGACGGCTCACGCAGCGGTGACGCCTTTCTGGCCGCTGCCCGCGGCCCGTGCTACCCCCGGCGCGCGGCCGAACCGGCCCGCCCGCCGCGAAAGGAAAGCCCATGCTGCGTGAAGATCCCCTGCTCTTGCTGCCGCTCGGCGCGGTGCTGCTGGTGGCCATCATCCTGCTCTTCGGCATCGGCACCTTCGGGCGGGGCGGCGAGTTCAACAAGCGCAACGCCAACAAGATCATGCGCTGGCGCGTCGGCATGCAGGCCGTCGCAATCGCCATGATCCTTCTTTACGTCTGGATCAGGAGGGGCTGATGGTCGTTCTCAACAAGCTCTACACCCGCACCGGAGACGACGGCACCACGGCGCTGTCCGACGGCAGCCGGGTGAAGAAACACGCCCTGCGCGTCGAGGCCTATGGCACGGTGGACGAAACCAACGCCGCCCTCGGCATCGCCCGCCTTTCGGCGGAGAGCGAGGTGGCAGAGGCCATCGGGCGCATCCAGAACGACCTGTTCGATCTCGGCGCCGATCTGTCACGCCCGGCGCCGGAGAAGGACAACGAGGCCGGCCACCCGGTGCTGCGCGTGACCGACCGGCAGGTCGAGTGGCTGGAGCAGGAGATCGACGCGATGACGGCGGTGCTGGAGCCGCTGCGCAGCTTTGTGCTTCCCGGCGGCTCGGCCCTGGCGGCGCAGCTGCACCTCGCCCGCACCATCTCGCGCCGCGCCGAGCGGCTGGCGATGGCGCTGGCCGAGGAAGAGGCGGTCAACCCGCCGGCCCTGCGCTATCTCAACCGTTTGTCAGACTGGCTGTTCGCCGCCTCCCGGATGGCGAACGACAGCGGCAAGGCGGATGTGCTCTGGGTGCCCGGCCAGGGCAGCTGAGTTTGTGAGTTGCGTGCTTGGCATGCACCGCGCGACCTGACTGCCCCGACATTTCAGCTGATCCCCCGCCCGGTGCGCGCCAAAGGCGCAGGGCCAGCGCCGGCCCGTCCCGCGGGCTGGCGCTCTGGTAAGGGAAGCGCAGCGCTTTGAGCTGGGAGGGGCGTGGCCGGTATAAAGAACGGTAGCGGCCCAGTCAGAGCGCCACCCGACGCGCCGGCGCTCACCCTGCGTGCTAGCGTAGACAAAGGGATCGAGCGGCGCCTTGGGCACTGCCGGCGTGCAGATCAGCCAACGGTGCCGCCGCTCGTCACAGCCTCTGCCGCCCCCTCCGCCCCCTGCTCCAGCAGCAACGTCAGAGCCTCCGTCACGCCGGCCTGCAGCGCGGCCCTGTCTGTGCTTTCCCCGAAGACCTCGCCGATCTCCAGATACCGCGCCACGACCTCCGCCGGCTCACCGGGCCAGCAGCCGGCGAGCCGCTCCGCCAGCGGGTCGCGCACGTCGATGGGCGCGCCGGAGAGGTCGCGGCCGGAGGTGTAGGCCATCCAGGCGGCGATGGTCAGGAACAGACCGCGCGGCTCGCGGCCGGCCTCCAGGTTCTCCGCTACGCTCCCAAGGATCCGCTGGGGCAGCTTCTGCGAGCCGTCCATGGCGATCTGCCAGGTGCGGTGGCGTATGGCGGGGTTGGCGTAGCGCTGGAAGAGCGCCTCGGCATAGGCCTCCAGCGAGGTGCCGGGCGGCGGTGTAAGCACGGGGATGATCTCTTCCGCCCAGAGATGGCGCACGTATCCCGCGAGCGCCGGACGGGACACGGCCTCGGCGATGGTCTCCGCCCCGGCGAGATAGCCCAGATAGGCGAGCGCGGAATGGGTGCCGTTCAGGCAGCGCAGCTTCATATGCTCGAAGGGGGTGACATCGGCGACCAGCTCCACCCCCACGGCACCGAGATCGGGCCGGGGGGCGCAGAAGTGGTCCTCCACCACCCATTGCCGGAAGGGCTCGTGCATCACCGGGGCGGCGTCGTGATGGCCGGTCAGCGCCTCGACCCGGGCGATGTCGTCCTCCGTCGTCGCGGGAACGATGCGGTCGACCATCGAGGAGGGGAAGGCGACCTTCTCGCCAATCCACTCCGCCAGCTCGGCATCGATCAGCCCGGCAAGCTCCAGCACCAGCCCGCGCAGCAGCCGCCCGTTCTGGGGAATGTTGTCGCAGGAGAGCACGGTGAATGGCGCCTGCCCCGCCTTGCGCCGCGCATCGAGGGCGCGGGCGAGATAGCCGATGGCCGAGGCGGGCCGAGCTGGGTCGGCAAGATCGGCCTGGATATCCGGGTGATCGCGGTTCAGCCGCCCGGTGGCCGGCACATGGCAATAGCCCTTCTCCGTGATGGTCAGCGTGACCAGCTCTGCCGCGCCCAGCGCTGCCAGCACGGCCGCCGGGTCCTCCGGCGCCACCAGCACCTGCTGCACCGAGCTCACCAGCCGTGGCACCTCTCCCTCCGGCCCCAGCTCGACAGCGGTATAGAGCCCGCCCTGCGGCGCCAGCCTGTCGCGCTGGCCGGGGGATTTGAGGCTCACTCCCACGATCCCCCAATCGCCGCCGGAGGCCGCCATCGCCTCTTCGACATAGATCGCGCCATGCGCCCGGAAGAAGGCGCCGAGGCCGAGATGGACGATGCCGGGGCGGGGCTCGGGGGGCGATTGGCGGGTCAGGCGGGGAGCGGGCATGGGAGACATCCTGCAGGCGGGAGGAAGGGGCGAAGAGGCCGAGGGCGCTGCCCCCGGACCCCCGAGGTATTTTTGGCCAGATGAAGGAGGGGCGGGGCGCGACGGGGATCAGTCGGGCGCAGGAGGAGGCGTGATCTCTGTCAGGGCGCCGCGGGCCAGAACGACCTGGGCGGCGATGTGGTGGCCGGAGGAGATGGCCGTGGCGGGGGCGGCGCCGGTGAGGCGCGCCGCGAGATAGCCCGCGTTGAAGCTGTCGCCGGCGCCGGTGGTATCGACCGGGACGACGGCGGCATGGGCGCCGGCCACGCCGCTTGTCCCCTCCGCCTGCCAGTGGATGGGGCCGCCGCCGGCCTTCACGACGATCTCCGGCACGCCGAGATCGGCATAGCGGGCCAGCGTCGCCTCGGGCGAGGTGTCGCCGAAGGCCGCGGCCTCGTCATCGGCGCTCGGCAGCAGGATGGCGGCGGTGCGCGCGGCGCGGCTCACCCAGTCGCGCGCGGCCTCCGGGCTTTCCCACAGGCGGGGGCGGATGTTGGGGTCGAAGGCCACCGGCACTCCGGCGGTGGCCAGCAGGTCGAGCAGCTCCTCGCGACGGTCGGGCGCGAGGATCGCCAGCGTGATGCCGGAGAAATAGACCATCTCGGCCCCCTCCACCGCAGCCGCCAGCGCGGCGGGGTCGTCGGCCAGATGGCGGGCGGCGGACTGGCCGCGCCAATAGGTGAAGCTGCGCTCTCCCTCGGTCAGCGTGATGGCGTAGAGGCCGGGGCCGCGCACCGCATCACGCTGCACATGGGCGGTGTCGAGACCGGCGCTCTCCAGAAACCCCAGGATCCGGGCGGAAAAGGCATCCTCCCCCAGCCGCGTCGCATAGCTGACCTGCCAGCCCTCGGGCAGCAGGCGGCGCAGGTACCAGGCGGTGTTGAGCGTGTCGCCGGCGACGCCCATCGACCAGAGGCCGGGCGCCGGGCCCGCGCCCGCCGCCTCCGACAATTCGATCATGCATTCGCCGATAGAGACGATCCGCGCCATCCCATGCCCCCTTGCCCGCACCTGCGGCAACCTGCCCTCCGCCCGCCCCGGGGACAAGCGCCAAGCGCGCGCCGCAGCCATCGCCGGGCCTCTGGCGCCGCCGCCGGGCGGGGAGTAACAGCGCGGCATGGAACACTTTCTCCTCCTCGACCCGCACGTGCTGGCGGCGGCGCTGATCGCGGTCTTCCTCGTCGGCCTCGCCAAGGGCGGGCTCGGCGGGGCGCTCGGCATTCTTGGCGTGCCGATCCTCAGCCTGGTGATGAGCCCGGTGCAGGCCGCCGGCATCATGCTGCCCATCCTCATCGTGATGGATTGGGTGAGCCTCTGGAGCTGGTGGGGCGAGTGGGACAAGTCGACCCTGTGGAAGCTGCTGCCCGGCGGGCTCATCGGCATCGCCATCGGCTGGGCCACGGCGGCCTTCGTCTCGGAGGCGGCGGTCAAGCTCATCGTGGGCGGCATCGCACTCGCCTTCGCGGTGAACTGGTTCCGTCAGCGGTTCAGCCGCACCGAAACGCCGCCTCGCACCCACAGCCAGGCCCGTGGCACCTTCTGGGGCACGGTGGCGGGCTATACCTCGTTCGTCGCCCATGCCGGCGGGCCGCCCTACCAGGTTTATGCCCTGCCGCTGCAGCAAAGCCCGCGCGTCTATACCTCCACCTCGGTGCTGTTCTTCGCCATCGTCAACGCGGTGAAGCTCATCCCCTATTTCGCGCTCGGCCAGATCGACGTGCAGAATCTGGAGATTTCGGCCGCGCTCCTGCCCGTCGGCGCGCTCGCGACCTTCCTCGGGGCGAAGGTCGTCAAACGGCTGAAGCCAGAGGTCTTCTACCCGATCATGTATGTCATGGTCGCGCTGGTTGCCTTGAAATTGCTCTACGACGGCTGGGTGGAGCTCTTCTAGCCCCGCCCCCATTGCGCCCCGCGCCGCGCAGCGCCAATGTCCCCCGCAAATTCGCCGGGCCCCGACCCGGCGCCGCAGAGCCAGCCATGGAGAGACACATGACCACCAGAGCCATCGTCTGGGGCGAGAACGTGCACGAGCAGAAGAATGCCCTCGTCCGCAAGCTCTACCCGGAGGGCATGCATGCCACCATCGCCGAGGCGCTGAACGCCGCCGAGGGCATCAGCGCCGAGACGGCCACCCTGCAGGAGCCCGAGCACGGGCTGCCCGAGGGCCGGCTCGACAATTGCGACGTGCTCTTCTGGTGGGGCCATGCCGCGCATGGCGACGTGTCGGAAGAGGTGGCGATCCGCGTGCAGGAGGCCGTCTGGGCCGGCATGGGCCTCGTCGTCCTGCATTCGGGCCATTTCTCCAAGCCCTTCAAGCGGCTGATGGGCACGCCCTGCAACCTCACCTGGCGCGAGGCGGGCGAGCGCGAGCGGATCTGGGTCACCGCCCGCAACCACCCCATCGCCGCCGGCCTGCCCGATCATTTCGAGCTGGAAAACGAGGAGATGTACGGCGAGCCCTTCGGCATTCCCGAGCCCGAGCAACAGGTCTTCGTCAGCTGGTTCCAGGGCGGCGAGGTCTTCCGCTCCGGCGCCTGCTGGACGCGCGGCGCCGGCCGCGTCTTCTACTTCCGCCCCGGCCACGAGACCTACCCCACCTATTACGACGAGAACGTGCGCAAGGTTCTGGTGAACGCCGCCCGCTGGGCGCATAACCCCGCCCCCCGCGTGGCCGACCCCAACGCCGCCCCCAACGTGCCGGTCGAGAGCGCGCTCGAACCCATCGAGCAGCGCGGCGAGACGCTGCACGAGGCGGGCGAGGAGGGCTTCCGGTGAGCGGCAAGCACCGGCTCCTCGTGCTCGGCACCGGCGGCATGGCGGGCGCCCATGTCGCGGGTTTCCGCAATTGTGCGAATGTCGAGGTCGTCGCCGGGGTCGACCGCGACCCGGCCCGGCTCGCCAAGTTCTGCGCAGAGCATCACATCCCCAATGCCTTCACCTCGCTCGACGACGCGCTCGACTGGGGCAAATTCGACGCGGCCACCAATGTCACGCCCGACAGCGCCCATTACGCCACCACCCTGCCGCTCATCGCGGCGGGCAAGCATGTGCTGTGCGAAAAGCCCCTCGCCCCCCGCCATGCCGATGCGCGCGAGATGGCCGAGGCCGCGCAGGCCGCCGGCATCGTCAACGGCATCAACCTGACCTACCGCCGCTCCGCCGAGCTGGCCGAGGCGGCGCGGATGGTGGCCGACGGGGCCATCGGCGAGCTGCGGCATTTCGAGGCGAGCTACCTGCAAAGCTGGCTCAACCAGGATACCTGGGGCGATTGGCGGACCGACCCTAAATGGCTCTGGCGCCTGTCTCAAAGCCACGGTTCGACCGGCTGTCTGGGCGATATCGGCGTGCATATCCTCGATTTCGCCAGCTTCGCGGCGGGCCAGCACATCAGCCATATCTCCTGCCGGCTCGCGACCTTCGAGAAGGCCGAGGGCGACAAGATCGGCGAATACGTGCTCGACGCCAATGACAGCTTCACCATGCAGGTCCGCATGGAGAAGGGCGCGCTCGGCGTGATCCATGGCTCGCGCTTCGCCAGCGGCTATCACAACGATCTTTTTCTCAAGCTCTACGGCACCGATGGCGCGATCGAGCTGAGCTTCGACTTTCAGAACCCATGGATGCGCACCTGCATCGGCCTCGACGCCATGCGCCACAAGACCTGGCACGAGGTGAAGCCCACGCCGGAGCCGACCAATTACGAGCGCTTCGCGCAGGCCCTCGACAGCGGCGAGGGGATGGACCCGGACTTCGCCCGCGGCGCTGAGCTGCAGCGCGTGCTCGACAGCGCCGCTGCCAGCCATGTCGCCGCCGGCGCGGAGCTGGCGATCTGATGGCGCGGGGCGCCGCGAGGCGCTCCGCCAGGAGCGACGAGCCGTGACCAGCCCCGCCGCCCTCTACTTCCACCCCGACCAGATCGAGGGTGCGGGCCGCGATCTGGTCGGCCGGCGCTCCGCCGGCGAGGGCTTCCTGAAGGGCTGGCTGCAATATGGCCCGGCGGGCGATCTGGGCGTGCTCACCGAAGGCCCGGCCCATGCCGAGGAGCTGCGAAAGCTGCTCGCCGAGCGCGGTGAGGCCCGCACGCTCGCCGTTCACACTCTGCCGCAGGGTGGCGATTTCACCGGCCTCGGCACCGTCTTCTTCCCCACGCCCGGCTATTCCAGCGCCCCCTGGGCCCGGCTTCGGCATGGCGCCACGAAAGCCTCGCTGGTGGGCCTCACGCATACGGTTTCCACCCGCCGCGTCATCGAAGGCCTGCACGATCTCATCGCCCAGCCGGTCGAGGAATGGGACGCGATCATCTGCACCAGCCGCGCTGTGCAGTCGGTGATGCAGCGCCATTTCGAGGCGGAGAGCACCTATTTCAAACGGCGCTACGGCGCCCGCCGCGTGCCGCTCCCACAGCTGCCAGTCATTCCTCTCGGCATCCATACCGCCGATTTCGCGCCCCGGCCCGGCGCCCGCGAGGCCATGCGCGCCCGGCATGGCGTGCCCGAGGGCGCGCTCGTCGTCATGACCATGGGCCGCCGCTCCATCGTCGAGAAGGCCAACCCGCTGCCGCTGTTCCTCGCCCTCCAGCAGCTCGCCGAGGCGGGGCGCGAGGTGCATCTGTGGCTGACTGGCTGGACGGAGAAGGAGGCGCAGGCCGCCCTGCACCGCGAGGGCGCCGCCGCGCTCGCCCCCGGCATCACCACAACGCTCGTCGATGGCCGTGACCCTGAGATCCGGCGAGATATCTGGGCGGGCGCCGACATCTTTACCCTCCCCGCCGATTCCATTCAGGAGACCTTCGGCCTCGTCCCCGTCGAGGCCATGGCCGCGGGCCTGCCCGTCGTCATGCCGGATTGGGACGGCTTCCGCGACACGGTGATCCACGGCGAGACGGGCTTTCTCATCCCCACGCGCATGGCCCCGCCCGGCGCCGGCGGCGAACTGGGGCGGCGCTATGCCGACGGGCGCGACAGCTATCTTCAGCATCTGACGCTCGTGCAGGCGCAGGTGCAGATCGACGTGCCCGCCTATGCCGAGGCGCTCACCGCCCTCGCAGACGACCCGGCCCTGCGCGCCCGCATGGGCGCGGCGGCGCAGGCGCATGTCCGCGCCAATCTCGATTGGCGTGCGATCATCCCGCGCTACCTCGCGCTGGCCGATGAGCTTGCCACCCGGCGGGCCGCCGCTGCCCCGGCGAGCCCGCCGCTGGCCTCACCGCTGCAGGGCGACCCCTTCGCCCTTTACGCCGGCTATCCCTCTGCCACCCTCACGCCAGAGACGGTGGTCACCGCCCGCGCCCGTCCGAGCGCCGAAGAGCTGGCGGAGCTCGACCGGCTTTCCGCCCGCGCGCTCTACCGCCGCTCGATCCTCTCGCCGGCCCAGCTTGCCGGCCTCTGCACCCTGCTGGCGGATGAGGGCCCCATGGATGTGACCAGCCTCGCCCGCGCCACCGGGCTTGGCCTGCGGCCCACAATCGCCGCTGTCCTGCAGCTCGCCAAGGCGAACCTCGTCACCCTGCCGCGCCCTCCGCTGCGCTGATCCAATCTACGAAACCCCGCACGAACCTCGCCGCGCCGGGCGGGGCGCGGAGGGGTGGCCTCCAGACCAGTGAGGCGCCCGCCGGTTTGACTTGCCCACGCCTTCGGCCTTCTATGCCGCAAACACCGCGAGGGCCGGGCATGCGACTTTCCGTCAATTTCGAGAACACCGCCGGCGAGGCCAGCGGCTCTGGCCCCGTCACCGTGGGCTGGCTGCTGACGGAGAAGAAGGGCGGCATCATCTATGCCCCGCCCGAGCGCGTGCGCTCTGTCGATGTAGACCGGCGCCATGCCAAGAGCGCCTCGCGCTGCCCGGCGGTCATCAACCTCGAAAGCCGCTACTTCGTCATCAAATGCCCCTTCGACATCCACATCGGCTTCACTCGCGACGACAAGGGCAAGCCCGCCCTGCGCAATCTGGCCGGCGAGAAAAGCAGCATCCGCCCCAGCAAACTGGGCGAGAAACTGCACCTGACCAACGAGGCCGAGTGGCGCCGCCCGGGCGTGCCGACGATCCAGCTATCGCTGCCCTATCTCTTCGTCGCCGACGAGCCGGTCTACATGAGCCAGGTCTCGCCCTTCATGCATTACCGGCGCGAGGCTCTGCCGGGGACGATCTTCGGCGGGCGCTTCCCCATCAACGTCTGGCCCCGCCCGCTGATGTGGGCCTTCGAATGGCACGAGCCCGAAAAGCCCATCAAGCTCTCCCGCGGCGAGCCGCTGTTCTATGCGGGGTTCGAGACGGTGGGGCCGGAACGGTCCGTCCAGATGGTCGAGGCGGAGGACACGCAGGATCTGCAGGATTACCTCGAGCTGATCTCCGGCGCCGTGAATTACGTCAACCAGACCTTCTCGCTCTTCGAGGCCGCCGAGCAGCGCCGGCCCGCCCGGCTCGTCACCCCCGTCAAGCGCCGGGGCGAGGGCTGATGGCCGACGACCCGGCGCTCGGCGCGCTGAAGGCCAGGGCGCTTGAGGCGCACCGCGCCGGGCGGCTGGAGGAGGCGCAGGAGGCCTATGCTGCCTATCTCGCCCGCACCCCCGCCGATGCCGGCTTCTGGTCGAACCTCGGCGCGCTCTTTCGCAGCCAGGGGCGGCATGAGCTGGCGGTTCATGCCCAGCGCCGCGCCTATGCGCTGCAGCCGCAGGGCCCCGGCATCCGCAACAACCTCGCCAACATTTTGCACGACACCGGCGCCTATGAAGAGGCGCTGCCGCTGCGCCAGGCGCTGGCCGAAGAGGCACCAGACGCGCCCGACCCGCAGGCCATGGTTGGCAAGACGCTGCGCTCGATGGGCCGGCTGGAGCAGAGCGCCGCACATCTGCGCCGCGCCATTGCGCGCTTTCCCGATCATGCCGAGCTCCGCCTGCAGCTTTCGCTCACCCAGCTCGCCGCAGGCGCCTATGCGGAGGGCTTCGCCAATTATGCCGTCCGCTGGGACACCGGCGAGCTGACGCCCCGCGCCCTGGCCCAGCCCAAATGGCAGGGCGAGAGCCTCGCCGGGAAGCGCATCCTGGTGCTGCCCGAGCAGGGCTTCGGCGATGCCATCGCCTTCCTGCGCTTCCTGCCGGTGCTGCGCCAGTTCGGGCCGGCGGAGGTGCTTCTCTCCGCGGAGCGCCCCGTGCACCGGCTGATCGAGGGTATCGAGGGTGCCGACCGCGTGGTGAAGGGCGTGCCCGATGAGGGCTTCGACGTCTGGACCAATGTGATGGACCTCCCGGCCCTGCATTTCGCCCTGACCGACGAAATCCCACCCCCCGCCATGCTCAGCATCCCCGAAAGCGCCGCCCGCCGCGCCCAGGCGATGACCGCGCCCTACCGCGACGTCTTCCGCGTAGGCGTGGTGTGGACGGGCTCTCTCACCTATCGCGGCAACGCCTTCCGCTCCTTCCCGCATGAAGAGCTGCACGCCCTGCTCGATGTGCCGGGCCTGCGCTTGTTCTCGCTCTACAAGGGCCCGAAGCTGAAGGAGTTTCACGCCAGCGGCAGCGCGGCGCTGATCCCCGATTTCGGCGGCAGCGAGAGCGATTTCGCCGACAATGCCGCCATGATGCAGGCGATGGATCTGATCCTCACCTCCGACACCGCCACCGCCCATGTCGCCGGCTCGCTGGGCGTGCCGGTGTGGACGCTGCTGCACAACGACCCCTTCTGGCTTTGGCAACCCGAGGGCGAGGCGACGCCCTGGTATCCCTCGATGCGGCTTGTCCGGCAGAGCAACCCGGGCGATTGGGCCGGGCTGTTCGACCGCATCAAGCCCGAGCTGGCGGCCATAGCAGGGAGGAAGCGCTCATGGAGCTGATGGTCCCCACCTCGCCCGGCGAGCTGATCGACAAGATCACCATTCTGGAGCTGAAGGCGCAAAAGATGAGTGAGCCTGAAAAGCTCGCCCATGTGCGCCACGAGCTGGCGCGGCTGGAGGCCACGGCGGCGCCCCTCGCCCATCCGGACCTACCCGCGCTGACGGAAGAGCTGCGCGCGATCAACGCCGAGCTCTGGCAGATCGAAGACGATATCCGCGCCTGCGAGGCGGCAGGTGATTTCGGCCCGACATTCATCTCCCTCGCCCGCGCCGTATACCGCACGAACGACCGACGGGCGGCGGTGAAGAAGCGCATGAACCTCGCCCTCGGCTCAGCCATCGTCGAAGAGAAATCCTACGTCAGCCCGGATGGCGCGCCATGACGCCCGAGGTGCGACTGCAGGCCGCGCGCGACGAGGCGCGGCAGGCCCTTCGCGAGGCCAGCGATGCCCTGAAGCATGAGCGCAGCCGCCGCCGCGGCGGGCTCATCCGCGTGATGCACGAGGCCCGCGCCATGCTGGAGCCGGGCTATCCCTACCGCAGCCAGGCCGGGCAGGACGCCGTGGTCGACAGCCTGACCGGCCGGCGCGAGGGTGGTACCTTCCTCGATATCGGTGGCTACGATGGTGTCACCGGCTCGAACACCCTGTTCCTAGAGCGGCATCGCGGCTGGACGGGCGCGCTGGTGGAACCCGTGCCGGCGCAGCTGGAAAAGGCCCGCGCCGCCCGCAGCTGCCCCTGCCTGCCCTATGCCGTGGCGGCCCAAGATGGCGAGGCGGAATTCCTTGAGATTTCCGAGGGCTATACGCAGATGTCCGGCCTCGCCGGCAGCTATGACGAAGCTCTCCTTGGCCAGGTGCGCGCCGATCCGCGCCACCGCGAGGCGGTGATCCGCGTGCAGACCCGCACCCTCTCTGCCCTGATGGAAGAGACCGGGCTGATGCACCCCGATTTCGTCTCGCTCGACATCGAGGGCGGCGAGGTCGCGGCGCTGGCGGCCTTCCCCTTCACCCGCCACCGCGTGGGCATCTGGGCCATTGAGAACAACAACGCCACGCCCGAGATCGGCCGCATCATGCGGGCCGCCGGTTACGAACTGGTGGAGTTCTGCGGGCCGGACGAAATATGGCGCAAAGGCGACCTTTGACTCAGATTTGAATGGGTAAGCCTCGCTCAACAACCTCTCGATAAGGCTTTCAGCGGGTCAATCGAGGGGGTGCGCCATGAGCGTCCAGAGCAATGCGCCGATCATCATCAAGCGCAAGAAGGTCATCGCCGGTGGCGGCCATCACGGCGGCGCCTGGAAGGTGGCCTATGCCGATTTCGTCACCGCGATGATGGCGTTCTTCCTGCTCATGTGGCTGCTCAACGCCACGACCGAGCAGCAGCGCAAGGGCATCGCCGATTACTTCTCGCCCAGCATCCCGCTCAGCCGCGTCTCTGGCGGGGGCGATGGCATCTTCGCCGGCGATTCCATGTTTGCCGAGGATAGCTTCGCCGAAGATGGCACCGGCATGCTGCGCCAGCCGCCCAACCCGGATGTCGATTCCCAGGGCCTCGGCGCGCCGACCACCCTGGCGGAGGCCGAGAACAGCGCGGTCAACGACGCCGAAACCCAGGCGCTGCAGGAGATCGAGGAGATGCTCAACGCCGCCAGCGGCGAAAGCGACCTCACCGATCTGGCGCGCCGCCATGTCGTCACCCGGCTGACCGACGAGGGCCTCGTCATCGAGATCTTCGCCCTGCCCGGCACGCCGATCTTCGACGAGGGCACCTCGCAGATGCGGCCCGTGACGGAGGAGATCGTGGATATGGTCGCCCGGCTGGCCAGCCTCGTCACCAATGACGTGGCCATCGATGGGCATCTCTCCACCCGCTCTGTCGTGCTGGCCGACAACCCGGTGTGGGACCTGTCGACCGCCCGCGCCGGTGCGGTGCGGCAGGCGCTGGAATCGGGCGGGCTTGACGGCGGGCGCATCAGCCGCCTGACCGGTCATGCCGACCGCGATCACGCGGTCCCAGAGCCGGCCGCCGCCCGCAACGACCGGGTCGAGATCGTTCTGCTGCGAAGCCAGGGCTGAAAAGGGCCGGCATTAGCGAAGCCTTAGCCCGGGGCGGCTACATGAGGGCCGTCCTGCAAAGTTGAAAGGCCGTCCATGACGCTCTCTTCCTCCCTCAACGCCTCTGTGGCCGGCCTTTCGGCCAACGCGAGCAACCTGTCGACGATCTCCGACAACATCGCGAATTCAGAGACGGCGGGCTACAAGCGCGCCACCACCGAATTCCATTCGATGGTCATCGACGCCGGCAAGGGGATTTACGCGGCTGGCGGCGTGCGCGTTTCCACCCACCGGCTGATCGACGAGCGGGGGCCGCTGCTCTCCACTTCCAACCCCACCGATCTGGCCGTGCGGGGCCGGGGCTTCATGCCAGTTGTCTCGCACCCCGATCTGGTCACGGAAGGTGACACGCTGCAGATGGAGCTGGTCACCACCGGTTCGTTCCGGCTCGATGCCGAGGGCTACCTGACCACCTCTGACGGCGCCGTCCTCATGGGCTGGCCGGCAGATGCCGACGGCAGCATTCCCGATTTCCCGCGGGATTCCGTCAACGGGCTTGAGGGCATTCAGATCAGCGCCTCGCAATTCGCGGCCCAGCCGACGAGCGAGATCACCATGGGCGTCAACCTGCCCGCCACGGCGACAGAGGCGGGCTCGGCCGGCGATACCGAGTCGGTCTCGATCGAGTATTACGACAACCTCGGCAAACCGCAGACCCTCACCGTCACCTACACGCCCGACGTGCCCGCCGCCGGCGCCTCGAACGAATGGACGATGACCATCACCGACGATGCCAGCGGCGGCGGCGTGCTGGGCGAGTACACCCTCGTCTTCGATGACAGCGCGGGCTTCGGCGGCACGCTCGCTTCGGTCACGCCCGCGGCCGGCAGCCCGGCCTACGACCCCGCTACGGGCACCTTCGTGCTTTCGGTCGCCAACGCCACTCAGGACGTGACCGTATCCATCGGCAAGATCAACGATTTCTCGGGCATGTCGCAGCTGTCGGATGTCTTCGCGCCCAATTCCATCACCAAAGATGGCGCCCCTCCCGGCACGCTGACCTCGGTGGAGGTGGATGCCAACGGCTATGTCCATGCCTATTTCGACACCGGCCTCGCCCGCATCCTCTACCAGGTGCCGCTGGTCGATGTGCCCAATCCCAACGGTCTGCATGTCGGCGACAACCAGCGCTACACCGTCAGCGACGAGAGCGGCTCCTTCTATCTTTGGGGCGCCGGCGCCGGCCCCGTGGGCGAAATCCTCGGCTTCGCCCAGGAAGAGGCCACCGTCGACGTGGCCAGCGAACTGACCAACCTGATCGAGACGCAGCGCGCCTATTCGTCGAACGCCAAGGTCATCCAGACCGTCGACGAGATGCTGCAGGAAACCACCAACATGAAGCGATAGGCCGGCAAAGCCGGGCCGGAGGTAGATCATGAGCATTTCACATGCGCTGAACAACGCCCTCTCGGGGCTCTCGGCGGCCTCGCGCATGGCAGAGGTCTCTGCCGACAACATCGCCAATGCGCTGACAGATGGGTTTGGTCGGCGCGAGATCCGCCTCGGCTCGGCCTCGCTCGGCGGCCAGGGCGGCGGCGTGAAAGTGCTCGGCGTCGAGCGCATGGTCGACCGCGGCCTCATCAGCGACCGGCGCGCTGCCGGCTCGGCGCTCTCCTACGAAGAGACGCTCGCCACCGCCTTCCGCAATCTCGAATTCGAGACCGGCACCATCGAAGACAGCCATTCCATCCCGCAGCGGATGAACGCCTTCGAAGCGGCGCTGAACGCCAGCGCCGCCGATCCTTCCAGCGAGGCGCGCCTGTCGAAGGTGCTTGCCACGATGACCACGCTCACCGATGCCATCAACGGCGATGCCGATGCCCTGCAGGCCCAGCGCGCCGAGGCTGATGCCATGATCGCGGGCCATGTCGACAAACTCAACAGCTCGCTCCAGCAGGTGCATGAGCTCAACATCGCCATCCAGGAGACGCTAAATTCCGGCGGCGACACCAATGCCCTGGTCGACCAGCGGCAACGGGCGATCGATACCATCTCCGCCATCGTGCCGGTGCGCGAGATCGACCGCCAGCAGGGCAAGGTGGCGCTGGTCACCGCGACCGGAGAGGTGCTTCTCGATGACCGCCCCTCGCAATATGATTTCACCCATCGCCCCATCATCACCGCCGACATGACGCTCGCCAGCGGCGCGCTCAGCCAGATCACGCAAGACGGCGACCCAATGGGCGCCGATGGCTTCGGCCGCCTCGCCGGCGGCGCGCTCGAGGCCGCCTTCAAGCTGCGTGACGAAATTCTGCCGGCAGCCGCCGACGCGCTCGACGAGGTCGCCGCCGACCTTGTCGCCCGCTTCGAAGACCCGGCCTTCGATCCCACCCGCGCCGCCGGAGCTCCGGGCCTCTTCACCGACGATGGCGCTGAACTCGGCGCCAACCCGATCAACGGCCTCGCCGGTCGCCTCAGCGTCAATTCGCTCGTCGACCCGCAGGACGGTGGCGCCCTCTGGCGGCTGCGTAGCGGCATCGGCGCGGGCGCCCCTGTGAATGCCGGCGAGTCGTCGCAGCTCACCCTTCATGCCGATGCCATGGCCCAAAAACGCGCCCTGCCCGTCACCGGCGGCGCGCTCGCCAGCGCTGCCACCCATGCCGGCGGTTGGGTCGCCGATGTCAGCCTGGGCCGGGTCAACGCCGAAGAGACGATGGGCTTCGCCCAGGCGCGCTTCGACACGATGAAGCGGGCCGAGCTGGCCGAGGGTGTCGATACCGATTTCGAGATGCAGCAGCTTCTGATCGTCGAGCAGGCCTACGCGGCCAATGCCCGCGTGGTGCAGACGATCGACCAGCTGATGCGGAAACTGATGGAGATCTGAGCATGGCCATGACCATCGGCGACGGGGCGCAGAACTACTTCCTCATGAAGTCCAATGTCGCGCTCAAGGAGAAGCTCAACCGCTACGGCGAAGAGCTTTCGACGGGCCAGCACCGCGACCTCCCCGCCCATCTCGGCGCCAGCCAGGGTCGCCTGGTCGAGGTGAATGCCCGCCTGAGCATGGTAGAGACCGAGGTCGGCGCCGCAACCGACCTCGCCAACCTCCTCTCAACCAGCCAGTTCGCGCTGAGCCGCGTCGACGACACGCGCAGCCTTCTGGTGAGCAATCTCATGGGCATCTCGCCGGAACCCGGCCGCGCCGAACTTGTCACCGGCGCCCAGAACGGTGAGCTCACGTTCAACGATGTCGTCACCGCGCTCGGCACGCGCTACGGCGGCCAGGCCCTGTTTGCCGGCACAGATAGTGATGGTGCTCCGCTCGCGCCCGCAGACGATATTCTCGCCGATTTGCGCGCCACCATCAGCGCCGCCGCGCCCGCGGATGCCGATGCGCTGGTGACGGAAGTGCTCGCCTATTTCGACACCGGCGGCGGCTTCGACAGCGCCGGCTATCTCGGCGACACCGGCGCGCTCGCCACCCGCCGCATCGGCCAGGGCCCCGTGATCACGATGGAGGCGCGGGCCGACGATCCGGCTATCCGCCGCGTCCTCGCCGGCGCCGCCCTAGCCGCTGTGGCGATGGATGGCGTGCCGTCGCTGGCCCTGCCGGAGGCTGCCGGCGTCATGCACCGCGCCGGCGAAGAGCTGCTCTCGGCCGGCTCCGCGCTCGCCGCGCTGCAGGGCCGGCTCGGCATCGGCGAAGAACGGGTGGAGGAAACCCGCGTTCGCCTCGGCGCCGAGAAGACCTCGCTCGCCATTCTGCGCAACGACATGGTCAATGCCGACCCGTTCACCACCGCCGCTGCCCTGCAGGAGGTGCAGATCCAGCTGGAGACACACTACCTCCTCACCGCCCGTCTGTCTGACCTGACGCTGACGAGGTACATCTGATGCGGCGGCGCCTGCGCGGCTTCGTTTCGGCCATGGCCCTCGGCCTGGCGCTTTGGCCCATAACGTCGGCAGAGGCCGCACCCGTGCGGCTGAAGGATCTGGTGGAGTTCGACGGCGTGCGCGCCAACGACCTGCTCGGTTACGGGCTGGTCGTCGGGCTGAATGGCACAGGCGACGGGCTGCGCAATGCGCCCTTCACCGAAGAGATCATGTCGAACATCCTAGAGCGGCTCGGCGTGAACGTAACGGGTGAGCAGTTCCGCCCCCGCAATGTCGCCGCCGTTTTGGTGACAGCCGAGCTGCCGCCTTTCGCGCGCGCCGGCTCTCCCATCGATGTGACGGTCTCTGCCATAGGCGACGCCTCCTCGCTGCTCGGCGGCACGCTGGTGATGACTCCGCTCAACGCGGCAGATGGGCAAATCTACGCAGTCGCCCAGGGCACCATCATCGCCGGCGGCATCACGGCAGAGGGCGACGCTGCCCGCATCACCCAAGGCGTGCCGACCGCCGGCGTCATCCCCGCCGGCGCGACAGTCGAGCGGGAGGTGGCGTTCGACTTCGGGGCGCTGTCCTCTCTGCGCCTGGCGCTGCGCACACCCGATTTTACCACAGCCGCCCGCATCGAGGCGGCGGTCAACGGCAGCTTCGGTCGACCCGTCGCGCTGATGCTGGATGCCGGCACGGTGGAGATCGACATTGGCAGCACCGGCGCCCCCAGCCCGGCCCATGCCATGGGCCGGATCGAGAATATCCTCGTGGAGCCCGAGATCCGCGCCCGTGTCGTTGTAGATCAGCGCTCCGGCACGATCGTGATGGGCGAAGATGTGCGCATCAGCCGCGTCGCTGTGAGCCAGGGCAACCTCACCCTGCGCATCGAAGAGGCGCCGCTCGTGATCCAGCCGAACCCCTTCTCGCCCGGCGAGACCATCGTGGTGCCGCGCACCAATGCCGGCATCCAGAACGACCCCGGCACCGGCCTCGCCGAGGTAGACGGCGGCACCTCGCTGTCGGAAGTGGTGGCAGGACTGAACGCGCTCGGGGTCGCCCCGAACGACATGATCGACATCCTGAAGAGCATCCGCGCCGCCGGGGCGCTGCATGCGGAATTCATCGTTCGCTGAGATCGCCGCGATGGGCGAGTGGCCTGTACCCCGAGTTTTCTGAAGCGGAGATGGCGAGGAACCCAGTGCCGCTCAGCCCCGACAAGCGTCTCTAGAAGTAGGAGCGCACGAGGCTTTCCGAGAGGAGCGTCCAGCCGTCCGCCACCACGAAGAAGGCGAGCTTGAAGGGCAGCGAGACAACGGCGGGCGGCACCATCATCATGCCCATCGACATCAGGATCGCGGCGACGACGAGGTCGATGATGAGGAACGGCAGGAAGATGAGGAAGCCCACCTGAAAGGCGCGTGCGACTTCCGACAGCAGGAACGACGGCACGAGCACCGACAGAGGCGATTCCGGTGTGGGCGCGGCAACCGCCACATCGGGGCGCAGGCTGGCGAGCGAGGCATAGGTCTCGGCGTCCATCCGGCCGGCCATGAAGCTGCGGAATGGAGCGAGGGCTGCATCGAGCGCTGCGGGCGCCTCGATCGCGCCGTCCAGGAAGGGGGCGACACCGCCCTCCCACGCTGCGGTGAAGACCGGCTCCATTACGAACCAGGTGAGGAAGAGCGCCAGGCTGACGATCAGCATATTGGGCGGCGATTGCTGCAGGCCGATGCCTTGGCGAAGGATCGCCAGCACAGTCACGACGAAGGGGAAGCAGGTCAGCATGATGGCCAGCCCTGGCACCAGGCTGAGGACAGTCAGCAAAACGAAGAGCTGGATCGTGGTGGCCGAGAGAGAACCGCCGTCGCCAAGATCGAGCGTGACGCTCTGCGCTGCAGCCGGCTCCCCGAGAAGGAGGGTCAGCGCCAGTGCGGCAGTGATGACGGCGAGCCATCGGTAGAGGTGGCGCTGTCTTGGCGGCGCTTGGTGGAGACCGGCATCCCGGTCACGGCGAGAGAGGTCTCGCCCGGCGCTTCGCGTCGACGTAGCGCGAGAACGTCCATCGTTCATGGCCGGAAACGACCGTAAGTCCACGAAGATGGCCGGCATCAGGCCGTCGGCCACGGCAGAGCCGTCGCCCTGAGAGGCGCGGGGCCCATAAGGCCCGCCTGTGAAGCGCATCTCAATCCTCCGCCGCGCCGAGCGAGACGACTTCGGTCAGGCGCACCGCGAGTTGGCCGGTGTCGTCGCCCTCCATCTGCTGCAACTCGCCACGGGCGATCAGCCGGTCGCCAATGAACAGCTCGACGGGGTCGTCGATGCGCTTGTCCAGCGCCAGGACGGCATTCTCGCCCATGTCGAGCAGGTCACGCACCAGCGGTCGGGCCCGGCCGACCGAGACGACAATCTCCAGCGGCAGGCTGTGCAGCGGGTTGCTCTTCGATTCATCCATGCTCGATCCTCATCGTCTTTTCTTCGGCCAGGGCTGCGAGGGCTGCCTGCAGCCCGGCCAGGTAGTCGGAATAGTCGAGCGCGGTGCCCCGGCCCGCTGCGGTCATCAACAAGGCACGGCCCTCCGGCAGCGATGGGTCTGCCCGGCAGTCGATCGGCGGGCCGCCGGAGAGCGGCAGTTGCGGTGCCAGCGCGGCGTGCAGGCCGGGGGAAAGAGTAAGCTGCAGGGGGGCGCGGCTGTCGGCCTCTGCGGCCTGCATCACCAGATCGATCAGTGCGGGCAGGCGCGCCGCCTCGGCCAGGGCGGGCAACAGTTGTTCGGCCAACATCGTGACGAGGGGGCGGAGGCTCGCGAGCACATGGGCGCGCGCCTCGACGAAGGTGAAATCCATGGCCTGCAGGATCTGCGCCAGCTCTTCGGCGGCGGCATCCCGGCGGGCGGCAGCCTCTTCCTCGGCAGCGGCGCGGCCGTCTGCCAGGCCTTCAAGGTAGTCCGGGCTGGGGCCGGTCGGCTCGGGCGCGACCGGGGGCGGGGCCGGAGGGGCGGCGTCGAAATCTTCCAGAAGGGCGGCCTGTGCCATGGGTTACACCTCCGGTTCCGGGTCTTCGATCCAACTCTGCAGGATCTGGATGGTCTCGTCCTGGCGCTCTTCGATCAGCTTGCGCAGGCGCGTGACGGGATCTTCGCCGCTCAGGTCTGCCCCGCCACCGACGCCGAGCGGCGGAAGGCCCCCGCCCTCGGGGGCGAAGCCGTTGCCCATGGCCGGGAACCCCCCGGGCAGGCCGCCGCCGGGCGCCTGGCCATCCGGCGCGGGCAGCGCATTACCCATGGTGGGAAAGGCGCTGGCGAAGCCCGTATTCAAGGGGGCAGGCAGCGCGCCGCCCGGGGCGTCAGCCTCCGGTAGCGCCGCGGCAGCGCGCTGCCCGGCCATGATCGGGCGCACGACGAAGAGGCCGAGAATGAGGGCCACAAGCGCCAGAACGCCGAGCTGGATGAGCATCATCGTATCGAGCAGGCTGCCGCTGGGCAGGCCGGCGGTGCCCTCTTCGAGGAGCGGCGAGGGCTGGAAGGCCATGGCGCGCACGGTCAGCTCATCGCCGCGACTCTCATCCAGCCCCACGGCGGAGGCCACGAGGGCGCCCAGCGCCTCCAGTTCTTCGGCAGCGCGGGGGGTACTCACCGCCTCGCCGGTATCCGGGTCAAGCGTAATTGCGTCGTTCACCAGAACGGCGACCGTCAGGCGGCGGATGGCACCGGGGGCGCGCAGCACCTCGCGCGACGTCTCTGAGAAGTCGTAATTCGTCAGCTCACGGGATTCGCTGTTCTCGGAGGAGCCGCCGCCGCCATCGGCGCCCGCCGCACCGTCCGGCAGGTTGGAGGCCACGGTCACCTGCCCCTCGGCGGCATTCTGGGCCGAAGAGGAAGAGGAGGCGACCTCGGTCGAAATCGCGACGCGGCTGTCGGGGTTCACCAGGCGCTCGGTGATCTGCTCGCTCTCGGTCACCGTCTCGACCGAGACCTCGACAATGGCGTTGCCGCGCCCCACCCGAGCTTCGAGCAAGCGCTCGGCCCGGGCCCGCAGCTCTTCCGCGCGCCCATCATTGGCGGCCGCGCCCTCATCCTCGGCGGTGACGAGGCCCGTGTCGCCGTCGATCACCGCGACATCCTCAGGCGAAAGGCCGGGCACGGCGGAGGCAACGAGGTAGCGCAGGGCCTTGGCGAAGCCGGTGGAGAGCGCGCCATCCGCCGTGGTGACGGTCACCGCAGCCGTGGGCCGCGAATCGGGCTCGAACGGGCGGGAAGACGGGGCAGAAATATGCACGCGGACAGAGCGGATATGCGGCGAGGTCAGGATGGTGCGCGCCAGCTCCCCCTCTTTCGCGCGCCAATAGGCGGCGTCGAACATCTGGCTGGTGGTGCCGAAGCCGGAGAGCGAATCGAGCAGCTCGTAGCCTTGCGCGGAATTGGCGGGCAGCCCCTCTGCCGCGAGGCTCATGCGCAGCGCGTCGCGCTCGGCCTGCGGCACGTAGATGGCGCCGGAACGCACTTCGTAGGCCACGCCCTGCCCGTCCAGCGCCGCCAGCACATCGCCGGCGGCCTGCGCCTCCAGCCCTCCATAAAGCAGCGCCATCTGCGGCGAGCCGGCCCCGCGCGCCAGCCCCAGCACCGCCGCGAACACAGCCAGCGCCGCGCCGACAGCAATGATGCGGCGGCGCGAATCGAGGCCGGACCAGACCGAGGTGAGGCTCTGCAAGACGTCTCTCCCATGTACACCGGGGTTCTCCCCGGCCGCTCATGGATGCCTCAGCAGGCTTAAAGTTCGGTTAGCCACTCTCGGTTTATCACCCTCCCGGTTGAAGCGCCGCAGAAGAGGCATGGAATGACCGACGCGACCGCCGTCGAAAGCGAGGGGGCCGATGAGGCCCCGCCGAAAAAGAAGTCGAAACTGCCATTGATCCTGGGGCTGGTGCTCGCGCTGGCCGGGGGCGGCGGCGGCTTTTTCGCGGTGCGCGCCGGGTTGATCGGCGGCAGCCACGATTCGGAAGGTGAGGCCCATGTGACGGGCGAGGAAGCCGATCTGCCCGAGCTGGGGCCCACCGCCTTCCTGCCGATGGACCCGATCGTGGTGAACCTGCCGCCCGGCAGCGCCCACAGCCACCTTCGCTTCAGCGCTCAGCTCGAAGTGACGCCGGGCTTCGAGGCCGACGTGACCTCGGTCATGCCCCGGATCACCGACGTGCTGAACACCTATCTGCGCGCCGTCGAGCTGGAAGATATGGCCGAAACCACCGCGCTCACCACGCTGCGGGCACAGATGCTGCGACGGGTGCAGGTGATCACCGGCGAAGGGCGGGTGCGCGACCTGCTGATCATGGAATTCGTGCTCGATTGACGAATAGGGGGTAAGATGGCCTTGATCGCAGACATTCTTCTGATGGCCGGGGCGCTGGGCGCCGGGCTGTATTGCTTCGTGCTCTCGGCACGGCTGAGGCGGTTTACCGACCTTGAAGGCGGCGTAGGTGGCGCCGTGGCCGTGCTCTCTGCCCAGGTCGACGATCTGGGGCGGGCGCTTGCGAAGGCGCAGGGCACCGCCGGCGGCTCGGTCGCGCGGCTCGGCGCCGCGACCGAACGGGCAGAGGCGGCGGCCCGCCAGTTGGAGCTGCTGGTCGCCTCGCTGCACGACCTGCCGGAACCGGAGGAGGAGGCAGCCGCCGCGCCGCCGGTGAACCCCTTCTTCCAGCGCCGCAAGGAAGGGGCGGGGTCGTGAGCGCCGCCCCTGCCCCGCGCCGCAAGGCCCGCCGTGTCGGCCGCGGCACGCTCGCCGCCGTCGCATCTCTGCTACTCGCCTCCGGCCTGCTGCGCGCCGCCACCGGCGCCGATGGCGCCATTGCCGCGGCCATCTCTGGCCCCGGCGGGCTGCTCCCGGTCACGGCGGAGGGCGAGGCGCCCGGCCCCTGCGGCGGCACCCCGGCGACGGAAGAGCTGCTGGCGGCCTTCGAATTGCGCGAAGAGCGGCTTCAAGCGCGCGAGGCGCAGATGGCCGACCGGATGCAGGCGCTGCGGCTCGCCGAAGCCGAAGTGGCCGAAAAGCTCACCGCCCTGCAGGAGGCCGAGGCCTCGCTTCAGGCCACGCTGGCCCTGGCCGCGACGGCGGCGGAGGATGACATCACGCGGCTCACCGCGGTCTATGAGAACATGAAGCCCGAGGATGCGGCGGCCCTCTTCGAGCAGATGACACCCGACTTCGCCGCCGGCTTCCTTGCGCGGATGAATGCGCCGGCCGCCGCCGCGGTGATGTCGAATCTCGAACCGGCGACAGCGCATTCGCTCTCGGTCGTCATAGCCGGGCGTAACGCTGCGGCGCCGCGCGAATAGGGCGACAGGCCGGGCCTCGTGCGGGAGATCTTAACCCTCCGACGCTAGGCTCATCACTCGGACAGGCCGGACGGGGGCGAAATGGTTGGTATCATTGGGATCGTCATCATCTTCGTGATGGTGTTCGGCGGCTATATCCTGGCCGGCGGCAAGATGGGCATCATCATGAAGTCCCTGCCGTTCGAGATGATGATGATCGCCGGCGCCGCCGCCGGCGCCTTCGCCATCTCCAACGACGGCGCCACGGTGAAGCACACGCTGAAAGACCTCGGCAAGGTCTTCAAGGGCCCGAAATGGAAGCATGACGACTACCGCGACCTGCTTTGCCTGCTGTTCGAACTGATCCGCATCGCCCGCTCCAACCCGGTGGAGCTGGAGGAGCATATCGAGAACCCGGCCGAGAGTGAGATCTTTTCGAAATACCCGAAAATTCAGGGCGACAGCATCGCGATTGGCCTCATCTGCGACACGCTGCGCACCGGTACGATGAACTATGACGACCCCCATCAGGTCGAAGAGGTGTTGGAAAAGCGGCTCGAGGAGCATGCGCACCACGTGCAGCACACCACCCATGCCCTGCAGGCGGTGGCCGATGGCCTGCCCGCGCTCGGCATCGTGGCCGCCGTGCTGGGGGTCATCAAGACGATGGCCTCTATCGACCAGCCGCCGGAGATTCTCGGCAAGATGATCGGCGGTGCGCTCGTCGGCACCTTCCTCGGCGTGTTCCTGGCCTATGGTTTCGTCGGCCCCTTCGCCGCCAAGCTCACCAACGTGCTGGCGGAAGAGGTGCATTTCTACAAGCTCATCCGTGAAGTGCTGGTGGCCAACCTGCACCGCCACGCGCCCAACATCTGCATCGAGGTCGGCCGCCAGAACACCCCGGGCCATTGCCGCCCCAGCTTTGCCGAGCTGGAGGAAGCGCTGAAGGCCACCAAGGGGGCAGCATGAGCGCCACGCTCGCCCGCCTGATCGCGGCTCTGGTCGTCGCCCTTGCGGCCAGCCCGCTGCTGGCACAGAGCGTTACCATGCGCTCGGGCCAGCACCCCACGTTCACGCGCCTCGTGCTGGCCGTGCCGGAGGGACAGGAGTGGCAGCTCGGGCGCGGCGGTGCCGGCTATCTGCTGGCGCTGGGAGAGGGGGTCAGCTTCGATCCCTCCGGCGTCTTCACGCGCATCCCCCGTGACCGCCTGCTCGGGCTGGAGGATCAGGGCGACGGCGTGCTGGAACTGGCCCTCGCCTGCGAGAGCTGCCACGCCACCATCTTTCGCTGGCGGCCCGACCGGCTGGTGCTCGACATTCGCGACGGCCAGCCCCCGGCGGATAGCCCGAACGAGGCACCACTTTCCGACGAGCAGCCCGCTCCGCAGCCGGCCGCGCTCCCAGCCGAGACGGGCGGGCCTACGTCGGTTGATCTTCCCGTTGTGCCCCGACCGCTGGCGCCCGAACCGCCGCTGCTGCCCTTCGCGCCCGAGGTCACTGCGCCTGACAACGCCCGCGTCGCCGAGATGGAGGCCGATATCCTGCAAAGCCTCTCGCGCGCCGCCACGCTCGGCCTGATCGAGCTGCAGCCTGGGTTGGAAGGCGTGCCCGCCCCCGACGCCCCCATGCTCGCGCCAACCGATGCGCCTGACGACCCGCCCGAGGGCAGCGGCCCAGATGAGCCGGGCGTCACCTTCCGCACCTCTCTCGACCGCGAGCGTTCCATGGCGCCGCCGCACGATTCCTGCCTGCCCGACAGCCTGTTCGACATGAGCACCTGGGTGCCCGAGGGCGCGGACTTCCCCAACGTCATCGGCCCACGACGCATCGCGCTGACCGGAGAATTCGACCGACCCGTCGCCGGCGCGGCGGAAGAGCTGGCGCGCGGCTATCTCTATTTCGGCTTCGGCGCCGAGGCGCGCGAGGCGCTGGGGCTGGGCAGCAACCCCTCCGTCGAGCACCGGGTGCTGGTCGCGCTCGCCGCCCTTGTCGATGGCAATCCGCCGCCGACCGGCATCCTCGACGGCCAGCAATATTGCGACAGCCGCGTCTCGCTTTGGGCCGCGCTCGCGGCCGGCAGCGTCGAAGGCATGGGCGAGGTGGGCCGCAGCGCGGTGATGCTCACCTACCGCACCCTGCCGCCGCCGCTGCAGGGCCATATCGGCGCGCGCCTCGCTCAGCTTTTCGTCGAGGTGGAGGATGGCTCTACCGCCGAGACTTTGATGTCGATCTCCCGCCCCGCCATCACCGGCGATTCGCCCGAAAGCCGCCTGACGGCCACCGAGGTGACCGAGGTGAACAACGGGCCAGAAGCCGCCATGGCAGAGCTCGAAGCGCTGCTGGCCGACAACGCCAGCCTCACACCAGACGCGCTGATCCGCGCCATCGACCTGTCGCTGGAGCTCGGCCGCGTGCCCGGCGACCGAGAGATCGCCCTGGCCAGCTCGCTGCGCTACCAGCAGCGCGGCACAGCAAACGCGCCGCGCCTCGCCGATGCCGAGATTCGCGCCCTCACCGCCGCAGACCGCTTCGAGGATGCTCTGGCCCTTACGGCGGAGGGCGCGATCCCCCTGCCCGAGGCCCGGCGCACTGAGCTGAGCGATGCGGCGATCACCGCGATGGCGGCCCGGGCCGACGATTCGCGCTTTCTGGCGCAGGCGATGGCCCCTGCCCCGCCCGGCCTGACACCCACCACTGAAAACGCCGTCGCCGCCCGGCTGCTGCAATTGGGCTTCCCCGACAGGGCCGCACAGCTGTTGCAGGGCGAAGCACAGGGCGCCGCCATGCGCGAGCGCCGCTATCTGCGGGCTGAAGCCGCGCTGGAGCAAGGCGATACCGATGGTGTGCTCGCCGCCCTCGCCGGTATGCGCGACCCGCGCGCCCAGGCGCTCATTGCCGAGGCAGAGGCGAGCGCCGGTGACTACGCCGGGGCGCTCGCGGCCCAAGATGAGCCGGCGCCCGAGAGCCTGTGGCGCGCCGGCGCCTGGGACAGGCTCGCCGGGGTAGAGGACGACCCACTGCTGGCGGAAGCGGCGGCGGATGCACTCGCCCCGTCGGCGCCGCCGGCCGATGCCCCGCCCCTCGCCGGGCGCGAGGCACTGCTGGCCGACGCTGAAGCCACGCGCACCATGGTGGAGGATCTGCTCGCCCGCTTCCCGGTGGATGCGGCGGAGGAATGAGCGCGGTTCCCCGCGTCCATCCTTACGCAATCTAAACCATGCCGCCCTAGTCTCACCCGGAACCAGACGGCAGCAGAAGGCGGCGGTGACATAGATGAGACGGGGCAAGGGGGCGCATCGCAACGCCTCGGTCATCCTGACGTTGTTGGCGTGGCTCGCCGCCTTGGCTGCGCCCGCCGCCCAAGCCTCTGAGGCAGGGCTGCTCTGCGATGCGGCTGCGGCCCAGGCGGCGGAGCAGACGGATGTGCCGCTTTCCGTGTTGCGCGCCATCACCCGCACGGAGACAGGGCGCCGCGTCGATGGCGAGGTGCAACCCTGGCCCTGGGCCGTCAACGCCGCGGGAGAGGGCCGCTGGTTCGACAGCCGGCAAGACGCCCTCGCCTGGGCGATGTCGAAACAACAGGCCGGGGCACGCAACTTCGATGTTGGCTGCTTCCAGATCAACTACCGCTGGCACGGCGAGAACTTCGCCTCGGTCGACGCTATGTTCGAACCGCTGGCCAACGCGCTCTACGCCGCCCGCTTTCTCAGCCGCCTGCATGACGAGCTCGGCGACTGGACCCTGGCTGCCGGCGCCTTCCATTCCCGCAACGAAACCTACGCGTCCCGCTACCGCAGCCGCTTCAGCGAGATCCGCGCCGCCCTGACGCCGCCAAACCCGCGGCTGCCGGGGCTCGCGGCCGCGCCGGCGCCGCGGCAGAATACCTTTCCGCTGCTCGTCGGCCGCAGCGCCGACGGCGCCATGGGGTCGCTTGTGCCGCTGGGGGGGAGCTAGGCCATGGCTGCAGCCTCCTCCCGCCTGTTCCAGCCGACGATCCTGCTCGCGCTGGCGCTGATGGCGATCATCACCATGATGATCCTGCCGATGCCCGCCTTCGTGCTCGATCTCGGCCTCGCCGCATCGTTCGGCCTGGCCATCCTCATCTTCACGGTGACGCTGTTCATCCAGCGCCCGCTCGATTTCTCCAGCTTTCCCACGGTGCTGCTCGCCTCGCTGATGCTGCGGCTCAGCCTGAACGTCAGCTCGACCAAGCTGATCATCGGGCAGGGCCATACCGGCACAGCCGCCGCCGGCCATGTGATTGAGGGTTTTGCCGATTTCGTCATGGGCGGCTCAGTGATGCTGGGGCTCGTCGTCTTCGGCGTGCTGCTGATCGTGAACTTCGTCGTCATCAACAAGGGCGCCGCCCGCATGGCCGAGGTCGGCGCCCGCTTCGCGCTCGACGCCATGCCCGGCAAACAGCTCGCCATCGACGCAGACATGTCTGCCGGCGCCATCGACCATGCCGAGGCCAAGGCGCGGCGCGAGCGTGAGCAGCAGGAGACGACGTTCTTCGGCTCGCTCGACGGCGCGTCCAAGTTCGTCAAGGGCGACGCGGTCGCCGGCCTGCTGATCACCGGGCTCAACCTGATCGTCGGGCTGATCGCGGGCGTGGTGATTCACGGCATGCCCATTTCCCGCGCGTTCGAGACCTATTCGATCCTCACGGTGGGCGACGGGCTCGTCAGCCAGATCCCCGCCGTCATCATCTCTGTGGCATCGGCCCTGTTGCTCGCGCGCGGCGGCGCCACGGGGGCGACGGATATCGCGCTGTTCTCGCAGCTCGGCAAGCACGGCGCGGCGCTCGGCACCGTCGCCGTGCTCATGCTGATGTTCGCGCTGGTGCCGGGCCTGCCCTTCCTGCCCTTCGTGCTCGGCGCCGGCCTGCTCGGCATTGGCGCGTTTGCCGCCCGGCGCCGCCAGGCTGCAGAGGAGGAAGAGGCCACGAAGGCGCCAACGGAGACGAAGGAACGGCGGAAGGATACCTCGATGGGTGACCTTCTGGATCTCGACGACATCCATGTCGAATTCGCGCCCGACCTGGTTGAGATGGTGCTCGACCCGGCCACGGGGCTGGATGCGCGCATCGCCAATATGCGCGCCCATGTCGCCACCGCCTTCGGGGTGATCCTGCCCGAGATCCGCCTCACCGATAATGCCGCCCTGCCGCCCGGCACCTATGTCATCCGCATTCAGGGTGTTGAGCAGGTGCGCGAGGTGCTGCGCCCCGACCGGCTGCTCGCGCTGCTCTCGGGCCCCGATGCCGCTGCGCTGCCGGGCGAGGATGTGAAAGAGCCTGTCTACGGCGCCCCCGCCCGCTGGATCGCGGCGGACGATCAGGAAATGGCGCAGCTTTCCGGTATGACGACGGTGGCGCCGCCCGAGGTGCTGGCGACCCATCTGCTGGAGGTCATCAAGCGCAACTTTGCCCGGCTGCTCAGCCACAAGGCGCTGCGCCGGCTGCTCGATGAGCTCACGGGCCTGTCCGACAGCACCCGTGCCCAGGCCAACAAGCGCATGATCGACGAGCTGATCCCCGACAAGCTGCCCATCGACACGCTGCTCACCGTGCTGCGGCTGCTGCTGGAAGAGCGGGTGTCGATCCGCAACCTGCCGCTTATCATCGAGGCGGCGGCCGAGGGGCGGCAGATGCACAGCGCACCCGACCAGATCGCCGAGCATGTGCGCCAGCGGCTGGGTTTTCAGCTCGTCGCCGAGCTGCGGCGCGACGACGGCACCATCCCGCTCGTGCAGCTCGCCCCGGAATGGGAGGAGTGCTTCACCGCCTACCAGATCCCCGGCGAGCGCGGCACGGCGGATGTCGCCCTGCCGCCCGAGGAGTTCAACAAGCTGGCCAATGGCATCGCCGAGCGCATCGCCCGCGCCGGCGAGACAGGGGCCTACCCGGCGCTCGTCACCTCGGCCCGGCGCCGGCGGTTCCTGAAGACGGTGATGATGGCCAAGGGTATCCCCAACCCTGTGCTGTCGTTCGACGAGATCGGCATGGATGCCCGGCCCGCCCTAGTCGGCCTGGTCGCGGCATGACACTGGGGCTGGAGGAGCTGACGGCGCTGCTCGGCCTCGGGCAGGCCTGGGCGCATGTGGCGTTCTTCGTCTTCCTGCGCATCGGGGCCGCCCTATGGCTGCTGCCGGCCTTCGGCGAGCAATCGGTGCCGATGCGGGTGAAAACCGCGCTGGCCCTCGCCTTCACCGCCGTCACCCTGCCCGCCGTCGCCGCCCAGTACGGCCCGCCGCCTGCAACCTTCGCCGCCACCGGCGCCGTGGCGCTGGCAGAGGTGGGGGCGGGGCTGCTCTTTGGCCTGGCGCTGCGCTTCTTCATCTTCGCGCTGCAGGTGGCTGGCAGCATCGCGGCGCAATCGGTCTCGCTGAGCCAGATCTTCGGGGCCAGCGCCGGGGGCGAGCCGCAGCCGGTGATCGGCCATCTGCTCACCAGCGCCGGGCTGGCGCTGGCGGCGGCGATGGGGCTGCATGTGCGGCTGGCGGAGTACCTGATCCTGTCGTGGCAGCTCGTGCCGCCCGGCACCTTCCCCGCGGCCGGCATGGTGGCCGAGCTGGGGCTGGCGGAGGCGGGGCGCATGATGGCGCTGGCCTTCTCGCTCTCTGCCCCCTTCGTACTGGCGGGGCTGGCCTATCAGGTGGTGCTCGGCGTCATCAACAAGGCGATGCCGCAGCTCATGGTCACCCTCGTCGGCGCCCCGGCGGCGACGGGCGGCGGGCTGATCCTGCTCTTCGCCTGCGCGCCGTTGCTGCTGATGCTCTGGTCTGACGCGCTGTTCTCGTTCCTGGGCAACCCCTTCGAGGCGCCCCCGTGAGCGGCGAAGACGACCAGAGTTCCGAGAAGGAATTCGAGCCGACCCAGCGCAAGCTCGACGAGGCGCGGCGCAAGGGCGACATCCCCAAATCGACCGATCTCAACACGGCGGCGGCCTATGGCGGCATCCTGCTGGTCGCGACGGCGTTCGGCGGCGGCAGCCTGACGGCCCTTGGCGACATACTCTCCGGCGGGCTCGCCCATGCAGCATCGACGTCAGAGCTTGTATTCTCTGGCGCGCCGCAGCCGCCGCTGGCACCGATGGCCAGCGGCGTGCTGCTGCAGGTGGCGCCGTGGTTTCTGCTGCCCTCGGCACTGGTGATCCTGTCGCTGATCGGCCAGCAGGCGCTCGTCTTCTCGGGCGACAAGCTGCAGCCGAAGTTCAACCGCATCTCGCCGCTGCAATCGCTGAAGCAGAAGTTCGGCCGCGCCGGGCTGTTCGAATTCGCCAAGAGCCTGACGAAACTCGTACTCTATTCGCTGGTCCTGGGCTTCTACACCGTCTCGCAGCTGCCGCGCATGATGCAGGCGATGGCCATGCCGCCCGGCCCCATCGCGGCCGAGCTGGGGCGCTTTCTGGTTGGGATCATGCTGATCGTGCTCATCGTCGCCTTGGCGCTCGGCGTGATCGACTATTTGTTCCAGCGCGCCGAGCACAGCCGCAAGCTGCGCATGACCCGCAAGGAAATGACCGACGAGATGAAGGAGAGCGAGGGCGACCCTCATCTGAAGGCGCAGCGGCGGCAGCGGGCCATAAGCCTGGCGATGAACAAGATGATCATCGATGTGCAGACCGCCGATGTGGTGATCACCAACCCCACCCATTACGCCGTCGCGCTGAAGTGGGAGCGCTCTTCGGGCCGGGCGCCGGTTTGCGTGGCCAAGGGGGTGGATGAGATCGCCCTGCGCATTCGTGAGGTGGCCGCCGAGCACGACGTGCCGATTCGCGCCGATCCGCCCACGGCGCGGGCGCTGCATGCCACGGTCGAGATCGGCGACGAGATCTCGCGCGACCATTACCGCGCCGTCGCCGCAGCCATCCGCTTTGCCGAGCGGATGCGCAAGAAGGCCCGCGCCCGGTGAGCCGCACCGCCCAGATGGCGGCGCTGGCCGAGCTGGCCCAGGCACGCTTTCGGGCCGAGCAGGGCAAGCTCGCCGCAGTCCGCCGCCGGCAGAGCGAGATCGAGGCGCAACTGGCCGAGCTGGCCAAGGCCCGCGCCGGTCGTGCAGCGCTGGCGCTCGACGACCCCGCCACGCGGGCGGGGGCCGATCTGAAATGGCACCGCTGGATCGACACGCGGCTGACGGCGTTGAATATCGAGCTGGCCCGCCTGCGGGCCGAAGAGGCGGCAGAGCGCAGCCGGCTGGCCCGCATCTTCGGCCAGTCGGTGGCGACCGATAAGCTGCACAAGCGCCTGGCGCATGACGATGCGCGCCTTGCGGCGGCGCGGGCAGAGCGGCGTGAGGGGGGCTAGTTGAGCTGAACCTGCAGCGGGTAAGAGCCGTCTTCGAGCGGGCCGAAGAGGTCTGGCAGGTCGGGGTGATCGACCGGCTCGCCGGAATAGTCGGCGATCAAATTCTGCTCGCTGACATAGGCGACGTAGTAGTTCTGATCGTTCTCGGCGAGGAGATGGTAGAACGGCTGATCTTTGGCGGGCCGGGCCTCTTCAGGGATGGCCTCGTACCATTCATCGGTATTTGCGAACTCGGGATCGACATCGAAGATCACGCCGCGGAAGGGGTGCTTCCGATGGCGAACGATCTGCCCGAGGTGATATTTTGCGCGAGTCGCTAACATTTGTCCGGCCATATGCCTAGGCATAGGACGGGCTGATCCGCACGTCCATGGGGCAGGCAAGAAGCCAGCGGAAACAGTGTGTGACGGCGCCCCCGACAAAACCGGGCCGCCTTGCGATGCAACAGATCGGCGGCAGTGAGGCAACCGAGTTCCCTCGCGCTCTCCGATGCGTTAGGATGCTAAAAAACACCATTCGCCGAAAAGAGCGAGAGGCAGATGAGCAGACTTTTACGCGCCTTGGTGCTTTTGGTGCTGGTTTCCGCATGCGGTAGCCGCAACTACGAAGCCCCGAGAGAACTCGACGATGCATGTTCAATCGTGCAGCAACATCCCGACTATCTGCGCGCCTTCCGGGCGGCAGAACGCGAATGGGGCGTGCCCATCGCTGTCCAGATGGCCATCATCTATCAGGAGAGCAAATTCATCGGGAACGCCCGCACCCCGCACCAATATGCGCTGGGGATCATCCCGGTCGGGCGGCAAAGTTCCGCCTACGGGTATTCGCAGGCGCTCGACGGCACCTGGGAAGAATACCAGCGCCTCGAGGGCGGCTTCCGCAGCCGGCGCGATGATATCCGCGACGCGACCGACTTCATGGGCTGGTACATGAACCAGACCTTCCGTGAGCTCGGCATCCCGCTGAACGATACGCGCAACCAGTACCTCGCCTATCACGAGGGGCGCGGCGGCTATTCGCGCGGCTCTCACCGGTCGAAATCATGGCTGATGCGCATCTCGGGCGAGCTGGAGACGCGGGCGCTGATGTACAACGCCCAGCTTCTGGCCTGCCGGCGCATCTGACCCGCCAGCAAAAAGGGCGGCCCGCTGGGGCCGCCCTTTCTTGTGCATGGGCTCCGACGCCTAGTTCCAGTTGTCCGTCTCGCGGCGGATGTTGAACAGAACGTCGCTGATGGCGCCGCCCGATTGCAGGTTGTTGAGGATCACCGTGGTCTGCTCGCCGGCATTGTCGGTGACGATCCACTGGCGCAGCTCGACCGGGTTCGACGAATAGACCATCTGGATCGAGCCGTAATCGGGATGCTCGGGGTCCTGCGCCGTGACCGTCGTTGTGGTGCCGTCGCTGGTATGGCCGGTCACCATGTTGGCGCGGGTGAAATCGACATTCGCGGCGAGGATGATCGACAGCGGTGTCTGGCTGAGCGGATAGCGCTCGGGGTTCTGGTTCGACCGCGCGTCGAAGATCGCCACGGCGCCGCCGCCGGCCATCACCAGCGACTGCTCGGGCGGATCGTATTCGAAGCGCACACGGCCCGGCCGCTTAATGTAGATCGTACCGGTAGAGATCGTGCCGTCGGCATTGATCTGCGTGAAGCCGCCCTGCGCGGTTTGCAGGGCGTTGAGATAGGATGAGATCTCGCCCAGCGAAAGCTGCTGGGCGAAGGCGGCCCCGGGCAGCAGGGCCAGGGCGAGGGGGGCCATCATCAGGGTCCGGCGGGTCTTGTCCATGTCGTTGTCCTTGCAGGCAGAGGCGGTTCGCTCCGATATGGGCCGAGCTGTATCGAAAGCAAAACGATAACCAATAACAGTGCTGTGGTATCCCTTGGCGGAAAGGCCCGGCCAGCAGCAGGAGCGACCATGGCACAGAGCAACAAGATCATCTGCGGCTGCGGGGCCGTCGAGGTGGAGGTGCAGGGCCCGCCCATCCTCACCGCCGCCTGCGGCTGCGACGATTGCCAGGCCGCGGGCGAGGTGCTGGAGGCGCGGCCCGGCGCCCCCGCCTTTCGCGATGCCGACGGCACCACGCCGCTCGCGCTCTACCACGCCCGCAAGGCGCGGGTGGTGAAGGGCGAGGGCAAGCTCGAACGCTGGCGTCTGAGGAAGGGCTCGCCGAGCTACCGGGTGGTGACGACCTGCTGCAACAGCTTTCTGTTTCTCGGTTTCGACAAGGGGCCGTTCTGGATATCAGCGGTGATGCCGCGGCTGCAATCGCCGCCGCCGCTGGAGATGCGGATCCAGACAGGTTTCCTCGACCATCCACCGCTGAGCGATGTGCCCAGCCATCGCAAGTATTCGCTCAGCATGATCGGCCGCATAACCTGGGCCGGTCTGGCGGGGCGCTTCACCTAGCAGCCGCGCCCCGCTGCACTACGAGGCGAGCCGCTGCCCCGTTTCGGCATCGAACAGATGCGTGGCGCCGCTGGCGAGACCGATATGGATCGTATCGCCAACCCCGAAAGTTGCCCGCTCCCGCAGCACCAAAGTCACGAGCTGATCGTTCACATTGAGGTCGATCACGCTCTCGGAACCGGTCGGATCGATATTGTCGACCCGGGCCGGGATGCCCTCGGGGACGATCTCGATCTCTTCCGGGCGCTTGCCGATCAGCACTTTCGCGCCCTCCGCAAGGCTCGAGGCCGCAGGGACCGGCACGCTCTGCCCGCCGCCGAGGCGCAGCGCGCCGTTGGTGACGGTGGCGGGGATGAAGTTCATCGAGGGCGAGCCGATGAATCCGGCGACGAAGGCGTTGGCCGGGTTGTCGTAAAGGTCGAGCGGCGCGCCCACCTGCTCGATTCGCCCGGCCTGCAGCACGACGATCCGGTCGGCCATCGTCATCGCCTCGACCTGATCATGGGTGACGTAGACCATCGTGGTGCCCAGCCGGCGGTGCAGCGCCTTGATCTCGGATCGCATCTGAACCCGCAGCTTGGCATCAAGGTTCGAGAGCGGCTCGTCGAACAGGAAGACAGCCGGATTGCGCACGATCGACCGGCCCATCGCGACACGCTGGCGCTGACCGCCCGAGAGGGCGCGTGGCTTGCGGTCCAGCAGCGGCGTGATGTCGAGAATCTCGGCCGCGCGGCGCACCTTTTCATCCTTTTCGGCCTTCGGGGCACCGGCGAGGGTGAGCGGGAAGGCCATGTTCTCGGCCACGGTCATATGCGGGTAGAGCGCGTAGTTCTGAAACACCATCGAAACGTTCCGCTCGCCGGGCGGCGAGGTGTTCACCACCTTGTCGCCAATGCGAATCGTCCCGCCCGAGATCTGCTCGAGGCCCGCGATCATCCGCAGCAGGGTCGACTTGCCGCAGCCTGAGGGGCCGACGAGCACAACGAATTCGCCGTCTTCAATATCAACGTCGACGCCGTGCATGACCTTCATCGCGCCGTAGTCTTTTTCGACCGCTTGAATGGTGACCGATGCCATCAGGCTGCTCCCACATGGATGCGCGTTGCGGACAGGGCGCCCTCGGAGACGGACAGCCCCATCGCGCCGCAGGAATAGGTGTCGTCGCTTGCGCTCAGCTCGCACTCGCCGAGCCGGACCGAGAGGTCCGGGCCCTTCATCGTCACGGAGAGGGTGAAGGGGGTTTCGAACTCCACCGGGCAGGCTGTTTCGGCGAGGATGACCTCCTCGTCGTCGCGTCGCCGGATGAGCTGAAGCGCGCCGCCCCGCGTCAGCCGGGCCGCGTAGTGCCGGCGCAGGCCGCCCGCGCGGAAGACGAGGCCGGCATCCGAGCCGAGGTGCCACATCATGTCGGCCTCGATGCGGATGTCCTCCCAATCCGCGGTGCCTTGCAGGATCATGCCGCGACCCCGCGCCTGGCTGATCCGCATGTCCTGCAGGAAGTGCTTCGAGAAGAAGCTCGCCCCGTTCACCCAGGCCCGCCACCAGAAGTCGCCACCGCCCTCGGGCCGGCGGAAGGTGACATCCGGCGCGCCCTCCCAATCCATCCGGTCGAGCAGTACGCGCCCGGTGGCGCGCCCCGACACGGCGGTGAGCACGATGCCCACCTCGGCGATAGGCTGACCGCCCAGGTCGGGCAGCACCCAGCTGAGGTCAACGCTCTCGCCGGCGCGCAGAGGCATGGCCTCGGGCCCGTCGAGATCGACGATGCTATCCGAGCCATCGTAGTGACGCATGCGAAGCCGCGCCTCGACGGCGCCCTTCAGGCTCTTGTCGCCGACAACCCGCGCCGTCAGGCGCTGGCCGGGATAGACCAGCGGCGAGGCGAGAAGGTCGTAGGTTCGCATCTGCTTCACCTCGGGCGGGGCGAAGACGGGCGTGGTTGCCGCCGCCTCCTGCCCCGGGGCCAGCGCATCGAGGTCGAGCGCCAGCGCCTCGCCCGTTCCGCTGACGCAAAGGCCGGGGGTCGCGGTTTGGCCCGCCTGAGCGCGGAAGCCCTGCACCGAGCCGGGCAGCGAGAAATGAAAGCGCGCGCCGTCTTTCGCGGGGGCCAGCGGCGGCTCACCCTTCAGGCCCCGGCCGAGATTGGTGAGCCAGCGGGCAATGCGCACGGCATCGGTGATGGAATTGCCGCCGTCGGCGGTGGAAATCAGCAGCCGGTCGGCGATGGGCCCGCGCCAATCCGGCCCGGCGTCCAGCCCGTCGAGCCCAAGCATGATCCCGTGCAGGCAGCCGAGGTTGCCGGCGTTGCAATCGGTGTCCCAGCCAGAGGTGTTCACGATCATCTGGCCGCGCTGGAAATCATCGGGCGCATGGAGCAGCGCCATGATCATCAGCCCGTGGTTCGGCACGACGTGGCAATTGCCGGGGTAGTGCTGGTAGCCGTAATCCGCCTCGATCTTCTCGCGCGTCGCCTCCCAATCCTCGTTGGAATTGGCGACCCAGCCGCGCACATCCGCCACAAGCTTGGCGATCAGGCTGTCCGCGGGGATGTATTTCAGCCCCGTGTCGAGCAGGTGGTCGACATCGCGCGAGTTGAAGGCCTCTGCTTCCATCGCGGCCCAGAGCACGGCGGCATTCACGCTCTCACCGTCATGGCTGACGGAACCGGCGGCCCGGGCCAGCTTGGCAGCCTGCGCCGGGTCGCCCGGCGAGACCAGCGCCCAGCCGTCGATGAAGATCTGCGCGCCGATCTGCTCGGCCACCGTCGAACCGTTGGTCTCGATGGAGCCGGAGGCCGGCGCCTTGATGCCGCGGTCGAGGTTCAGCCAGGCTGTGTGCTCGGTGGAGTTGCCTGCGCCTCCCCACCACAGAATCGCCCGTTCCTCGACGATGTAGTTGCGCCAGGTCTCGCCGATCTCCTCGGCGGTGAGATCGGCAGACAGTCGGTGATCGTCGAGCGCGCGGGGAAAGGTGAAGGTGCCCCCGACATCGTCGTCGGTGACGACCAGCGGGTCGCCGAGCCGGTCGTGCACATAGTACTGGATCGGGCCGAGCTCGCGCATGATGCGCTCATAACGCCAGTTCTCGAACGGTCGGCCGAGATAGACGCCGATGAGCTTGCCCAGAACGCCGGCATAGACGCGGTCGAGGTGGTCGGGCGGCAGGGTCATGAAAGTCTCCTAAGGGTAGGTCAGCCCTTCACCGAGCCGCCGGCCATGCCTTCGATGAAGCGGCGCTGGAGCGCCACGAAGAGGACGACGACGGGAAGGACGATGATGAGAGCGGCGGCCATGATCTCTCCCCAATCCGAGGAGTACTGGCCGGAGAGCTGGAAGAACGAGACGACGGCGGTCAGCCGGTCACGGCCCTGCAGGAAGGTCGTGGCGATGAGGAACTCGTTCCAGGAATAAAGCCCGATGATGAGCGCGACGGTGAGAATGCCGGGGCTGACGATGGGCAGGTAGACGCGGCGGAACACCTGCCAGGGTGTGGCCCCGTCAACCAGCGCGGCCTCTTCCAGCTCTTTCGGCACCGCGATGAAATAGGTGCGCAGCAGCATGATCGCGAAGGGCGAGTAGATCGCGGTGTACACGAACGCCACCGCGATGGGGTTGTTGATCAGCCCCAGCCGCGCGAAGCCGAAATAGAGCGGGAATAGGAACAGCTGGATCGGCGCCGTTGTCGTGGCCAGCAGGTAGAAGGTGACGACTTTCCACGCCTTGATCTTGCGCCGCGCCAGCACATAGGCGGTGAGCGAGCCGGTCGTGCAGACGAGCAGGATGGTCAGCCCGGTCAGCACCAGCGAGTTGGTCAGCGTGCGGGCAAAGCGCGCATCCTCCCAGGCCCGGGTGAAATTGTCCCAGCGGATGGTCTCTGGCAGGGCCAGCGGGTTGGCCACGATCTGGGTCGACGGCTTCAGCGAGTTCAGCACCATCAGGGCGATCGGAAAGAGCGTGATGAACAGCAGGATGCCGAGCGCGATGTAGACGATGGTTCGGGTGAGGCGGCTCTCGGTCATGACTGATCCTCGAACTCACGCGCCTGGGCGCGGATGTAGAAGGCCGTCGCGCAAAGGCCGAACAGGCTGATCACGATAGAGACGGCGGCCGCCTTGCCGACGGCGAGGTCGTAGAAGGCGGAGCGATAGGCGAGGGTCGAGAGCACCTCGGAGGAATAGGCCGGGCCGCCCTGCGTGAGGATGTAGACGAAGTCGAACACCAGGAACGACCAGATCACGGTCATGATGAGCATCAGCCGGATGGTCGGCATGATCCCCGGCAGCAGCACGTAGCGCAGCACCTGCCAGAATTTGGCGCCTTCAACCCGCGCCGCCTCGACCTGCTCGGCCGGCACCTGGCGGAGCGCGGCGAAGAAGATCACGCAGAGAAAGCCCCACCAGTGCCACAGGTCGACAACGGCGATGCCGTAGAGCGACGTGGCCGTCTGGGTGAGGGGGTTGGCCAGTTCCACGCCATAGCGGTCGAGCAGGCCGTTGATGCCGGTGACGGGCGAGTAGATCATGCCCTGCCAGATCCGCGCCGTGATCGCCGTCGCGATGATGACGGGCAGGAAATAGATGACCTGAAAGAACGACGAGCCCCGGCGAACGACCAGCATCATGGTCGCCGCGAGCAGGCCCATCGCCACGGGCACGGTCAGAAAGATCAATGTCCAGATGAGATTGTTGGTCAGCGCGGTCCAGAAGACCCGGTCCTCCCAGAGATTGGCGAAATTCCCGAAGCCGACGAAGACGGGGCTGGAGATACCGTCCCAGCGGAAGAACGCCAGCGCGAGCGTCAGCAAGGCCGGAATGGCGATGATGACGACGTTGATGACGAGCGTGGGGACCACGTAGAGGCGGTGCATTGGAATCCTCGATCTGCGTGTGCGGGCGATGCGCCGCCAACCGGTCAGGGGCCCGGCCGGCGGCGCCCGTCAGAGGGCGGTCAGCGGGCGGGGATCGCCGGGACCTTGCCCTCTTCCATTTCCTGCTGGAACTGATCGTTCAGCTCGGCGAGGAACTCTTCGGTCGTGGTCCGATCGAGCCAGACCTCCTCGATGCCGTTGATCAGCAGGCTATCGGTGGCCGGCGGCAGGAAGGTCCAGGTGGTGTAGCCGTAATTGCCCTCGTCGACCGCCGAGGCGAGCGTCGCCATCGCATCGGTGAAGATCGGCAGCACGTCGGGGGCCATTTCCACTTCGGAGAGGTCGGCGAGCGGGATGTTCCACTCCCCCTGCCAGGCCGAGTTCATCGGGCCGTAGAACTCCGGCGAGAAGATGAAATCGATCACCTTCGCCGCATCGTCAGGGTCTTGCGACGTCTGCGCGATGGAGAAGGTCGAGCCGACCCCGAGAGGGAAGACAGGCGCGCCGGTTGCCGAGGGGAAGCCGGTGAAGCCGGGCTCCGCACCGCTTTCGGCGAAGTAGATCGCGACGTTCTGGAAGGCCCAGGTGCCCGAGGGCATCATGCCGGCCGTGCCGTTCGCCAGCATCTCGGCAGATTGCTCGCCGCTGTTGATCGAGAAGTAATCCGGGCCGAAGTAGCCGGCATCCCACCAGCCGTCGAGCGCGTCGATGGCATCGACGAAGGCCTGATCGGTCCAGGGGATCTCGCCGGTCAGCGCCTGGTAGACCTTCTCGGGCCCGGCGACGGCATTGAGAGCGAGCGAGACGAACCATTCGTTGGCGCCGCGCCAATCGGAATTGCCGGCGCCGAAGGGGATAATGTCCTCCGCCATCATCGCGGCGGCGAGTTCCTCCAGCGAGGCGATGTCGGTGGGAACCTCCCAGCCGTGCTCTTCGAGTAGCGAGGCGTTGTAGTAGAGGCCGAGCGTCTCGTAGGTCTTGGGCAGGGCGTAGAGCGTGCCGTCATAGCGGCCCATCTCCAGGAAGACCGGCAGGATGCGGTCGTTCCAGCCGTATTGCTCGGCATAATCGTCGAGCGGCAGCAGCTGCCCGGCCTGCGCCATCGGCGCCACGTAAGACGGCCCGGGCGTGTAGACGACATCGGGCCCGCTGCCCGAGAGCATGGCGACACGCAGCTGCTTGTCGAGCTCGTTGCCGCGGAAATCGATGACGAGATTGACGTCGGGGTTCGCCTCGGCGAACGGCGTCTCGATCAGGTCGGTCATGAGCTGCTGCTGGTCGGGCGTCGCCTGCTCATACCACCAGATGACGTCTTCGGCTGCAGCCTGGCTTGCGAGCGATGTCAGGAACGCCGCGCCGAGCGCATAGAGCGTTGTCTGTCGTTTGGTCATCGAATCATCCTCCACTGTCGTTTGCGCGTTATCGCGGCGCGCTCCGCTTCGGGCCGGTCGAGGCCCTCAACCGAATGTCGTATGGCATCTCCTCCACACGGCCGGGGCCGGTGGCCTCGCCTGAGAGCCGCTGAAGCAGCAGCTTGGCGGCACGGGCCCCGAGGTCGTTCTGATGGAGCGCGACGGTCGTCAGCTGCGGCACGGCAAGCGCCGCCGGCATGATGTCGTCGAAGCCCGCGACCGAAACGTCATCGGGCACTGAAAGGCCGGCTTCGCTCAGGGCGCGCAGGGCGCCGATGGCCATGAGATCGTTCGCAGCGAGGATGGCTGTCGGGAGATCGCCAGCCGAAATCATGGATTGCACGACCTCGGCGCCCGCCTCGGGCGTATAGGCCGAGGCTTTGCGAACGATGGTCTCCCGGCCCGCCTGCGTCATCGCCTCGCGGTATCCGTCGACACGAACCGCTTCGGGCCCGCCGAGCGCAGAGATCATTTCGATCCGCTCATGGCCCAGATCGAGCAGCGACGCCGTCATGTCCCGCGCCGCACGGCGGTTATCGACGTAGACATCGTCGATGGGCAGCTCGCCGCCCGCCTTGGTGCGCGCCTCTATCCGCGTCACGGCAACACCCGCGCCGACGGCTGCCGCGAAGTCGGCGGCGCCGCGGGTGAAGAACACGCCGAGCAGCCCGTCATAACGCCCCTGCTCGGCCGCCGCGATGACGGCCATCTCAGCCTCGGGCCGGCCACCGGTGTTGATCGCCACAAGGTCGTAGTCCGACCCAAGCACCCCCTGCGCGCCGGCGAAGATCGCCGGGTAGAAGGGGTTGGTGATGTCGGGAACGACGCAGGCGATGACCATGCTCCGCTGCGTCCGCAGGGCCCGCGCAAACCGGTTGGGCACGTAATTCAGCTCGGCAATCGCGGTCTCGATCCGGCGCGCCGTCTCCTCGGCAACCACGCCCCCCTGCCCGCTCAGGTAGGTAGAGACGGTAGCCTGGGACACACCCGCCCTGAGGGCGACGTCCCGCTGGGTGATCCGCGGAGAAGTGTTCATACGGACACCATTCAATACGTATCGATGCGCTGTCAATACGTATTGATGAGCGATCATGCACTGATTAGGCGTTGGATTGGCGAGCTAAGCGGCGCCGGGGTTACAGTTTGAAGCGGCCGGCAAGCCGGGAGACGCGCTATTCCACCAGGGAGGATGTGCGACAGCAAAAGAGCCCGACCGATCGGCCGGGCTCTTTTAAGGCTGTCGCCCTCACACCAGCGGCGCAGCTCGCCGGTCCGCCCGGGCCAACGTGGCGCCACCCGCTAGGTCACCTCAGAAGTCGAGATGCTCCACGCTAAGTGCGTTTTGCTGGATGAACTCGCGGCGCGGCTCCACCACGTCGCCCATCAGCTTGGTGAACAGATCGTCTGCCTCGGTGGCGTCGTCGACGCGCACCTGCAGCAGCGTCCGCGCGCCGGGGTCGAGCGTGGTTTCCCACAGCTGGTCGGGGTTCATCTCGCCGAGGCCCTTGTAGCGCTGCAGCGTCAGGCCGCGCTGGCCCTCTTCGAGGATGGCGTCGAGCAGGCCGAGGGGGCCGTAGATCAACTGGTTGCGATCCTTGCGCACCAGCGTCGCCGGCTGGTTGTAGACCTCCTGCAGGCTCTCGGTGAAGCTGCCGGTGCGGCGCGCCTCGCCCGAACGCAGCATGGGGCCGTCGAGCGTGCGCAGCTCTTCCACGCCGCGCAGGATGCGGCTGAGGCGTATACCCTTGTCCTGCGTGATGCGGCCCTGCCAGCCCTTCTCATATTCCAGCGCGATCAGGTCGAGCCGGGCGGCGACCTTGTCGGCCACGCCCTGCAGATCGGCATCTACCGCGCCGGGCACGAAGGCCCCGGCAATGGCGGCCTGTTCCAGAATGTGGCGCTGGTAATGCGTGGGGAAGGCATCAAGAACGCGGCGGAGCTGGCGGGCCTCATCGACCACGCGGGCAAGGTCTTGCCCCGCGATCTCGCTGCCGTCGGAGAGCCGCAGCACGGCCCCGTCGACGCCCTGCTGGATGAGATAATCGTCGAGCGCCGCCTGATCCTTGAGGTACACCTCGGACTTGCCGCGCGCGACTTTGTAGAGCGGCGGCTGCGCGATGTAGAGGTAACCGCCCTCCACCAGTTCCGGCATCTGGCGGAAGAAGAACGTCAGCAGCAGCGTGCGGATGTGGGCGCCGTCGACATCGGCGTCGGTCATGATGACGATCTTGTGGTAGCGCAGCTTGTCGATGTTGAACTCGTCGCGCCCGATACCGGTGCCGAGCGCCATGACGAGGTTGCCGATCTCCTGGCTGGAGAGCATCCGGTCGAAGCGCGCGCGCTCGACGTTGAGGATCTTGCCGCGCAGCGGCAGCACCGCTTGCGTGCGCCGGTCGCGGCCCGTCTGGGCCGAGCCGCCGGCGCTGTCACCCTCGACGAGGAAGACTTCGGTCTTGCTCGGGTCCTTCTCCGAGCAATCCTTCAGCTTCGAGGCGTTATAGTTCACGTCCATCGCCGATTTGCGGCGAATCTCGCGGGCCTTGCGGGCCGCCTCACGGGCGGCGGCAGCCTCGACGATCTTGGTTATGATCGACTTGGCGATGGCCGGGTTCTCCTCGAACCACTCGCCGAGTTTTTCGTAGACAAGGCTCTCCACGGCCGGGCGCACCTCGGACGAGACGAGCTTGTCCTTCGTCTGGCTGGAGAACTTCGGGTCAGGCACCTTGACCGAGAGCACGCAGGTCAGCCCCTCGCGAGCGTCATCGCCGCTGATGGTGACCTTCTCCTTCTTCGCGATACCACTTTCGGAGACATACTTGGTGATCGCCCGCGTCAGCGCACCACGGAAGCCCGCCATATGCGTGCCGCCATCGCGCTGCGGAATGTTGTTGGTAAATGGCAGCACTGTCTCGTGGTAGCTGTCGTTCCACCACATCGCGACCTCGACGGTGATGCCATTATTCTCGCCCTCCACATGGATGGGGTCGGGCATCAGCGGAGACTTGGACCGGTCGAGATAGCGCACGAATTCGCGCACGCCGCCCTCGTAGTTGAACTCGGTGCGCAGGGGCACGGCCGGGCGTTCATCTTCAAGGATGATTTGCACGCCGGAATTGAGGAAAGCGAGCTCGCGCAGGCGCTTCTCCAGCGTCTCGAAGGAATATTCGAGGTTTGAGAAGGTGTTGGTCGAGGCGAGGAAGCGGATCTCGGAGCCCGTCTCGCCTTCGCTGTCGCCGATCACGCGCAAAGGTTCGACCGTGAAGCCGCCCTCGAACCGGGCGAAATGGATCTTGCCGGCGCGCCAGATCGTCAGCTCCAGCCAGTCGGAGAGGGCGTTGACGACCGAGACGCCGACGCCGTGCAGACCGCCGGAGACCTTGTAGGAATTCTGGTCGAACTTACCGCCAGCATGCAGCTGGGTCATGATGACCTCGGCGGCAGAGACGCCCTCTTCGGTGTGGATATCCGTGGGGATGCCGCGGCCGTTGTCGCGCACCGAAACCGAATTGTCGGCATGTATTTTGACATGCACATAGTCCGCATGGCCGGCCAGCGCCTCGTCGATGCCGTTATCGACGACTTCGTAGACCATGTGATGCAGGCCCGAGCCGTCGTCCGTGTCGCCGATATACATGCCGGGGCGCTTGCGGACCGCATCCAAGCCCCTGAGAACCTTGATCGAATCGGCGCCGTACTCCGGCAAGTTTTCTGCGGGGTCTGCCATGTAAATTATCCTGTCTGCCCAGACGCAAAATATAGGCGTTTTTCAGGGTGTTGTCACGCCTTGGGCCCCATATTTCGTAGGGCCAGACACGATCAGATGAACGGCAGAATCAACCCAACCAGGATGAGCAGCCCGCCGGCCACACGGTTGGTCGTAACCAGTGCCCGCGGCGAGGTCAAAAGCCGGCGCGCGCGGTCGATGAAGACGGCGAGGCAGAGGTTGCCGATCAGCGGAATGGTGAAGCTTACGACGCAGATCGCGGCCACATCCGGCCAGGTGAGCGAGCCCACGTCGAAGAAGCCGGGCAGGATGCCTATGTAGAAGAGGATCGCCTTGGGATTGCCGATGATCACCGCCACCCCGGCGGCAAATCCGGCCCAGCGCCCGGGCCGGGTGAGCCGCGAATTGGCGCCGAGTGGCTGGCCGGCATGGCGGATAATCATCACGCCCATGGTGAGGAAGATCAACGAGGCGACGATGCGCAGCGCGTGCAGGAAGTCGCCATAGACCGACAGCACCCAGGAGACGCCGAGGATCGCCAGCAGCGGCCACAGGATGTCGCCGAGCGTGACGCCCACCGCCAGCGGCCAGGCCGCCGAGAAGCCGCCCGACAGCGCCCGCGCCAGCAGCGCCACCCAGACGGGGCCGGGGGTGAGGAACAGCAGCAGGATGGCGAAGGCGTAGAGGCCGAGCTCGGCGGGCGTGATGCTCATCTCAGAAGCCGGGCTCCGGCAGTTTGAGCGAGCCATCCGGCTGGAGCGACCAGAACGGGTTGTAGGCCATCTCCCAGACATGCCCGTCGGGATCGGCCCAGTAGCCGGAATAGCCGCCCCATTCGGCCTTCACCGGGGCCTTGAGCGTCTCGGCCCCCGCCTCGATGGCCAGCTCGAAGGCCTCGTCGACCTCCGCCTCGGAGTGGAAGTTCTGCGACAGGGTCATCGCCCCGGCCCCGAGCCGCGCGTCTGGCCGGGCCTGATCGGCGGCGAGATCACTGATGTGGAAAAGCGCGAGGGCCAGACCGTTCAGCTGGTAGAGGATCATGTCGCCGCCCGAGCGGGGATGCGGCTCCCACCCCAGCGAGGCGTAGAAATCTTCCGCGCGGCCGAGATCGGCCACGCCGAGGGTGATGAGGTTGATCCGCTGCGGATTCATCCGGGGCCTCCTGCCATTCGCCCTTCGTGCTAGGCAGAAGCGCGGCGCTTGTCGATTGCCTCAGAACGTGCCGCCCATCAGGTCGAGCGGCTTGTCCTCATCCCAGGGGTCATCGCCGAGCGGCAGCACCATCATGTCATCGGCGCGCTGGTGCACCATGCCGTAGGAGCGGGCGCCGTCCAGCCCGAGGAGCTTGAGGTTCTGCACCACGGGGCGGAACCCGGCGGCCTTGTAGAGCGCGGCATCGCCGAAGAGCAGCAGGAAGCGGGCGGGGGAGGCGCGGGCCTCCTCGATCGCATGGGCGAGAAGGGTGGAGGCGATGCCCTGCCCGCGCGCGCTCGGATGAGTGACGACCTCGCCGATGGTGGCGACATCCACCAGCTCTGCGCCCAGCCGGACGGCCCGCAGACCGAGCGCCAGATGGCCGACGAGCCGCTCAGCGGAACGGGCGCAGAGGCGCAGATGGCCGCGCTGCTTGTAGAAGCTGCGGCCCTCGTAATCGTCCCACGCCGTGGCGATGAGGCTGTGGATCTCGCCCTCCTGCGCCGGTGTGAGGCGCAGCTCTTCGATGCGGTCAATCTCGATGGGCATGGCTTTCGCCCTCCTCTTCCGTCACGCGCAACTGTTCGGCGCGGCCCCCGAGCTCGGCGAAGAGCTCGGGGCCGGTGCCTGTGAGAAAGGCCTGGGCGCCAAGGGCGTGGATCTCATCGTAGAGCGCGGCGCGGCGGGCGGCGTCGAGATGGGCGGCGACCTCGTCGAGCAGCAGAAGCGGCGGCGTGCCATCGGCGGCCAGGGCGCGGGCATTGGCAAGGATCAGCGAGATCAGCAGCGCCTTTTGCTCGCCGGTGGAGCAATCGGCGGCCGGCATGCCCTTCTCGGCCCAGATGGCGGAGAGATCGCCGCGATGCGGCCCGTCGAGCGTGCGGCCGGCGGCCATGTCGCGGCGGCGCCCCTCAGCATAGAGCGCCCGCAGCCCCTCGCCGGACCCTTGCGGCCCCGTCTCGGGATGGGTCAGCGCAAGCGTCGCGGCGGGAAAGGCTGTCTCGGCCGCGTTCTGCGCCACCATAAGCGCCGAAATGGCATGCTGCCGCCCCGCCTGTATGCGGGCGCCGGCCTCGGCCATGCGGCCCTCCAGCGCCTCATACCAATGGTCATCGCGCACCATGTCCTTCAGAAGCCGGTTCCGCTCGCGCATCGCCTTGTCGTAGCTGAGCGTCGCCTCGGCATGGGAGGCATCGAAGCTCATCGCCGCGCGGTCGACGAAACGCCGCCGGCCCTCGGCGCCCTCGATGAACAGCCTGTCCATGCTCGGCACCAGCCAGAGGAGGCGCAGCTCGCCTGCCAGCGCCACCTGCGGCGCGGCCTTGCCGCCGATGCGCACGGTGCGGCTCTGGCCGGGCTCGGCGGACGTCTCCAGCTCCTGCCCGCTGCCGAGCTCCGCCGCGATCTTCCAGCCCAGCGCCTCGGGGCGCCGGATGTACTCTTCCGCCGCGCCGCGCCGCAGGCCCCGGCCGGGCGAGAGCAGCGAGATCGCCTCGATCAGATTGGTCTTTCCGGCGCCGTTCGCCCCATGGATCGCCACGATCCGCCCGTCGAACGCCAGCCGCGCCCGACGCCAGGAGCGGAAATGCGAGAGGGTGAGGGAGGCGAGATGCGGCATCGGGGCGGGACTATCCGGGGGCGCGGAGGAAATGGAAAGGCCTGGATGGCAGACGGTGGAGGGGGCTGTCTGCCCCCGCTGCCTGCGGCAGCCCCCCCGAGGATTTTCTTGGAGCAAAGATGGGGGGGCGGGTTTTGGGCCGCGCTCGGTGGGGATTGGGGGGCGGCGCCTGGGGTGGGCGGAGGGGCGGGTCTCTTAGCCCCAGGCGGCGTTTTGCAGGACGGTGCGGTAGCCGTCGGCATCTTCGAAGGTGAGGCCGCGCCTGTCCCAATAGGGGTTGAAGGCAGGGACGGGGCAATGGCCGGCGGCGCGCATGCGGGCGACGGCGGCCTCCCACTCGGCGCGGTCCGGCAGGTAGAACACCAGCAGATTGTCCTCAGTGGGAGCGCGGCCGGCGGCGTGGCCATGCTTGCGGGTGAATTCGAGGTGCCACTTGGCGCCCGGGACGGCGTACATCACGCCGTCGAAGCCGTCATGGCTTTCGAAGCCCGCAATGCGCTGGAGGCCGAGACCGGCCTCGTAGAACGGGGCCAGGGCGGAGAGATCGTCGCTCGGGCGGGCGATGCGCAGGTGGGGGACCACCTCGCCGCGTCAGACCCGCATGGGCATGACAACGTAGATGGCGCTGTCGTCATTGCCTTCGCGCATGAGGGTGGGGTCGCCCGAGGAATTGAACAGGAAGACCGCATTCTCGCGGTCGACCTGGCTGGCAATCTCGAGCAGGTACTTGGCGTTGAAGCCAATCTCCAGCGCCTCGTCGGCATAGGCGACGGCGAGCTCCTCTTCCGCCGCGCCCGAATCGGGGGCGTTGACGGAGAGGGTGAGGCGGTCTTCATCGAGCGCCAGCTTCACGGCGCGGCTGCGCTCGGAGGAGACGGTGGCGACACGATCCACCGCCTTGGCGAATTCGGCGGCGTCGACTTCGAGCCGGCGCGTGTTGTTCTGCGGGATGACGCGCGAATAATCGGGGAAGGTGCCGTCGATGACCTTGGAGGTCAGCGTGATATCGGGCGTGGCGAAGCGCACCTTGGTCTCGGAGACCGAGACGGCGATCTCGGTCTCGTCGTTTTCCAGAAGCTTGCGCAGCTCGCCCACCGTCTTGCGGGGCACGATGACGCCCGGCATTTCTTCGGCGCCTTCGGGCAGCTCGGCATCGATCCGGGCGAGGCGGTGGCCATCGGTGGCGACGCAGCGCAGGCGGCGGCCCTCGGCGGTTTCGGCGACATGCATGTAGACGCCGTTGAGATAGTAGCGGGTCTCTTCGGTAGAGATCGCGAATTTCGACTTGTCGAAGAGGCGCCGCAGCACCTTGGCGGGCGCCGCGAAATTGGCGGCATAATCGGCGCTCGCCATCACCGGGAAATCTTCCTTCGGCAAAGTGGAGAGCTGGAAGTTGGAGCGCCCCGCCTCGATGGTCAGCCGCCCGGCCTGGGCCTGATCGGAAAGCGTGACCAGCGCGCCGTCAGGCAGCTTGCGCACGATCTCGTTGAGCAGCACCGCCGGCACCGTGGTGGCGCCCGCCCGCTCGACCTGCGCGACCGCCTGATCGACGACCTCGACATCGAGATCGGTGGCGCGGAAGCGCACCGTCTCACCCTCGGCCTCGATATGCACGTTGGCGAGGATCGGGATGGTGTTGCGCCGCTCGACAACCGATTGGGCCTGCGCCACGGCCTTCAGTAGCGCGCCGCGTTCGATGCTGAATTTCATGGCCCCTCGCGTCTCTCTCATCCCCTGCGGCCCGGTGTGTCTTGCCCCCGGGCCGGGAGGGGCAGACTAGCGTCTTGCCCCCACCGCACAAGCGGTTTGTCGCAGAATTCGGCAGCTTGCGGCGGCGGTCAAGCCCTGCCGCCCGTTGCACTACGCCTCGAGCATGCGGCGCAGCAGCTCGAGGTCTTCGGCGATCTGCGCATCCTTGCCCTTGAGCTCTTCGATGCGCTTGACCGCATGGATCACCGTCGTGTGGTCGCGCCCGCCGAAGCGACGCCCGATCTCGGGCAGCGACCGGCTGGTCATCGTCTTCGACAGGAACATGGCCACCTGCCGCGGGCGGGCGTAATGGCGCACGCGCTTGGGGCCGATGAGGTCGCTGAGGCGGATGTTGTAATGGTCGGAGACCTTGCGCTGGATCTCCTCGATCGAGATCTTCCGGTCAGAGGCGCGCAGGATGTCGGAGAGGCAATCCTGCACCAGATCGAGCGTGATCTCGCGACCCACGAGCGAGGCGAAGGCGAAGAGACGGGTGAGCGCGCCTTCGAGCACACGCACGTTGTTCGAGATGCGGTGGGCGAGGAATTCCAGCACGCCGTCGCTGATCTCCAGCCCCGGATATTGCGCCCGGTAGACATCGACCTTCGACTGCAGGATGCCGACCCGCAGCTCGAAATCGGTGGGATGCAGATCGACCACCAGGCCGCATTGCAGGCGCGAGCGGATGCGCTCTTCCATCTCTTTCATGTCGCCGGGAAGGCGGTCGCCCGAGATGACGATCTGCTTGCCGGAATCGACGAGGGCGTTGAACGTGTGGAAGAATTCTTCCTGCGTGGAATCCTTGCCGGCGATGAACTGCACGTCGTCGACCATCAGCACGTCGACGGCGCGGAACATCTGCTTGAAATCGAACATGCGCTTTTCGCGCAGGGCCGAGATGAAGCGGTACATGAACTGCTCGGCGGAAAGGTAGAGCACCACCTTCTCGGGGCTGCGGGCGCGCAGCTCGTGCGCGATGGCATGCATCAGGTGCGTCTTGCCGAGGCCGTTGCCGCCATAAAGGAACAGCGGATTGAAGGTGACCTCGCCGCCTTCGGCAACCCGGCGAGCGGCGGCATGGGCCAGCTCGTTGGGCTTCCCGACGACGAAGCGGTCGAAGGTGTAACGCCCATCGAGCCCGGCGTTCGAGACGGGGGCCGGAGGCTCGGATGCAGGCGGCGTGGCGGGTGCGGCAGCGGCGGCGGGAGAAGCGGCAGGCTGGCCGCGCAGATTGGCGGCGCTGAAGTTCAGCCGGTCGACGGCCTCGCCCGAGCGGCGCAGCTGGTAAAGGATGTGCTCGCCGTAATTCTGCGAGACGTAGTTGCCGAGAAACGTCGTGGGCACGTTGAAGGTGACCACGCCGCCCTGCAGGTCACCGAACTCGAGCGGCTCGATCCAGGTCTTCCACGGACCGGCACCGATCGCTCCCTTGATGTCTTCCTTTACGCTTGCCCACTTCTCGTTCGTCATGCCTGTTCCCTCGTCTCGAATCCCGGGGAGACGCGCATGGCGCAGCCCCGGACACCAACCCTGCCGTTGGCACCTCTTGCGTCGCAAAGCTCCTGGGGGCGCACGCCGCCGTAAGGCGACATGCGAGACAGAAATCTCCATCCCGGCACTGAAGACAGCACCGAAGCGGCTATGTCAGTCCATGGCAATCCGTGCTGGCCTGCCACCAGCGCGAACAGAACAAAATCGGCTATTTTCTAACCGGCTACTCGAACTCCGTCTCAGCCCACACAGGCGCAGGTTTGAGAACCGTTACACGCCGGACGAGCCATTCTTATGTCGGATTCGGTCATGTCCCCCCAGGAACGATGTGAATCGCAGGGACAAGTTAGCTTGGTGTTCACGCTGGCGACAACTCCACAACTCGCTTGACTCAGGAGTTTGCGAAGGGCGAATCCGCCGGGTCTTTGAAATCGGTATAGTTGGCAGGCCCGGTGGCCAAAAAGCCTCAGCCGGCGGCGGGCGATTTTTTGGGGAGCCACGGCCTGTCTTGACGGCTCGGCGCCAGAATCGGTTCGAAAAGTCCAACCGCGGGGCGGGGTTCTGCTGACGCGGTGAACGGGGCGGCGGCGGTGCCCAAACTTCGCCCATACGCCCGGGCCAGGGCGGTGGGGCGGGCGCAGCAAAAAGGGCGCCGCAAGGGCGCCCTTCCATCAGCTCGTTCTGCGCAGGCCTCAGGCCAGCGACTTCACCCGCGACGACAGGCGCGACATCTTCCGGGCGGCGGTGTTCTTGTGCATCGTGCCCTTGGTGACACCGCGCATCAGCTCGGGCTGGGCAGCCTTCAGGGCGGCGGCGGCAGCTTCCTGATCCCCAGAGGCGATGGCCTCTTCGACCTTGCGAAGATGGGTGCGGATACGGCTGCGGCGGGCTTTGTTGACGGCGTAGCGGGCGTCGTTCTGACGGGCGCGCTTCTTGGACTGCGGCGAATTGGCCATGGGATCTTTTCCTCGGGTCGGCGTTCAAAACTATCGAGCGCGGTCTGATGACCCGGGCCGGGTTCGCTACCGGCTGATTCCGGCCTGGCGGGCCTCACGCGCATGTAAGGTCGGGCTATTAGCGGGCTTCGGCGCCAAAGGAAAGCCCCCTTGGCGCCCGCTGCCCTAGCGGTCGCGGTAATGCGGCGTGCGCTTTTCCAGGAAGGCGGCCATGCCCTCGGCCTGATCTTCGGTAGCGAAGAGCGACAGGAACAGCTTGCGCTCGACCCGCTGCCCCTCGGCGAGGCTGGTCTCGAACGAGGCGTTCACCGCCTCTTTCGCGGCCATGGCGGCAACCTGAGATTTCTCGGCGATTTTCAGGGCCATCTTGCGCGCCGTCTCCATCAGCTCGCGCGCGGGCACGACGCGGCTGACAAGGCCGGAGCGCTCGGCCTCGTCGGCCTCCATCATGCGGCCGGTCAGATGCATGTCCATCGTCTTGGCCTTGCCGATCGCGCGGGCCATGCGCTGGGTGCCGCCCATGCCGGCGATGATGCCGAGGTTGATCTCGGGCTGGCCGAACTTGGCGCTGTCGGCGGCGACGATGGTGTCGCACATCATCGCCAGCTCGCAGCCGCCGCCCAGGCAATAGCCGGCAACAGCGGCGATGATCGGTTTGCGGATGCGGGCGATGCGCTGCGCCTCGGGCCCGTAGAGATCGGCGAGATAGGCCTCGGCGAACCCCATCTCGGCCATCTCGGCCACATCGGCGCCGGCGGCGAAGGCCTTGTCGGACCCGGTGAGGATGATGCAGCGCACGTCCTCGTCGGCGTCGGCCTCCTGCAAGGCCTCGCCCAGCTCCGCCAGCATCGGGCGCGAGAGCGCGTTCATCGCATCGGGACGATTGAGGGTAAGGGTGGCGACCTCGTCCGACGTGTCGGCCTTGATCAGCGAATAGGCCATGCGGCGCTCCGGGTTGTGACGTGCGCGAGGCAACCCCGCCGCGCGCGGCGTGTCAATGCTGGCAGGCGGGGCAATGAAAGGTCGACCGGCCCGATTGGACGAGCCGCGCGATCTCGGCCACGCAGCGCGGGCAGGGCTGCCCCTCGCGGCCATAGACGCGGAAATTATGCTGGAAGTAGCCAAGATCGCCATTGGCCTGCCGGTGATCGGAAATCGAGGAGCCCCCCGCCTCGATCGCCTCCAGCAGCACCTCGCGAATGGCGGTGACGAGCATGTCAATCTCGCCCTCGGTAAGGCTGCCGGCGGGGCGGGTGGGCGAGAGCGCGGCGCGGTGCAGCGCCTCGCACACGTAGATATTGCCCAGACCGGCGATGACCCGCTGATCCATCAGCAGGTTCTTCAGCGGCAGCGACCGCCCCTTCAGCCGGCCTGCGAGATAGGCGGCATCGAAACCGTTGCCCAGCGGCTCGGGCCCCAGGCCCGCGAGCAGGCGATGGGTTTCGATCAGCTCGGTCGGCCAGAGGTCGAGTGCGCCGAAGCGGCGGGCATCGTTCAGCGCGATCCGGGCGCCGCTGCCCATGTCGAGCACCACATGGTCGTGCTTCTCGGGCAGCGCGCGCTCATGCGCGAAGCTGCCCGGCGCCTGCCCCGAAATCGTCATCCGCCCCGACATGCCGAGATGCAAAATCATCGTCTCGCCGCCGTCGAGCCCGGCCAGGATATACTTCGACCGCCGCCCCAGCACCTCCACCCGCCGGCCCGTCAGCCGCTCGGCCAGGCGCTCGGGGAAGGGCCAGCGCAGCCCCTCGCGGCGCACCTCGGCGGCCTCGATGACCTGCCCCTCCATCGCCGGGGACAGGCCGCGACGCACGGTTTCGACCTCCGGCAATTCGGGCATGGGCTTTCTCCTTGGAAGGTGCAGGTGTAAGCCCCATGTGGTTCAAGCGGAAGGGCTGGCGATGAGCGAGAAGCAGACGCATTTCGGCTACGAAGAGATCCCCGAGGGCGAGAAGGCCGCCCGCGTGCGCGGTGTCTTCGAAAGCGTGGCCAGCCGTTACGATGTGATGAACGATCTGATGAGCGGCGGCATCCACCGAATGTGGAAAAACGCCATGATGGATTGGCTCGCCCCGCGCGATGGCCAGCGCCTGCTCGACGTCGCCGGCGGTACGGGCGACATCGCCTTCCGCTTCCTTGCCCGCGCGCCCGGCGCTAGCGCCGTCGTCTGCGACATGACCGCCGAGATGCTCGAGGCCGGCAAGACGCGGGCCGAGGCTGCGGCCATGGCCGACAAGCTGGAATGGGTGGTGGGCGACGCGATGGCGCTGCCCTTCGACGATTCAAGCTTCGACGTCTACACGATCTCCTTCGGTATCCGAAACGTGACCGACCCGCAGCAGGCCCTGCACGAGGCCTTTCGCGTGCTTCGCCCCGGCGGGCGCCTGATGGTGCTGGAGTTCAGCCAGCTGCCCGTGCCGATGGCGCAAAAGGCCTATGACGCCTATTCCTTCAACGTCATCCCCCGCATGGGCCAGATGGTGACGGGCGACCGCGCCTCTTACCAATATCTGGTCGAATCGATCCGCCGTTTCCCCGATCAGGAGACGTTCCTTGGCATGGTGAAGACCGCCGGCTTCGAGCAGGCGCGCTATCGCAACCTCTCGATGGGAATCGCGGCGCTTCATTCGGGGTGGAAGATCTAGGTGCGCGGCCCCCACAACATTCTGCGCCTCATCCGCACGGGCGCCACGATGGAACGCTCGGGCGCCATGGGCGAGGTGCTGCGCGCCATGCAGGCCCCGCCGCAGGTTGCCGTGGTGCTGCGCGTGCTTGCCTGGCCGTTCCGCTGGCTGGGCTACAAAGGCGACCCCAGCCTGCAGCCGGTCACCCAGGCGCTCACCGCGCTGGGGCCGGCCTATATCAAGTTCGGCCAGATCCTCTCCACCCGGCCCGATGTGGTGGGCGATGATCTCGCCAAGCAGCTTCAGGTGCTGCAAGACAAGCTGCCCCCCTTTGCCACGGCAGAGGCGCGCGCCCAGATCGAGCGCGAGCTCGGTCGCCCGGTGGACGAGCTGTTCAGCGAATTCTCTGAACCCGTCGCAGCCGCCTCTCTCGCGCAGGTGCACAAGGCCCGGCTGGCCAGCACGGGCGAAGAGGTCGCGGTCAAGGTGCTGCGCCCCGGCATCGAGCGGGCCTGCAGGCGCGATACCGACGCGTTCCATTTCGCCGCCCGGCTGATTGAGGCCTTGATGCCCGGCGTGCGCCGGCTGCGGCCGACCGAGGTGGTGAACCATTTCGAAAGCGTGCTGTTCGCCGAGCTCGACCTGCGGCTCGAAAGCTCGGCTGCTGCCGAATTCGCCGCCAACACCGAGGATGACGCCTATTTCCGCGTGCCCCGCGTGAAGTGGGAGGCGTCGAGCCGGCGGGTCATGACCATGGGCTGGGCCGAAGGTATCGGCGCCGCCGATATCGAGGCGATGGATGCCGCGGGGATCGACCGCAAGGCCCTGGGCGAGCGGGTGCTGCAGCTCTTCCTTCTGCATGCCCTGCGCGATGGCTTCTTTCATGGCGACATGCATCAGGGCAATTTGAAGGTCGCCCTCGATGGCACGCTGATCGCCTACGATTTCGGCATCATGGGGCGGATCGACGACTACACCCGCCGCGTCTATGCCGAGATCCTCTTCGGCTTCATCCGGCAGGATTATCGCCGCGTGGCAGAGGTGCATTTCGAGGCCGGCTATGTGCCGGCCGACCGCGACATCGATGAGTTCGCCCGCGCGCTGCGCGCGGTGGGTGAACCGATCTTCGGCATGGATGCGACGCATATCTCGATGGGTCGCCTGCTCACCCATCTCTTCGAGGTGACAGAGCGCTTCGGCATGCAGACGCGAACCGAGCTGATCCTTCTGCAGCGCACGATGGTGGTTGTCGAAGGCGTCGCCCGTTCGCTCCACCCGCGGATGAACATCTGGCAGGTCGGGCGCCCGGTGGTGGAAGATTACATCAAGGAAAACGTCGGCCCGAAAGCCTTCCTGCGCGACATGGCCGCCACCGCCCGCGTCTTCGCCCGTTTCGGCCCGCGCCTGCCGGAACTGGCAGAGCAGGCGCTGATGAGCACCCGCAAGGCCGAGAAAGAGGCGGAGACACTGAATTCGCTGCAGCGGCTGGTCTGGGCCGTGGTGGGCGGCGGGATTACCGCTGCGGTGTTCTGGGTGGTGCTGGCGCTGTAAGGGCGGTGCGCGTCGCGGTGAGCGCCTGCCGCCGGCATCCGGAAGACTGGGCGCATCCGCGGCACGAAAGAGCGCGCGGAGGCAAGCGCCGAAAGCTGTCACCAGCCGCCAAAGCGCACCCGCACCCTCATGCACCACCAGCCTCATCCCATGGCCGCACGCATGCCGGTCACAGAGCTGGCGGGGGCGGCGCTGCCGCCCGGGAACACCAGCAGGATTTCCCCACCTTCGGCCCGCACTTCATCGACACGCTGATATGCCTCGGCCTGCTCAGCGATGAGGATTTCGCCCAGGCTGTAGGAGATCACCGAGAAGCTGTAGACACCGGGCGCAAAAGGCTGGCCGTTCTCGTCTACCCCCGCCCATTCGATCGGCTCGGCTGAAACAGGTATGGCGAGGCGCTGCACCTCGCGCCCCTCGGCATCCTTCACCACAAGCTCCACCGCGTCGGCCGCGAGCGCGGGGTTGGGGGCGAGCGTGATCGGTGCGCCATCAAACCAGGCGGGGGCCGATATGCGCACCTCCTCCCCCACCCAGCCGGCCATGTCTGCGAGCGACGTCAACGCTAGCTGGCTGGACATCGCGGTGAGCAGATCGTTCGTCAGCACCTGCTGCTCGACACCCGAGAAGGTGGCGAGCTGCATGGCGAAATCGTCGGCATCGACCGGATCGAGTGGGTCCTGGTTCTGCAGCTGAACGGTCAACATCGTCAGGAACGTGTTGAAATCCGAGGTGATGACGGCCTGGCCCTCTGACTGTGCGGCTGTGGCACGGGCCGGAGCGGCGGCGGAGTTCGGAGAGATATCCATTGGGTGCCTTTCTTCAAAGCCGCAGGTCCAGCCCTGCGGCGGGCTGACGACCGGTGTGCGATTCGGCAACGTCGCGACCGGGCGCTGCCGCTGGAGCATCGAAGGCCCCCTGCCCCTGCGCGCCTGAACCGGGCCCGTCGCCCTCGCCCGAGGCGAACTCGAGCGACACCTCCGCATAGCCAAGCTCCTGCATTTCGCGGGTGAGTTCGGCCGCATGGCGACGGAGCAGATCGGCGGTGTCCTGACGGTCGGCACTGATCTGCAGCACCATCGAGCCGTCATGGCTGTGCAAGACCATCCGCAGATGCCCCAGCTCCTCGGGTGAGAGACGAATTTCCACCCGCTCGCCGGGCGTCTGCGGCAGAGCGGCAGACATCTGAACGACGATCTCGCGGGCACCGGTCGGAGTGACCACAGCCGCTGCATTGGCACTGGCGGAAGCTGGTTGGCTGGGCCCGGCCAGGCCGATCTCCCCCATGGCAGGCAGCCCGGGCTCGCCTCGCGGCATAGGGCTGGGAGACAGCGGCGATTCGCCTGTAGCGGAGAGCGCCGCTGCGGCGGTCGAGGTGCCTGCAGGAGTATCGCTTGGGACAGGGGTTTGGCTGTTCTTCGCAGCATTCTCAACCGATTGACGAGGGGCGGCATCGACGCGGGGGGCGAGCACTTTCTCACTTTCGCCACGGCTGAGACGGCGTTCGTCTGACAGAACCGGAGATAGCTCCGCAGAAGGTTCGTTAGCCCCACCTGACGCCGTAGCGGCGGCCACCCCTACGCCTCGCGCGCCAAGGGCCAGCGGAGCAGGCAGCACTGGCGAGTTGGAAGGCAGGGCCTCATCGATTCTCAACACCGGGTGCGTAAGCGGCGTCTCTGTCGGTGGCACAGTGCTGGGCGCTGCTGTCTGTTGCCCAGCGGAAGCCATCATAGCCGAGGCAGCAGTGGCAATCGGTTGGAATGGTCGAGCTTCTCGCCACAATTCAACCGGTTGCGCCCTCGTGGTTTCGCCTAGTGGATTGCCCAACATCCGCAACGAGAGCGGGTCGTTCCGCCGATCGTCATCGACCGCCACCGGCAACTCTCCTGGCACGTCCGACGACGCCGCGAGAAGCACGCTCGCCAGCTCGCCCTTCAGGAGTGCGTCATCAGGCGCAAGCTGCCCTTGAACCGCGGTAGCTTCCTCTTGCCGGCCAAAACCGCCATCACCCTGCCAAACGAAGCGGCGCCCCGGCTCGACAAGCTTGTCCTTCAAGGTTTGCTCAGCACCCGCGATCAAAGCATCGACGTCCTCAAAGACCTCCCCCTCTGCCTCGCCCTCGCCAGAGCTCTCCGGCGCGGCTGGCGATACCTCGATCTCCTCCCCAGGCTCGCCCGCATAGATGCCAGCAAAGCGCTCGCCGGTCTCGGCCGGCTCCTCCGCCCCTTTTCGAGGGTCGGAAGAGCCGGGCCCCCTGGTCATCGCGGCCGGGCCTGTCTGTATGAAAGCGAACGTCATCGGCGCACCGGATTCGGAAAATCTCGCGCCGATCCTATCCACAATAGCCTTACCGGCTTTTTAACCGGGATCGGCGATCTTGGCGAAAATTCACCGCACGGAGCTTGCGATGCGAATCGATGCCATGCCCTTGCCGCCCGCCGTGCCAGCGGCCCCACCACCCACTGATGCGCTTCGTCACGCGGCCGAAGAGCTGGAGGCAACCTTCCTGTCGGAGATGCTCAAATCTGCCGGCCTCGGCGAGATGCCCTCCGACTTCGGCGGCGGTCCGGGGGAGGAGCATTTCGCCTCGTTCCTGCGGAACGAGCAGGCGCGCGCGATGGTGCAAGCAGGCGGCATCGGCCTTGCGGAACACCTGTTCCAGGCGCTGGCCGGGCGCGCCAATGGCTGAGCCGCTCGACATGCGATTCGATACGCTGCTGTCGGAAGAAAGGCAGTGCATACTGGCCGGCGACTTTGCCGCGCTGAGCGATATCGGCCTCCGCAAGGCCGCGCTCTTCGAGGAATTGCGCCACAGCGCCGATGCGGCGGCCTTGCGGCGTATCGGCACTCAGCTCAAGCGCAACCAGCGCCTCCTCGCCGCCGCCATCTCTGGCGTGCGCGAGGCCGAGCGTCGCGTCGGCCTGCTGCACCAGGCAGAGAGTGACTTCAGCACCTATTCCGAAAACGGCACTCGCAACGCCACCGGTCGTCGCCGGCCCGGGCTTGAGAAGCGGGCATAATGGCGCGGGTTGAGTCGAATTGGCGCTATTCCGGGGGCGCAGCTTAGGGCCGCGTTAAGCCCCGGCGAGGCATACAAACCACGCATCCAGTGGATGGCGCGTTTTGGCCCCAGGGGCCGATCCCGCAAACGTCAGAATGACCTTTTCGTCCCGCCGCCACACCGGCGGTGGATCGTGAACGCATGGCGCAAAAGCGCCAAACTTAGGGATTCTCTCATGTCGAGCATTCTGACGAACAACGGCGCCATGGTGGCGCTGCAGACTCTCAACAAGATCAACTCCGACCTCGGCAAGGTCCAGGGCGCCATCTCCACCGGCAAGGCCGTCGGCAATTCGAAAGACAATTCCGCCGTCTGGGCCATCTCGAAGGTCATGGAATCGGATGTGAAGGGCTTCAAGTCGATCTCCGACTCGCTCGCCCTCGGCCAGTCCACCGTCGCCGTTGCGCGCCAGGCTTCTGAAACGGTTGCCGATCTCCTGACCGAGATGAAGGGCAAGATCGTCGCCTCGCAGGAAGCGAACGTCGACCGTGGCAAGATCCAGGCCGACATCGCCGCCCTGTCCGATCAGGTGAATTCGGTGATCGGCGCGGCCCAGTTCAACGGCCTCAGCCTCGTCTCGGGCTCTGAAACAGTCGATGTGCTCTCGTCGCTCGACCGGTCTTCCGACGGCGCCGTCACCTCCTCGTCGATCTCCGTCAGCCGGCAGGACCTGACGACCGACGCGGGCGTCTACAATGCCAGCGGCACCGACCTGTCGGGCAACGCGACCGCCTCTGACACGGCCGTCGTGAACACCGGCATCACCGAAACGCTGCAGCTCGCCACCGCGCAATCCATCGGCGACACGCTTCGCCTGCAGATCGGCGATACCACTGTCTCCTACACCGCCGACACGACGGTGCTGGATGACGCGGCTGCCGGCCTGACCGCGGCGATCAACGCGGCTGGTATCGAAGGCATCTCTGCCACCGTCGCCACCGACACGATCACGCTGACATCGACCGTCGCCTTCGAGGACACAGCGCTGACGTTCAGCTCGACCGGCTCGACCACCGGCGCCTATGGCACCGATGCGGCGCTCGAAGCCCGTGCCGAAACGGTGACCTTCTCCGACACGGCCGGCGTGAACGAAGGCGACGGCTATCGCGTCACCATCGGCTCGACCGACTTCGACTATGTCGCCGGCCAGGGTGAGACGATGGAGGATGTTGCCCGCGGCCTGAAGATCGCCATCGACAGCGCGGCGCTCACCGACATTTCCACCAATGTCACGCAGGACGCCAACGGAGCCTGGCAGCTGCAGGTGGATAACGACGGCACCACGCTCGCCTTCGCGGCAGCTGGCCGGTCGGATGGTACCGCGACGGGCGGCCTTGCCGGGCTCGACAGCATCGATGTGTCGACCGATGAGGGCGCCGCCGCGGCGCTGGCCAACATCGAGACCTTCATCGACACGGCCATCGACGCCTCCGCTGCCTTCGGTTCTGTCGAAGGTCGCATCACCATCCAGTCGGAGTTCATCGGCAAGCTCAGCGACTCGCTGAAGTCCGGCATCGGCTCGATGGTCGACGCCAACATGGAAGAAACGTCGGCCCGTCTGCAGGCGCTGCAGGTGCAGCAGCAGCTCGGTGTCCAGTCTCTCTCCATCGCCAACCAGGCGCCGCAGTCGATCCTGTCGCTCTTCCGGTAAGGCATCGTGGCGGGGGGCCATGAGGCCCCCCGCTCTTCCTCCGAGAAGGTCGAAGCAAAAAGCTGCGAGAGGTTCAGGCCGTGAATGCCACTCAACAGGCTCAAAGAGCCTATGCGCCGGTGAATTCGCCCGTGATGACGGGCCGCGCCACCGAGCTGCAACTGTTTTCCCAAACCACCGCGCGGCTGAAAGCCGCGATGTCATCCGGCACCTTCGCCGAGATCGCCGAGGCGCTGTTCCAGAACCGCCGAGTATGGACTCACCTCGCCGCCGAGGTCGCCGACCCCGACAATTCCCTCCCCGCCACCTTGCGGGCGCAGATCTTCTATCTCGCGGAATTCACCGAGCATCACACTCGCATCGTCTTGAAGGGCGAGGCTGATGTCTCGGCACTTGTCGACATCAATACCGCCGTCATGCGCGGCCTTTCGGGCGGCGCCGCCAAAGCCAGCCAGACCGCCGCGGATGAAGCTGGGCTGGGCCAGGCCGGGGCGCGCCAATGACCGGCCTCGTGCTCAAGCTTGGTCCGAAGGAGCGGGTGCTCGTCAATGGTGCCGTCATCGAGAATGGCGACCGCCGCGCGCGGCTCGCGATCCTCACGCCGAAGGCCAACATTCTGCGCCTTCGCGACGCCATTCGCCCCGGCGAAGTCACCACGCCCGTCCGCCGGGTCTGCTACATTGCCCAGCTTGTCCTCTCAGGGGACGCCGATCCGGCAGAGGCGCATATCCAGCTGCTTCGCGGTATCGAGCAACTCAGCCAGGCCCTCACGGATGAAGACAGCCGCCGCCTGCTCTCTGACGCGACCGAGGCCATCAGCGGCGGCGATACCTATCGCGCACTCAAACGCCTGCGGGCCTTGTTGCCGCGAGAAGAGCGGCTGCTCGGTGCCATGCGGCCGCGCGATGCGGCCCCCGCGGTACCGGCAGGCCAGACATGACCTACCAGCCGGTTCTCCCCGCCAGCGGCTATCTCGGCTGGAGCTTTCTGCAGCGCACGCGCGAAACGCAGATGGAGGCCTATACCTCCTCCCCCGCCGTTCAGCGCGAAACCGAGTATTTTCGCGAGAAGATCGGCAGCGTGAAATCGGCGGAAGACCTGGTGAACGACCGGCGCCTTCTGTCGGTCGCGCTCGGCGCCTATGGGCTGGAGAGTGACATCGACCACAAGGCCTTCATCCGCAAAGTGCTGGAAGACGGCACCTTGAAGGACGATGCGCTGGCCAACCGCCTGGCCGACAAGACCTATCAGCGCTTCTCGCGCGCTTTCGGCTTCGCCGATCTGGGCGGCCTCACCGGCACGCCCGGCTTCGCCGACAAGATGATCGCCCGGTTCCAGGAACGGTCGTTCGAGATCGCCGTCGGCGAGCAAGACGATGCGCTGCGTCAGGCCATGAACCTTGAGCGCGGGCTGAAGGAGGTGATCTCGGGGTCCGAGGGAGAGAATGCGCGCTGGTTCGCGGTGATGGGCAACCCGCCGCTACGCAACGTGTTCGAGACGGCGCTTGGCTTTCCGCAGGGTTTCGGCGCCATCGACCTCGACCAGCAACTGGTCCAGTTCAAGGACAGGGCGGAAAGCGTATTCGGCACCTCCAAAGTGTCGGAGCTGGCCGAACCGGAGACGCGCGAGAAGATCATACGGGTCTTCCTTGCCCGCGATGAAATCAATGCCTTCAACCAGAGCTTCTCCAGCGCCAATGCCGCGCTGACCCTGCTGTCGAACGCCGCGTTGATCTATCGCTAGCCATCGGGCCCGCGAACCAGCCTAGCCGGCGGCGCAGCGGGGCGCCGCTACGACGCAGCGCCCTGCCCCTGCTTCGCCGCGGCCAAAGCTTGCCGCAGCGCACCGAAGTGCTTGGCCGTGTCGGGGCCCCTCCGCGAGAACACGTTCTCCAGCGGCCCGCGCACCGCAATGGCGGCGTCCACCTCCGGGTCGCTGCCTCTGGTGTAGAGTCCCGCCTGGATCATCAGCTCCGCCCGCTCATAAGCCCCCAGCCGCGCGCGCGCCTCGCCGATCAGCTGGTTCTCCCCCGGGCTCGCCGCCTCTGGCAGGGCCCGCGAGACGGAGCGCAGCACATCCACCGCAGGAAAGCGGCCCCGTTCTGCGATGGCGCGGTCGAGCACGACATGGCCGTCGAGCACGCCGCGCAGCATGTCGGCCACCGGCTCTTCCATATCAGAGCCGGCGACGAGCACCGAGTAGATCGCCGTGATATCCCCCTCGCCCTCCTCCCCCGGCCCCGCCCGCTCGCAGAGCGATGCGATGGCGCCACCGGTGGAGGGGGGAAAGCCGCGCAGCCCGGCCCCCTCACCCGCCGAGACGGCCAGCTCGCGATGTGCCTCGGCGAACCGGGTGACGCTGTCGAGCAGCAGCAGCACCTGCCGGCCCTCGGCGCGGAAATGCTCTGCCACCGCGGTGGCCGCCAGCGCGCAGCGGCGGCGCACCTGTGGCGCCCGGTCGGAGGTGGCGGCGACGACCACCGAACGGGCCATCCCCTCCTCCCCCAGCACGCTCTCGACGAAATGGCGGAGCTCGCGCCCGCGCTCGCCGACGAGGCCGATCACCACGACATCCGCCTCGACGCCCTGGGCGAGCCCGGCCAGCAGCGTCGACTTGCCCACGCCCGAGCCCGCGAACAGCCCGATGCGCTGGCCCCGCACCAGTGGCAGCAGCGTGTCGAACAGCGCGAACCCGGTGCCCATCCGCGCCCCCAGCTCGCGCCGGGCCGCTGGCGGCGGCGGGGCGGCGTTAAGCGAGCGCTCCGCCAGGCCGGGCAGCAGCGGGCGGCCATCGAGCGGGCGCCCGTCGGGGTCGATCACGCGGCCGACCCAGCTGTCATCGGGGGCGAAGGCGGGCGGGGGCAGCAGGCGCACCGGGGCGCCCACGCCGATGCCCTGCGCCGAGCCCTCGGCCAGCAGCAGCACCTCGCCGGCGGCCACGCGGATCACCTCGGCCGGCAGGGGCTGCCCCGCCCCGAAGATCTCCGCCCGGTCGCCCAGCCGCGCCACCTGCGCAAGGCCCGCGGCGACCAGCCGCTCGCCCGCGATCTCGCTGATCTGGCCGAGCGGCTGGGTGAGCCGCTGCCGCGAGACGGCCGCGGCCATGCGGGCGAAGAGCGGCGCCTCCAGGGCATCCGTCTGAGTATTCATCTTGGGTCTCCTCGCAAAAAGCCGGCTCGGCACAACCCGACCTTAAGGAATCACGCTTAATCAGCCGTTGAGCCTGATCGAGGGAGAAGCCCCGATGTTTGAAGACCTCACGATTTTCCGCATGGCCGATTCCATGGCCAGGCATGCGGCGGCCCGCACAGCGCTGGCCGCCCGCAATCTCGCCAATGCCGATACGCCCGGCTACCGCGCCCGCGAAATGCCCAGCTTCGCCGACATCACGGCGGGCGAGGGCACGCCCGGGCCGATGGCTCTGCGCGCCACACGCGCCGGCCATATCGCCAGCCCGGCGCCCACGGCACTCGCCCGGGCAGAGCTGGCCGGCGACCAGACCTCGCCCAACGGCAATTCCGTCTCTCTCGAACAAGAGATGGTACGCGCCAGCGAGGCAGAGCGCGAGCATGGCCGCGCGCTCGCGATCTACCGCCATTCCATGCAGGTGCTGCGCACCGCCATCGGCAGCTAGGGGGCGCCATGAGCGATTTCTCAAACAGCCTGGATGTCACCGCCTCGGCCATGCGCGCCCAGGCCATGCGCCTGCGCCTGGTGTCCGAAAACGTCGCCAATGCCGACACCCCCGGCTACCACCGCAAGACCACCTCGTTCCGCGCCGCCTATGAGGGCGGCCGCCCCACCGGCATGGTCGAGACGGGCCCCATCCGGCTCGATCAATCGCCCGTGGCGATGGAATACGACCCAGCCAATCCGCTCGCCGATGCCGAGGGCAATGTCGAAGGCTCCAACGTCAAGCTGCTGCTTGAGGTGGCCGACGCGCGCGAGGCCAGCCGGAGCTACGAGGCCAATCTGAAGATGTTCGAGCAGATCCGCTCGATGTCGAGCGAACTGATGAACCTGCTGCGCCGCCGCTAGCGCCGCGCAGCAACCACCCCCAGAGAAAGGAGCGCCCTGAATGGACCTCTCACTCGTCACCCGCCAATACGAGGCCGCCCGCGCGGCGGCCGAGCCTCAGCCCGGCGCCTCTCAGGGCGCGGCCTTCGATGCCGCCGCCGAGTTCGCGGCCACCCTGCAGCAGGGTGAGGCGACGGCCGTTGGCGCCATGACCGGCGATGCCGACCCGCATTCGCTGGTGCAGGCGCTCGCGCAGGCCGAGCTCGCAGTCGAAACCGCCGTGGCCGTGCGCAACAAGGTGGTCGAGGCCTATCAGGAAATCCTGCGGATGCCGGTCTGACACGCATGGACCCCGCGCTCTTCTACGACGTGCTCCGCGCCGGCCTGCGCATCGCCGTGCTGATCTCACTGCCGATCCTCACGGCGGCGCTGGCGGTCGGCCTCATCGTCGGCCTCTTCCAGGCCCTCACCTCGGTGCAGGAGATGACGCTGACCTTCGTGCCCAAGCTCGCCGCCATCGTCGCGGTCTTCTGGGTGAGCATGGGCTTCATGAGCGAGACGCTGCGCAGCCTCTGGGTGGAAACCCTCGTGCCGCTGATCGCCGCAAGTTGAGAAAGGCGCAAAGATGGACAATGCGATCTACGCCGGCCTCACCCGGCAGATGAGCCTGATGAACGAGATGCAGGCCGTCGCCAACAACATCGCCAATACCGCCACCACCGGCTTTCGGGCCGAGGGGATGTTGTTCTCCGAGTTCATCGCCCTCACCGGGCCGGGCGAGCCTTCGCTCTCGATGGGCCTCGGCAATGTGCGGCAAACCTCCGCCGCCCAGGGCGCGCTGGCGCAGACCGGCGGCGCCTTCGACCTCGCCATCGAGGGGCCCGGCTACTTCCTGGTCGGCACGCCGCAGGGCGAGCGGCTCACCCGGGCCGGGTCTTTCACCCCCAGCGCAAATGGCGATCTCGTCACGGCGGAAGGGTACAACGTGCTCGATGCCGGCGGGGCGCCCGTGTTCGTGCCGCAGGGCGCGGGGCCGGTCTCCATCGCCGCCGACGGCACACTGTCCGCGGGCGGCCAGCCCATCGGTCAGATCGGCCTTGTAAGCCCGGTCGACCCGCTGGGGATGACCCGCAGCGACGGCGTGCTCTTCGAGGCGCCGGGCGGCTGGCAGCCCGAGATTGAGGGCCGCATGGTGCAGGGCTTCGTCGAGCAATCCAACGTGAGCCCGCTCGTCGAGATCGCCCGGATGATCGAGGTCTCCCGCGCCTACGAACTGGGGCAAAGCCTGGCCGAGCGCGAGGATCAGCGCATCCGCAACGTCATCGAAAAAGTCAGAAGCTAGGAGAGAGCCATGCGCGCCCTTCAGATCGCCGCCGCCGGCATGGCGGCCCAGCAGACCCGGGTCGAGGTGATTTCCAACAACCTCGCCAACATGTCGACCACCGGCTACAAGCCGCGCCGCGCCGAATTCGCCGATCTGCATTACCAGCAGGTCGCCCGGCCCGGCACCATCTCTTCCGCCGATGGCACGGTGCTGCCCACCGGCGTTCAGCTCGGCCTCGGCGTGCGCGCCTCTGCCGTCAGCCAGATCATCAGCCAGGGCGTGCTCTCGGCCACCGGCGGCGATCTCGACGTCGCCATCGAGGGCGAGGGCTATCTGGAGGTCACGCTGCCCGACGGCCGCGCCGCCTTCACGCGCGACGGCGGGCTCAAGCTTTCTGGCGACGGGCAGATCGTCACCTCCGACGGCTTCCCCATCGCGCCCGACATCACGATCCCCGATGATGCGCGCTCGATCTCGATCAATGCCGATGGCGAGATCTACGCCTATTTCAACGACCGGGTTGAGGCGCAGTTCATCGGCCAGTTCAACCTCACCGGCTTCTCCAACCCCCGCGGGCTGGAGGCGATGGGCTCGAACCTCTTCCTCGAGACCGAGGCCTCGGGCGCACCGCTCGGCGGCAACCCGGGCGAGGATGGCCTGGGCGTGCTGCGCCAGGGCTATCTGGAAGACAGCACAGTCGATGCTGTGCGCGAGGTGACCGACCTGATCGAAGCGCAGCGCGGCTACGAGCTGAATTCCAAGGTCATCTCCTCGGCCGACCAGATGCTCGGCGCCACGGTGCAGGTCCGCTGATGCGCTGGCTCCTGCCTCTCCTCCTGTCTGCCTCTCCTGCTGCGGCCGACATCATGGTCGCCGCCCGCACTATCCCGGCGCAGACGCTGCTGGGGCCGGGCGATGCCCTGGCCGCCGAGGGCGACATGCCCGGCGTCGCGACCGAGCAGAGCCAGATCACCGGCATGGAAAGTCGCGTCGCCCTCTATGCCGGCCGCCCGATCCGCCTGGCCGATCTCGGCCCGCCCGCCATCGTCGACCGCAACCAGATCATCCCGCTCATCTACAACGCGGCCGGCCTGCGAATCGAAACCGAGGGCCGCGCGCTCGACCGCGCCGGCGTGGGCGAGAGCATCCGCATCATGAACACCGCCTCGCGCACCTCTGTCACCGCCCTGATTGGCGCCGATGGCGCGGCCTATGTCACCGCGCTGGAGTAACCCGATGACCCGCCTTGCAATCCTGCTTCTCCTCGTCCTCGCTGCCTGCGACCGCGTGCTGGAGGTCGGCCAGCCGCCGCCCCTCTCGCCCGTGGCGATGAGCGAGGAGCATCTGGCCATGATGTCCCCCGGCCTGCCGATCGAGACACAGCCCATCCTCGCCCCCGCCGAGCTCACCGCCGCCTCTCTCTGGACAGGCGAGCGCGGCTCGCTCTTGGGCGACCGGCGGGCAATGACGCGGGGCGATATCCTGACGGTGGTCATCGAGATCGACGACAGCGCCAGCATCTCCAACGCCTCGGGCCGCTCGCGCTCCAGCAGCCAGGATCTGGCGATCCCCGAATTCCTCGCCCTGCCGCAGATCATCGATCAGAACGGGCCGAACCTCGACCCGGCGGTGGGCCTGACCTCATCTTCCGCCTATTCGGGCGACGGCTCGGTCAGCCGCAACGAGCAGCTCACCCTGCGCATCGCTGCAACGGTGACAGAGGTGCTGCCCAACGGCGTGCTGCAAATCCAGGGCCGGCAGGAGGTGCGGGTGAACAACGAGCTGCGCGAATTGCTGGTCGACGGCTATGCCCGCCCGGCCGACATCACCCGCCAGAACGAGATCACCTACGACAAGATCGCCGCGGCCCGCATCTCATACGGCGGGCGGGGCCTCATCTCGGATGTGCAGCGCCCGCGCTGGGCCGACGAGATCAGCGAAGTGCTCCTGCCGTTCTGAGGTAACCCGATGAAGAAGCTCCTGCTCCCCCTTATCCTCGCGCTCATCGGCACCGGCGGCGGCGTGGCGGCCGCCATGTTCCTCTTCCCCGCTCACGCGGAAGAGGAGATGGCCATGGGCCCCTGTGGTGACATGAGCGGCGAGGCCGGTGCGGCCGCGCCGGACGAGCAGGTCGCGGAGGAGGAAGAAGTCGTGGCCGACGGCCCCGGCACCAATGAATACGCCAAGCTCAACAACCAATTCGTCGTGCCCGTGGTGCGCGGCGGCGGGGCAGATGCGATGATGCTGCTCTCGCTCTCCATCGAGGTGCCTGCAGGCCAGCAATCGGTGATCTTCACGCATGAGCCGCGGCTGCGCGACGTGTTCCTGCAGGTGCTGTTCGACCATTCGAATGTCGGCGGGTTCGACGGGAATTTCACCGCAGCCGCCAACATGCGCAACCTGCGCGACGCCCTGCGCGCCGCCGGCCGCGAGGTGCTGGGCGAGATGGTAATCGACGTGCTGGTCACTGACATCGTGCGCCAGCAGATCTGACGGGGCCGCGGGGCAACAGCGCCCCGAGGCCCCGGCCTTCAATAGCCCAGCGCGATGCCGTCCTTGCGCGGGTCGGACGCGCCCTCCAGAACGCCATCCTTCCCGATGGTGATCATCTGCGCCCCGCCCAGCGGCGACTCCGGCACCACCACCTCATGGCCCAGATCCACCAGCTCGGCCCGCACCGCCTCGCTGACGCCCCGCTCCACCTCGAGCTCACCACCGCTGGCAAAGCTGCGGGGCGCATCCAGCGCCTCCTGGGGCGACAGGCCGTAATCCACCATGTTGCTCAACAAATGGGCATGGCCCGCCGGCTGATATTGCCCGCCCATCACGCCGAAGCTCGCCGTCACCTCGCCGCCCTGCCGCAGCATGGCGGGGATGATCGTATGCATCGGCCGCTTGCCTGGCCCCGCCTCGTTGGGGTGGCCTTCCTCCAGTGTGAAGCCGGCGCCGCGGTTCTGGAACAGCAGGCCGAACTTGTCCGAGGCGATGCCCGAACCAAAACCGTGGAAGATCGAGTAGATCAGCGACACGGCCATCCGATCCCTGTCCACCACCGTCAGATAGACGGTCTCGCGGTGCACCGCCTCGGCCCCCGGCAAAGCGGGCGGCAGCACCGCATCGGGGCGGATCAGCGCCGCCAGCCGCTTCGCCGTCTCCGGCGCCAGCATATGTGCCAGACGGCTGGTGTGGTCAGGGTCGGCCAGCACGCGGTTGCGCGTGTCATAGGCCAGCTTGGTTGCCTCCGCCTCCAGATGCAGGCGGGCGGCGCCGAAGGGCTCCAGCGCGGCCAGGTCGAACTGCGCCAGGATGTTGGCCAGCAGGATCGCCGTCGCGCCCTGCCCGTTCGGCGGATGCTCCAGCAGCTCCACCCCATGATAGCCTCCCGCGATTGGGCTGCTCCAGCTCGCCTCGGTCGCCGCGAAATCCTCTTCGGTATGCGTCCCGCCCATCTGCCGCAGCGCCGCCACCATATCCGCCGCGACCTCGCCCTCGTAGAAGCCGGCGCGGCCATCGGCAGCGATGCAGCGCAGCACCTCGGCCTGGCCGGGGGCGCGGAAGATCTGCCGCTCGCGCAGGGGCGCGCAGCCATCGGAGTAGAAGTCGCGCGCGCGCCCCTGCAGCACCGCCGTCTCTTCGGCCAGATCGGCCGCCACGCGCGGCGCCACCGGCACGCCGGCCTCGGCGTAATACACCGCCGGCGACAGCGCCGCCGCCAGCCCGAGCCGCCCGAACCTCTCGGAGAGGCGGCAGAAGCCATCGACCGCGCCGGGGATCGTCACAGCCTCGGCCCCGTTCAGCGGCACCGTCTTGTGCCCCGCCGCCCGCATCGCCGCGGCATCCAGCCCTGCCGGCGACCGGCCCGAGGCATTGAGCGCCACCACCTCTTCGCCCGGCCGCGAAACTAGCGCGAACATATCGCCGCCGAGCCCGCACATCTGCGGCTCGCAGATGCCGAGCAGCACTGCCGTGGCGATGGCCGCATCGGCCGCATTGCCGCCTGCTTCCAGCATCTGCACGCCCACCTTGGCGGCCAGCGGATGCGAAGTGGCAACGATGCCGTTCTCGGCAAGAACGGGCGAGCGCCCGGGCAGGTGAAAATCGCGCATATGGCCCTCCGTCAGCGAAAGCTGAGCATGCGGGGCATCTGCGCCAGAGGGAAGGGGGGATGGTCCCGGCGCCCCGCAACTGGGTGGGGGCTGTTCGCGCGAGGCGCCGGGTGAGCTAAGCAGCTACAAGTCCATCTGTCACCCTTGCGCCGGGCGCCGGCGTGGAACAAGCAAGGCATGTTCGTGGTATTCCGCCGAAACCCGCGACAATCCAAACTGCCGGAGGTGACTTGTGAGCGAAACCGAAACGATCATCGCCCCGGCTGCCGAGACCCGCGCCGACTACCCCCTCCTCGCCAAGACCATCGCCGCCCTGACCGAGGGCGAAACCGATTCGGTGGCTCTGATGGCCACCCTCGCCTGCGAGCTGCACCACGCCGATTCGCGCTTCGACTGGACGGGCTTCTACCGCGTCGTCTCCCCCGGCCTCCTGAAGATCGGCCCCTACCAGGGCGGGCATGGCTGCCTCGTCATCCCCTTCGAGCGCGGCGTCTGCGGCGCCGCCGCCCGCACCGGGGAGGTGCAGATCGTCGATGACGTCGACGACTTCCCCGGCCACATCGCCTGCGCCAGCTCCACCCGGTCGGAGATCGTGCTGCCGGTCTGGGACGCCGCCGGCGCCCTCATCGCCGTCCTCGACATCGACAGCGATCAGCCCGCCGCCTTCGATGCCGCCGATGCCGAGGCGCTGACGGCGATCCTCGCCGCGACCTTCGCTCACTCCTGAGGCAGGCCGTCCTCGATGGCGTAGTAATCGCCCTTGTCGGCGGTGAAGATGTGCCGCTCCAGCCTTAGCCCCGTCGGGCTCTCCACCGCCCCGGCGGCAAAGCTGATCTCGTCGCTCCCGATGACCTGCCAGAACAGGAAACTCCCGCAGCTGCCGCAGAAGCCCCGGCGCACCTTTTCGCTCGCCTGGTACCAGCTCGGCTCGCCATGGATGGTGATGGCGGAGAGGGGCACGGTGGACGAGGCCCAATAATGGCCCGATTGCTTGCGGCACTGCCCGCAATGGCAGGCCCAGACGGGGCTCGCGCCCCCCGTCACCTCGAAGGTGACCTCCCCGCAGAGGCAGCCGCCCCTCACGCCGTCACCTCGTAGTAATCGCCCTTGTCCTCAAGGAAGATGTGCTCCTCCAGCGCCCCGCCCGAGGCACCGTCGATCAGCCCGGCCTCGAAGCTCCACGCCCCGTCCGCCGCGCGGAACCAGACTTTGCTGCCGCAGGTCCCGCAAAATCCGCGGCTGGCGCCCGAGGGCATCTCGTGGACGCGCAGGCTCTCCTGCGCCAGCCAGCGGATCTCCCCCGGCTCCACGTCGAAGCTGGCGGCAAAATGGCCGGAGAGCTTGCGGCACTGGCTGCAATGGCAGGCAGTGATGGCGCCGGCGGGCCGGTCCATCTCGTAGCGGATTGCGCCGCAGAGGCAGGAGGCGTGGATCATCTGGGGCTCCAGTGTGCCTGCCGACGCTGCCACTTCGCGGGGCGCCCGTCCATCCCGGCGCCCGAACGATCCCGATGGGAAACAAGATGCGAGCGGGACAACGCCGCCCACCCTGCACGCCAGCTGTTTCATACCTATATTTCGCGCTACATCTGGCCCAGCGCCCTCCCCCAACAGATGAGCCTGCCCCATGCCCTTCCTCGATGACATCCAAGCCCAGCTGCAAGACATCCGCGACGAGGGGCTGTGGAAGGAAGAGCGCCCGCTCTCATCCCCGCAGGGCGGGCGGGTGCAGGTGGCGGGGCGCGAGGTCATCAACCTGTGCGCCAACAACTACCTCGGCCTCGCCGACCACCCCGATCTCATCCGCGCCTCGCAGGAGGCGCTAGGCGAGATGGGCTACGGCATGGCCTCCGTCCGCTTCATCTGCGGCACGGCGGAGATCCACCGGCAGCTCGAGCAGCGCCTCGCCCGCTGGCTCGGCCATGACGATGCCATCCTCTTCGCCGCCTGTTTCGACGCCAACGGCGCCCTCTTCGAACCGCTCCTCGGCCCCGAGGACGCGGTGATCTCCGACAGCCTCAACCACGCCTCGATCATCGACGGCATTCGCCTGTGCAAGGCGCAGCGCTACCGCTTCGCCAATTCCGACATGGCCGATCTGGAGGCCAAGCTGAAGGAGGCCCGCGAGAAGGGCGCTCGCAACATCATGATCGCCACCGACGGCGTCTTCTCGATGGATGGCTATTTCGCCAACCTCCCCGAGATCCGCCGCCTCGCCGACGAATACGAGGCGCTGGTGATGGTCGACGATTGCCACGCCACCGGCTTCGTCGGCGCCACCGGGGCCGGTACGCCGGAGCGGGCGGGAGTGAAGGTCGATGTCATCACCGGCACGCTCGGCAAGGCGCTCGGCGGCGCCATCGGCGGCTATATCGCCGGGCCCCAGCCGGTCATCGACCTTCTCCGCCAGCGCGCCCGGCCCTACCTCTTCTCCAACGCCCTGCCGCCGGCGATCTGCGCCGCCTCGCTCGTCGCCATCGACATGGCCGAGACGGGCGACGACCTGCGCGCGCAGCTGACCGAGAACACCGCCTACTGGCGCGCGGGGCTTGAGCGCCTCGGCTTCGAGCTTCTGCCCGGCGAGCACCCGATCGTGCCGGTCATGCTGCACGAGGCGCCGAAGGCGCAGGCCATGGCGGCCAAGCTCGGCGAGCTCGGCGTCTATGTCTCGGGCTTCTTCTACCCCGTCGTGCCGAAGGGCCGCGCCCGCATCCGCACCCAGATGAACGCCGCGCTCACCCGCGCCGATCTCGACACCGCGCTCGCCGCCTTCGAAGAGGCCGGCCGCGCCACCGGAGCCCTGCAATGAGCACCAATGAAATGCGCGCCCTCGTGAAGGCCCGGCCCGAGGAGGGCCTGTGGATGGAGACGCGCCCCGTCCCCGAGATCGGCCCCGACGATGTGCTGATCCGCGTCAACAAGACCGGCATCTGCGGCACCGACGTGCATATCTGGAACTGGGACGAATGGGCGGCGAGGACCGTGCCCGTGCCGCTGGTCACGGGCCATGAGTTCGCCGGAGAGATCGTCGAGTTGGGCCGCGACGTGGAGGGGCTGGAGCTCGGCCAGCGCGTCTCCGGCGAGGGGCACCTGATCGGCAAGACCTCCCGCCAGTCCCGCGCCGGCAAGTTCCACCTCGACCCGGCGACGCGCGGCATCGGCGTGAACGAGCAGGGCGCCTTCGCGGAATACCTCCGCCTCCCCGCCTTCAACGTCGTCCCCCTGCCCGACGCGGTCGACGACGAGATCGGCGCCATCCTCGACCCGCTCGGCAACGCCGTGCACACGGCGCTCAGCTTCGATCTCGTCGGCGAGGACGTGCTGGTCACCGGCGCCGGCCCCATCGGCATCATGGCGGCGGCGGTCGCCCGGCACGTGGGGGCGCGCCACGTGGTGGTGACGGATGTGAACCCGGCGCGGCTGGCGCTGGCGGAGCAGGTGGCTGACGTGGTGCCGGTGAACGTCGCCGAGGAGGATCTGGGCGACGTGGTGGCCCGGCTGAAGATGAAGCAGGGCTTCGACGTGGGGCTCGAGATGTCCGGCAACCAGCGCGCCCTCGACCAGATGGTGGAGAGCCTCGTGATGGGCGGGCGCATCGCGCTCTTGGGGATCCCCCCGGGCAAGAGCCCGGTCGACTGGAGCCGCATCGTCTTCAAGGCGATCACCATCAAGGGCGTCTACGGCCGCGAGATCTTCGAGACCTGGTACAAGATGCTGGCGATGCTGGAGAACGGCCTCGACGTGCGCCGCGTCATCACCCACCGCTTCAAGGCGGCGGAGTTCGCGCAGGGCTTTGCCGAAATGCGCGGCGGTGCCTCTGGCAAGGTGGTGCTCGACTGGACATGACAGGCGCAGCGGCGGAAAAGCCCGCCGCTGCACCCGTTCAATCAGAACTTGCCGTTGTCATGCGCCATCTCGGCGGGGATCTCGGAGACGACATCCCAATGCTCGACGATCTTGCCGTCTTCCACCCGGAAGAGATCGAAGAACGCCGTCGGCACATCGCCCAGCGAACCCTCTGACGCGGCGAAGACGAAATTGCCCTCGGCCACCACCAGCTCAACCTCGTCATAGACCATCGTGATGCCCTGCTCGGCCATCGCGCCCAGCGCGGCGCCCAGGCCATCCAGCCCGTCGGCAATGCCCGGGTTGTGCTGAATATAGGTCTCGGTCGAGACGTAGTCGGTGATCGTCTCGGGCGCCGCGCCCTGCAGCACATCGGCGATGAAGCCCTCGACCAGCGCCTTGTTCTCGGCGGTCAGCTCAAGGTCGGTCACCTCGGTGGCGCCATCGGTCATCGTGTGGCCAGAGGCGGTTTGTGCCGGCGGCACCTGCAGATTGTCCCAATGCTCGGCGACCTTGCCGTCTTCCACCCGGTAGACATCGAAGGCCACCAGCGTGTCGGCCCCGAAAGCCTGCGCGTTCTGGTAGGTGTTGTGCATCACCACCAGATCGCCCTCGCTGATCACCCGGTGGGTGGTCAGCTCGATCCCGCTATCCTCCAGCGCCGGGATGAAGCCGATGATGGGCGCCGCCCCGCTGGGCACGCCGGTGTTGTGCTGAATGTAATCGGGCGCCAGCAGCTCTTCGGCCGCTTGAGGATCGAAGCTGGTGAAAATGGCGGTGACGGCGGAGATGACGATCTCTGTGGGGGTCATGGCGGGGCCTTTCGACTCAAGGTTGCTGTGTTGATGCCGGAGTGGTATCAAAATCGAACCAAGTATCAATTAGGCACTATTTAGGAACCCGGTATGCTTCAGGTCACCGCCCTCACCAAGGAAGACGCCGAGCACTGCCCGATCCGGCAGGTGCTCTCGAAGGTCACCGGCAAATGGCAGGTGCTGATCGTGCTGGCGCTGGAAGATGGCGCCCTGCGCTTCGGCGAGCTGAAACGCACCATCGGCGACATCACCCAGCGTGTGCTCACCGAGAACCTGCGCAGCCTCGAACGCGACGGCTACCTCACCCGCACGGTCGACCCCGGCCCGCCCATCGCGGTGCACTACGCGCTGACGCCGCTGGGGGAGGAGCTGATGGAGATGCTCAAAACCATGGTCACCTGGGCCGCCCGCAGCCATGACGCGGTGCGCAGTGCCCGCGGCGCCTACGACGCGGCCTGACCTCTGCGGCGGGGGCGCCAGCTCGCCCTCGATATCTCCGCCGAAATCCTGAGGCGAACCGCCGCGTACCCCGCCGCCAGAGGGCTTTGACAAACCGCACCTCCCGGCGCATCCGTGGGCGGATTTTCTCAGACGGCCGCACCATGACCACGCCCGAATCCTCCCCCCTGCGGCTGATGCTCACCGGCGGCCTCGGCTTCGCCCTCATCGGCGCCGTGCCCGGCCTCTACGGCCTCGCCCTGCCGGGCTGGACGGCCGCCTATGGCAGCGCCGGCGCCGGGTGGATCATCGGCCTGCACGGGTTCGGCTCGACCATCGCGGTGCTCTGCGGCCTCTTCGGCCTGCTCCGCCTCACCCTGCGCCTCGCCCTCTCTGCTCTGGCGCTCGGCACGCTCGCGCTCGGCTTCGGGCCGGGCTGGGGCGTGCTTCTGCCCGCCGCTATCGTCACCGGCTTCGGCTTCGGCGCGATGTCGGTCGTGGTGAACCGGCGCTTCCTCACCGAATTCGGGGCGCGCGGGCCCGGCATGGTCGGCCTCGTCAACGCCATCTACGGCATCGGCGCCATCGCTGCGCCGCCGGCCCTGCTTATCACCGCCGGGCGGCCCGGCCCCGTCTATGCCGGGCTCGCCGTTCTGGCCCTCCTGGCCCTGCCCTTCGTCAAGCCAGGCCCCCGCCGCGGCGCCGCCTCCCTCGGCCTGCCGCCGCTGCATGCGGGGCGGCTGTCGATCCTCGCTTTCATCTTCGCCTCCGCCGTCATCGAGAGCACGCTCGTCGGCTACGGGCCCAGCGCCCTCCTCGCCATCGGGATGGCGCAGGCGAACGTCGCCCTCCTCACCTCCGGATTCTTCGCCACCTTCCTGGCGGGGCGACTGGCGCTCTACTGGCTGGCGCCCCGCCTGCAGCCCGAGCATGTGCTCGCCGCCGGGTTCTTCTGGGTCGCCGCGGCGCTCGTGCTCGTCGTGGCCGGTCTGCCCGCCCTCGGCTTCGTCGCCGCGGGCGCAGGCGTCGCCATCAAGTTCCCCGCCTTCTACGTCTGGGCCACGCAGGTGCTGGGTCCTGACGAACGCTTCGGCGCCGCGCCCCTGCTCGGCGCGCTCCTCGGCGGCACGCTCGGCCCCTTCGCGCTCGCGCCCCTCATGGCGGCCGCCGGCGCGCCGGTGCTCTTCCCCGTCATCGCCGGGCTGGCGCTGGCCGCGGGGCTGGCCCTGCTGGCAAGCCTGCGCCGCATCGCGCGCATCTCTGCCGCCGCGCTGGACAAGCGCGCCCCTGCCTGACCAGATACGCGCCATGGATCTCAAGGCGCACCGCTCCATCCTTGCCGTCATCGGCCGCACCCCGGCCGTCTGGCTCGACCGCATCACCCGCGCTCGCGGGCTCGACGGGCGGATCATGGCCAAGCTCGACTACCTCAACCCCGGCGGCTCGAAGAAGGACCGCGCCGCCCTCGGCATCATCGAAGAGGCCGAGGGGCGCGGCGATCTGGTGCCCGGCCAGACGGTGGTGGAGCTGACCTCCGGCAACATGGGCACCGGCCTCGCCATCGTCTGCGCCATCCGCGGCCATCCCTTCGTCGCCATCATGAGCGCCGGCAACAGCGCCGAGCGCGCCCGCATGATGCGCGCCCTGGGCGCCGAAGTGGTGCTGGTGCCGCAGGCAGAGGGCGGCACGCCCGGCCAGGTCTCCGGCGCCGATCTGGCGCTGGTAGAGGCCGAGGCGCAGCGCCTCACCGAAGAGCGCGGCGCCTTCCGGGCCGATCAGTTCCACCGCCCCGGCAACCCCGCCGCCCATGCCGCCGGCACGGGCAGCGAGATGTGGCAGAACTCCAGCGGCTCGCTCACCGCTTTCGCCGATTTCGCCGGCTCCGGTGGCACCTATGCCGGCTGCATCCGCACGCTGAAGGCGCTGGGCGGCGTGCGTGGCTATCTGGTGGAGCCCTCGGGCGCCGAGGCGCTGGCGGGCCGCGAGGTGACCGACCCGAACCACCCCATCCAGGGCGGCGGCTATGCGATGGCCGAGCTCGATTTCCTCAAGGACGTGCCCGTCGACGGCCATATCGCGGTGACGGGGGAAGAGGCCCGCACGGCCGCCCGCACCCTGGCCCGTGAAGAGGGCATCTTCGGCGGCTATTCCTCCGGCGCCAACCTGGCAGCGGCTCTGAAGCTGCTGGAGGGGCCGGAAAAGGGGGGGCGCATCGGCATCGTCATCTGCGATTCCGGCCTGAAGTACCTCTCGACCGATCTCTGGGACGACGCGGACTAAGTCCAGGCGCCCGCCACCCCTTCCCTTTCGCGCCGCGAGACCCGATCTATAGGCCATGACCACGCCCTATCTCGTCCTCCTGATCCTCGAAGGGCTCGTTTTCTTCGCCTGGGCGGCGAGCATGTTTCAGGCCGCGTTCCGCATCCGCACCCGCGCCGTCGAGCAGACCCGTCAGCTCTGGCCCGGCCCCCGCGCCGTCGGCCCGGCGCTGGCAGCCTGGGCGCGCGATCCGTCGCAACGCGGGCTGAAGCTGCGGGTGGTCGTCCTCACCATCCTGCTTTTCGCCCTCATCGCCGCCGCGGGGCTCACCGGGGCCGCCGGTGCTTGAGCTCCGCGATGTCCGCAAGAGCTACCCCGGCGGCGGCGAGGTGCTGCGCGGCGTCAGCCTCTCCCTTGCCTCGGGCGAGAGCCTGGCGCTGACAGGCGAAAGCGGCTCCGGCAAATCCACCCTCATGCATCTGGCCGCCGGGCTCGACGTGCCCGAGGCCGGCGATGTGCTCATCGGCGGCGAGAACACCCGCAGCCTCGGCGAGGCCGGCCGCGCCACCCTTCGCCGCGGCACGGTGGGGCTGGTCTTCCAGCAGTTCAACCTGATCCCCTCGCTGACGGCCGGCGCAAACATCGCCTTCCACGCCCGCCTCGCGGAGCGGCAAGACGATGCCTTCGCCACCCGCCTCGCCGAACGCCTGGGTCTCTCCCCCCACCTCTCCAAATACCCCGAAGAACTTTCGGGCGGCCAGCAGCAGCGCGTCGCCATCGCCCGCACGCTCGCCGCCCGCCCCGCCCTGATCCTTGCCGACGAGCCCACCGGCAATCTCGACGAGGCCAGCGCCAGCGAGGTGCTCACCCTCCTCCTCGAACTGGCCGCCGAGCAAAACGCCGCCCTCCTCACCGTCACCCATTCCCCCAACGTCGCCTCAGCCATGTCGCGCCGCCTGCACCTCTCCGCCGGCCGCATAGCCCCCGCCTCTTCATGACGTCTTCCTTCCCTTCGACTGCCAAATATCCTCGGGGGGGCTGCCGCAGGCAGCGGGGGGCAGACAGCCCCCCTCCGCCGTCTCCTCCCTATCGCGCCTCCGCGAGGCGCTCCGTCAGGAGCGACGAGCCATGACCCGCGCCACCCTCACCGCAATCCTCTCGCACTGGCGCCGCGCCCCGCTGCAGCTCCTCGCCCTGCTGGCCGGCCTCGCGCTCGCCACCGCGCTCTGGACGGCGGTTCAGGCGATCAATGCCGAAGCGCGCGCCGCCTATGCCTCCGCCGCCGGCGTGCTCGGCGAGGCAGATCATGCCCAGCTGGTCTCCGAAGATGGCGGCCCGATTCCCATGGCCACCGCCACCGCGCTCCGCCGGCAGGGCTGGCTCGTCTCGCCCGTGATCGAGGGGCGCTGGCAGGGGCAGCGGCTCGTCGGGCTCGACCCGCTCACCGCCCCCTTCTCCACCGGCTCGGGCGAAGGCTTCGACCTCGCGCGTTTCCTCACGCCGCCCGGCCAGATCATCGGCACCGCCGCCGCCCTCTCCGCCCTGCCCGCCGATTTCCCCGGCCAGCCGGTGGAAGACCCGGGCGCCGCCCCCGGCACGCTGATCACCGACCTTACAATCGCCCAGCGCCTTCTGGAGCAGCCGGGCGAGGCCAGCCGGCTCATCCTCACCGGCGAGGTCCCCCTCGGCCGCCCGCCGCTGGAGAGCGTCGCCCCCGGCCTCCTCCTGCAGCCTGCCAGCGGCGCGGGCGAGGTCGACCGGCTGACGCGCAGCTTCCATCTTAACCTGACCGCTTTCGGCTTTCTGGCCTTCGCCACCGGCATCTTCATCGCCCATGCCGCCGTCGGCCTTGCCATCGAGCAGCGCCGCCCGCTCGTGCGCACCCTCCGCGCCCTCGGCGTGCCGCTGCCGGTGATCCTGCGCAGCCTCGCGCTGGAGCTGCTCGTCTTCGCCGCCGTTGCCGCGGTTCTGGGCCTCGCCCTCGGCCTCGGCGTCGCCGCGCTCCTGCTGCCCGACGTCTCCGCCACGCTCGGCAGCCTCTACGGCGCCGAGGTGCCGGGCACCCTGTCGCTGCGCCCCGCCGCAATCTTCGCCGCGCTCGCCATGAGCCTCGCCGGCGCCGGGCTCGCCGGGGCCTCCGGCCTCTGGCAGATCGCGCGGATGCCGCTCCTCGCCTCCGCCGGCGGCCGCGCCTGGGCGATGCGCGCCGGGCGGGGCCGGGCGCTGCAGGCGGCAGCTGGCGCGGCGTTGCTGGCCTTCGCCGCGCTGATGCTCCTCGGGCAGAGCCTGCCCGCCGCCTTCGCCCTGCTCGCCGGGCTGCTTCTTGGCGCGGCGCTGCTGCTGCCGGGCCTGCTATCCTTGGTGCTGCGGGGCGCCGAAAAGCTGGCGCGCCGCCCCCTCGCCGAATGGTTCTGGGCCGACAGCCGCCAGCAGCTGCCCGGCCTGTCACTGGCGCTGATGGCGCTGCTGCTGGCCATGGCGGCGAATGTGGGCGTCTCGACGATGGTCTCGTCCTTCCGCGCGACCTTCACAGGTTTCCTCGACCAGCGCCTGATAGCCGATCTCTATGTCGACCTCGCCGGGCCCGAGGAAGCCCCGGCGCTGGAGGAAGCAGACGCACGCCTTCTGCCGCTCCTCTCCGCCCCGCAGCCCCTGCGCGGCCATCCGGGCGAGGTGCTGGGGATGCGCCCCGACCCCGGCTACCGGGCGGCCTGGGGCTTTCTGCAGGCGGTGCCGGAGGTCTGGGACAGGCTCGACACGGGCGACGGGGTGATCGTCAACGAGCAATTCGCGCGGGCCGAGGGGCTGGTGCCCGGCGATGCGCTGCAGATCGGCGGCGCGGAGCTTCCGCTCCTCGGCATCTACGGCGATTACGGCAACCCCGACTGGCAGGCCATCGTCACCGAGCCGCTCTTCCGCCAGCTCTATCCAGAGGTTGTGCCAACCCGCTACGGCCTCATCACGGGCAACCCTGACGCAGTGCAGGCGGCGCTGGTGGAGGCCGGCATCGCGCCGGGCCGGATTACCGATCAGGCGGCGGTGAAGGCCTATTCGCTGGAGATCTTCGAGCGGACCTTCACCGTGACCGCCGCACTCAATGCCGCGACGCTCGGCACCGCCGCGCTGGCCATCCTGTTCTCGCTGCTCACCATCGCGGAGCGGCGCCTGCCGCAGCTCGCCCCCGTCTGGGCGCTGGGGCTGACGCGCGGCCGCCTGTCGCTTCTGGAGCTCGGGCGCGCACTGATGCTGGCCGCGCTGACCGGGCTTGCCGCCATCCCGCTCGGCCTAGCGCTGGCGGCGGCACTGCTGGCGAAGGTCAACACCGCCGCCTTCGGCTGGCGTCTGCCGATGTATCTCTTCCCTGCCGATTACGCGCGGCTCTTCGCGCTCTGCCTGCTCGCCGCTGCTTTGGCCGCGCTCTGGCCCGCCTGGCGCCTCCGCCGCAAGGCGCCCTCGGAGCTCTTGAAGGTCTTCGCCCATGATGCCTGACCGCGCCGCTCTTCGAGCCTGCCGGCTCGCCTCGCTGCTCCTCTGCCTGGGCGGCACCGCCATCGCGCAGGGCTATGCCGGGCTGGGTGAGGGGGCGGAAGGTTTCGCAGAAGTCACGCCGGGCCGGACCTTCACCTTCCCGGAGGACCATGGGCCCCATCCCGACTACCGGATCGAATGGTGGTACATCACGGCCAATCTGGAGGGTGCCGACGGCGCGAGCTACGGCCTGCAATGGACGCTGTTCCGCTCGGCGCTCACCCCAGAGGGCCCGGATGTCTGGTTCGCCCATGCCGCCGTGACCTCTGCCGACACCCATCTCGCCACCGCCCGCTATGCCCGCGGCGACACCGGGCAGGCCGGCGTGGTGGCCGCCCCCTTCGAGGCCTGGATCGACGAATGGCAGATGGCGGGTGAGACGCTGGACGATCTGCGCCTTACTGCCGCCGGGCCAGAGTTCAGTTACGACGTGCGGCTGGAGGCGCAGGGCCCGATCGTGCTGCAGGGCGAGGCGGGCTATTCGGTGAAGAGCCCCGAAGGGCAGGCCAGCCGCTACTACTCGCAGCCCTTCTACGAGGTGACAGGAAGCCTGACCCTGCCGCAGGGCGAGGTGGACGTGACGGGAGAGGCCTGGCTCGACCGGGAATTCTCGTCGCAATATCTCGGCATCGGGCAGGAGGGCTGGGACTGGTGGGGACTCAGCTTCGATGACGGCTCGCGGCTGATGGGCTTCGTGCTGCGCGGTGAGGAGGATTTCACCCCCGCCACCTGGATCAGCCCCGACGGCACAGCGGAGCCCTTCGCGGACGGCGCGTTCACCGCGACCCCTCTGGAGACGGCAGAGGTCGCCGGCCGCGACGTGCCGGTGCGCTGGCGGCTGGAGCTGCCGCCGAAGGGCGTGAACATCGAGGTGACCCCGCTCAACCCCGGCTCGTGGATGGAGGTGGTGCCGCCCTACTGGGAAGGCCCGGTCACCTTCACCGGCAGCCACACAGGGCGCGGCTACATGGAACTGACGGGATACGAATGAGCCGGGCTCTGGCGCCCCGCCCGGCCCGCGTGGCAGAAGGCGCCATGAGCGACGAACCCGATACCCTCCCCCGCCTCTGGCAGGCCGCCTGCGCGCTGCTTGGAGCCTGCCCGCGTGAGGTGACGCTCGCGACGATGGGGCGCGAGGGGCCGCAGGCGCGGGTGGTGATGCTGCGCGGAGCCGAGATGGGCGCGCGGGTGGAGAGCGAGGAGGGGGGCTGTCTGCCCCCCGCCGCCGGTGGCGGCCCCCCCGAGGATTTGTTTGGAGCAAAGACAGGGGGGCCGCGGGCCTGGGTATTTACCGATGCGCAGACAGCCAAAGTGGAGGAGATCGAGGGAGATCCGCGGGTGGCACTGCTGCTTTGGGACAGGACGAGCGCGCTGCAGCTGCGGATAGCCGGGCGGGCGACGGTGAGCCTTGGGGTGCCGGAGGATGTCTGGGCCGGGATGGAAGAGGCGCAGCGGCGGAACTACGGCAAGGTGCCAGCGCCGGGGACGGTCATCGAGGAAGCGCTAGCCTATGAAGAGCGGCCGAGCGCGGCTGAGTTTGCGCGGATCGATGTCGCGCTGACCGAGCTTGAGGTGCTGCATCTTGGGCGGGTGCACCGGAGGGCGCGGTTCAGCGAGGCGGCGCCACAGGGGGAGTGGCTGGTGCCATGATGACGCATCCGCTCACGCGCGATCTCGTGCTGATCGGCGGCGGGCATGCCCATGCCCTAGTGTTGCGCCGCTGGGCCATGCGGCCCCTCACCGGCGCGCGTCTGACGCTGATCGACCCCGGCCCCGTCACCGCCTATTCGGGTATGCTGCCGGGGCTCGTCGCCGGCCATTACCGGCCCGAGCAGATGCAGATCGACCTCGTCCGCCTCGCCCGCGCCGCGGGGGCGCGGCTCGTGATCGGCACCGTGACCGGGATCGACCGGGCGCGCGGCGAGGTGCAGGTGCCGGGGCGCCCGCCGGTGGGCTATGACGTCGCCTCGCTCGATATCGGCATCACCTCCGCCATGCCGGATTTGCCGGGCTTCGCCGACCACGCCGTGCCCGCCAAGCCGCTCGGCGCCTTCGCGGCGCGCTGGAGTGCCTTCGTGGAGGGCGCGCGGGACGCGGATGTGACGATGATCGGCGGCGGCATCGCTGGGGTGGAGCTGGCGCTCGCCATGGCCCATGCGCTGCGCGGCAGAGGCTGCCGCGTGCGGCTGGTGGAGCGGGGGGCGCTGCTCGGGCGCCTGCCGGAGCGCAGCGCGGAGCGCATCCGCGCCGAGCTGGCTCGCGCGGAGGTGGCGGTGCTGGAGCACGCCGGTGTCGCCGCGGTGACGGCTGAGGCCGTTGAGCTGGCGGACGGGCGCCGCCTGCCTTCGGCCTTCACCGTCGGCGCTGCCGCGACCGCGCCGCAGGGCTGGCTGGAGCGCACCGGGCTGGACCTGCACGAGGGCTTCGTGACGGTGGGGCCCACCTTGCAGAGCAGCGACCCGGCCCTCTTCGCCGCCGGGGATTGCGCCCACTACAACTGGGCACCCCGGCCCAAGGCCGGCGTCTATGCCGTGCGCGCGGCACCGGTGCTCTTCGATAACCTGCGGGTGGCGCTGGAGGGCACGGGGCGGATGACCCGCTTCCGCCCGCAGAAGGATTACCTCAAGCTCGTCTCGCTCGGCGAGAAGCGAGCGCTGGCCGCGCGCGGCAAGCTGCTGCTCAAGGGCCCGCTCCTCTGGCGCTGGAAGGACCGGATCGACAGGCGCTTCATGGAGCGGCTGGGCGACGTCGCCCCGATGCGCCTCGAGGCGCCAAAACGGCAGGCGGCGGGGGCCGAGGCCTTCGGCGAAGCGGCGCTCTGCGGGGGCTGCGGCGCCAAGGTCGGGCGCGGGGCGCTCGGGGCAGCGCTCAATGGCCTGCCGGCGCCCGGGCCGGGGGTGGAGCGGCTGGCGGGCGACGATGCCGCCGTGCTCCATACCGGCGGCGCGCGGCAGGTGGTGACGACCGACCATCTGCGCGCCTTCACCGAAGACCCCTACACCATGGCCCGCCTCACCACGCTGCATGCGCTGGGCGATATCTGGGCCATGGGGGCACGCCCGCAGGCGGCCCTCCTGTCGCTGACCCTGCCGCGCATGGCCGAGGCGCTGCAACGGCGCACGCTGGCCGAGGTGATGGCGGGCATCGGTGAGGTCTTGCGCGCGGCAGGCGCCGAGATCGCCGGAGGCCACACGACGATGGGGGCCGAGATGCAGATCGGCCTGTCGCTGACCGGCCTTCTGGAGCGCGCGCCGATCACCCTCGCCGGGGCGCGGGCGGGGGATGCGCTGCTGCTGACGGCTCCCCTTGGCACCGGCACGATCCTCGCCGCCGAGATGGCGGGCCGGGCGCCGGGGAAGGTCGTGGCCGCCTGCCTCTCCGAAATGGGGCGCGGTCAGGGGCGCGCGGCGGAGATCCTGTGCGGCGCCCATGCGATGACGGATGTCACGGGCTTCGGCCTCGCCGGCCATCTCGCCGGGATGACGGAGGCGTCGGGCGTGGCGGCGGAGCTCGACCTGCCCGCCGTGCCGATGCTGGAGGGCGCCGAGGCGCTGGCGGCGGCGGGCGAGCGCAGCACCATCTGGGCCGACAACCGCGCCGGCGCCGGGCCGGTGAGCGGAGCGGTAGGGCCGCGGGGCGATCTGCTATTCGACCCGCAGACCTGCGGCGGGATGCTCGCCGCCGTGGCTTCGGAAGAGGTGGAAGGGCTGCTCGGGGCACTGCAGGAGGCGGGGTATCGGGCAGCGGTGATCGGGCGGATCGTGGCGGGAGAGCCACGGATCGTGGTGCGGCAGGGGATGCCGGGCTGAAGCCCTACCTAAGGCCCCTCCCTCGCGCCGTCGCTGGTCGGGCTTCAGCCCGGCTGCGGCCCGCCGCCCGCATCCAGCACCCGCTCCACCGCATCCGCTGCGGCCTCCAGCCCGGCCTCGTCCAGCGTCTCGGCCCGCACCTCGCCCATCACCTCCAGCCCGCGCGCCTCGCGGCTCTTGGCATAGGCCGGGTCGTAATGCTGCACCATCAACGCCTCGGCGAGGGCTTCGTGCTCGCCCGCCTCCGACAGCGCCAGCCAGCCATCCACCACCTCGCGCCCCCGCAGCCGCACCAGCGCACCGAGCTTCTCGGCCAGCCCCGCCTTGTCGGCGGCGATATCGTCATAGGCCCGCGCCAGATATCGGGCCCGGGCCTCCACCGGCGCCGAGATCACGATACGCCCGGCCTCGCCCATCGACTTCCATAGCGCGGGCGGCAGCGTGAGCTGGCCGATCTTGCTGCTCTCGGCCTCGACCAGCACGGGCTCGTCCGGCGACAGCGCGGCCAGCTTCACCGCCAGCTCCGTCTCGAAACCCTTCTGCGCGGGCTGCCCCTCCGGCATCGGCCCCAGCAGCGAGCCGCGATGATTGGCCACCCCCTCCAGATCGAGCACCTGCCGCCCGCGCGCCGCCAGCCGGTGCAGCAGCTCCGTCTTGGCGGTGCCGGTGTCGCCGTCGATCACGATCATCCGGTGCGGCAGCTCGCCCTCGTAGAGCGCGGCGGAAACAAGCCGGCGCCAGGTCTTGTAGCCGCCGTCCACCACATCCGCCCGCCAGCCGATCTGGCTCAGGATCGAGGCGAAGGAATTGCTGCGTTGCCCACCCCGCCAGCAATAAACCAGCGGCTGCCAGCCCCCATCCCGGTCGGCCAGCGGCCCCTGAATATGCTCTGCCGCATTGCACGCCACCAGCGCCGCGCCCACCTTGCGCGCCTTGAACGGGCTCTCCTGCTTGTAGATCGTGCCTACCACAGCCCGCTCCTCGTTGGAGAGGACGGGCAGCGAGATGGCGCCCGGCACGTGATCCTCGGCATATTCCGCCGGTGAGCGCACGTCGATCACATCGTCGAAACCGTGGTTCAGAAACGCATCGAGAGAGTGGAATTGCTTGGCCATTCCGCCTCATACCGCGCCCCCGCCGCGCTCGCCAGCGCCCCTGATCTCGCTTTTCTGCAAATATCCCGGGGGGCCGCAGGCGGGGGCAGAGCCCCCTCACCATCAGCCTCCTCGCCCAACCTGTGCCGCAGCAGCGCCGCTGCCCGGGCAGGCCGGGGTGGGTGGGCGGGAGGCCTGCCC
>NZ_JBTHJE010000010.1:0-29556 GCF_054353345.1 Pseudoroseicyclus sp. H15
ACCGTTGCCAACACCCATGTCTCGATCCAGCTCGCTACAGGATCCGCTCCATATCGCCACAACAAAAATAGCGAAGGAACGATCAACGCGAAATGCAGATTCAGTCCAATCACAACGGCTGGTTGACGCTGACCGGAGAGGATAACTGCCCATGCCAAGATCATTCCGGCAAAGGCTGCTTGCAGCCGGTTGTCGCTGAGGTGAAACAGCAGCAGAAAGGCTATTGTCGGCAGATTGATGAAAACAGCGCGGATCATAAACGCATCTTACAGCAAGTTGTCGTTGTTCCAACGCTATCCGTGGCTGCCGTGAGCTGACCGGCGACTGAGCGAACCTTCATGCAGTGCGCAGCATTGGTCAAGTTGGGCTCGGAGCGGCCCTGCGGCGGCGCAGCGCGTCGTGCGCCTAGCAGGCAGTGGCGGCCGTCGCCCCCGGCCCATACCTGTCGTTCACCGGCCAGATCAACGCGTGGACACGGCTGCACCAAACCTGACATTCCCGCATCGCGCAGCATGTTAACCAGGCGCTGCACGGCCACTTTACCAAGAGATGCCCGATGAGCTGCGCTTCGTGGCGCATGGCGACTTACAATTGCCAGTCGACCAGGTTCCTTCCGATAGCGCTCCCACTCTAGCATTTTACTCAAAAGTCGGTTGAATATACGAGGTGATAGGTAATTCAGTGGATCAGGGTTGATAGGTGTCTCGATGCATTCTGGACTGGAGAAGGCGCCTGTCGCGTATGCTTTCGTCGACCACTCTTTGGTGGTGCGTCAGCATAATCTGGCGGCGGGGCGTTGGGCGGAGAGGCAAGACGGGAGCGCTGTCGGCCTAAACTTCATCGACCTCTTGTCGCCAGAGTTGGTGCCTCAGGTCGAGCCCATGCTCCAAAGGGCGCTTGCTGGCGAGCAAGTCTCGTATGAGCGCTCGATCCTGACGCCGACCGGTCCTCGAAGCTCAATCGCCAATTACGTGCCGGAGTTAGACGATCAGGGCGCAGTCATTGGCATCCATATGTACGTCTGGGACACCACCGGCGCGCGCATGGCTGAACTAGCCGCAAAAACGTCGCGCGACCGGTTTGAGGGGGCATTCAGATACAGTGCAGTCGGCATGGCAATTGTCGGACCGGACGGGTCCTTCATGGACGCCAACCCAGCACTTACCCGAATGCTAGGCTATACGCGGGAAGAAATTCTCGCGACTGACTTCCAACATCTAACGCACCCAGATGATCTCACCGGCGATCTGGATCTATTACAAAAGCTGATCGACGGTACCGCAGACGCCTATAATTACGAAAAGCGCTACATCACAAGTTCAGGAAATATTGTCTGGGGAATTCTGTCGGTCTCCGTTGTCCGTGAGGCTGACGGAACTGTCGCTCACTTCGTGTCGCAGATCCAAGATATCACCGAGCGGAAAGAGGCCGAAGAGAAACTTTACCAGGAACATGAGCTCTCCGAGGTCACACTTCGGTCCATAGGTGACGGCGTGATCACAACCGATGAGCACGGGGCAATCACCTACCTCAACCCTGTGGCAGAGGAACTCACCGGTTGGACCACCGAGCTCGCCGCGGGACGCGATGTCTGTCTCATATTCGATGTGAGGGGGGCCGACGAGCAGCGTGTTACGTGCCCAATGACACGTGCTCTACAAACAGGCTCCATCGTCGAGCTTGAGGCCAACTCGATGTTGAGAAGGCGGGATGGCTCTTACCTCCCGATCGAAGACTCGGCGGCGCCGATCCGGAGTCGTTCCGGCGACATCATCGGAGGGGTCCTCGTCTTTCAAGACGTGTCGAAGCGTCGTGCATTGGCGATGGACCTAGAGTTCTTAGCGCACCATGATTCTCTGACCGGGCTTCCAAACCGAACGCTATTCAAGGCTCGTGTTGCAAGCGCTCTGGACGATGCGAAGAGATCAAACTCGGAGTGCGCGGTCCTTTTCTGCGACATTGACCGGTTTAAAACCGTTAACGATACCCATGGCCATGCGGTCGGTGACGAGGTGCTGAAGAAACTCGCAGAGCGTCTTCTCTCGTGCGTCCGTAGTGGGGACACCGTGTGCCGATGGTCAGGTGATGAATTCACGATTCTTTTGCCTAAGGTTCACGGACGATATGGGGCGAAGCTTGTTGCGGACAGAGTGGTGAAGCTTGCACGCGAGCCGATCTTTGTCGACGAGACGGAAGCCAATATCGAAGTCGGTATCAGCGTAGGTGTCAGCATATTTCCCAATGATGCGGACAATGCTACCGCGATGATGTCCGCTGCGGACAGCGCCCTCTATGAAGTGAAGCGCGGAGGCCGGAATGCCTATGCTTTCCACAGCGCCGAGCTTGATCGCGCTGCACAGGAGCGCCTATTTAACGAAGCGCGGCTGAGGGAGGCGCTGAACGATGATCTCCTCGAGGTGCACTACCAGCCGCAGATCTCCCTGGCGGATGGAAGTCTAAACGGCGTCGAGGCTCTCGTTCGGATCCGGCACCAAGGTGAGCTTATCTATCCTGGGGACTTCATCGGTATCGCCGAGGAAACTGGGCTCATCCATGACCTTAGCAGAAAAGTATTTCGAGCTGCTTGCAGGCAAGTGAGCATGTGGCAAGGGACGAACCTGCAGCATTTAAAAGTTTCCGTGAATCTCTCGGCTCTTCGGCTTCGGTCCGACGAGATGATCGCCCACAAGCGTGCTGCGCTTGAGGAGTTCGGGCTAAGCGCGTCCCAATTCGAGCTGGAGATTACCGAGAGTGTCCTTGTCGGCAGCGATCGGTCGTTTGAAGAGCAACTGAACACGCTCAGTTCTATGGGCTTCAGGCTATCGCTCGACGACTTCGGGACGGGCTTTTCGAACCTCGCCTATCTGCGACAACTACCAGTGCAGACGCTGAAGATAGATAGGAGCTTCGTCTCCAGGCCCGATGTAGACACCGCGATCGTAAGGTCGGTCATCGGTCTGGCGCATTCTTTCGGCAAGACCGTCGTGGCCGAGGGCGTCGAGACGGCTGATCAAGAGGCCTCACTCCGTCGCCTGGGATGCGATGACGCACAAGGCTATCTATACGGAAAAGCCATGACTGCGACAGATCTGGCAAAGGGCTTTGGGAAGGACATCAAAGCCGACCACCGAAAATCCCCAGTGCTGCGTCTAGCGTAAGCGAGCCTTCTTCTCGGCGAGCAGGCTGACTACCGTGGCGGTAGGTTTAAATCGCGGACTACAACGACCGATCATATCGCGCGGCGGAAGAACTGCAGGAGCGAGCATCGCCGTCCGAGCTTCATCCAACAATCCGTAGCGCTCGATGTAGCCAACCAGCGCGCGCTCCAAATCGTCGATCCTTCGCAGAGCTTCGTTGCAATTGTCGCACATGGCCTCACCTCCCTTGGACCGTGCCACAGTGTCTCCAGGTCGTTAATAAATAGTTAGCGCATAGACGAAGTTACTAATGGTGGAGCACACTCACCTGCGAGCCTCACTAAGCAGGCTCACCGCGATCTGAGGACCATCGCCGCACACGGCGATTAGCCGCTAACCGCCCTGCCGCGACACTGGTTTGCGGCAGCAGCGAAGGTCGGCTCTCCGCCCTTCTTAGACGCTCCTAGGTGCCGCAGTGAAGCGACCTTCATGCCGGACCAAGAGATCGAGCGCAGTCGGGCCCATGTGACGATGACTAGAGCCATATATCGCGTCGAACGGGTTTTCGCTTTGCGTAACGTGCCCGGAGCTCGAGGTTTTCCGAGACCGCTTCAAGGCGTTTGGTGGCTGGCTTTCTCGCGTCTAGATTGCGCCCGCTTCGACGCGTTCCGCTGGTCTGCCCGTGCACGGTATTTCCGCACCATTTCCAGCGTCTTGTGGCCGGTAACGGCCTGTATCTCGCTGTCGCTGCAGCCCGCTTCGGAGAGCTGCACCGCGGCCGTGTAGCGCCACCCATGCGGCACGAGCCGGCCAGGGCCGGTGAGAACCCCGATTCCCTCCCGCGCCTCCTCGATCGCCGCCTGCACCTGGCGCTTACCGAGCGGCTGCGTGAGGTTCTTCGCGAGGATGTAGGCGCCGCGCTTCTGCAAGGTGTCGAGGTAGCTGCGCAGGCGGGAAGGGCAGAAGATCCAGAGGTCGGCGCCGGTCTTCTCCTGCACCACGCGCATAAACTCCCCGTCGAAATCCTCCCATCGCATCTTGATGCAGTCGCCGATCCGCTGGCCCGTGCCGAGCGCGACCTCATACGCGGTCCGCGTCGTCGTCAGCCCGTGCGCGTCGCAGTAGGATTCGAAGGCGCGGAGCTTCGCCTCCGGCCAGGGCTCGTATGCCCCGCCCTTCAGCTTTGGCACGTCCTCCACCGGATTGCGCTCGATCCATTCCAGGTCGACGGCGTGACGGCAGAGGACGGAGAGCACCGCCACCCGCTCATTCGCCTTGCTCCAGGTCTCCTGCAGTGCGTCACGGGCGGCGATGGCATGCTTGCGTCGGAAGGCGCGTATGTCCTTCGGACCGTTCTTTTCGCGGATGGCATCGCAATGCCTGCGGTAGTTGGCACGAGTGCCGGCGGCGAGCTTCAGGTAGGCTGGGTTGGCGAGGTAGCTCTCGATCAGCGCGTTCCAGCTTGTCTTGATCGGCGCCTTCCGCTGGCCGTTGCGGGTCGCCCAGTATTCGACGCTGAACTCTTCGGAGCCGGGATCGTCAGGGAGCCGCCGCCGAAACTTCCCTTTGCGGAAGTAGATGTAGCTCCTACCCTTGATCGTCTTGAATTCCAGGTAGGGCAGGTCGACGCGCTTCATGTCTCGAACTCGTCCTCTTCCTCGATCTTCGCCCCGGTGAGGGCGTCTTCCAGGGCCCGCACCGCCCACCGCTGGTTGCTGGCCAGCATGACGGGCCGCGGCAAGGCCCCCGCATCCACCAACCGCGTGAACTCGTCGAGCGGCAGCGACAGCATGTGCGCGGCCTCACGGTCTGTCACGGCAATCTTTATCGAACGTGGGGAGGGCATCAGGCTGGCTCCTCGTTCGCTAGCCTGACTAGCACGTCTCCATGGCAGGGTCCCTCGAGGGGGCACCAGCACGCGAGATCCTGCCCCCGCAACTCGCGCCGCGCACAGGCGCGTTCAGCGCTTGCCCCGACGCTCTCCCCAGTCAGCCACGCCTCATGGCGCTCGACGGCTTCCTGCCTCGTCAGCGAGCGGGTGATGCCCTCGGCGGGACATGTGTGACCGATCCGGTAGGGATTGCCCCAGAGGCTCGACAGAGCGACGACGACAGCCCCCTCCGGTCTGCGCCAGCTGCTGCGACGGGACAGCTGGATCTGTTCAGGCATGCTTGCCCCTTTTTCTTGCCTGCCGGTGCCGCATGACGATGTTTGGATCAATGAGCTTCATGCTGCCAGTCCCGCGCCCGCGAGGATACGCCCGGCGGTGAGCCGGGTTGCCGCATCGTTGCTGATGGCGATGACGAGATTGGCCCAGTCCCAGCGGGCGGCCATCGGCAGAGCCAGCACCGGCGTCACCGCCAGCCAGCGAAGTTGAGCGCGCAGGCGGACGAGGTCTCCGGGATCTGCCGGTGCCTTGTAGCCGCCGATCGCGGTGCGGGCGACGCAACGCCATAGATCGGCAGCCTGCATGGGGGTGGGCGCTGTTGCGGTGAGCGCATGAAGGTGGAACTGCGCCATTGCCCGCACCTCTCCCGTCTCCAGCGCCTTGAAGTCGGCACGGGGAAAGTGGCCGCCCTGTTCAAGGATCTCGGTGACCAGCCGCTCGGGCATGTCCTTCACCGGCATCCGGTCGAGCTCGTCGGAGAGCCGGTTTAGCGTGTCGAAGATCTCGTGCATCAGAAGAGCTCTCCCGTGGTGGGGGCGGCGCCGGGCCGAATGACCTCGACCGCTTCAAGAAGGACGAAGGGCGCGTCTGTCTGCTCGGCCAAGCGCGTGGCGGCGGCGAGCGCATCTGCACGTGAGCTGTAGCGCTGCCGAGGCTCGGTCTTGTCGCCCTGGCGGCGGGGCTGGCGGGCGATCATCCAGAAGCGGGCGAAGGCGGGCAGGTCAGCCATGGGGAGAACTCCTCTGCCGGCGGATGCCCGCGCCGGACGCGTGAGTGGTGGGCGGCGGGGTGGAGGAACCCCGGGCATCGCCGCAACTCGGGAGAAGTCACATGCCGAGGGAGGAGAGGTAGAGCTCCATGACGGATTCCTCTTCGGCGATGTCATCGGCGTCGCGCTTGCGGCGGGCGATGATCTTGCGGATGACCTTGGTGTTGAAACCGCGGCCCTTGGCTTCGGCCATCACTTCCTTCTGCGCATCCGCGATGTCCTTCTTTTCTGCGTCGAGCCGCTCGTAGCGTTCGATGAAGGCGCGCAGCTCAGTTCCGGTGGCGCTGATGATGGGCTTCTGAGCCGCGTCGAAGTCGGGGTCGGATTTCATCTGGCCATCAGGCATGGAAGGCTCCTCGGCAGGGGTGAGAGACGGGGTTCGGGGCTCATTCATCGCTGGGCATGAAGAGGCCCTCGGGCGGGCCGCCTTGCTGCCGCGGTGCCCGCTGGACCTGAGCGCCGGCGACTTCACCGCCGAGACCGGCATAGCCGGCCAGGTCGACCCAGTTGTCGCCATGACCGGGGTTGTTCCAGGCGCGCACGATCTTCAGCTGCGCGAGCATGAGCGCCACCTGGGCAGGGGTGATGGCGGCGCCAGTGAGAGCAGACCAGAGCGCGGCGAGCTGGCCGAAGCTCTGCTCGGCCGAGCCGTGCGTGGCGGCACGATCCACGGTGACCGCGCGGTTGGCCTCGGCCAGGATGTTGGTGCGCGGCTGGGTCATGCCGCGCCCGCCTGGGCGGCGCCGTAGAGGCGATCTACCCGTGCGCACCAATCGTCGATGACGCCCGAGATGCTGCCGCCCTGCGCGCCGATGGCGAGGAGGTCGATGATCTGCCAGCCGCCCTGAACGGGGGCGAGCATGGGCGGCGCAAGGTGGAGCCCGCGCGCGGCGGCAAGGTCGCGCAGCAGGCTCATCTCGGAGAGCAGGACACGCTCGGCTGTGCCGATGCCGTCTCGCAGAGCCCGCGCGGCTGTGAGGCGCATCTCGCGGAGCTGGACGCCCTCGGAGGCGGTGAACCCCTCGTTGGGGTCGTAGGGCTGGGCGCCGGTCATACCCGGCCCCCTTGGATGACGCGCAGCTTCGGGCGCAGCTGGCGCCGGCGGGTGCCGTACCAGGTGGCGGTGACCAGCCGCGCCAGAGCGACGAGCGACGGCCGGTACTGATCGGGTGCCGCCAGAACGGCGCGCGCATCGATGACGGCGCGGGGTGGGTCGGGGCGGGTCATGCCAGCACCGCCAGCAGGATCGTGCAGAGTAGTACGGCGACCGCGGGCGCCGTCGCCAGCGTCATGGGCGCCCAGCCCGGCATCTTCGGATGAAACCAGCCGCCGGAGGGGTAATAGGACGCGCCGCAGCGCGGGCAGTCAGCGATCTTTGCGAAGGTGTCGCGGCGCCAGACCATCTGGTGCCGGCAGAACAGCGCGCGGCTCCAGTGGTGGCGGTTGCGAGAGCGGGCGGCGAGGGAAGGCATGTGGGGCTCCATCGGGTGGCCGATGGAGAAGAGAGGTGCCAAAAGCGCACTAATACGTCAAGCTATAAATTGCTATTATCGCACCTATCGTAATCTTTTGTACTGGATTGGAAGCTTGATCGGCCCGCCTGAGCCGGGGCATGATTCGAAAAACTCGGAGAGGAGGGGCATTCATGATATGGATCTGGCTGGCGTTCGGCGTCGTCACGGCGATCGCGGCATCCTCGCGGGGGCGCAGTTTTTGGGGGTGGCTGCTGATCGGCTGTGTGACGGGGGTCTTTGGCCTCGTCGCAGTTTTGGTCATTAAGGATGTGAGCGGATCGCGTGCAGCGTTACATGCTCCGTCGCCAAAGCCGCAGGTGTCGAAGTATGCAGCTCGGGCTGGGCGGGCCGAGCCAAGTGCGCAGGTTGGCACTCGGCGACGAGTGCTGCGGGTCAGGGGCGATGGCCATTACCTGCAAGAGGTCGTCGGCGAATCTCAATACTGCGCCTCAATTCGGCGAGCGGTGGGGGACCCGGGAGGAGACGGGGTGGATGTTCGCAAAACCGTGACGCTCGAGCATCAGCCACACAATGCGCATGACAAGAACGCCGTCGCGGTTCGGCTGGAAGGGTCGATCGTGGGATACTTGCCGCGGGACGACGCAGCAGAGTGGGTAGAGGCTCAGAGGGCTCAAGCCTTGTCCGCCATCCAGGTCACCGCATCGGCGAGGATCCGAGGCGGCTGGGAGCGGCCCGGCGACGATCACGGGCACTTCGGCGTCCGGATAGACGCCGCGTATCCATTTGAATTCTACGAAGCATAGGCCCTGCTCAGGCGATCCAGCTGCCCCGGATCAGGCCGACTACCCGGCCCAAAATTCCGATGGTGTGGCTGTTTTCCCCGATGTGGGCAGCTTCGTTGCCGACAATCAGCCAAGGGTCGAGCCACTTTCGCACCTGAGTGGCCTCGTTGCCGTAGTCGTCTGTCATCGTGCAGATGACGAGCTCGCCGACGCGGCGATCCCCTTTCGCGTCGACAATGAGAAGGTCGCCCCTCATCAGGGCGAGATCTTTCGCATCTGACTTCAACCGGAAGGTCATCGGGTGCGCGATGCGCTTGCCAGCAAGTGAGATTAGCAGCCCGATGTCGCCGCTGCGATCCGCCTCATATGGCTCGACGGCCGCTTCAGAAAAGCCGGGGGGCTCGCTTCCATCGCGTTCACCGTCGGCGATGTGCATCCCGAAATAGCTTAGGACGGCTGGTATCTCCTCGGCCTGCACGGCGCGAGTACCGGCGAGCACCTTTGAGAGCTGCTGGGTGCTGATGCCCATCGCTTCGGCGAGGCGCGCTTTCTCGCCGCGCGAGCCGTCGCGAAGTCGCCTTTTAAGCCAAGCGCCGTCGATCACATCCATGGCTAAGCTATTGGCACCATGGGCCCCTACGTGAAATTGCGATAAGAGCACGCATCAAGATTGACAATAAGGTGCCAGATTGGCACTAATCTGTCTCATGACCAGTCCGGCGGAATGTGTGATTAGGAAATGCGGCGGTGTTGCTGCCACCGCGAGGCTTTGTAATCGGCATCCGACGCGCGTCTCGCGCTGGCCAAAGCCGAGAGACGTCGCTGGGGGAGGAGGCGGGTTCATCCCCTCGCCGGTGCAGCAAGAACTGCTGACGAATGCCCGCGCCAACGGCATCCCTCTGACGCCTGAAGACTTCTTTGCCGATCCGTGCCCGCCGCTGCGCGTCGAGACATCCGAGTTGGCAGATGATGACCGGGAAGAGGCCGCGTGATGGGACATTGCGTGTCATGCTGCCATCTCAACACCCAATCACGTCGCCGCGAAGGAAATCCGCTTTCGCATGAGATCGCGCCGGCCCTGGCCGACGGGCGGGCGCGCGGGCAGGGGGCGGAGCACCGGGCCGGAGAGCTCGGGCGCCGCCTCTGCCGGCCATCGCTCAACCTAAATCACTGTCAATCAAGGGATTAGCCATGGTCTCGGTCCCTCTCGCCCATGCGGCCATCTTTCGCGAACTGGTCGGTCGGCTTGGCGGCGCAGAGGCTGCCGCGGCTGTCTGCCAGGCCAGCGGTCACACCACGACCACTTCCACCATTAGCCGCATGGCATCGGGCCAGATCGCGGTCTCGGTCGATGCGCTGATCGTCGTCGAGGACGCGCTTGGCGAATTCCCCTTCACGCGTCTCGCGGCTGGCCGCCTGGACGATCCGCCGCCGTTCAGGCACCGGCGGGAGGTCTCGCTGCCGCAGCTGATCGGCGACCTCGCCGTGCAGGGCGGTGGCGCCACGGCGGCGCTGATCGATGCCATCAACCCCAAGGGCCCGGGCGGGGCGACGCTGACGCCAGCCGAGCGCGCCGCCACCGCCGCGCGCCTGCGCACCCTGATCGATTGCGCCAGCCGCGCGGTGGCGATGGTGGAGGCGGGCGAATGATCCATGGGCGCAACGTGGTTCTTCGCGAGACGGCGCTCCAGGTGGCCGGCGCGGCACCCGAACGCCGCGATCCTCTTCGCGCGCTCTGGCTGGAGGTCCTGCGCGCGGGCATCGCCGACGCGTTTCGCTGCGAGCTGGGTGAGGGCAATGTGGGCGCTTCGGGGTGGCTCGGCTCGCGCGACTTCCACATCGTGGCGTCCCTGGCGGGGCTGGATGGCGCGGCCCTGATGGCGCGCCTGAGTAAGCTGCTCGCCTCGCCGGAGCAGGTGCGGGCGGCACTGGCCGAGCTTGTTCCCCGCGGCGCGAGGCACCATTGATGACGGCCTCACTGCCTTCCCCCGCTGCGGCGGGTTCCGTGATGACCCGCCCCGAGATCCCGGCGGCGGATCTCGATCCAGAGGCCTGCCGCCGCCTTTGGATCGCGGTCTTGCGGGCCTGCATTGCCGCGGTGGCCTATCGCGCCGCCGGGCGGACGATGACCACCCGGGCCCACGCGCTTGGAATCGATCAGGTGGGCCGGTCCTGGATTGGGAGCCGCGATTTCCACTTGGTCGCCTCGCTGGCCGGTCTCGACGGCAAAGCGCTGGCGGGGCGGCTCAGGGCGCAACTCGCCTGTCCTGGCGCGGCGGCTGCCCTCCTCGACGTGCTGCAGGAACCGCAGGATCGGAGGACCGCATGACCGGCACTCCGGCCCGGCCCACGCTCATCACCTCTGCCACCGATCTGCCGACCTATCCGATCCCCACCGGGCAGCGGCTGCCGGGGCAGTACTTCCTGCGGTTCGAGACCCAGACCTATTTCAACAGCGAGTTCTACCTGCGGGCGGAGCGCGAGGTGCGGGCCTGCTATCTGGAGCTGATCTTTCACGCCCAGCATCAGTCGCCGCTCGGGACGCTGCCCGTCGATCCGCTGCAGCAGGCCCGGCTTCTGCGCATCGGTCTCGACGAATGGCAGGCGCTCTGCGCGCGCGATCCCTCGCCCCTTTGGCGGTGGGAGCCGTGCATGAGCGACCGCGGTGACCGGCGGCTGATGCACGGCAAGGTGCTCGATGTGCTGCTCGATCAGATCACGAAGCGAGAGGCGGCCGAGGTCGCCAAGGGCAACGATGCGGTGCGCAAGCGGCTCGACCGTCTGCGCTTCCGCATGCGCGAGTCCCGGCGCTTCGCCGAGGCCGAGATCGTCTCGGACACGCTCGTGGAGCGGATCGATGCCTGGCTCATCGGCAACGTGAAGGGCCGGCGCATGGCGCAGCACTTCGATGCGGCTTTCGACAAGGCCCAACGGGAAGGCTGGACGGATGGTCTGATGGCAAGGCGCTGAGAACGTTTGTGAATTAGTGTCCGCTGGACAGTCCGGGACTGTCCAGGACGTTCCGCCGGACACTCACGGACAGTCCGCTCCTAGAGTCAGAATCAGAAATGAGAATAAGACGTTCCGCTCCGGACACTACGGGGGAGCGAGAGCGGTGAGGTGGGACGGCTGAGAAAGGGGTGAGACATGGCTGAGACCGAATCCAACCGGCACCGGGTGCGGCGGCTGCTCTACGCGCCGCTCGGCTTCCGAACGAAGCGCGGTGAGGATGCCGAGGCGCATGCCCGGCTTCTCGACGGGCTGGCCGACGACCTGGCCTATCTGAGCGACGACGATCTGAAGACGCTGCGCCGGATGGTGGAGGTGCATGGCGATGGCGCCAAGCGCGACATCTGGCCCTCGATGGCCACCTTCCGCGGCCTGGCACAGATCGTCCGTCCCCGCCCGCTCGCCGAGCTGCCGGCTCTGAGGAGCTGGTTCGCCTCGGTCGAGGGCCCCCGCGCCTGGGCTGAGGGCACGCTTGTGGAGACAGCGCAGTTCTTCGAGCGCAAGCGGGTGCCGCCATACAAGCCGGGCGACAGGCAACTGATCCTGGAGCGGGCGCAGGAGAATGGCCGGCGCCTTGCCCTGATCGAAGAGCGCGAGGCGGGCGGCTGGTCGCTGACCGATGACGACGTGGCATGGGCCCGCGCCTACAAGGCGCAACGCGCCTGGGCGGAGGCCCTGCTCGACGAGCTGGCGAAAGAGAAGGGGACTGCGGCGTGAGCTATCACATGGGGCAGGTTCTGCCGATCGAAGACGCGCGGCAGCCCTTGGGCGAGAGCACGGCGGCCCAATGGTTCATCCTCACGACACCGCCGCAGCGGGAACGGGCGGCAAGCGCCTGGCTGCTTCGCCTCGGGCTGGCTGACGTGTGGTTCCCGACAGAAGAGGCATGGTCCATCCGCAGCCGTGGCCCGCGACGGAAGGTCCGGTACGAGCGGCTCATCGCGCCTCGCTATGTCTTCGCGCTCTTCGATCGCCAGCCGATTTGGGATGTCCTGTTCGACCGTGCCCTGGATCGGATCTCTGGCGTCGTCGGCCACGATGGCCAACCTTGCGCAATCCCATACCGCGAGATGGCCAAGATGAAGGCCGTTCCACAGCGGCTTGAGGCCCTCCGCCGGATGGAACTGGACCGTGAGAGGGCGGAGCGACTTGCTCGGGCGCCGGTGGCAGGCGAGCCCGCAGCCATCTGTGCGGGGCCGCTGGCTGGCAAGGTGGTCGATGTCTCGCGCATCGACAGGGGCATCGCGAGCTGGATCATGGGCGCCATCCACGGCTCCAGCCGGACAGAGGACATGCGGAGGCTTGACGGATTGCCGGAGGCTCGGCATGTTCCCGATTAACCCCGTGAGTAGCCGCATTGCGACGGTCGATAAGCGTGGGGATGCCTGCCCGCCAGCCAATAGGCCCTCGGCAGTGCCAGTGCGTAAGCTATGTCCTGACATTCCCAATTGCGATCTGATCTGATGGGTCGGCTCAAGACGCTCAAGCCCGAGTTGCGCCGTGCGCCGGCGCGCCTGGGCTTTCTGCCGAGAGATGTGGAAGAGCGGCGGACCAACCCGCTGCGGCATCTCTACAAGACGGCCCGCTGGCAGCGCCTTCGCTGGAAAGTGCTGACCCGCGATCTCTTCACCTGCCGCCGCTGCCACAAGCTGGAGGCGGACACCTCGCTCCTCGTCGCCGACCACGTCATCCCGCATCGCGGCGACGAGGCGCTGTTCTGGGACGAAGGCAACCTGCAATGCCTCTGCACGACATGCCACGACGGGGCAAAGCAGAGGGAAGAGGCCGCCGCCCGACGCCATCGCTGAGGGGGAGGGGGGGGCAAAAGTCCGGGAGGCCATCCGGCCTAGACCGGCACCATTCCCCCACGCGGAGAATTTTTTCGAGCCATGACGAAGTTTTCGGACGATCGCGAGACCGACCTCTTCGGCAATCCCGTCAGGGACCGCCACGGCAAGCGTGGGCGGCCGGCTCTGGAACTGACCTCGGAGGATCGCGACATGGTGGAAGCGGGCTGTGTACGCGGCTGGAGCAACTCCCGCATCGCGAAATCCGTCGGGATCTCCGACGCCTCGCTGAAGCGGTATTTTAGAGCCACCCTCAAGGATCGCGATACGGCCCGCGACCGGATGGAGCTGGCGGTGTTCGCGACGACAGCGCGGGCCGCGATCGAAGAGGGCAGCGCCTCGCATATGCGCCAGCTGCGCGACATGCTCGACCGCGACGCCCGCCTCGCCGCCGACCGCAACCTGGCCGAGCGCCAGGCGGAGGCGGACGAGGAGGCGCCGGTGGCGCCGGGCAAGAAGGCGGCGCGCCTGGCGGAGGCCAAGTCCGCCGGCGGCGATTCCTGGGGCGACGATCTCCTCGGGCATCTCGGTGCCCAGGCGAAGCCTCACTAAGCCATGAGCGCGCCTGTCCGCTCCGCCGCCTGGGCCACGGCCGTCCCGGCCTGGCAAGACATGATCCGGGACCGGCGCACGCCGATGCCGGACCTGCCGCTCTTCGATGCAGAGGCCGAGCGGGCCGTGCGGATCTTCAAGCGCCTGCGCATCCCCGACGTGCCGGGCATGCCAACCAACGGCGAGGCCTGCGAGCCCTGGGTGTTCGATCTGGTCCGCGCGATCTTCGGCTCCTACGACCGCGAGACAAAGCGGCGCATGCTGCGCGAGATCTTCCTGCTCGTGCCGAAGAAGAACGCCAAGAGCGCCATGGCGGCGGCGATCATCGTCACTGCCGCCATCCTCAACGAGCGGCCCGAGGCGGAGCTCCTCCTGATCGCGCCGACGATGACGATCGCCAAGATCGCGTTCAAGCAGGCCTGGGGGATCATCCGGGCCGACGACGAGCTGGCAAAACTCTTCCATGTCCGCGAGCACATGCGGACGATCACCCACCTGGTGAGCCGCGCCGAGATCGCCATCAAGGCGGCGGATACCGATGCCATCACGGGCGGCAAGGCGACCTACACGCTGATCGACGAGACGCATGAGTTCGCCAAGAAGTCGAAGGCGGCGGATGTGTTCATCGAGATCCGGGGCGCCCTGGCCTCGCGGCCAGATGGCTTCCTGATGCAGATCACGACGCAGTCGAAAGAGCCGCCGGCGGGGGTGTTCAAAGCCGAGCTGACGCGGGCCCGGGCGGTGCGCGACGGCAAGATCGAGCTTCCGATCCTGCCGGTGCTCTACGAACTGCCGCCCGACCTCGCCGAAGACTGGCGCAACCCCGAGACCTGGGGCCTCGTGAACCCCAACCTGGGCGTCTCGGTCGATGGGACCTTCCTCGCGGACCAGCTCCGCGCGGCGACCGAAGACGGCCCCGCCGCGCTGGCGCTGCTCGCCTCGCAGCACTTCAACGTCGAGGTGGGTGTTGGCCTGAAGGGCGACAGCTGGATCGGCGCCGAATACTGGGCCGGCGCCAGCCTCGTGGGCACCGGCCGGAGCCGGTCGGAGAATGCGCCGACCGGGCTTGCCGCGCTCGAAGCGCTGATCGCCCGCGTCGAGGTGGCCGTGGTCGGCATCGATGGCGGCGGTCTCGATGACCTCCTCGGTCTCTCCGTCTTCGGGCGGGATCGCGAGACGAGCGAATGGATCGCCTGGTTCCGGGCATGGGCGCAGTCCGATGTATTCGAGCGGCGCAAGGAGATCTCCGCCCGGCTGCTCGATTTCGAGAAGGACGGCGATCTCGTCCTCCTCGGGCCCGACAATCCCGCCGGCGACATCGAGGAGATCGCCGAGATCGTGGGCCGGCTCCTCGATGCGGACCTCCTGCCGGAGAAGGCGGCGATCGGGCTCGATCCGGCGGGCGTCTCGGCCATCGTCGATGAGCTCGACGCCCTGGGAATCGCTGACGGCCAGATGGTGGCGATCGGGCAGGGCTACCGGCTCTCGCCCGCGATCTGGGGGATGGAGCGGGCGCTGAAGGCCAGGAAGGTGCGGCACTTCGGGCAGCCGATGATGGACTGGGTCCTCGGCAACGCCAAAACCGAACAGAGGGGGTCGGCCGTGGTGGTGACCAAGGAAGCAGCCGGCAAGGCCAAGATCGACCCGCTCGTTGCGGGCTTCAATGCCTTCCAGCTGATGGCCCGCAATCCGGTGGGGAAGGGACCGTCGGTCTATGAGAGCCGCGGCATCCTGGTGGTCTGACGGGTGGGCCTGCTGTCTTTCTTGAGGTCGGCGCCGACGGCGGCGAGCTCACCGGACCCGGCGCCGCGCGCCATGGCCGGTGAGGGCAGCGAGTTCATGGGCCTCGACGATCCGCGACTGCTGGAGTTCATCCGCGGCGGCGCAGGAACCCAGACCCAATCCGGGGCCTCGGTCAACGCGAAGACGGCGCTGCGCAACACGACGGTCCTGCGCTGCGTCTCTCTCATCAGCTTCTCGGTGGGCATGCTGCCGCTGCACCTGCATCGGAAGGAAGACTCCACGAAGGCGTCGGACCATCCGCTCTTCCGCCTGCTGCACCGCCGGCCCAACGCCTGGCAGACCGCCTTCGAATTCCGCTCGCTCATGCAGCAGCGCGCCCTCATCGACGGGGACGCCTTCGCGCTGAAGGTGATGAGCGGGCGCCGCGTGATCCAGCTGGTGCCGATCGCCAATGCCCGCGTGACGGTCAAGCAGCGGGCGGACTGGAGCCTCGAATACCGCGTGCGGCGCGACGGGCAGGGCGAGGCGGTCTACTCGGGCCGGGAGATCTTCCACCTGCGCTACGGCATGAGCGAGGATGGCATCACCGGCCTGTCGCTCGTGCGCCAGGCGGCCGAAGCGATCGGGCTGGCGCTTCAGGCCGAGCGGGCCTCGGCCCGGCTCTTCCGGCAGGGCGTCATCGCGGGCCAGGTGCTGAGGCACCCAGGCAAGCTCTCGCCCGAGGCCTTCGAACGGCTCCGCGACAGCATGGCCGAGCACGAGGGCGCATCGAACGCCCACCGCACCAAAATCCTCGAAGAGGGCATGGAGCTCGACGGGGGCGGGATGTCCGGCCGGGACAGCGAGGCGACCGCGCAGCGCAAGCTGCAGATCGAAGAGATCGCCCGCCCCTTCGGCGTGCCGCGCCCGCTGCTGGCTGTTGATGACACATCCTGGGGCTCAGGCATCGATGTGCTGGGCCAGTTCTTCGTGCGCTACGGTCTCTCGCCCTGGTTCGAGGCCTGGCAGCAGGCCATCGAGCGCGACCTGCTGACCGAGGCCGAACAGGAGATCTACGAGGCCAAGTTCAACGCCGGCGCGCTCCTGCGCGGCTCGATGAAGGACCAGGCCGATTTCTTCGCCAAAGGTCTCGGCGCCGGCGGACATCAACCCTTCCTCGAGGTCGACGAGGTGCGCGGCTGGCTGGACCTGCCGCATAGCGACAACCTTCCGCCCCGCCTGAGCGCGGCGACCCATCCCAAAGGAGAGACCGATGAGCCTCCGCAAGCTGCCTGAGCTCCATGCCCACCGCCTGCCGAGCGTCTGCGCCTTCGAGGCCGATCCGGCTGCCACCCAGAAGTGGAATGCAGCCGTCATGGCGGCGGAGAGCGATGACCGGACGATCTCGATCCTCGACGTCATCGGCGAGGATCACTGGACCGGCGGGGGCGTCACCTCCAAGCGCATCGGCGCCGCGCTCCGCGCCATCGGCGACCAGGATGTCGTCGTGAACCTCAACTCGCCCGGCGGGGATTTTTTTGAGGGCGTCGCGATCTACAACCTTCTGCGCGCCCATCCCCGCAAGGTGACGGTGCGGATCCTCGGCATTGCCGCGTCGGCCGCCTCGGTCATCGCCATGGCGGGCGATGACATCCAGATCGGCAAGGCGGGCTTCCTCATGGTCCACAACGCCTGGGTGGTGGCCATCGGCAACCGCCATGATCTCGCCGAGGCGGCGAAGACGATGGAGCCTTTCGACGATGCCATGGCGACGGTCTATGCGGACCGCGCCGGGGCCACGAAGGCGAAGGCCGCCGGCTGGATGGACGATGAGACCTGGTTCAACGGCGAGCAGGCCGTGGCGGCGGGGCTGGCCGATGGTTTCCTGCCCGCCGATGCCGCCGTCGAGGATGGGGCCAAGGCCGCCAGCCTCGGCGGGATCACGGCGATCCGCCGCGCCGAAGCGGCGCTCGCCAGTGCCGGATTATCTCGCGAGGAGCGCCGTAGCCTCCTCGGCGAGATCAAGAGCGGGGCTGCCGTAGCGCCCCCTGATCGCCCTGCCGTAGCGGGCGGCGACCCTGAGCTGAAGGCCGCGCTTGAGCGCCTTCGCGACACGATCAAATCCTGACAGAGGGAAGACCCAAGATGACGAAGATGATGGCGCCCGCTGCCTTTGCGCGCGGGATCATGGCCGTGCGGGCCGATGCCGGCGCGGGCAATGTCGGCGCTGTGCTGAGCGAGCTGCAGCGCGGCTTCGAAGCCTTCAAGGCCGCGCAGGCCGAGAAGGACAGCGAGGTGCAGGCCCGCTTCGACGATGTGGTGACCACCGAGAAGATGGCGAAGATCGATGCCTCGGTCGGCGAGCTGCAGGCCATCGTCGATGAGGTGAACGCCAAGCTCGCCGCGATGGCGCTCGGCGGCGACGATGGCCCCTCCCGCGACCCCGAATATACCACGGCCTTCCGTGCCCACTTCCGGCGCGGCGACGTGCAGGCGGCGCTCAACAAGGGCGCCGACGACGAGGGCGGGTATCTCGCGCCGATCGAGTGGGACCGGACGATCACCGACAAGCTCGTCGAGGTCAGCCAGATGCGGCAGATCGCGACGGTCCAGAACATCTCCACGGCCGGCTTCAAGAAGCTCTACAACCTGCGCGGCACCGCCTCGGGCTGGGTTGGCGAGACGGCCGCCCGCCCGCAAACGGCGACCGGCGAGTTCGGGCAGATGACGATCACCCCCGGCGAGCTCTACGCCAACCCGGCGGCGACCCAGCAGATGCTCGACGACGCGGCGGTCAACCTGGAGGAGTGGCTCGCCAATGAGGTCGAGACCGAGTTCGCGCTGCAGGAAGGTCTTGCCTTCATTGCCGGCGACGGCGCCAACAAGCCGCGCGGCTTCCTGACCTTCGCCACCGGCGGCGCGGCGGCCGCGGTCAACCCGCTGGGGCCGATCCCGGTCAAGACGGCGGCGGCCCCGGCGGCGGTGACGGAAGACGAGCTGATCGACGTAATCTACAGCCTGCCGGGCATGTACACCGCCGAGGCGCGCTTCACGATGAACCGCACCACGATGGGCGCCATCCGCAAGCTGCGCGATGCCGATGGCCGGCAGCTCTGGCAGCCCTCCACCGCGGCGGGCCAGCCCTCGACGCTGCTCAACTACCCCGTCACCGAGCTGCCGGGCATGCCCGACCTCGCCGCCGGCGCCCTGCCCATCGCCTTCGGCGATTTCCGCCGGGGTTACCTGATCGTCGACCGCACCGGTGTCCGCGTTCTCCGCGATCCCTACACCAACAAGCCCTACGTGATGTTCTACACCACGAAGCGCGTCGGCGGTGCCGTCAACGATCCCCAGGCGCTGCGCGTCCTGCGGATGGCCGCGGCGTAAGGCGCTCCCCCAAGAGATCAGACCACGGCCCGGCCCGCGATCCCCGCGGGCCGGGTCTTGCCCCTGCCAGATGGAGAGACCCATGGCGAAGAAACCCACCAAGGCTGAGGCGGCCAGGACGGCCGCGGCCAAGCCCGACACGGCCACGCCCCCGACTTCGGCCCCCGCCGATCCCACGCCTGCCGAGACGATCGCCGGGACCGTCGCGGCGCAGAACGCCCGCGACATGAACGACCCGGCCAATCGCAAGCCCGGCGATGAGGGCTATGTCGGCCAGGGCCTCGACGCCTCGGTCTACGGGAAGGGCTGACCCCCGTTGCGCGCGCCCGTCCTCATCACGCCGCCCGCCGGGACGCCCGTCTCGCTTGCCGAGGCGAAGGCGCATCTACGCGTGGACGGGCCCGATGAGGACGGGCTTATCGAGAGCTATATCGAGGCGGCCACGGCCCATCTCGACGGCTGGACCGGGATCCTCGGTCGGGCGCTGATGCCCCAGACCTGGCGGCAGGATTTCGCATGCTGGTCGCCCCGAATGGGCCTGCCGCTCTTCCCGGTGCTCGGCATCGATGCCGTGAGCTATCTCGACCGAGACGGCGCGGCGCAGACGCTCGCGTCCGAGGCCTACGAGCTGCACACCGACACGATCGGTGCCTATGTCTGCCTCGTCCAGGGCTGGCCTGCAGCCGCGAGGGGATCGATCTCGATCACCTACCGGGCAGGCTATGCCGATGCCGTGTCCGTTCCTCGCCCGATCCACGTCGCGATCCTGCTGCAGGTGGCCGGGCTCTACGAGCATCGTGAGAGCAGCGTTGAAGGCGGCCTATCGGAGCACCCTGCGGTGCAGGCGCTCACTACGCCCTATCGGCGGATTCGGCTCTGATGCCGGCAGGGCGTTTGCGCGATCGCGTTCAGTTCCGGCGCCAGGGCGCGGCCGACGATGGCTACGGCAACGTCGAGACCGGTCCCTGGGTGAACCTGGGCACCCCGGTCTGGGCGGACATACTGGAGCGCCTCGGGGGTGAGAAGCTCGCGGCCGGTGCGCTTCATGCGCCGCGGCTCGCGACGATCCGAGTGCGGCGCTTCAGCTTCACCAGCGGCATCACAGAGGGGGATGCGGTCAGCGCCCGGGGCGCGACCTGGAACATCCGCTCAATCGCGCAGGTGGGGCGGAAGGGGGAGATGCTTGAGATGACCTGCGAGACGGAGGTGGGGCCGTGAGCCGCCATGTGACAGGCGTCCGAAAAGTGCAGCGCCAGCTGGAGCAGCTGAAGGCCAAGATGCCGGGCGACGTGGCCCGCGTGAACCGCGGCATCGCCGATGACTGGGCGCGCGTGTCCCGCGTCCTGCATCCAGGCGACGGGGAGACGAAGGCCCAGATCCAGGTGACCGACGTGCCCGAGGCCAACGGTGCCCTGATCGATTTTGGCGACAAGGCCAAGGTGACCGAGGGCAAGCGCGGCCCGCGGCCCTTCATCAACCCGGCCAAGATTGTGATGCAGAAGCGCTGGAAGGCGCGCGTGCGCCGGGCGCAAAAGAAAGTCGTGCGGCAGGTGTTCGGTGGCTGACGGCCCGGCGCTCGCCCTGCAGAAGGGTCTGATTGCGGCGCTGAAGACGGCGCCGGCGATCGCGGCCCTGGTGGGCACCCGCGTCTATGACGAGCCGCCGCAGGCACCCACCTATCCCTACATCCGGCTCGGCAACCTGGACCGGCAGCCGCTGCGGACCGATGGCACGCCCAACGCCGCCGACATCGTCTTCGCGCTGGAAGGCCACTCGCGTCCCGCCGCCGGCCGCGTCGAGGCCGCCCGGATCGGGGAGGCCATCGTCACCCTCCTCGACGACAACGAGGCGGCGCTCGATGTGGCCGGCTTCCGCCTCGTGCGCCTGCAGCATGTGCTGACGGAGACGGATCGCGACAGCGACGGCCAAAGCTATCTCTCGCGCTCGGCCTTCGAGGCCCTGCTCGAGCCCACGCCCTGACATCCGCGCCCCCCGGGCAGGCGCTCTCAAACCAGGAGGCCGGCATGGCCAAGCAGAAGGGGCGCGAGCTCCTGATCAAGATTGGCGATGGTGCCGATCCCGAAGTCTTCACCACCGTCTGCGGTCTCACCTCGAAGACCCTCGGCATCAACAATAACGACATCGACATCACCACGCCCAATTGTGACGCCCCCGGCGGCGCGCTCTGGCGCGAGCTGATGGAGGGGATCAAGTCGCTGACCCTCTCGGGCAACGGCGTCTTTGAGGATACGCCCTCGGAGATTACCCTGCTGAACCTCGCCATGTCACCGACGCCGACTGCCAGCTTCCAGGCGATCGTGCCCCACCTCGGCACCTTCGAGGGCGCCTTCCTGCTCTCGTCGATGGAATATGCCGGCGAGATGGAGGGCGCGGTGACCTACTCGATGTCGCTCTCCTCGAGTGGCAAGATCACCTTCACCGCCGATCCCACGCCGGATCCCTGATCGTGGCCGTCGCAAGCAGCGCCCGCTTCGAGGAGGAGATCGGCGGGCAGCTCCGCCCGCTGCTCCTGCGCAATGGCGAGATCGAGCGCTTCGAGGCGCAATACGCGCCGCTCGGTCTCTACGAGCTCTTCGACGGGCTGCGCGGGCAGGGGAGGGCACCGCAGGTGCGCCATGTCCGCGATCTCCTCGCCCTTGGCCTCATTGGCGGCGGCATGTCCGACCGTCTCGCCGACGCGCTCATCGCGGGGCTCGGGCCGGAGCACGACCTGGCGCTTCGCGGCACGGCGCTGCGGCTCCTCTACTTCACGCTGGTGCCGGCGCTCTATGCCGGGCCAGGCGAGACATCCGAGGCGGGCGCCTCAAAAAAAAACGAGGCTGGATCGCCCGAGGGCGCGCAAAACCCCTCCGCCGCTACGACGCCGGCGCCCGCATCCGGAACATCTGCGGCGTGATGGGGCGCCTGCCGGCCGAGGTGCGGGCGATGACGCCGGCTGAGACGGACCTCCTCGTGGCGGGCTGGAATGAAGCCCAGGCGGCGGCCCGCGGCGACGTCGCGCCGATGAGCGTCGAGCGGCTGCAGGAATTGAAGGATCGCTATCCCGATGTCCGTTGATACCGAGAAGATCGAGATCCTGCTCGCCGCCCGCGACAAGGAACTGGTGCGCGTCATCGACCGCAACAACAAGAAGCTCGCCCAGTTCGAACGGCAGGTGACCAAGAACCTGACGGGCGTCTCCAAGACCGTCGATACGAACATGGCCAAGGCGTCCCGCGCCGTCGACCGGTTCGTCAAAGGCGCGGTGGCCGCGGTCAGCATCCAGGCGATCCGCGCCGTCACTGGCCAGGTGGCGCGGATGGTCGAAGGCGTCGCCGCCATCGGCGACGAAGCCCGCCGCTCCGGTCTCGGCGTCGAGCAGTTCCAGGAACTCGGCTACGTCGCCACCCAAAGCCGCATCCCGATCGACGCGCTGGTCGACGGCATGAAGGAACTGAACCTGCGCGCCGACGAATGGATTGCCACCGGCAGCGGGCCGGCTGCGGAGGCGTTTGGGCGTCTCGGCTTTGCGGCAGGCGACCTCAAGCGCCGCCTGGAGGATCCGCAGGAGCTCATGCTCGAGATCATCGACCGCATGGAAGAGATGGACCGCGCGGCGCAGATCCGCATCGCCGATGAGGTGTTCGGGGGCACCGGCGGCGAGCGTTTTGTAGAGCTGCTCGCCCACGGGGCGGCGGGCATGCGGGGCATGATCGGGCAGGCGCACGAGGCCGGCGCGGTGCTGGACGAGGATGTGATTGCCAAGGCGGCCGAGATCGACCGGCAGTTCAAGGAGCTGACGACGCGGATCGGCACCTATCTGAAGACCGGCGCCGTCGGCGTGGCGGGGCTACTCGTCGATGCCGGCAACGCGCTCGGCGACTTCAAGGCGGAGATCGAGGAGGTGCGCGCAGCGGCCTCCGAGCTCAACATGAACGACCTCTCGTCCGGTGTGCGGCTGCTCGGCAGCGATGCCCGCACAACCCTCGAAGACGACATCGATCTCCTCGCAGAAAGCCAGGGCGCGATCATGCGCACGGCGGCCGAGATCGAAGCGCTGAACGCCCAAACCGACATTGTGGCCCGCTCGCTCCTCGAGGCGGCGGTGAATGCTCGCCAGCTTGGCAATGATGAGCTGGCGGTCGCGCTGGCCCAGCTGAGCCAGGAGATGACCGCCCTGACGACGGCGTTCACCAAGGGTGAGGTGGAGGGCGATGCCTTCATCAGCCGGCTCCGCGACCTCACAGATCGCGCCGACGGCGCCCGCGCCGCGCTCGCCGCGGTCGACGGCGTGGAGTTTGGCGGCGTGATCTCCCGCATTGGCGATCTGGTCAGCTCGCTCGGCCCGGCGATCGCGCGGGCCCTCGAGCTTCGTGCCGCGCTGACCCCCGGGCCTGTCCGCCTCGGGCCCGCCTCGCGGAGCGCGCAGATCGTGGCGGATGAGCGGATGCTGGAGCCCGACGTTCTGCCCGCGCCGCCGCCCCCGACTGCGCCTGGCCGGCCGGAATCGCGCCCGATCGATATCGACTTCGGCTACAATCCGTCGAGCGGCACCGCCGGAGCGGGCGGCGGAGGCGGGGCGTCAGAGCGCGCTTCCGAATATCAACGCGCCAGCGAGGCCATCGAACGCGAGACCCGGGCCCTGGAGATGGAGGCGGCGGCGCTGATCGCTGTGGCCGGGTCCGATCTCGATCTGGGCGATGCGATGGATTACGCGCGCAAGAAGGCGGACCTGCTCTCGGCCGCGCAGGAAGATGGCCGCGAGCTGACGCCGGAGCTGCGCGCCGAGATCGATGCCCTCGCGCGGTCCTATATCAATGTCGCCTCCGAAGTGGATGCGGCGACCGACGCGCTGGACCGCATGCGGGACAATGCCGAGACCGGGGCGGATGCCATGACGGATCTGTTCATGGCCATCACCGGCGGGGCAGGTGACGCCAAGCAGGCGCTCCTGCAGCTGCTTTTGCAGATGGGCCGCGTCTCTGTGGCGAACGGCATGAACGCCCTGGCCGGCTCCGGCGGGCTCGTCGGCTCGCTCTTCCAGGTGCTCGGCAGCTCGCTCACGCCCCGCGCTGCCGGCGGACCGGTGCGGGCGGGCGCGCCCTACATGGTCGGAGAGAACGGCCCCGAGCCCTTCATCCCGGCCGTCGACGGGCGCATCCTGTCCGTCCAGCAGGCGCAGGCGGCCTATCGCGGGGAGGCACAGGGTCAGAGCGCCGGTGGCGCGCCGATCTACATCGATGCGCGCGGCGCCCAGCAGGGTGTAGCTGAGCAGATCGAAGCGGCGATGCGCCGGGCTCGGCCGGGGCTCATCGGCGACGCCGTGCGCGTGGTTCATAAACAGCTCGGGACAGATCCCGGCTTTGGCCGCATCTAGCCCATGCCGAAGGTCTGGGCCTGGCCGCCAGTGCCGATCGCAGCCTATTCGCCAGGGATCACGCGACCCGGATCCATCTCGATGGATCAGAAGGGCGCGCCGATCTTCAGCCAGGCGCAGGCGAAGCGACTGCGCTACACGATTCATGTGGGCCTGCTTGATCGCGCCATGACCGCGAGCGGCTATCTCGACATGCTGATGCGGCAGATGGACGGGGCGCTGCCGCTGGTGCGCATCCAGCCGCTGCCGCCGCTCTGGCAGGGGCACCTGCGCGGTCTCGGCGGCAAGCGCGGCCAGGTCCCCCTCGAATGGACGGCTGATGGGCGCACCCTCGATTGGGATGTCGCCTGGGCATCGGGCGCCACGATCACCGGCACGGCTGTCACAGATGGCGCCTTCGCCGGCCTGCGCTGCTCTGGCTTCATGGGTATCCCGACGGGCACCATCGTCGCGCGCCCTGGCGAGCTGGTGCGTACGGACGCGGGCCAGACGGCGCGTGTCCTGAAGGCGGAGCGGCTTGGGATAGATGGCAAGGCGGTCCTGCGTCTCGATCGCCCCCTGGCCTCGGGCAAGGTCGTCATCGGGGCGCGCGAGGCCCTGACGATGGTCATCCTCAGCTGGAGTGATCCGGTGCTCGATCTCGGCGCCGGCAGCGTGGAGCTCGACATGCTGGAGGTGACCCCGGCCGACTTCGACGGCGAGGCGTTCGAGGTGATTGACCCATGGAGCTGAGACGCGGCATCGATCCCGTCCTCCTTGCGGCGATCTCGCGCCGGGACGGCTTCCACCCGGTGGTGCTGCTGAAGGCGGCCTGGCCGGGCGGGACGGAGCGGATTCATTCGGGGCTGGGTGACCTTCCCTGGGGGCCCAACATCTACAAGGGCGCCGGGCATCATGTGCGCGACGTTGCGGGGGCGCCGGAGGCGGGCGGCAGCGCGCCGCCCGAGGCGGCGATCCGCATCGCCGGCGCGATCGCCACCGTGCTGGCCTACACCGATGCCAATGCCCGCGGCGGCGAGGTGCGGATCTGGCTCGGCGCGGTGACAGAGCCGGCCGGCACGGTCCTCATCGGCCAGCCCTTCCTCGCGTTCCTGGGCCGCATCGATGAGAACGACACCGATCTGGAGGCGCGGATCGACGCCACCGTCGCGGAGCTGATGGTCTCCGCCACCGCTGGGCCGGGCGCGAAGGAGAATGCCGCGCATTGGCACAGCGATGAAAATCAGAAGGCCATCGATCCGACGGACACGAGCATGGAGCGCCTGGCCTTCGCCAGCCGCTGGCGCTTCTCGCCGCCGGACTTCCCGGGGCCAAGCGCGTGACAGTGAGTGCCCGGGCCGTGCTGGACGCGGCAGAGGAGGTGATGCGCGGCCCGATCGTCTGGGGCCGCTCGGATTGCTGCACGGCGGCCGCCGACATCTTCCTGCGACTCTGGGGCGTCGATCCGATGCCGCGCCTGCGCGGGCGCTTCCGCAGCGCCGGCGGCGCGCGCCGTGCCATCGCGGGCGATCTGCCCGCGGCCTTCCGGGCAGAGATGGCGGCGGCGGGGCTGCGGCGCCTCGAAGAGCGGCCCGGCCTGATCGGCCTTTGCCGGAATGACGCTCTCTTCGGCTGTGTCGCAGCGATCTGCATCCGCCCTGGCGAATGGGTGGCGCGGGCGGAGGGGGGCTTCGGGATTATCTGCGAGCGGGCGATGGAAGGCTACGGATGGCAGGGGTAGTAGCAGGCCAGATCGGTGCGGCACTTGGCGCGGGCCTGGTCGGGCAGGCGCTCATCGATGTGGCCGTGGGCTTTGCCTTCTCGGCCGTGGCGAACAAGCTGATGGGGGCAGGGCAGGAGCCGAGCGTCAACGGCGACGAGCGCCGCCGCCAGCTCAGCTTCCCCGACAACCTGCCGCCCTATCGGCATGTGCATGGCAACACCCGGGCGACGGCCACGGTCATGCCGCATCCCGTCGTCGGCGAGTACGGCTATGGCGTCTACCTGCTCAACAGCCGCCGCTCGGTGCAGGTGGGCGACAAGATCGAGATCTGGCTCGACGAGCGCGGGTTTGTCCTCGCCAGCGGGGATGACCCGTTCGATTTTGGCGGGCCGGGCGCGTCGCCGGCAGCGGGGCCGCTGGCCGGCCATGTGAAGATCTGGATCGGCCTTGGCGATCAGACCGGCCCTCCGGCGGAGTTCCTGAGCGAGGCGGCCTGGGACGCCGACGATGAGCCGCTCGGCTATCGCAGCTCCGATAAGTTCACCGGGCTGACGGTGGTCTTCGTCAAATACTGGGCGGGCACAGACGGGGAAGATGTCGATCTCTGGCCGAACGTGCCGCCGGCGCTGGAGACCCGGCAGCTCACCTCGGCCATCTACGACTGGCGCAAGCCTGGGCATGACCCTGACGACGAGACCACCTGGGAGGCATCGCAGAACAAGGCGCTGATCCTGGTCGACGGCTATCGAATGAACCCCGTGCGTCCCCACACGCTCGAAAGCCTCCACCTCGACAGTTTTACGATCGACGCGAACCTCTGTGACAATCCGGTCGCCCTCGCTGCCGGCGGCAGCGAAGCGCGCTATGCCGCCCGGGGCACGCTGATCTTCGACGGCTCAGAGCTGCACGAGCTGATGGCGCCGATCCACGCCGCCGGCGCCTCGCGCCCGGCCTGGTTCGGCGGCCAACTCGGCGTGGTGCCGGGGGCCTATTCCGAGCCAGTGATGACGATGACCCGCGTGCTCGGGCGCATGAAGTACTCGAGCATGCAGCGGACATCGGATCTGCCGACGGTGATCAACGGTCGGTACGTCGCCGCCGAGCGCGGGTACACCTATGCGCAGCTCCCGCCGCGGGTGATCTCCGATGTATCCCCGGGGGAGGAGCCGAAGATCCGCACGCTCACCTTCGACTGGGTGACGAGCGCGACCCAGGGCATGCGGCTCATCAAGATCGCCGCTTACCGCGCCCGGGAGCAGCGGCGGCTGACGGCCGAGCTGCCGCCGGGCGCCCTCGACCTGGTGATCGGGTCTGGCGCCGCGCTGGCCCTCGGCGAGCCCTATGACGATGTGCTCGGCGGGACTTATGAGGTGGAGAGCATCCATCCGCTGCTCGACCCGCTTGGCAGCGATGCGGGGGTCGCGCTGCGCGCCACTGTCACGCTGGTGCGGGCCGTGCCCGACGCCTTCACCTGGTCGGTTGCCGAAGAGCAGGCGATCACAAATCCCAACGCGCCGGGCGGCTTCGCGCCGGCGGTCTGATCAATCTGGTAATGAGGAGATAGGCATGGGCCTGACCGTTCCCACGACAGGGAGCGACCCCAAGGTCGCGCGACTTGAAGATCTGCTCGCAGCCATCCAGTCGTTCTTCGATTCCTTCGGCGCCGCCATCCAGACCGGGGCGCCGTTCTTCGACAGCGTCTCCGCCGGCATTGCCGGGGTTGCGGACGGCGCCGCCTTCTCTGTCTTCGACGAGAGCTATCTCGTCATCTACCGGCGCAGTGGCAGCTCGGCCGTCGAGCTCGGTCGGGTGCCGAGCAGCGGGCTCGTCTCCTGGATGAAGTCCGGGCAGAAGCTGAGGCCCGAGGTCTACGCTTATTCCAAGAGCTATACCGGGGCGCTCTCCGGTGATCCGGGGACTGTCGGTGGTGTTGCCATCCCTGACACGGCCAGGCTGATGCTCGCCGGTCGATCCAACCCTGCAGAGAATGGGCCTTGGAAGGTCAACTACGGCGGCCCTTGGACGCGCCCCACGGACATGAACAGCTCCGACGAGGTGCCGGGCGCCACCTACCTGGTCGAGAATGGAGACGATGCCGGCAACGCCTACGGGCTTTCCGTCGAAGACGAGGGCACCTTCCTGCTGGGGACCGATGACATCGGGGTGCATCGAGTCTTCACGATCAAGCCGCTGCTGGAGGCGGTGGAGATGGAGGCTGACGCCCGCACTGCCTCTACATCCGCTTTATCGGACGACATCGCCGAGCTGCAGGAGGAGTTCATGGTGGAGCCGGCGGCGGCCAAGGTGCCCCGCGCCGACCGGACTGGGCGGATCAAGGAAGGTTGGCTGCCGCCGCCCTCCTTCTTCCGTGGTCAGGAGGTGCTGATCCCGGCCTTCGACAATGTCCCGCCCGGCTGGCACGACACCGGCGAGCGGCTGCTCTCCACCACCTCGGCGCGCGCGTTCCTGAGTAACTGGCAGCCCAGTCTACCGGTGACGGTGTTCGTCTTCGACGACACGTCGCTGCTCTTCCAGGATGCGGCCGAGACAGTACCCGTCGCAGAGGACGGCGATCCCGTGGCAGTCGCCTATGCGAAGGTCGGCGGCGGTGCCATCTCGGCCGTGGCCGTTACCAATTCGGGCTTCGCCTCCGACCTCACGGGCTGGACCGTGGCCAACGGATCGGCGAGCGCAACCGGCGGCAAGGCACGGATCGTGCGGACCTCTGCCACCTCCTCGATCCAGCAGGCGTTCAACCTGACCAAGGGGATCCGCTACATCTTCCGGGTCGATGCCAGCTGGGTTGCCGGCGTCTCCGCCGCCGCCGGTCTCGTGCTTCGCGATGGCGCCGCCTACAACGCGGCGCTTGTTCTCTCGCAGTCGTTGGCAGCGGGGGCGTCGGGTGAGCTGGTGCTGGATTACACGCCTGACGCTGACGAGACGGTCTACCTGCACCTCTCGGTTCTCTCGGCGAGCGGCACGATCGACTTCGAGAATGTCGCGGTCAGCGCCGACACCCGGCTGCGCTTCGCCACCGCCGATACCGCCCGCCGGCCGACCTACCGGACGGATGGCAGCCTCCACTGGCTGGAGTTTGACGGCATCAACGATGCGCTCGAGGCGAACATCTACGGCATCGGCCTCGACACATTCGACGGCGCGGTCTGGGCCTCCTACCGCCCGCTCGACGTCACCGCCGGCTATGTCTGGAACGCCGGGCCCCTCACGGCCGACACGACCGGCCTGGTGGCCAACGTAGCCGGCGACTTCCTCCGGGTGGGCGGCAATGCCGGCAACGTCATGGACGCCGGGGCCCACGACAAGGTCGCGGTGCTGAGCGTCGACCGCGGCGCCGGCACCGGGAGCTTCGGCCGCGATGGCGATCTCGCCGCCGTCAGCGCCGGCACCGGCGACGTCGACTGGGCCCTTACAATCGGCGCCCGCATCGACGGCTCGGACGTGGTCAACTCGCCGCAGAAGATGCGGCTCTACGGGATCGGGGTGGCGCAGGAGGCCGTGTCCGCCTCCGTCCGCGACCGGGTGACGAGCTACTTCCTAAACCTCGCCCGCTATCGGCCCCCGCGGAAGATCTACGTCATCCTCGTCTCTGGGCAGTCCAACGCCGACGGC
>NZ_JBTHJE010000011.1:0-12289 GCF_054353345.1 Pseudoroseicyclus sp. H15
GCCTCCGTATCCGCGCGGAAGGTCGCCTTGCCAGACGCGGCGGATGCCTCGCCCTGGTGGTGAAAGAGCGCCGCCACTTCCACTTCGATCCCGCGGGCAGCGCACCAGGCGACGAGCGCCGAATAGCGCTGTTCCAGGAGCTGCAGGAGCTTCGGGGTGCCGGCGGGGATCGCGTCGTAGTCCGCGTTCCATGAGCCGCGGGAGTTTGCCGCCGTGTCGACACGGGTGCCGCCTTCACTGACGCGGCAGACGACGACGTTGCCGATGCCCTCGTCGAGGATCACCTTGTTGGCGACCTCGGCGAAGCTGAAGCGGCCCGCGGCGCCTGAGGTGATGAAGCTTGCTCCGTTACCATTGGGGCCAGCCGGATTGAGCCAATAGGAACCCTCGATACGGCTCCCCGTCCAGGTCGCGAGCCCCTCGATGACACCGTCCTGCAGCCATGCCGGACCGTCGCCGATCACAGCCCGGCCATCGGCATTCGACTGCCCCATCACCAGGATGACGTGAATTCTTCGGGGAGGCCGATAGCGAGCGAGGTCGAGGAAGTAAGTCGTCACCCGGTCACGGACGGCGGCGGACACGGCCTCCTGCGCCACCCCTATCCCGTAGAGCCGCATTTTCTGCGGCGAGTTGACGACGTCCGTCCCGTCGATGCGGGCGCCGATTGCAAGGGCCCAGTCGACGTCACCGGTGCCGGCGCTGACGGCGGCGAGATCGCCCTTGCGGCCGAAGCTCCCGGTGCCGGCGCCACGGTCGACGCTCAGCACCGCGACCTTGTCGTGGGCGCCGGCGTCCATGACGTTGCCGGCATTGCCGCCCACGCGCAGGAAGTCGCCGGCTACGTTGGCCACCAGGCCGGTCGTGTCGGCCGTGAGGGGCCCGGCGTTCCAGACATAGCCGGCGGTGACGTCGAGCGGGCGGTAGGAGGCCCAGACGGCGCCGTCGAATGTGTCGAGGCCGATGCCGTAGATGTTGGCTTCGAGCGCATCGTCGATGCCGTCGAACTCCAGCCAGTGGAGGCTGCCATCCGTCCGGTAGGTCGGCCGGCGGGCGGTATCGGCGGTGGCGAAGCGCAGCCGGGTGTCGGCGCTGACCGCGACATTGTCGAAGTCGATCGTGCCGCTCGCCGAGAGGACCGAGAGGTGCAGGTAAACCGTCTCGTCGGCATCGGGCGTGTAGTCGAGTTCGAGTTCGCCCGAGGCGCCTGCCGCCAGCGACTGCGAGAGGATCAGCGCCGAGTTGTAGGCCGCGCCCTCCCGAAGAACGAGGCCGGCCGCGGCGGAGACGCCGGCAACCCAGGTGGCATCGGCCCGGAAGATGTAGCGGACGCCCTTGGTCAGGTTGAACTCCTGCTGGATCGAGGAGGTGGCGGAGGTGCGCACGATCCGCGCCTTGCCGCCAGTGGCGCTCGCCGAGCCGTTGGCCACGGTCCAGCCCGTGAGGCTGGAGGCGAACGTCGCGTTGGCGACGGCCACGGCCGAGATGGCACCGCCGCCGACCTTCGCATAGGCCACCGCGACGGGATCGCCGTCATCCTCGACCGGCACCGTTTCGGCCGCATCCTGGAAGAGCAGCGACGTGTCGTCGAAGACGAAGACCGCGACCGGCAGACTGGGCTGCCAGTTACTCAGGATCGCGCGCGCCGAGGTAGTCGAGAGCAGCCGCTCGCCGGTGTCGTGCCAGCCGGAGGGGACATTGTCGAAAGCCGGGATCAGAACCTCCTGACCACGGAAGAAGGAGGGCGGCGGTAGCCAACCTTCATTCAGGCGCCCGGTCCCGTCGGCGCGGGGCACCTTGGCCGCCGCCGGCTGCACCATGAACTCCTCCTGCAGCTCGGCGATGTCATCCGATAGAGCGGATGTAGAGGCAGTGCGGGCGTCAGCCTCCATTTCCACCGCCTCAAGTAGCGGCTTGATCGTGAAGACCCGATGCACCCCGATGTCGTCGGTCCCCAACAGGAAGGTTGCCTCGTCTTCGACCGAGAGCCCGTACGCATTGCCGGCATCGTCTCCTTTCTCGACCAGGTAGGTCGCGCCCGGCACTTCGTCGGAGCTGTTCATGTCGCTGGGGCGCGTCCAGGGGCCGCCGTAGTTGACCTTCCAAGGCCCATTCTCTGCAGGGTTGGATCGACCGGCGAGCATCAGCCTGGCCGTGTCAGGGATGGCAACACCACCGACAGTCCCCGGATCACCGGAGAGCGCCCCGGTATAGCTCTTGGAATAAGCGTAGACCTCGGGCCTCAGCTTCTGCCCGGACTTCATCCAGGAAACCAGCCCGCTGCTCGGCACCCGGCCGAGCTCGACGGCCGAGTTGCCGCCGCGCCGGTAGATGACGAGATAGCTCTCGTCGAAGACAGAGAAGGCGGCGCCGTCCGCAACCCCGGCAATGCCGGCCGAGACGCTTTCGAAGAACGGCGCCCCGGTCTGGATGGCGGCACCGAAGGAATCGAAGAACGACTGAATGGCTGCGAGCAGATCCTCAAGTCGCGCGACCTTCGGGTCGCTCCCCGTCGTGGGAACGGTCAGGCCCATGCCTCTCTCCTCATTACCAGATTGATCACGCCGCCGGCGCGAAGCCGCCCGGCGCGTTGGGATTTGTGATCGCCTGCTCTTCTGCAACCGACCAGGTGAAGGCGTCAGGGACGGCCCGCACCAGCGTGACAGTGGCGCGCAAGGCCACGCCGGCGTCACTCCCAAGAGGGTCGAGCAGCGGGTGGACGCTCTCCACCTCATAGGTGCCGCCGAGCACGTCGTCATAGGGATCGCCGAGGGCCAGTGCAGCGCCAGAGCCGATCACCAGGTCGAGGGCGTCTGGTGGCAGCTCTGCCGTCAGCCGCCGCTGCTCGCGGGCGCGATAGGCGGCGATCTTGATGAGCCGCATGCCTTGCGTCGCGCTCGTCACCCAATCGAAGGTGAGCGTGCGGATCTTTGGCTCCTCCCCCGGCGCCAGATCGGAGATCACCCGCGGCGGAAGCTGCGCATAGGTGTACCCGCGCTCGGCGGCGACGTACCGACCGTTGATCACCGTCGGCAGATCAGACGTCCGCTGCATGCTCGAATACTTCATGCGCCCGAGCACGCGGGTCATCGTCATCACCGGCTCGGAATATGCCCCGGGCACCACGCCGAGCTGGCCGCCGAACCAGGCCGGCCGAGACGCCCCGGCGGCATGGATCGGCGCCATCAGCTCGTGCAGCTCAGAGCCGTCGAAGATGAGCGTACCCCGCGCCGCATAGCGCGCTTCGCTGCCGCCGGCGGCGAGGGCGATCGGATTGTCGCAGAGGTTGGCGTCGATCGTGAAGCTGTCGAGGTGGAGGCTCTCGAGGCTATGGGGACGCACGGGGTTCATCCGATAGCCGTCCACCAGGATCAGCGCCTTGTTCTGCGATGCCTCCCAGGTGGTCTCGTCGTCAGCATCATGCCCAGGCTTGCGCCAGTCATAGACGGCCGAGGTCAGCTGCCGTGTCTCCAGCGCCGGCGGCACGTTCGGCCAGAGGTCGACATCCGCCCCGTCCGTCCCGGCCCAGTATTTAAGGTAGACCACCGTCAGCCCGGTGAACGTGTCCGAGCTGCGATAGCCGAGCGGCTGATCGTCGGCGTCCCAGGCCGCCTCGCTCAGGAACTCCGCCGGTGGGCCCGTCTGATCGCCAAGGCCGATCCAGATCTTCACATGGCCGGCCAGCGGGCCTGCCGCGGGCGACGCCCCCGGCCCGCCAAAATCGAACGGGTCATCACCGCTGGCGAGAACAAACCCGCGCTCGTCGAGCCAGATCTCGATCTTGTCGCCCACCTGCACCGAGCGGCGGCTGTTGAGCAGATAGACGCCATAGCCGTACTCTCCGACGACCGGGTGCGGCATCACCGTGGCGGTCGCCCGGGTGTTCCCATGCACATGCCGGTAGGGCGGCAGGTTGTCGGGGAAGCTGAGCTGACGTCGCCGCTCGTCGCCATTAACACTCGGCCCCTGCCCTGCCCCCATCAGCTTGTTGGCCACGGCGGAGAAGGCAAAGCCCACGGTCACATCGATGAGCGCTTGCCCGACCAGGCCGGCCCCGAGCGCCGCGCCGATCTTGGTCGCGACTAGTCCGGCCATCCGTAGGCCTCCATCGCCCGCTCGCAGATAATCCCGAAGCCCCCCTCCGCCCGCGCCACCCATTCGCCAGGGCGGATGCAGATCGCCGCGACGCAGCCGAAGAGGGCGTCGTTCCGGCAGAGACCGATCAGACCGGGCTGCTCCGCCAGGCGCTGCAGTCCCGCCGCCGCCATCTCGCCCTGGAAGGCCACCGGCAGATCGTTTTGCACCAGCTGAGCCGCCGAGAGGGGTGTATCGAAGCGGCCGCGGAGCGTGGGCATCGGATCGATGCCCCAGAGTCGCAGGAAGGTATCCGCCGCCGACGTGCAGCAATCCGAGCGCCCCCAGACGATCGGGCCGCGCATCACCTCCTCCGCCGCCTCCAGCACGGCCCGGGCGCTGACTGTCACGCGCTCGGTCCCGGGAAGTCCGGCGGCGCGAAGCGCCAGCGGCTGGCGAAGGCCAGGCGCTCCATGCCTGTATCGGTCGGATCGATGGCCTTCTGGTTTTCGTCGCTGTGCCAGTGCGCGGCATTTTCCTTCGCGCCCGGCCCGGCGGTGGCTGAGACCATCAGCTCCGCGACGGTGGCGTCGATCCGAGCCTCCAGATCGGCGTCGTTCTCATCGATGCGGCCCAGGAACGCCAGGAACGGCTGGCCGAGGAGTATGGTGCCGGCGGGCTCTGTCACCGCGCCGAGCCAGATCCGCACCTCACCGCCGCGGGCATTAGCATCGGTGTAATCGAGCACCGTAGCGATCGCGCCGGCGATGCGGATCGCCGCCTCGGGCGGGGCGCTGCCGCCCGCCTCCGGCGCCCCCGCAACATCGCGCACATGATGCCCGGCGCCCTTGTAGGTGTTGGGGCCCCAGGGGAGGTCGCCCAGCCCCGAATGAATCCGCTCGGTCCCTCCCGGCCAGGCCGCCTTCAGCAGCACCACCGGATGGAAGCCGTCCCGGCGCGAGATGGCCGCGAGCAGGACGGGATCGATGCCGCGCCTCAGCTCCATGGATCGATCACCGTAAAGGCTTCGCCGTCGAAGTCGGCGGAGGTCACCTCGAGCATGTCGAGCTCGACGCTGCCGGCGCCGAGGTCGAGCACCGGATCGCTCCAGCTGAGGATGACCATCGTCAGGGCTTCGCGCGCCCCGATGACCACCTTGCCCGACGCCAGCGGAGCATCGAGACGCAGGACCGCCTTCCCATCTATCCCAAGCCGCTCGGCCTTCAGGACGCGCGCCGTCTGGCCTGCCGCATTGCGCACCAGCTCGCCCGGGCGGGCGACGATGGTGCCCGTCGTGATCCCTGCGAAGCCAGAGCAGCGCAGGCCGGCAAAGTCCCCATCTGTGACAGCCGTGCCCGTGATCGCGGCGCCCGATACCCAGACGACATCCCAGTTCAGCGTCCGCCCGTCAGCCGTCCATTCCAGCGGCACCTGGCCGCGCTTGCCGCCGAGACCGCGCAGGTGGCCCTGCCAGAGGGGCGGCAGCGGCTGGATGCGCACCAGCGGCAGCGCCCCATCCATCTGCCGCATCAGCATGTCGAGATAGCCGCTGGCCGTAATATCGCGGTCCAGCAGGCCCACATCGATCGTATAGCGCAGGCGCCTGGCCTGCGCCTGGCTGAAGATCGGCGCGCCCTTCTGGTCCATCGAGATGGAGCCAGGGCGCGTGATCCGCGGCGAGTAGGCTGCGATCGGCACCGGCGGCCAGGCCCAGACCTTCGGCATGGGCTAGATGCGGCCAAAGCCGGGATCTGTCCCGACCTTCTTGTGGACGACGCGAACGGTCTCGCCGATGAGCCCGGGCCGGGCCCGGCGCATCGCCGCTTCGATCTGCTCGGCCACACCCTGCTGGGCGCCGCGCGCATCGATGTAGATCGGCGCGCCTCCGCTGCTCTGGCCCTGCGCCTCCCCGCGATAGGCCGCCTGCGCTTGCCGCACCGACAGGATGCGTCCGTCGACGGCCGGCACGAAGGGCTCCGGCCCGTTCTCACCGACCATGTAAGGTTCGCCGGCGCGCACTGGCCCACCCGAGGCGCGTGGCGTCAGAGCCCCACCTAGTGCCGAGAACAGCGAGCCCAAGAGACCGCCGGAGCCGGCCAGGGCGTTCACGCCGTTGGCCACCGAGACCCGGCCCATCTGCAAAAGAAGCTGCAGGAGCGCTTGCTTGGCGTCGCCTGCCCCGCCGGTGATGGCCATGAAGAGGTCCGTCATGGCATCCGCCCCGGTCTCGGCATTGTCCCGCATGCGATCGAGCGCGTCGGTGGCAGCATCCACCTCGCCCGCCACATCGATATAGGCGCGCGCCAGAGCATCGATCTCGGCGCGCAGCTCGGGCGTCAGCTCGCGGCCATCTTCCTGCGCGGCGGAGAGCAGGTCGGCCTTCTTGCGCGCGTAGTCCATCGCATCGCCCAGATCGAGATCGGACCCGGCCACGGCGATCAGCGCCGCCGCCTCCATCTCCAGGGCGCGGGTCTCGCGTTCAATGGCTTCGCTGGCGCGCTGGTACTCGGAGGCGCGCTCTGACGCCCCGCCTCCGCCGCCGCCGCCCGCTCCGGCGGTGCCGCTCGACGGATTGTAGCCGAAGTCGATATCGATCGGGCGCGCTTCTGGCCGGCCAGGCGCCACGGGCGGCGGCGGCGCGGGCAGAACGTCGGGCTCCAGCATCCGCTCATCCGCCGAGATCTGCGCGCTCCGCGAGGGCGAGCTGAGGCGGACAGGACCAGGCGTCAGGGCGGCGCGAAGTTCGAGGGCCCGCGCGATCGCCGGGCCGAGCGAGCTGACCAGATCGCCGATGCGGGAGATCACCCCGCCGAACTCCACGCCATCCACGGCGGCCAGCGCGGACCGGGCGACGTCGGCGCGATCTGTCAGGTCACGCAGCCGGCTGATGAAGGCATCGCCCTCCACCTCGCCCCTGGTGAACGCCGTCGTCAGGGCGGTCATCTCCTGACTCAGCTGGGCCAGGGCCGCCGCCAGCTCATCGTTGCCGAGCTGGCGGGCATTCACCGCCGCCTCGAGGAGCGAGCGGGCCACCGTATCGGTTTGGGCATTCAGCGCCTCGATCTCGGCCGCCGTGCGCATGATGGCGCCCTGGCTTTCCTCAAAGAGATCGATGTCGTCTTCGAGGGTTGTGCGCGCATCACTGCCGAGCAGCCGCACACCCGACGAGAGATCGTTCATGTTGAGCTCGGAGGCCGCAGCGCGCACCTCCTCGATCTCCGCCTTGAAGTCGGAGAGCGCCGAGGCGGCATCCGTGAGCAGCCCCGCCACTCCGACGGCGCCGGTCTTCAGATAGGTGCCGATCCGCGTCGTCAGCTCCTTGAACTTCCGGTCGATCTCGGCGGCCTTGGCGATGACCTCGTCGTCGAGCACCGCGCCGGCCTCGTGTGCCTGGCCGATCATGCCCCGCATGCCGGCGGCGCCGTGGGCGAGCAGCTCTACAAAACGCTCGCCGCCGGTGCCGCCGAACACCTCGTCGGCGATGCGGATCTGCGCCGCCCGGTCCATCTCTTCCATGCGGTCGATGATCTCGAGCATGAGCTCCTGCGGATCCTCGAGCCGGCGCTTGAGATCGCCCGCCGCAAAGCCGAGCCGCCCAAAGGCCTCCGCCGCCGGGCCGCTGCCGGTGGCAATCCATTCGTCAGCCCGCAGGTTCAGCTCCTTCATGCCGTCGACCAGCGCGTCGATCGGGATCCGGCTCTGCGTTGCCACGTAGCCGAGTTCCTGGAAGGCTTCGGTGCCGAGACCGGAGCGCCGCGCCTCGTCGCCGATGGCGGCGACGCCTTCGACCATCCGGGCGACCTGGCCGGTGACGGCCCGGATCGCCTGAATGCTGATCGCGGCCACAGCGCCTTTGACGAAACTGTCGACGGCGCGGGACGCCTTGGCCATGTTCGTGTCGACGGTCTTGGAGACACCCGAGAGGTTCTTCGTCACCTGCCGCTCGAACTGGGCGAGCTTCTTGTTGTTGCGGTCGATGACGCGCACCAGTTCCTTGTCGCGGGCGGCGAGCAGGATCTCGATCTTCTCGGTATCAACGGACATCCGGATAGCGATCCTTCAATTCTTGCAGCCGCTCGACGCTCATCGGCGCGACGTCTCCGCGGGCCGCCGCCTGCGCCTCGTTCCAGCCCGCAACAGCCATGTCGGTCTCCGCCGGCGTCATCGCCCGCACCTCGGCCGGCAGCCGGCCCATCACGCCGCAGATGTTTCGGATGCGGGCGCCGGCGTCGTATCTGCGGAGGGCGGCGCCGCGCTGTCGCCCTCGGGCGATCCAGCCTCGTTTTTTTTTGAGGCGCCCGCCTCGTCCGCCCCGGCGTAGAGCGCCGGCACAAGCGTGAAGTAGAGGAGCCGCAGCGCGGTGCCGCGCAGCGCCAGGTCGTGCTCCGGCCCGAGCCCGGCGATGAGCGCGTCGGCGAGGCGGTCGGACATGCCGCCGCCGATCAGGCCGAGGGCGAGGAGATCCCGGACATGGCGCACCTGCGGTGCCCGCCCCTGCCCCCGCAGCCCGTCGAAGAGCTCATAGAGCCCGAGGGGCGCATATTGCGCCTCGAAGCGCTCGATCTCGCCATTGCGGAGGAGGAGCGGGCGGAGCTGCCCGCCGATCTCTTCCTCGAAGCGGGCGCTGTTTGCGACGGCCACGATCAGGGATCCGGCGTGGGATCGGCGGTGAAGGTGATCTTGCCGCTCGAGGAGAGCGACATCGAGTAGGTCACCGCGCCCTCCATCTCGCCGGCATATTCCATCGACGAGAGCAGGAAGGCTCCCTCGAAGGTGCCGAGATGGGGCACGATCGCCTGGAAACTGGCGGTCGGCGTCGGTGACATCGCGAGGTTCAACAGGGTGATCTCCGAGGGCGTGTCCTCGAAGACGCCGTTGCCCGAGAGGGTCAGCGACTTGATGCCCTCCATCAGCTCGCGCCAGAGCGCGCCGCCGGGGGCGTCACAATCGGGCGTGGTGATGTCGATGTCGTTGTTGTTGATCCCGAGCGTCTTCGAGGTGAGTCCGCAGACGGTGGTGAAGCCTTCCGTCTCCTGACCGTCGCCGATCTTGATGAGGAGCTCGCGCCCCTTCTGCTTGGCCATGTCGGCCTCCTTTGCTGGAAGTGAGGGTAGTCAGGTCGTAGGCTCGAGCAGGGCCTCGAAGGCCGAGCGCGAGAGATAGCTTTGGCCGTCGCTGTCCCGATCGGTCTCGGTCACGACGTGCTGCAGGCGCACCAGGCGGAAGCCGACGACCGTGAGGGCCGCCTCGTTGTCGTCGAGGAGGGTGACGATGGCCTCCCCGATCCGGGCGGCTTCGACGCGGCCCGCGGCAGGGCGGGAATGACCTTCGAGCGCGAAGAGGATGTCGGCCGCATTGGCCGTGCCATCCGTCCGCATCGGCTGCCGGTCGAGGTTACCGAGCCGGATGTAAGGGTACGTCGGGCTCTGCGGCGGCTGGTCATAGATGCGGGTGCCCACCAGGGCCGCGATCGCCGGCTCCGCCTTCAGTGCCGCAATCAGACCCTTCTGCAGGGCGAGCGCCGGGCCGTCAGCCACCGAACACCTGCCGCACCACCTTCTTCTGGGCCCGCCGCACGCGGGCCTTCCAGCGCTTGCGCATGACGGTCTTGGCGGGGTTGATGAAGGGCCGCGGGCCGCGCTGGCCTTCGGTCACCTTCGCCTTGTCGCCGAAGTCGATGAGGGCGCCGTTGGCCTCGGGCACGTCGGTCACCCTGATCTGGGCCTTCGTCTCCCCGTCGCCTGGATGCAGGACGCGCGACACGCGGGCCCAGTCGTCTGCGATGCCGCGGTTCACGCGGGCCACGTCGCCCGGCATCTTGGCCTTCAGTTGCTCCAGCTGGCGCTGGACCTTGCGCACGCCCGTCACATGGCGGCTCATTGGGCCACCTCCGCCTCGCAGGTCATCTCCAGCAGTTCTCCTTTGCGCCCCACCTCAGCGATCGAGCGGATGTTCCAGGTCTCGCCCCTGGCGGCGATGGCGTCGCCCTCGGTGATGCCGCTGGTGAAGCTCGACTTCCTCACCCGGATCGTGGCCGTCCGGGGCGCGTGGATCGCGCCGGCGGCCAGCTTCTCGCCCCCGAGACGCTCCAGCATGTCCGCCCAGATTTTTCCGCCGAGATCCTCCCAGGGCCCGGTCTGGACATTGCCGTACTCGTCCTCGCCCGCGGCCTGGCGCTGGAACTGGACACGATCGCGGAGCCGCCCGGCCGGCATCAGAGCCGAATCCGCCGATAGGGCGTAGTGAGCGCCTGCACCGCAGGGTGCTCCGATAGGCCGCCTTCAACGCTGCTCTCGCGGTGCTCGTAGAGCGCCGCCACCTGCAACAGGATCGCGACGTGGATCGGGCGGGGAATGGCCGCGGCATCGGCATAGCCCGCCCGGTAGGTGATCGAGATCGATCCCGCCCGTGCGGTCGGTCCACTCGCCAACAGGCCGAGATAGGTGCCGGCGGTATCGGTGCGGAGTTCATAGGCCTCGGGCGCCAGCGTCTGTTCAGCGCCGGCGCCGTCCCGATACCTCACGCCGTCGATCCCGAGCACCGGGAAGAGCGGCAGGCCCATCCGGGCTGACCATCCCTCGAAATCCTGCCGCCAGGTCTGGGGCATCAGGGCCTGGCCGAGGATCCCGGTCCAGCCGTCGAGATGGGCCGTGGCCGCTTCGATATAGCTCTCGATCAGCCCGTCCTCATCGGGCCCATCCACGCGCAGATGCGCCTTCGCCTCGGCAAGAGAGACAGGCGGACCGGCGGGCGGCGTGAGGAGGACGGGCGCGCGCACCGGGGTCAGTCCTTGGCCTTGCCGTAGACCGAGGCGTCGAGGCCCTGGCCGACATAGCCCTCATCGCCGGGCTTGCGATTGGCCGGGTCGTTCATATCGCAGGCGTTCTGCGCCGCGACGGTCCCGGCCCGCGGATTGCTGTCGATCGCGGGGTGGGCCAGATCGACGGGCTTCGCAATCTCCTCTTCGAGAATCGCGCCAGAGGCCCCGTCGATCTTCTCGGCAGGCTTGGGATCGGCGGGGGCGTCGGGCTTGGCCGCGGTCGTCTTGGCCGTCTCGGCCTTGGTAGGTTTCTTCGCCATGAGGATCTCCATCTGGCAGGGTGAGAGACCCAGCCCGCGGGGGTTCGCGGGCCGGGCTGAAGGTTCAGAGCTTGGGAACTTGGCCTTACGCCGCCGCCATCCGCAGGACGCGCAGCGCCTGGGGATCGTTGACGGCACCGCCGACGCGCTTCGTGGTGTAGAACATCACGTAGGGCTTGTTGGTGTAGGGATCGCGGAGCACCCGCACCCCGGTGCGATCGACGATCAGGTAACCCCGGCGGAAGTCGCCGAAGGCGATGGGCAGGGCGCCGGCGGCGATGTCGGGCATGCCCGGCAGCTCGGTGACGGGGTAGTTGAGCAGCGTCGAGGGCTGGCCCGCCGCGGTGGAGGGCTGCCAGAGCTGCCGGCCGTCCGCATCGCGCAACTTGCGAATGGCGCCCATCGTGGTGCGGTTCATCGTGAAGCGCGCCTCGGCGGTGTACATACCCGGCAGGCTGTAGATCACGTCGATCAGCTCGTCTTCCGTCACCGCCGCCGGGGCCGCCGCCGTCTTGACCGGGATCGGCCCCAGCGGGTTGACCGCCGCAGCCGCGCCGCCGGTGGCGAAGGTCAGGAAGCCGCGCGGCTTGTTGGCGCCGTCGCCGGCGATGAAGGCCAGGCCCTCCTGCAGCGCGAACTCGGTCTCGACCTCATTGGCGAGCCATTCCTCCAGGTTGACCGCCGCATCGTCGAGCATCTGCTGGGTCGCCGCCGGGTTGGCGTAGAGCTCGCCGGGGGTGATCGTCATCTGCCCGAACTCGCCGGTCGCGGTCTGCGGGCGGGCGGCGGTCTCGCCGACCCAGCCCGAGGCGGTGCCGCGCAGGTTGTAGAGCTTCTTGAACCCGGCGGTGGAGATGTTCTGCACCGTCGCGATCTGCCGCATCTGGCTGACCTCGACGAGCTTGTCGGTGATCGTCCGGTCCCACTCGATCGGCGCGAGATACCCACCCTCGTCATCGGCACCCTTGTTCAGCGCCGCCTGCACGTCGCCGCGCCGGAAGTGGGCACGGAAGGCGGTGGTGTAGTCCTTGTCCTTCACCTCGGCCGCGCCGCCGCCGCCCATCGCCATCGCGGCCAGCTTGACGTTGGCCTGATCGACCGCGGACTGAAGCTCGGCCACGCTCGAATTGATGCG
>NZ_JBTHJE010000012.1:0-7605 GCF_054353345.1 Pseudoroseicyclus sp. H15
AAAGGCGGCGGGGGGAAGACAGCCCCCCTCCCCGGCCAGCCAGCCATGCGCCCCCCCCCCCCGCGAGACGGCCCATCAGGGCCGGCGAGCAAACCGCCCCCAAAACAAAAACGGGCCGGGAAGGTCACCCCTCCCGGCCCGCAATCTCGTCAGGCTCTCGATCCTCAGATGTCGTCGTCGAGCTTCTCGACGGCCTTCTGCAGGTCGTCCTTGCTGACGCTCTTCTCGGTCACATCGGCCTCGGAGAAGATGTGGTCGATGACCTTGTCCTCGAAGATCGGCGCCTGGATCTGCTGGCGCGCATTGGCGTTCTGCTGAACGTAGTCGAAGAACTGCCGCTCCTGGCCCGGATATTGCCGCGCCTGGTTGAGGATGGCCTGGGTCAGCTCGCTGTCGGTGACCTTGACGTCGGCCTTCTGACCGATCTCGGCGAGCAGCAGGCCCAGCTTCACGCGGCGCACGGCGAGCTTCTTGTGCTCGTCGGTCGCCTCGATGGCATCGTGATTATGCCCCTGATGGTCGGGGTTTTCCTCGTGCCAGAGCTGGTGGGCGATCTGGCTGGCTTCGGCATCCACCAGGCTCGGCGGCAGCTCGAATTCCACGGCCTTGTCGAGCTCGTCGAGCAGCGCGCGCTTGGCGACAGCGCGGCCGGCGCCGGCATATTCGCTCTCCAGCCGCTCCTTGACCTGCGCCTTCAGGCCGTCGAGGTCGTCGGCGCCGTATTTCTTGGCCAGCTCATCGTCGATCTCGGCGGGCTTCGGCTCTTTCACCGCTTTGACGGTGACCGAGAACACGGCCTCTTTGCCGGCCAGATGCTCGGCCTGGTACTGCTCGGGGAAGGTGACGGTGACGTCTTTCTCTTCCTCGGCCTTCACGCCGACGAGCTGATCCTCGAAGCCGGGGATGAACGAGTTCGAGCCGAGCACGAGCGGGTAATCCTCGGCCTTGCCGCCTTCGAATTCCTCACCGTCGACGCGGCCGACGAAATCGATGACCACCTGGTCGCCGTCTTTCGCCTTGCTGCCCTTGCGGCGGTCTTCGAAGCTCTGCGAGGATTCGGCCAGGTTCTGCAGCGTCTCGTCCATGGCGGCCTCGTCGGCCTCCACCACAAGGCGCTCGATCTTGATCTTCGAGAAATCGACCTCGGGAACCTCGGGAAGGGTCTCGTAGGAGACGTCGACTTCAACGTCGTCGCCCTCTTTCCAAGCCTCGTTCGTCATCTTCATTTCGGGCTGCATGGCCGGGCGGTCGCCGCTCTTCTCGAGATGCTCGCTGAGGGCGCCGTCGATGCTTTCCTGCATGGCTTCGCCCATGAGGCGGGGGCCATATTGCTTTTTCAGCAGGGCGATCGGCACCTTGCCCTTGCGGAAGCCCTTCATCTCGATCCCGGGCTGCGCCTCTTTCAGCTTGCCCAGCACCTTTTCATCGAGCTCGGCGGCCGTCAGGGTGATCTGGTACCCCCGCTTCAGACCGTCGTTGAGCGTTTCGGTGACTTGCATGGTCCGTCCTTCTACCTTCATCTCTGGTGCGGGGCGTGAGGAGCCTACCCCTGTCGGCGCCAGACCCTAATCGTCACGCACCGCGTTTGGAAGCAGCTGCCTCGCTCTTGCGCGGGACATGGCGTGACCGTCAGGGGTGGCGCAAAGCCCGCCCGCGTTGACGCAGGCGGCTACCCTAGTCTTCGCCGAAGGTCCAGCCCGCATGGGCGCAAACTGCCGTTGAGCGGGGTCCGCGGTACGGCGACCTCGCGAGACTGCGAGGCATATTCCGGAACGATCCGCCGCCGGCGTCGGTTGGCCCCCTGACCAATCCGAAGGAGACGACCATGATCCGCAGCCTGACGCTCCCGTTCGCAGCCGCCGCCACCCTCGCCATCGGCGCGGTCGCCCCCGCCGCGGCGCAGGACGAGGGAATGCCCGACATTCTCGTCGCCGAGACCGACGAACTCGGCCCCTATCTGCTCGGCCCCGGTGGCCTGCCCGTCTATTACTTCCGCACCACCGGCATTGGAGGCGACGACCTGCCGCCCATCGAATCCTGTCTCGACCCCTGCCGCGAGGAATGGCCACTGGTGGAAGTCGGCGACGAGGTCACCTACGGCACGGGCGTCGATGACGAGCTCATCGGCGTGCGCGATGACGGCGATGTCCGGGTGATGACCTACGAGAGCCGCGTCCTCTTCTCCTACGCGCAGGACGAGCCGATGCAGCCGCCGCAGGGCCAGGCGGAATCGAGCTACGGCGGCTGGTGGCTGCTGGTGCGCCCCGATGGGAGCAGCGTGATGGAAGGCGTGCCCGACGGCGCCTTCGACTGACATCGCCTGGGGGGTCGCAGGTTCTAGCAGCGCGCTGGAACCTGCCCCCCGCGCTCGAGTAGCCGAAGGCGGTAGCGCAAAGAAATATGGTGCGGGTGAAGGGACTCGAACCCCCACGCCTTGCGGCGCCAGAACCTAAATGTAACGCAGCCTGTTCAGCGACAGGCTCTTAGCCGAAAATTTTCGCAAGACATTGTGAGAACAAAAGGACAACGTGCGAAACCCCTCCCGTGTCATCGATCGCGGCTACCGCACCCTTGCCCGAATATTCAGTCCATGGCCGACCCGTCCCTCTTCGCACCAGGCTGCATCCACATCCGTGTTCAGTGCTGGCAGCGGCATTGTCGGCATGAGGTCGAGCTGCGAAGGCGCGATCTGCCAGTCGACATCAGCGAGCACGACTTCGGCCGGCGGGCGCGGTGCAGCCAGTGCGGCACGAACTGGCCGCGCATCACTCAGCTCCCGCCGGCGCCAAGCGTGTGGAATCGGCAGAGATAGGCTTGAACACCAAGCAAGACCTCTAGAGGCTCAGAAAAAACAATGGGTTGGCAGGGAAGTTTCCTGCAGTATCGCCACTCGGAAGTAGACCACAAGCTGCTACTCGACCTTCATTGAGGTGAAACTCACAGGCGACCATAGTTTTGAAAACCACGCGCCGAGTACGGGTGTCCCTTCGGCGTTGTTTTAGAGACTTAGCCAACCAGCAAAGAACCAGGAACCTCCACAGAAAAGCGCCTCGCTGGTCGGGAAAGCACTTTGAGGGAAGCATGATGATCAAAGCACAGCCAATCAGGCGTTCGAGGTTCTCCAGCGTGAAACTGGAAAACCTCCCACGACATACGCCTAGCCATAGCCGCTTCCAACCCGCACCGACCTGAATCTGCTCAAAAACTATGCCCAAACGCGGCTCGCGAATCGATCCAACTCCTCGGAAGTGGACACGAGCGAGCAGCTATTTCGAACCAAGATCAGTATTATAAAGAAAGCAATTGATCAAGCGGCTTTACTAGTGCATCGTAAATTGGCTGGGAGATTGCTAGCAGCCAATATCGTCTCAAAGACCAAAATACCAGACCAGATTTTCGCTTTAACAATGGCCGACAAATTTCAGTAAACTTGTGGCGTTTCTCACCCGCATTCGCCGGGAGTCCCACTCTCGATAAACGCCTAAGCTGAGGTCGCCCCCAAACCCATATTTCTCTGGATCGGAATTATGACGCAGACCGTGCCAAAAGACAGCGGCCCCGAGTGGACAGCACTTTTCGTTCTCGCCATAGTCGGCATAATCATGCTGGCCACGTTATACCTTCAAGACGGCTGGTTATATATGAGCTGGGTGCCAGCAGTGGTCTCTAGCCTTCTCTTCATACCGGGAATGGGTCTGGCACGTCAGCTCCGCCGAACGGCAGCATACATCCTTACGCTTCCATTTCCTCTCGCCGCTATATTGAGTGTAGCCGCTACACCGCAGACGCAAATTGCGGAAATTCAACGGCTTAATGCCAGAATTAGAATGGTTGAAGAGTCCGCAAACGCTATAACTGAAGAAATACATAGGCTGCGAGTAACCACTCATCAAGAATGGGTCGAAAGCGAATATGTGGCAGGATCCTACGATCTGCGCACGAACATCTCCAGGGCCACCGGAGTGGAAATACCAGAAACAGACGAAAACGACGTATGCTTTCTATCGTCCTTGCACTGGGCTCACGGAGCTAATCGAGGCCGGCGTCTAGCTATGGTTACTAAGCCGAGCGGACCCGGCCCTTGGCGCATTCTTGCATTGCATTCTTTTGAGAATGAAGAGGCAGATTGGGTGCAGGTGCAGGTGATGTGTGTCGGACTACCAATCGCCGCGGAGCTAATAGAAACGCGGATTGGAGCGCAAGAATGAGTGATCGCGGTTCAGTACAGAATGAGATTGTCGTTGCACTGTTCTGCGTCTCAGGCATCGTACTACAAGTACTTTTTCGCGGGTGGGGTGCGGTGACCCTCGCCGTCATCTCGATATTCGGCACCGTTCTTATCGCGCTTTATGTCATCCCGATAACAGATGACGCATACCGTAGCTTTCGCAACATGACGAGCAATCAAAAACAAGTAGTGGTTCGGCATTTCTTGCCGCATGCAGTCTCGCTTCTCGCCATTGTTAGCGGCCTATTCTGGGTTGAGTCACGGGTTATCTATTCAGTGCTCGACCGAACGCTCTATGCGATCGAAGTTGACGCACTGCAGTCCGACGATCCTCAATCGATCGGCTGCGCAAGTCTGGGAGGCGATGCTCGATTAGTATGCCGCGGCCCCATGAGGAATACTGAAGAGGATATAGAGAACGCGATCGACAGAATAGAGTTCGCATTAGCCGCCCAACTTCAGAGGCGAATTACTAAAGCTTCCGGTGAATATCAGGACATGGGCTTAGTGGCGGCTCAGGATGTGCGATCAACATTGTGGGACGACGAAGAGCCTGCGATCCCCAGAAGCATCACGGGGTTAGGGCTGCAATACGACAAATCGATAAAGTGCAGTATTTGGAGCATTGTATGGCGCGGCGGGAGATATAGAAAGCGGTGTGCACGCACTATCATTCTCGAACCGGTAGACAGCGCATTCATAGCGGCAAGGAACGACGGGCTGAACAGATATGATGCTGAGGTCATTCGGCTAGAGGCTTTAGGTGATACATTCTCTCTGAATTCGGCCGCGGTATTGAATGACTACATCAAGGGTCCACTGGCTGAGCAGTTTGACGTAGTGCGACGAACTAGCTTAGTGGCCTTTCGTATTGCGCACTGCGCCGCCGTGCTTGCTCTTGCCTCACAGCTGTTCTTTATCTACAAAGCATTGGCCCTATTATATTGTCGTTTGGCCTTTAATCCACGGGTTGGAAACCAAAGCCTTCCGATTAGAGACTTTGGGAGCAGTGATTGCACGACCTTTATTACTGTAGAGGCGCTTACATCGACCCGCGTAAGTTCTACCGGAGTTCGTCATGGATTCTTGCGACCTACAGCCGCTTCGATATACCTCTTCCATGGCGACGGCATTTTGCGATCTAGAGAGGGGCGGCTCTGTATCCCGACTTTCTGGAAGGCATCATTTGGGCGGATTTTAAGCCGCAAGTTTCTTGCTTACCGTTACGACCCTGGTGAGGGAGCGGAGTTCGGCGCTTTCGGGGATGTCAATAAGACCGTTCTTATGATACATCTGCCGCCTGGAGTTCGCATTGCAGTTCGCCTTCGCTATCTACTCGGCTTTGAGCACGGACTCGATTTCGGAACGAGATACGAGCTCAATCTATCGAATCTCGTTCGGGGCCGAATGATTTTTTCTGTGATTTCGGGGGGTAAGTTTGGTGGTTCGGTTTTGATGTATTCGCCTCATGGGACGTTTGGCAAGATGACGCCGGAAGGTGACGCTGCACCCAGGGAAGCTCTAGTAGCATTCGATCCCGAGTCGACGATGCAAATTGAGGCGGATCTCGGCTGGTCTTCGACCTGGTCAGGTGAATACGGCCTGAGGCCGCTCGATGACTCCTGTTTTTGCCTTTATTCCGCCGCCGCGGTTCCTTCACCGGCTGCGCGCTTCATCAGGCGCTCTATCCAACTTTTGTCGCCCACGCCGTTCTGAAATAGTAGTCAGGAACTAATTTCCCCCTTTCGGAGGGTGGGTTTACCTCGTATTTTCTGCCTTTTTCCTAGTTAGGTGCCTCTGGACACTTCAGAAGCATCATTACCCGTCTTAGGGCTTATTGGGCACTAGGTAGACTAGGACTGGCGTGAAAAGGACGATGACCTGCTCGGCGACGCTGAAGGCGCTGTCGACAAAGGCCTTCACATCCTCCTCCGTCGCGTCGATCTGTTTGTCGGGGTTGAGCAGGTTCCAACCCATGATGATGCCGGCGGGCACCGCCACGAGTGCCTTTCGATAGCGGGCGAGCTTCGAGAGGAAGCCATCGGACGGTGCCTGCCGCGGTTCCATGAACTCCTGGTTCTCCATGGTCATGTCCCTTCAGAGGTTGATGTCGAGCAGATCCACAGTCTGCCCAGCGAGGATGTGGGGGGATCGGAGGAGACCTAGTTGGCCTGCTTCGACGGGAGACGCGCACCGAAAGTTGGGAGGGTGTGGTTAGATCGGCAATGTTCCGAAATAGGAAGCTCTTGGAATCTATGACAATTCCCAAAGCTCACACAGAAAGGTGATTAAAATTATTCTTAGCCATTGCTTCGAATGGCCAATTGAATATTTTTGCAACCCGGCAGCCATGCCAGTTCTCTTATCCCGTAGATTTTTTTCCGAATGACTAGCCACTTCGCCATGAGCGGGGACAAAAGTTCTATCGGGAGAATGAGATATTGGCTTTCAGGCTATTCACATGCCGCGAGTGCGGCCAGCGAATGAGGCTCGCCGGACGATCCTGCGGCTATTGCAGTGAAGACAAGCCGTCCTGGCAATTGCCTCAGATCTGGGTGATCAGCTTTGCGTCCATTTTTGTGATCTCGGTGGGAATGTTCATGTAGGTGATCGCGAAAAGGTCGTGATTATAAGGCCAGTGCCTCGTCGGCCCTCTTCCGAATGTCAGCGAGCGCGTTACGGACATGCCCATAGTCTTGATCCAGTACCACAGTCGGCGCCTCACCAAAGGCGACCGACGGCTGGGCGAGCAGCTCCCCATGAAGCGCCCCGCGCGTCTGCGGGCCGGGATCGCCATCGACCTTGATGCCCGCCGCCCCCTGAAACGCCCGCACGCTGCCGTGGCCGAGGAAGGCAAGCCCCGCCTGCACATTGAGGTCGAGCCGATCTGCGAGGCCTTTGGTGCCGCCGTTGATGCGGCGCGAGATCATCTCGGTGTTGCCGGCATCGGCGAAGCGGTTGAGGCTCTCGCCGCTGCCCGCATCCCAGAACCAGATCGGCCCGAGACCTTCCCAAGGATCGGTGTTCACGAGGTCCGGCTGCGCGACGAAGTCGACATCGGCCCCATGCACCTCGCGCACCCAGGCAGTGAAGCGCGCGTAGTTGCTGCGGCCCGTGATCTGCATGCCGGTGCGACCGCGATAGCGGTAGCCGTCGCCGTCGACTGCCGCCGTGTTGCCCAGATCCGTGCGGGTCTCGTAACGCTCCTGGGCCGCCGTCGGCCCCCAAACCTCGCGATCATAGCGCCAGCGGCCGCTTTCGTGCGCGAGCTGGGCAAGGTACTGCACCAACCGGTGCGGGCGATCGAGACCAGCGGCCATCCCGCCCCTCTCGAGCCCGAGCGCCGTCGAGCGCAGATTGTCGTTCACCGCGAGGCC
>NZ_JBTHJE010000013.1:0-6220 GCF_054353345.1 Pseudoroseicyclus sp. H15
GGCCTCGCGGTGAACGACAATCTGCGCTCGACGGCGCTCGGGCTCGAGAGGGGCGGGATGGCCGCTGGTCTCGATCGCCCGCACCGGTTGGTGCAGTACCTTGCCCAGCTCGCGCACGAGAGCGGCCGCTGGCGCTATGACCGCGAGGTCTGGGGGCCGACGGCGGCGCAGACGCGCTATGAGACCCGCACCGATCTCGGCAACACGGCAGCGGTCGATGGTGACGGCTTCCTCTTCCGTGGGCGGACGGGCATGCAGATCACGGGCCGCACCAACTATGCGCGCTACACAGCCTGGGTGCGCGAGGTGCATGGTGCCGATGTCGATTTCGTCGCAAACCCCGACCTGGTGAACACCGATCCCTGGGAAGGACTCGGGCCGATCTGGTTCTGGGACGAGGGCTCCGGTGAGAGCCTCAACCGCTTCGCCGATGCCGGCAACACCGAGATGATCTCCCGGCGGATCAATGGCGGCACCAACGGCCTCGCAGATCGGCTCGATCTCTACGTGCAGGCCGGGCTCGCCTTCCTGGGCCACGGCAGCGTGCGGGCGTTTCAGGGGGCGGCGGGCATCAAGGTCGATGGCGATCCCGGCCCGCAGACGCGCAGGGCGCTTCATGGGGAGCTGCTCTCCCAGCCGTCGGTCGCCTTTGGTGAGGCGCCGACTGTGGTACTGGATCAAGACTATGAGCATGTCCGTAACGCGCTCGCTGACATCCGGAAGAGGGCCGACGAAGCACTGGCCTTATAAACGCGGCCTTTTCGCGATCACCTACATGAACATTCCCACCGAGATCACAAAAATGGTGGCAAAGCTGAACACCCAGATCTGAGGCAATTGCCAAGACGGCTTGTCTTCACTGCAATAGCCGCAGGATCGGCCGCCGAGTCTCATTCGGTGACCGCACTCGCGACATTTGAATGGCCTAAAAGACAATACTTCATTCCCCCCCCCCCCATAGGATTCTTGGCTTCGCTCATGGCGAAGTGACTAATCATTGAGCAAAAAAATCTACGGGATAAGAAAACTGGCAGTGCTGCCGGATTGCGAAAATATTCAATTAGGAATTCGAAGCAATGGCTAGGAATAATTTTAATCACCTTTCTGTGTGAACTTTGAGAATCGTCAGAGATTCCAAGAGCTTCCTATTTCGGAACATCGCCGGTCTAATCGCACCCTCCCAACTTTCGGTGCGCGTTTTCTGTCGAAGCAGGCCGCATACGTCTTCTCCCATCTCACCCACATCCTCGCCGGGCAGACCGTGGATCTGCTCGACCTCAACTTCTGAAAGGAACACGGCCATGAACTACCTTCTCGACATCCTCGGCTCGGACGAGGTGAAGTCCGCGCTCGTCACACTCTTCGTCATGGTGTTGACCGCCGTGACTGCGTGGTTGGGGCGCTGGCTCTCCCGCTGGTTCTCCGCCGGAGAGCTTGTCGGGGCGCGCGAGATCCTCGCCGAGGCAATGCCGCGGGCGCTCGCCTATGCTGAAAAAGTAGACTGCGGTGAAAGTTCGGTGATCACCTACCTGAAGCGCACGATCCCTGAGGCTCTGGCGACGCTGAAGGTGACAGACGACGCGCTCTATGCCCGCGCGCAGGCGGAGAAAGCCGCGCGCTTGCCGGCGCCGTGACGGGCTGACGCGCACCGATCGGCACAACATGTAGAGGGCTCGTGCTTCATCCCAAGCGCGGGCCCTTTTTCGGCGGCGCTTGGCCCTCCTCGGTGCGTTGATGAGACGGGGTGCGCCCGAAGGTTGAGCTTTCTTCGGTGCATACCCGACGTGGTGTCAGGTTGACCTTTTTCCGATTGCGATTGGAATCCGGTCGGTGGTTGCGCCAGTCGTCAGACTAACCTGCGGGATCAGCGAGAGCGCGGGAAGGCTATCTCGACGCTGAGTCCACCGACGCCGCTGACCGTCATGTGGCCGAGGTTGCTCGACACAGTGCTGCGGATCATCCGCCAACCGAGCGACCCCGAGCGTTCCGGTTTCTCACCCTCGCGCAGACCGATCCCGTCATCGCTGAAGCGATAGATGATCGAATCCCCCTCCGTCATCAGGCTCAGAGTTATGCACCCTTCGCTCCGGCCGCGGAATGCGTGCTTGAAGGCATTGGTGACGAGCTCGCCCGTGACCAACCCCAGATCCACAGCAAGCCCTGCGGGGATCGGTGTGTCATCGCTCTCCACCTCGACGACCGCCCGAAGATCCGCGCGGTTGAAAGTCTCCGCCAACGCGGCAATCTGCTGAAGGTAGGCGCGAGGCGCGACCGCCTCTCCTCCACCCAATTGCAGGAGCTTGTGGGTGCGCGCCATGGTTTCCACCCGGATACCGAGCGAGGCGAGCACGTCGCGCGTTTCCTGGCTCTGCGCGCGCCGCTGCTCCAAACGGATCAGCGAACCGATCAGGGTTAGGTTGTTGCCCGTTCGGTGATGAACCTCGCCGATGGTTAACTCCCGCGCGCTCAGATCCGTCTCGAGCTGTCGGATGCGCCGGTCGGCATTGCTCTCGCGCATCAGGATTTCGTCGCATCGATTGCCCGCTTCCGCGGCGACGCGTGACAGATCGGTGGTCTCGATCGGCGCTTCGAAATCAGCGTGGATGCGCGTGCCGGTCGTGGCCGTATCCACATGGAACTGGTCGGCCATGCGCTTCACTCCGGCAAGCCCGAGCCCCATGCCTTCGCTGCGCCTTCCCGCGCCGCGGCCCGACAGGGCCCCGTCGAGATCCGCGATGCCCGGTCCCTGATCTGCGAAGGCCAACCGAAGCATGACCGTACCGCCGCGGGGCTCGTGCAGGCTGAGCCGCGCAAAGCCCCCGCCCCCGTGTTCGATGACGTTGCGCGCAAGCTCCAGAGTGCAGGTAACGATGCGCGTGGCGTGAAACGTCTTGAACCCAATCACCGCCGCAACTGCAGTGGCGATCTGCTGCACGACCTTCACGTCATCGGAAGCTGTAAGAGACATCGAGGTAATCGTGTGGGCCATTATCCTCTCCGAGGGGGGCGCTCGCGGCCGGTCCCGGTCAACTCTCGGGCATCCAGCGGGCGACCGCCACAGATACGTCGTCGCGCCGGTGCCGCTCACGATCTGACAACATTATCGCCGCGATCATCAAGGCGCTGCGTCGCTCGTTGCCCAGAACGACCTCAGGCGCGACCGTTCGCAGCCCGTCGCTGTGCAACACGAAGATGTCGCCAGGTTCCAGATCGAGCTGCTCTTCCATCGGGCGGGCGTTAGGGCTGCCAACGAAGCCGTCGCGCGAGACCATGCGCCGCTGCTCTCCGCCGCGCACATAAAAGCCGCTTATGTTGCCGAGATTGCCATAGGAGACCATCCGCGCCCCCGGCGCGAAATCGAGGATGGAGATCACGCCACCGCGGGTGCGGGTCATATCCTCCACGAGGTCGAAGAGCCGTTGCTTCGGCGTCTGGCCCGGGTGCGCGAGGGCCAGCTCGATCATGGCCTGGCTGGCTTTGGAGGCGGCCTTTCCATGCCCCATGCCGTCCGCCAGCACCAGCCGGGCGCCGCCGCGCTGCGCCACGGTGCCCCAGTCGTCACCGCAGGACTGCTCCGTGGGATAGGCGATGCGGAGACCGGCGATGTCGAGTTCCTGCGGGCGCCTCACGTCAGGGCTGTCGAAAGCGCAGGCCCAGATCGTGCCAGACGGGCCGGTCAGAACCTCGGCCCGGTCCGACAGGCGCTCTATCGCACCGATTCCGATGCCCGCGCCGGCACCGCCACTGACCCAGTCCTTCCGCATCTGGTCGAGATTCTCGATGCCCGGGCCTTGATCGAAGGCGATCAGCGCGAGGGAGGTGCCCTCCGGCTGGGGCATCGCCTGCGCCAGGATTGAGCCGGTGTGCGCGTATTTCAGGATGTTCGTCGCCAGCTCCGTCGCGACGATGGCGATCTCCTCGGCGCGGTCATGTCCGAGGCCGGCCTGAAGGGCCTCGGCGCGCGCCTGCTGGCGTGCGGCTGCGACATCTGCACGCGCAGCGATGGTGAGGCATTCCAGCATGACGCGGATCTTTCTTTTTACAAGGCGGTGTCAGGCGCGCCCGGCTAACCTTGCTTGCGTCCCCATCCCGGGTTCGGAGATGATATCGAACGCATCGGCCAGGCGCTTCGCGCCGCCGAGCCCGCGCCCGAGGCCACGGCCCGAGGTGTAGCCGTCTCTCATAGCAAGCGCCATATCAGCAATCCCAGGGCCTTGGTCGATGCAGTCGACCCAGACCATGCGGTCGTCATCGTCGCAATGGATGATGGCGACCGCACCTCCGCCATAAATCAGGCCGTTGCGAAAGATCTCGCTCACGGCCGTTACGAGGCGGGTCTTGCGAATGACCTTTGCCCCGAGCGCATCCATCGCGCGCCCGACAGCCTGCCTAGCCCTGAAGATGTCGGGTTCCGCCTCGATCTCATGCCGCTCGAACAATGTGCCGGGCAGCGTGGGCAGGCGTCTCACCGAGCCGCCCGGAGTCGGGTAACCGCGTGCTGCAGGTTGCGCGCCGTCTTGACCGAGGGGAGGGTCATTCCAAGCTCGACCAGCGTCATCGCCACTGCTGGACGCATGCCGACAAGGTAGGTCGGTGCGTCGAGCAGAATGCCGATGCCGGCGAGCTGCGCGATGATCCGGCCCACAAACGTGTCCACGATTTCGAGGGCAGATATGTCGATCACGATGCCCTGCGCGTCGTTGGCATGAACCTCTTCCGCCAGACGGTCCTGCAAGGCGACGATATCGCTGTCGTTAATGTCCTCGTCGATCGCCACGAGCATGATCTCGTCGACCATGAAGAGGCCAGCTGCCTGTGCCATCTTCGTCGCCCCTATTTGGCCGTCCGGATGACGACGTCAGTTTCAATCGTGCGGAAGGCATCGGCCAGCGCCATGCGCAGCGAGCTGCGCGTGCGAACCTCTCCCGTATCGACGCCGAGCTGAACCATGGTCTGTGCGATGCGGGGGCTGATGCCACTGATGATCGCCTCAGCGCCCATGAGGCGCACGGCGGCGGCGGTGCGGATCAGATGCTGCGCGACCTGCGTGTCGACCGTCGAGACGCCGGTGATGTCGATAATGACGATATCCGCCTTCTTATCGACGATGGCCGAGAGCGTGTTCTCCATGACCTCCTGCGCGCGCATGGAATCGAGCGTGCCGACCAGCGGCACGGCGATGATGCGGTCCCAAAGCTCTACGACGGGGGAGGCCAGCTCCATCATCTCGTCCTGCTGACGCTTGATGACCTTGTCCCGCTCTGTGATGCACAGCTCGGTCGTGTAGAGGGCAACCGAGTCGATCAGACGCGTGAACTGGTTGATGGCCTCGATCAACACGAGGCCGTTATCTCCGTCGACAGTCGCGTTGAGGCGCTCGAAGAGCGGATATTTCAGCGCGAGGACGAACGCCGCCATCTCTGCTGTCGAAACTCCGCGCTTCGTGCGCTCACGGGTGACCTCGGCCAGCGAGGCCCGAAGATCATCCCAGCATTCAGCTTCGGGGTCGAGATAGTCGGCCTCGAGGCTGGCGCTGATCCCCTTGGTCAGCGCGTCGAAAAGCATTTCGATCTGCGTCCGGGCTTCGCGTTCGGAAAAGAGATCCCTGCGGATCAGGCCTTCTTCTGCCTGGGAGGAGCCCCAGGCCCGGAGCAGGGACGCCCGCTCTTTGTCGAGGATGTCGTGGATATAGCGAACAGGCATGGTTCGGAGCCTCGATAGATAGAGAGAACAGGTGGACGCATCGAATTATCATTGGCACCAGGCGAACCACAACCCGCAGGTTGAGCACACCCAAGTCGACCAGGCGATAGGTGCATTTGGCAAGATCTTGCGCCGAGCTTTGGGACCCTCGTCGGTTTGGCGGCCCGAATGTCTAGATGGACCGGCAGCACCCATCGGCCCAAAAGACCGACTTCAGGAATGGGCCAAGCGCGACGCTATCGCAACGGATGACAGACGACGGGCCTGCTGGGCCGCTGCATGACCGCTTCGAGCCCAGATCGACCACGTTGATTTCGGGTGCGTTCGCCGTTGCAGCATGGGCGCGCCCGTCGCGACCGGCCCAGAGCAGACATTCGAGCACTGCGCCGCGAATGTCAGCTCCGAGCCCAACTTGACCAATGCTGCGCACTGCATGAAGGTTCGCTCAGTCGCCGGTCAGCTCACGGCAGCCACGGATAGCGTTGGAACAACGACAACTTGCTGTAAGATGCGTTTA
>NZ_JBTHJE010000014.1:0-1893 GCF_054353345.1 Pseudoroseicyclus sp. H15
GCCGATCCCAATCGGACCTGATCTACATCCACCTATTCACCGCCAACACGATCTTGCCCTGGATGTGACCTGCGGCGGCGCGCTCATGAGCCTTGCGCGCGTCAGCGAGTGAATAGGTGCTATCGATCGCCACACGGATCGTGCCGTCGCTGAGCATGGGCCCAATCTCATTCAGCTGGGCGCCGCTGGCGCGAACCTGGGTGGTGGAGACCGTGACACCACGCTGTTCGGCCTCGTCTCCGCCAGAGGCACCCAGGCCGAAGACGGGGAACAGCGCGCCGCCCCGCTTGATCGTGCGCAGGAAGCGTCCGGTTGTCGGACCGCCCACGGCATCGACAACGAGATCGACGTCATGCGCCACATCCTCGGGCGTGACCTTGGTGTAGTCGATGAAGGCATCGGCACCGAGATCGCGCAGGAAAGCCTCGTGTCCGCCCGATGCCACGGCCGTCACATGAGCGCCCTTCCACTTCGCAAGCTGAACGGCGAAATGCCCGACGCCACCTGCGGCGCCGTTCACCAGAACGTGGCGGCCCGCCAGTGGAACAGGCTCATGCTGTGTCGGCTGAAGCGCGTTGGGGACATCGTGCCCCTGCGCGATCAGGAACTGCCACGCCGTGAGCAGCGACATCGGGGCTGCAGCGGCATGGACGTGGTCAATGCCGGCCGGCTTGCGGGCAAGGTCGGATGCCGGCACGCTGACATACTCGGCGTAGGCGTCGGCCAGTCCGTCCGGAAAGCGGACCATCGAGTAGACCTCGTCTCCCACCGTGAACCCTTGAACGTCCGGCGCGACCTCATCGACGACGCCAGAGATGTCCGTGCCCAGGATGAGCGGCAAGGGCAGCTGCGGCCGGTACTCGGGCGGCAGCATCTTCATTCCATCGCGCATGTACCAGTCGGGCGGGTTCAGCCCGACCGCGTGGACGCGGACCAGAACCTCGCCGGCCTTCACCTCGGGGCGAGGTGCGTCCTCGTATCGCAGCACGTCGGGGCCGCCGAACTCATGCTGCCGGACCGCTTTCATCATCGTCGACATTCGCTGTTCCTTACCTTCGCCAGCCAAGTCGATGACCAGCCTTCAAGCGCTCCATGTAACCTCCCATGAGGCGTTGATAATCCACCTCGAAGGCGCTTTAGTAATGCCATGAAGGAACAAGTCGGTCTCGAACGGCTCACCGGGTTGATCGCGTTCGCGAGGGCGGGATCGATGGGCAGCTACAGCGCCGCGGCGCGGTCGCTTTCCATCTCTCCGTCCGCGGTCAGCAAGAGCGTGCAGCGGCTTGAGCAGCGTCTCGGCCTGTCGCTGTTCACGCGGACCACCCGCTCCCTGACGCTGACGCCAGAGGGCCGTGACTTGCACGAGCGTGCGCTTCGGCTCCTGCGGGATGCCGAGGCGATCGAGCAGGCCGCGCTGATGGCCCGATCGGAACCGGCCGGTCCGCTCCGGATCAGCGTGCCGCTGCCGATCGGCGTTCATCTGATCGCGCCCGCGTTGCCCGAGTTTCGTCGCCGTCATCCGAACGTCACGGTGGACCTTCAGCTGAGCGACCGCATCGTCGATCTTGTCGAGCACGGGATCGATATAGCCGTGCGGATCGGCGACCTGGAGGATTCGCGGCTGCTGTCGCGCCGGCTGCCGCCCTACCGGCTCTCCTGTTTCGCCGCGCCCGACTACCTGGCAGACCGCGGGACACCGGCCCATCCCGACGACCTGAAGGATCATGAGACTGTCGGCCTGCGCTATCAGAGCACGGGCAAGACCTACCGCTGGCCATTCCGGATCGGAGATCGCGAGAGCGAGCTGATGCTGTCCGCTGGCATCACGGTCGATGCGAGCGAGGCGCTGGTGGCGTCGGTCGTGGCCGGAGGCGGCATAGGGATGCTCTCGAC
>NZ_JBTHJE010000015.1:0-1260 GCF_054353345.1 Pseudoroseicyclus sp. H15
TCGTGCGCGAGCTGGGCAAGGTACTGCACCAACCGGTGCGGGCGATCGAGACCAGCGGCCATCCCGCCCCTCTCGAGCCCGAGCGCCGTCGAGCGCAGATTGTCGTTCACCGCGAGGCCGAAAAGGTAGGCGATGGCGGGCGCGTCGATACGTTTCAGCATGGGCTGTCTCCAATGCAGGAAACCCCGCCGGAGCGGGGCAAACCTATTGCGGGGTCAAGAGTTCGTCTGAGAAGATGGCGTAGCCGGAGACTTCAGTCTTCGCGGCAATTGTGGGGTCTGGCACTGCGGCCTAGGGCGCGCGATGCAGACTTTTTAGCAGGGTGCGCACGGGCATGGCGTTCGAGATTAATCGGGTCGAGTGCGAGGACGACAAGGGCAATCGGCACACCGTTTACATCTACAGCAGTAGAGAACAGCGGACCGAGGAGACGACTGGGAAAGTAATCAGCGTCCAGGTTCAGGTGCTTTCGCAGCTGCGCGACGGGCAAACAGTCCTTTCCCGGCCGGACCTGGATGGCTTTGAGATCGTCGGCTCCGGACTGATCCTGCGCCGAGTGAGGTAATCGCCGAGCGCCGCTATCTGCGGTGGGTCCGCAGTATTTCTTTCGCCAAAGCGTTGGCCCGCGGGCCATTGCCGCGCACGACGGCCCGCGCCAGCACTTCGGCCCTTGTCTCGGCATTCCGCGCGGCGTGGCGCCAGCTCGGGCTGTCGTTCGGTGCAGGCAGATCGGGGTTGTCCCGACCGGTCCGGTGATTGCGGATGGCGAGGCCAACGAGGAAGCACGCCAATGCCGCCTTCGAGACGATGATCAGCAGCTCCGGCGCCGTCTCGATATTCCGCGCGAACATGGTCACGAGCACGCTGAAGCCGGTGAGCCCCAGCATGGCAGCGATGTAGCGCCCGGGCGGGGTCGAATGCGCATATTGGTGCGCCACCCACCAGCAGAGCAGCACGGCCGAGATCGAGGTGAGGTTATGCAGGGTGAGGACCAGCTCAGGCATCGTCGGCCTCCTGTTTCGGCAAGAAGCGGGACCGCACCGCGCGCACCGCAGCGATGCCGCCCTCCCCCATCAGGAAGCCGCCCGCGAGATAGGCATAGACGCCAGCACCGCTCATCACGTCGATGACATGGCCAACGACGCCGCCGAGGAAGATGGCGGAGACGGCGCCGGCCGAGCCCTCGACCAACCGGCGCCGCCATTCTGCCTGCGGCGCGAAGACGGCCCGCACATAGGCACCGCCGGCGCCGGAGATGAT
>NZ_JBTHJE010000016.1:0-1176 GCF_054353345.1 Pseudoroseicyclus sp. H15
AGGCGAGGATCTTCGAGACCACGCCGGAGCCGACGGTGCGGCCGCCTTCACGGATGGCGAAGCGCAGGCCCTCTTCCATGGCGATCGGGTAGATCAGCTCGGCCGACAGCTTCAGGTTGTCGCCGGGCATCACCATCTCGGTGCCGGAGGGCAGCTCGACCGTGCCGGTCACGTCCGTCGTGCGGAAGTAGAACTGCGGGCGGTAGTTCGCGAAGAACGGCGTGTGACGGCCACCCTCTTCCTTGGTCAGGATGTAGACCTCGGCTTCGAACTTCGTGTGCGGCTTCACCGAGCCGGGCTTGCAGAGCACCTGGCCCCGCTCGACACCTTCACGGTCGATGCCGCGCAGCAGCGCACCGATGTTGTCACCGGCTTCACCGCGGTCGAGCAGCTTGCGGAACATCTCGACGCCCGTGCAGGTCGTCTTCTTGGTGTCCTTGATGCCGACGATCTCGAGTTCGTCGCCAACGTTGACCACACCGCGCTCGACGCGGCCGGTCACGACGGTGCCGCGGCCGGAGATCGAGAACACGTCTTCGATGGGCATCAGGAAGGGCTGATCGACAGCGCGCTCCGGCGTCGGGATGTACTCATCCACGGCGGCCATCAGCTCTTTGATCTTCTCTTCGCCGATTTCCGGGTCACGGCCTTCGAGGGCGGCCAGAGCCGAGCCCGCGATGATCGGGATATCGTCGCCCGGGTAGTCGTAGTCGGAGAGCAGCTCGCGCACTTCCATCTCGACGAGCTCGAGCAGCTCGGCGTCATCGACCTGGTCGACCTTGTTGAGGAAGACGACCATCTTCGGGATGCCGACCTGGCGGCCGAGCAGGATGTGCTCGCGCGTCTGCGGCATCGGGCCGTCGGCGGCGTTCACGACCAGGATCGCGCCGTCCATCTGGGCGGCACCGGTGATCATGTTCTTCACGTAGTCGGCGTGGCCGGGGCAGTCGACGTGAGCGTAGTGGCGCGCATCGGTCTCGTACTCGACGTGGGCCGTCGAGATCGTGATGCCACGGGCTTTTTCTTCCGGGGCCGCGTCGATCTGATCATAGGCCTGGAAGTCACCGAAGTACTTCGTGATCGCCGCCGTCAGCGTCGTCTTGCCGTGATCGACGTGACCGATCGTGCCGATGTTCACGTGCGGCTTGTTGCGTTCAAACTTGGCCTTGGACATGT